>CAZBJE010000004.1:0-91901 GCA_964492125.1 uncultured Pseudobdellovibrionaceae bacterium | reverse complement strand
GTGCAAATGCTCCAAGCAAGCAGCTAGCGTTTTGCCTTCGTCGAAAGCGTCGAGCGATTTCGCCATTGCAGTCGCAAACGGAGTGCGCTGCGCCTCGGCGAGGCGAAAGAAGGCAGCGGAAAGGCCCAGTCCGGATTGGACCAACCCACGCAGGGCGTGCAGATAGGCGAGGCCGGAGTCTTCGATCTGCGACCGGGTGCGGTCGGCCTGCAGGCGAGAAACCGCCTGCAGCAGGATCGGTGCGGCGATCAGAACTAAGAGTCCGAAAAGCGGACGGCCAGAGATCAACGCAGCCAACATAGCACTAGCGAGAGCCACCGACCCCGCGGCCCGCAGTGCGTTTGCGGTGAAACCTTGAGCGGAGCCCGAACGAAGTGCGTTGCGAGCATGGTGAAAGAAGCAAAGCCGGGCGAGTTGAAAGACGGAAAAGCAGAGGACGAGGGAGAAGGTGAAAAGAAAAAGGGAAAACATTCTCGAGGGAACTGCAAAGGCGATGCCTAATTGTAGCCAGGTGGGTCAAAAGCTTTTGCGATTAAGAAGTAGTGGAACTCTTTGGTTGCGGGGAATAAAATTACCTAACTAAACCATCCGGAGAGAACAATGCGGATTAAGAAACTTGCCCTTGCGTGTCTAGCCTTTTCTGTTTTGATCGTCGCCGACTGTTCCCAAACCACCGGAGGCAAATCGTATGATTTCACGGCGACCTCCAGCGCCTCTCTCGCTTTGAAATCCCGTCGCGCATCCACTCGCACTGACGGACCAACCCTCTGCAGCAGCGTCGTCTGCGTTACTCCCACTGCATTGACTGGAAAGTACTACGGCACGGGGCTTTTGATTCAGTCCTCCGGAAACGGGATGGTGGCCTACTTCGGGCAAGATAGCTGGTCGGGAATCACGGGGACTTCCACTTCTTATTCTTTCGACACGGCAAGTCCTGTTACCAACACCGGGAATTTGAACTGCTGCGGTGGGACCGGCGACCTTGCGTCGTCGAACACCTACGTTTCCGATGTTATCTACCTTTTTGGTTATCTCGACGCGACTTTCAGCCTTTCCGGCATCACGAGCAATACCAACATGAACCGTTCATTTACCGTCCGGTTTGTCCTTGCAGATGGGGCGATCACCAACGGCGTTCGTGGAGATTTATTGCTGAAGGATCCTTCGGATAGCACCTTTAAATGGATGGACACTTCGGTCTCCGCAGGTGGAGACGTAGGAGCAGGAACCTTGGTGACTTCGCGTCCCGCGTCGCCGGTTACGATGAATAGCTCCGTTACCGGCTACACAAATCCCTTCGGAACGGAACAGGGCAACCAAACCATTCCCGTGATTTATGCGCCTGTCATCCCCTCCGGCGGGGGTGTTTATACGATTACCGAAACAGCCCTCAACACAGCGAATCAGACCTATACGTTCAATTTCGACCCAGCCAACTTCGTGATGTTTCCGTCGCTTCAGGCTTCGACGGACTTAAATATGCTGTCTACCTACACCGCAATGCTTCAAAACATTCACCTTGGTGGCTTACCGCATAGCGGCCAATCTATGGGTGTGGGCAGCCCTGCGAGTACGGAGCTCGTCGTTACGAGCTTTTAAAGGAATAAATTCCCAACAGAACGCCCGCAATCAAAGAAACCATGGAGGCCGCTTCCGCACCCGCCGGCAAGCGGCCTTCGTGTAAGAAACCAAAAAGCAACGCAAAGACCGTTTCACTCACGATGAGTTGTCCGGTAAGGCTGGTGGGCAAAAGCGCCGAAGCTTTATTCCACATCCAGCTGGCAAGATAAGTGGAACCTAAACCCAAGACTGCCGTCCAGAACGCAAACCGGGGCAAGTCGGGGCGGGAGAAGATCGAAAGAACCCCACCCTCGCCGCCTCCGGAAACAAACGGCTCGGCCAATGCAAAAAGCACCATTCCCAAGAAAGAAAAAACACCCAGTAAATTAGTCCAACTGACATTGTCGATATCACGATGCTTCTGCAAGAAGCCCGCATTGGCGACGGCAAACCAAGTCCAACTCGCCAAAGAAACGACGGCGGCCAACGGGCCACGCCACCGCACTGCCTCGGCGCTGGGATGTCCCAGGAGCCAAATGCCCTCCCAATTCAGAATAGCGATCCCCAGCGCGATCAGGATAAGCGATACGACGAATAGGGTGGGCCTCTCAGGACGCGAACGACTGGATAACGCGATGGTGAGCGGCAATAGGCCGATTATCAAAGACGCAAGTGGAATGCCGCTCTCGCGAATGGCGAAAGTCAGCACGAGGTAGTAAAAACTGTAACCCGCGACGCTCAAACAAAACGCCATAGTCGCGTTGCGCAGCGTTAACCAGCGCGCAATCTTACGAGGGTTAGAGGCAATCACTCCGATTGATACAATCCCAAAGAAAGTGAAACGCCCTAATGCAACCTGCGCGGGGGTAAAACCCGCTAGCAACTTAGGCACTAGGAAGCTAAAGCCCCAAAAAAACCCCGACCCCAATCCGGCCAAAATACCCATCAGCATGGTTCTGTTCTATCCCATCCAATAGTGCTATTTCAAAACCAATGGGGACCACGGCAGCAGAAGGAAAAAATATGGGTACTTCGATTTTGGATGGGCGCACGCTTGCGGAAGTTTTTGTAAAACGGGTTCAGTTTTCTCCGGACCAGCGAGTTTACCTCGTTAAGACCGAGGGGCAGTACCGTCCCATGACTTGGGGTGAGGTCGGCGAAATATCACTGGGCGTTTTTGCCTCCCTGCGTGCTGCGGGTATCGGCAAAGGCGATCGCGTCGCCATCCTGAGTAATAGCCGTCCCGAATGGGCGATTTGCGATATCACCATCCAGACTGCGGGCGCCGTCACCGTTCCCATTTACCAATCCAGTACAGCCGAAGATGTCGGCTTCGTATTGGAGCATTGCGGGGCTAAGCTGGTATTCGCAGAAGATGCAGCCCAAGGGGCGAAACTAAAAACCATTTTCGCCGCCAGTGGCAAAACCATTCCGGTGGTTTTTTTCAAACCTGGGGTAACGAGCGACGCGTTTCCTTCTCGGCCGTTCGCCGAGTTCGCCCAAGTGGCAGATCGCGAAACCGCAGCCCGGGAGCAAAAGGCGATCGCGGAAAGCCTGGTGCCGGAAGAATTAGCGTCGATTGTTTATACATCGGGAACCACTGGTGTCCCCAAAGGCGCGCGGCTTTTGCACCGGTGTTTGATTTCTGAAATTCGCTCCATCGCGGAAGAAATAGAACTCTCCCCTAACGATGTGATGCTTACCTTTCTGCCGTTCGCCCACGTACTCGGCCGAGTCGAAAGCTTGGCACCCTTGATGACCGGCATCAGCTTGGCGTTTGCCGAAAGCGTCAGCTCGGTCGTAGCGAATTTGGGTGAAGTGAAGCCGACTTTGCTCATCAGTGTGCCTCGCATATACGAGAAAATTTACGCCAAAATCGTGGCCGACGCCGAGGGGAGTCCGGAGTACAAAAAACGGCTTTTCTATTGGTCGGTCAAAGTGGGCCGGGAAGTTGCGCGACTGCGCTCCCAAAAGCACCCCATCCCTCTGTCTCTTGGAATTAAATACCGCCTTGCCGACCAAATGGTTTTCTCCAAAGTGCGAGAAAAAATGGGCGGGCAAATCCGCTTCACTGTTTCAGGCGGAGCACCTCTGGCTCCCGAACTCTGCGAGTTCTTCCACGCGTGTGGGATTAAGATTTTGGAAGGGTACGGCCTAACCGAGACCACCGCTGCTATCGCCGTCAATCGTCCGGAAGACTACCGCTTTGCCAGTGTGGGCCGCCCGTTGGCGGGAACGCATTTCCGTTTCGCCAACGACGGTGAAATCCAAGTGAAGGGCCCCGCGGTTTTCGACGGCTATCACAACGATCCCCAAGCCACTCAGGAAGCAGTCACCCACGATGGCTGGTTCTGCACCGGAGATATCGGCGAAATCGATGACAACGGGTTCTTACGGATCACCGATCGAAAGAAAGAACTGATTGTAACCTCCGGGGGCAAAAATATTGCGCCCCAGAAACTCGAAAACACCATCAAATCCATTCCGATGGTGAGTCAGGCGTTGGTCTACGGCGACAAAGAGAAATACCTGATTGCCTTGATCACTCTCAGTGAGAGCGACGCCAAACGCTGGGCCCGAGATCGGCAGATTGCGTATGCCAACATGGAAGCCCTGGTAGAAAACCGGGATCTCAACGCGCAGATCGAAAAAGGTCTCAAAGAGATGAATCGGGATTTGGCTAGCTACGAAACCGTGAAAAAATTCAAAATTCTTCCCAAAGATTTTTCACTCGAGGCCGGCGAGATGACGCCGTCGCTGAAGCTCAAACGCAAAGTTATCAACCTGAAATACAAGCAAGAGATCCAGAGCCTGTACTAAAATAAGAAACGCCGTCGATTGATCCGCGAGAAGCGAACCAATCGACGGCGATTGTTAGCCGTTCAGAACTCATTGGAGCCTTATAAGCCCCTGTAGGGTTAACCACCCTCTGGTTACTGAACAGTTTTAGGACTACTCTTGGTTACCCGATCAAACAAGCCCCCTTTTTCTTCGCCCTTCACTTGGATTTGGCGCGGCTTGGTTTGCTCGACCTTAGCCAAGACAATCTTCAGCACGCCATCTTGGTAGGCGGCCTCAATATTGTCGGCATCCACGTGTTCGCCAAGATCGAAAACCCGTTCGAACTTTCCGTAGCGACGTTCGGAGAAATACGAACCAGACTTCTCTTCGGTGCGTTCTTTCTTTCGCTCAGCCGCTACCACCAGGCGAGCTCCATCGACGTGGACCTTGATATCTTCTTTGGTTACGCCCGGAACGTCCAACGTGATTAGAAAGTGTTCTTTCTGTTCTTCGACCTCACAAGCCGGGATGTGGGTGCGAGTGCCCTCTTCGGTTTCTAAAATATCGAATACCGGCGATAAGCTGAAGCGGTCCTCAGCCGGACGCCAAGGATTCGACCAATAACTTAGTTGATGTCTCATATTGTCCTCCTGTTCGTAAATCTAGGAAAGGTTGTTCGCGGGTCAAGTCTTCCGCGCCGCGCCAAATCCACAAGTTGCCGGAAGTCCTTGTCCTGATTTAATATTTTCACGTTTCAAACACCCAGTTTTAAGGAGCACGCCGTGCAGCAAATCTCTCGCAACACCTTTCGGATTTTGTCCGCCCTCACTCTTACTTGGGGGCTGACGTCTTGCACCAGACCCTCGGGAGAACAGCTCGCTAAGGCGATCAAGGACAACCCGACGATTCTCGCCGACGCCATCAAGAAGAATCCCGAGGCGTTCAAAGAAGCGCTAATGTCCGCCCAGCAATTCCTGCAAAAAGAACGCGCGCGCGAACAGCAAGAAGAAGCGTCTAAAGAGCAAGAAAAGCATTTTGCCGAACCACTCCAACCCAACCTTTCCGCCGAACAGGTTTATAAAGGCGATGAAAAAGCAAAGCTGGTCATCGTCGAATACACCGACTTTGAATGCCCGTACTGCTCGCGCGGCGCGCAGACGATGGACGAGGTACTTAAGAAATATACCGGCAAGGTGAAGGTGACCGTAAAGCACTTGCCCCTGCCCTTCCACCCCAACGCAATGCCGGCGGCCCGCTATTTTGAAGCGGTGCGGATGCAGAGCCCTAAGGCTGCCGCGAAATTTCACGACGCCGTTTTTGGTAACCAAGGTGAGCTTCGCCAAGGTGGGGAAAAGTTTCTGGAAGCCCAGGCCGTTAAAGCGGGCGCCAAACTCCCCAAACTCAAGGCCGATCTGAAGTCCGATTCCATCACTAAGAAGATCGATGCCGACATGGCCGAAGCGCGCAATTTCGGCTTCCGTGGCACGCCATCGTTTCTCGTGGGCGGAGTACCAGTGCGTGGCGCACTACCGCCAGAAGAATTCGCCAAGATTATCGATCGGATTTTGAACAAGAAAATCTGACGGCGAGAGCCGTAAAAAAAGGACGGGAAGAGGGATTCTCCCACTTCCCGTCCTTTTTAATTTCTAGAAAACTCTAGCTAGAAGGTGGCGACGATCTTTTTGAAATAATCGCCGCGTTCTTCGA
Source organism: uncultured Pseudobdellovibrionaceae bacterium (assembly GCA_964492125.1). GTDB lineage: Bacteria > Bdellovibrionota > FAC87 > UBA2466 > UBA2466 > JAIEOG01. The sequence goes on along the minus strand of CAZBJE010000004.1, from coordinate 85,853 downwards.
AGTTCTTGAACATGTCTTGGCTCGCGCAGCCGGGAGACAGAAGAATGACATCGCCAGAACGGGACTTCTGGTAAGCCAAGTAGACGGCTTCTTCAAAAGTGCCCACCAAGAAAGTTTCGCTAAAGTCGCCGATGGCGCGGTTCAGCTTTTCCTTGGCTTCTCCTACAAGGATCAAGTTCTTCACATGGCGGCGGATCGAAGGCGCGAGAGGAACATAGTCTTCGCCTTTGTCACGGCCCCCGGCGATCAAAATCACCGGCTCATTGAAGCTCTCCAAGGAGCGCATCAAGGAATGCACGTTGGTGCCTTTGGAATCGTTGTAGAAGAAAACGGAGTTCTTGCGACCCACGAACTCCATCCGATGCGGCAACGGCTTGAAGCTGGTCAGCGATTTTTGGATCGCTTCGTTCGAAATCCCGGCAAGCTTGGCCGCAAGCAACGCGGCCATCATGTTTTCACGGTTGTGGATCCCGCGCAGCGAGCTTTCGGCGACCGGGTACAAATGGTCTTTCCAACGCGAAGCTTTCAATTGCAGCGAAGAAGCCGGAGCCAAGTATGCCCCCTGGAACTTCTCAACCGCCGCCGGCGTCCATTTAGCGATCGGGTCGGACGTAAAGTGCAAGACCTTCGCTTTGGTGTTAGCCAAAAGCGTTTGCAACTTGGCGTCGCGTAGATTCGAAATCACGTAGTCTTCTTCGCCCAAATTCATTTGCAGGCGAATCTTGGACGCGGCGTAGTCTTCAAACGAGGGATAACGATCCAAATGATCCGGCGCCACGTTTAGAATCACCGCTACATGCGGCTTGAACTGACGGCAGGTATCCAACTGAAAGCTGGAGACTTCCACGACGACCCAGTCGGCTTTTTCGCGTTTCAACGGGTAATCGCAAAGAGGGGTGCCAATATTGCCACCCAAGAAAACCGTCTTGCCACCGGCGCGGATCATTTCGGCGATCAGCGAAGCAGTCGTGCTCTTACCGTTGGTGCCGGTTACGGCGATGATGGGCTCCGAAATGTACTGAGCAGCGAGTTCGATTTCGCTGATGATAGGTACATTCGCTTTTTCCGCGTGTTGCAGCGGCTTAATATCCAAGCGCACGCCCGGGCTAACGACGATGAGATCCTGCTCAGAGAACGTCTTCAAGACGTGCTTGCCGAGTTCGGCCTTGAATTCGTAAGGTTCCAGCGCCTCAAGCGCGTCCTTCAAATCCGTCTTATTCAGTTCATCGGTAACGGTGACTTTGTAGCCCTTTTTACAGAGCAGTTTGGTGGCGGCGACGCCACTGCGTCCGAGCCCTACCACGAGGGCGCGTAGACGCTTTTTTGCGATTACTTTGGACATCTCTTTTTCTCTCCCAGAAAAAATTCTCTAACTAAAATCTACCGGAGCTTGAGTGTCGCTAGTCCCAGCATGGCTAAGACCATCGACAGAATCCAGAACCGGACTGTCACTTGGGGCTCCGCCCACCCCGACAATTCGAAGTGGTGATGGATCGGAGCCATCCGAAACACACGCTTTTTGCGTGTTTTATAGGACACCCTCTGCGCAATCACAGAGACGGCTTCCAAGACGAAAACGCCACCGACCAGAACAAGAACGAGTTCATTCTTGGTGATCAGGGCAACCGCCCCCAAAGCGGCCCCTAGACCCAGGGCACCCACGTCTCCCATAAAGACCTGGGCTGGGTAGGTGTTAAACCACAAAAACCCCATTCCCGCGCAAACAATACTTGCGCAAAGGATGGCGAGCTCGCCGGAGTCCTTGATGTAGGGGATAAAAAGGTAGTCCGCCAACTTCGCGTGACCGGCAAGATAAGCAAAAATGCCGAAAGTAAAAGCGGTGGTAATGACGGGGCCGATAGCAAGCCCATCTAACCCATCCGTCAGGTTGACCGCGTTGGACGTGCCGACCAGCACAAACCAAGCGAGAACGGCATAGAGCCAATAGAGCTCAGGGGTCAGCTGGCGAAAAAACGGGACATAGAGGCGCGTGCTCAGCCCAATTTCGCCAAATAAAATCCAGATAACCAGAAGGGCGAAGAAGGTTTGCAGTCCCATCTTGGCGCGTTCCGATAGGCCCTTGGAGTTGGCTTTGCTGATTTTTTGAAAGTCGTCGAGCCAGCCGATGAAACCGAAAGCGAGCATGATACCCAAAACCAACCAGACATAATGGTTAGTGAGGTCTGCCCAAAGCAGAGTGGAAACGGCCACGGAAGAAAGAATCAGGATTCCTCCCATCGTGGGCGTGCCTTTTTTCTTCAAATGAGATTGCGGCCCATCGTCTCGGATCTGTTGACCAAGTTGGTACTTGCTCATCAACCGAATGAATAGAGGCCCGAGCGCCAACGTCAGGATCAGAGCGGTAAGGCCTGCGCAGAGAGACCGGAAGGTCAGGTAGCGGAAGACGTTGAACGCGTTGATGTCGACGTGGAGCGGATACAATAAATGATAAAGCAATTCCTTCTCCCGGTTGGGGGTTTAGCCAATTAACGCATCGCACGGCAAGCACAAACTTATAACCGCTCGATATTATTTAGAAATCTATCACAGTGTCGGTGGGGAACAGAGCGGTATTTCGTGCTTGGGTGAACACCTTTTGAGCTCACCGCGCGGGGCGCGGGTGGGAGGCCGGCCTCCGGCTTCGGTACGAGCGGGATTTGCGGGCGGGGATCGCCCGCAAAAACATGGAGCGCACAGGCGCCGGACGCCGGCCTCCCACCCGCGCCCCGCGCGGTGAGCTCAAAAGGCTTTCCCACGTTTCCTAAGTGGGCTTGCGCCGCCGGCGCTTTGCTGGGGGTTAGAGTGGCGTTTTGGGTAGAGATACTTGGGCGCTAGATTTTTAGCTTTTTAGCCAGTGGACCACGGCCTCTAACTCGATTCCGCGGGAGCCTTTCACTAGGACGATGTCGCCGGGAAGCGTAAGGGCTTTGAGGCGTTCTACTGCTTGAGTGGTGTCGGGTACCGCCACACAAGGAATGCCGGGAAGTTCTTGTTCTACTGTGGCGAGAAACGGGAGGAAGCCGTTGCCTACCCCTACCAATAAGAACGGGAACTTCTTTTCTTTGTAGAGTTCCACCAGCGTGCGGCCAACTTGGGCGTGGAGGTCGTTGCTGAACTCTCCCAATTCGCGCATCTCTCCTAGCACCAGCACCCGGCGACGGAGCGGGTCCAGTTGGGCCACACTCGAAAGCGAGGCGGCTAAAGCGCTGGGATTGGAGTTATAAGATTCATCGATCAGCGTCTTACCTTCCGCCAGCGCAATGAGCTCGCCGCGCATAGTGGTCGACTTCAAATCGGGCAAGCGCTCCAAGATCTGTTTCGGGGTCAGGCCGAAAAGCAGCGCCGCCGCGCTAGCGGCCGCGATATTGTGCGCTTGGTGCAAACCGAAAAGCGCGAACGGGATGGTGGCCTGCGTTCCGCGGATATTGAGTTTCAAGGTCAACTCGCCGGTAACGGGATCCATGCGGCGTTCTAGAACCCGCACGTCGGCGGCGTTTCCCAAACCGGAGTACGTTACCGTGGTGGGGTTTTTACCGGCAAAAGCGGCATCATACGCTTTGCGTACCCATTCATCGTCGACATTCAGCGCAACCTCGGCACTGGGGCGTTGGGCCAAGGAATCAAACAGTTCCTTCTTCGCCTGATAAATCTTTTCTTTGCCGCCCATCTTCCCCATGTGGGCGTCGCCAATATTGGTGATCAAGCCACGAGTGGGCTTGAAATGGCGGCAGATTTCCTCGATTTCGCCAAGTGCGTTCATGCCCATTTCAAGAACCAAATTCTTTGTATCGTCTTGAAGCAGGAAAAGCGTACGTGGCACGCCCCAAAGGTTATTGAAGCTTTTAGGGGAACGCACGGTGTGGTCGCCTAAGAGATCCGCAACCATTTCCTTAGTAGAGGATTTGCCGGCGCTGCCAGTAATGGCCAAGACCGGGCCGCTAAAGGCGTCGCGGAGTGCCTCACCAATGGCCACCAGCGCCCGCGACGTATCTTTGACGACGAGCTGCGGTAAGCTGCTGGCCGTTTTATGCTCGACGATAGCGGCCAGCGCGCCTTGCTTGGCAACAGCCTCCACGTAATCGTGCCCGTCGAAAGTGGGGCCCTTGATGGCCGCAAAAATTTGCCCCGATTTAATCGAACGGGAGTCGGTGGAAATCGCTTCTACTCGGCGTCCAAGCGCGTTGGTTTCAGACCAAGTACCGCCAGTCCATTTCGCCAAGTGTTCGAGTTGTACCCAGGAGAACAATTTATTTTTTTCCGGTGGTGGTGATGCCGTAATAGTCCCGAATGACTTCTCTGTCGTCAAACGGAACCTTCTCGTGACCCAGAACTTGATACGTCTCGTGGCCCTTGCCCGCCACCATGACAAAATCACCGGGTTCCGCCATCTGCAGTGCCAGGCGAATGGCCGACCGTCGATCGGCATCTCGGTGCACTTTGCTGTTCGCGGGAATACCAGCCACGACTTCATCCAAAATCTTTTCGGGGTCCTCCGTGCGTGGGTTATCGGAGGTTGCAATCACGCAATCGCTCAATGCCGCTGCCACGGCCGCCATCCGCGGGCGCTTGCCGCGATCCCGATCACCGCCGCAACCAAACACGGTGAGGATGCGTCCCTTCCCCTCCCCCCGCACCTGATTGAGACTTTCCAAAACATTGCGCAAGGCGTCCTCGGTGTGCGCATAGTCGACGAAAATGTACGGGCGTTCCGCCCCCTCCGCCACTCGCTCCAGACGCCCGGGCGCTCCGGGGTTCGCGCAAAGCGCATCTACGGCTGTTTGGGCATCGCCGCCCAACGCCACCTCGCATGCCAACACTCCCAAGCAATTCGACAGGTTGTGCATTCCCAAAAGGGGCGAGCGCAAATGGACGACTCCACTGGGTGTTTCGATCTCCGCCACAATTCCAGCCGCGCTCAGTTGTTTACGGCGCACAGCGAAGTCTGCCCCGGCGGTGGCCGTGGAGTAAGTAAAAATCTGCAGACTGCGGCACCCATCGCGCAAGGATTTCCAAGCCGAATCATCGGCGTTAAAAACCGAAGTGTGTGGAGCGTAGTCGGAAAAAAGGCGCTGCTTGGCAGCGAGGTAAACTTCCATAGTGCCGTGGTAGTCCAGGTGATCAGGCGTAAAGTTGGTGAATAAACCTACTTCGAATTGGCAACCGGCCACGCGGTCTTGATCCAACGCTATTGACGAGACTTCAATGCAGGCGCGCGAAACTTGCGCATCCCGCATGCGCACAAACAGCGCCTGAAGCGTCAAAGCGTCGGGAGTTGTCAGTGGGGCTTCCAATACCTCCCCAGCCACCCGGTATTCGACGGTGCCTACGACGCCAGTGCGGTAGCCCAATTTGCGCCAAATACCGTCTAATAGAAAACTGGTGGTGGTTTTACCGTTGGTACCGGTGACTCCCACTAGTTTCAAGGAACGGGTCGGTTCATCGTGCCAGCGGCTGGCGGCCTGGCCCAAACTTCGTCGAGTGGATTCGACGAGAATGGTCCGTCTTTGGGCGGCACGGCCTGCGGCAGTTTCGACTACCGCGGCGGCGGCGCCAGCAGCGAGCGCTTTTTCGACAAAGGCATGGCCGTCGCTACGACTGCCGCGCACCGCAAAAAACAGAGCACCCGGGATGACTTTGTCGGTGGATTGCACCACTGCGGAGATGGGCGTAGCGGCGGCTACGCCGGAATCGCGCAGGGACTCAGCAGGCAAAAGTTCGTTTAGGGTTTTCAACTCAGCCAAACTAGCCCGGCTGCGGGGCGTTTTCAACTTGGAGGGAATTAAGATTGGGGGCGGAAATGCAGACGCACGGGGGTGTTTTGCGAAACGCTTTCGCCGGCGGAAGGCTCCTGTTCCGCCAAGTACCCGGTGCCCGATAGGCGCACTCGCTCTAGGCGGGGTCCCATCAAGCGCAACACTTCGCGCATGCTGACGCCTTTCAGATCGGGCATTACCCACTGCCCTTCGGTTTCGGTGGCAACTGGAATGGGAGTGGGAGAGGTTGCGGCGAATTCGCCGAATGATGTCGCCGCTTGGCCGGGCCGATTCATGAGCAGGGGCAGCGCGCGTTCGGCGACGCGTTTGAAAACGGGAGCGGCCACCTCGCCGGCGTAGAATTCTTTGCCAGGTTCATCGACCATAATTCCAATTACCAATTCCGGCCGCTCCGCCGGCAAAAAGCCCACAAAAGACGAATAGTACTTTCCGCTCTGGTAGCCGCTATCTCGATCGTACTTTTGCGCGGTGCCGGTTTTGCCAGCCACATGAATGCCCGGTAAGTGGGCGCGCAGCCCCGTGCCACCCTTCTCTTCGGTAACTGTCACCAACATATCTCGAATAGTGGCGGCGGTTTTGGGCGAAATGACACGTTTCAAAGTGCTCTTGGGGTCCGCCCCTTCCACATCCATCAACAACTTGGGCTTAATCCAATAGCCCCCGTTGGCAAACGGGAGAAAAGAGGTCACCACCTGGAGCGGAGTGGTGGAAATTCCCTGCCCGAAGCCGGCGGTTGCCAGATGAATGGGCGTCCAAAACTTATCGGGGCGAGGCCCGGCGGTGGTCTCTCCCGGCAACTCAATCCCTGTACGAGTGGTGAGGTTGAATTTTTCCATGGTGGCTGCCACCCGTTCGGCGCCCAACATATGCGCCACTTTGAGTGCGCCAATATTGCTCGAATAACGCAGAACTTTTTCGAGCGAGATGGGACCAAAGCCGTGGGTGTGCGCTTCGGAAAAGTTTTTGTCGGCGATGCGAAACTTACCGTTCTCACAATCAATCAGTGACTCGCGCTTGAGCAGGCCGCTTTCCATCGCCTGGGCGGCAAACAAAACCTTAAGAGTCGAACCCGGTTCGAGCAGATGACCGATCACCCGATTGCCCAACGCCTCGGCCGGGAAACGGTTAGCGGTATTGGGGTCGAACGTCGGCCGTTGCGCCATAGCCAGCACTTCCCCAGTGGTGGGGTGGAGAATAATCCCCATGGCGGCTTGGGCGTGGGACTCCTCCATCGAGCGTTCGAGCTCTTCTTCGAGCAAGTTTTGCAAGCGACGATCGATGGTGAGGTAAATGCCTTTTTTAGGATTGGATTCGGCTAGGATTTGGCGCCCCACATAGCTGGGCTTTCCGCGTCCATCGCGTAGCAGTGCAATGTTGGTTTCCGATTTCAGCAGATCATCGTTTAACCTCAATTCGATCCCCGACAGACCATTACCGTCGATATCGGTGAAGCCCAAGATGTTTGCGGCCAAATTTCCGTTTGGATAAACCCGTTTGTTCTCGGCCTCAATAAAAATGCCGGAGAGATTGCGGGCGGAGATCTTGCGAGCTATTTCCGGAGTTACCTGCCGATCGAGCCAGATGAAGGGCCGAGGAGATTTGAGTTTCTTTATCCACTTCTCTGGACCGCCGCCCATGATGCCGGAAAGAATCCGTGCGGTTCTTTTTGGGTAACGCACTAGTTTGGGGCGAGCAAAAACGGAATTAGCTGGGATGCTCACTGCGAGCTCTTCCCCGTTGCGGTCTAAGATCGGTAGACGGTAAGGGGCATTTTTGCCGCTGCGGTGAAGTTGGCGCGCGGCCAATGTACGCAGCTCCGCGTGGGGGAAAACTTGCAGCTGGACCAAACGGGCCCCTACCAGCGTAAGAAAGGACAGAAACCCCACATAAAGAACCGCCATGCGGACACGGACGGATTTTTCCGACGGCGGCGTCATTTAGTTCAGTCGTCCCTTCGAGGTGTACTGCACTCGTTGTCCGCTCTCGGGCGGGAAAAGATCAAATTTTAGAGCAAGCGCTTCGAGACGCTTGGGCGAGGTGAGTTTCAACCACTTGATCCGAAAATCCTGCATCTGGTGGCCGATGCTGGTGAGTTCTTTTTCTTGCTGTACGTAACGGTAGGTCGCCTTCACCGTGGCCGTGCGAATCCACACGACGCCGCCGCAAAGAACAAAGAACAAACCTAGCCACGAGAGCGTTTCTTTTTTGTTGTATGAAGGGATCATAAATGAGGGGAGGAGCGAGCCTTCGGCCAGGCGAAGCCTACCCTCTTAGTTTACGCTGGGTCCGCGAGCTTTTCAATGCACCGAAGCTTGGCGCTGCGCGCGCGGGGATTCGCAGAGAGTTCTTCTTCACCCGCAATCACTGGTTTGTTTGTAATTAAGCGGACTTTCTCCACCCGAGGGCATTCGCACGGTGTGTTTTGGCAAATACAACGCCCCGCCCAAATCGCAAACAGGCGCTTTACCAACCTATCTTCCGTGGAATGGAAGGTGATGACCGCCAAGCGACCGCCCGGCTTCAAGCTTTCCAATAGCTTAGGCAAGCCGGATTCCACTTCGTCGTACTCACCATTGACGATCATTCGCAGCGCTAGAAACACCGGTGTGGCTGGGTGCGTTTTGGCCCAGGCGCCTCCGGCTACTCGGGCGAGGTCCGAGGTGCGTTTTAGTCGGCCTTCGGCAAACGCTTTCATGATCTTGCGGGCCATTCCACGCGCCCCGTTAAGATCCGCCACCCGTTCCAACTGCTCCGCCAAATCTTCCTGCTTCACGCTCGAAAGGTACGCTTCGAGGGACTGATCGTCGGTGCGATCCATACGCATGTCTAACGGACCGTCGGCCTGAAAAGAGAAACCCCGTTCGGGCGTCAAAAGTTGGCGAGTGCTTACTCCCAAGTCGGCCAAAATACCGTCAAGTTTCTGGCCCTGGTAGGTCTGGGCAAAATCCGACATGCGGGTGTGGAGCAACTGAAGGCGCGGGTCGGCGCGGAACTGACCGTTTTCGGAATAGGTTTCGAGGGTTTCGGAGTCACGGTCGACCCCAATGACACTAGCGGCTCCAGCCGTCAAAATCGCTTCGGTATGCCCGCCTTCGCCAAAAGTCATGTCGGCGTAGTGCCCACCGGGACGAACTGCGAGCAGTTCGAGGCATTCATTGAGCAAGACGGGTCGGTGCAACCTTTCCATGGTTGCCTTGCATACCACGGTTTGACGGCCCGCGAGATAAGGAGGTTCGCTTTTTTTACCGATAAGACAAAGGAAGGGAATCCTCCATGGACATCAAACCCATCCCAATCACCCAAGTACCCAATACCGTCAAGGAAACCGGCGAGGAACAACGCCAGGCTCCCGGCCGTGATCCCAAAGCGAAAAAGGACACTCCAAACACCAAGTCCGCCGCCCCAGCCAAAGTCGTCACCACCGAGGAAGAAGAATCGACTCCCGAAGCGGCCGACGCTGCCTTGCGCGCCTCGCAACCCATGGATACTCAAACCACGATCGACTTGCTTACTCACCCAGCCAAACCACCTAACGCCGCCAAATTTCCAACACCCCGTAAGACCTATGCCCCCACTACGGGCGCCAAAAAATTGAACCGCAGCGCCTGACCCAACCACGTTTTTCTTTCTCTCCACCCGCCAAAAGGGATTTGAATCTTTGAATCACCTTTTTTGTTTCTTATAATAAAAGAAGAGGCGCACTTCTCTGCTTTCCATTCTTGCGTCTTCACACTCCAAACATGCCTATCAACTTCGACAGCATTGCGAACCTTTCCCCTGAGATGCAGCGCATTTTTGCGGCTTCCATCAAGGCGGAATCCAAGCCGATTCAGACGGCTCAGGAGCGCAAGGGCAACGTGGAAGAAAAACTCAAACTGGTAAACACAGTCTTGGGCAAAGTGGAGGATGTTCGCAAACTCATTCCCGGCATGAATTCTCCCCTAGCGATTCGCGAATTTAACGTGAATAGCACCGACGATAAAGTTGCGGTCGGAACCGCAGACAAAAACGTCGCGGAAGTGGGCGAACACTCGCTGGAAGTAATGCAGCTGGCCACACCCGCCACTGCACTTTCGAATCGCTTCCCGGATAAAAACGAAACCCGAATCGGCACCGGCTACTTCACTTTCCGGGACAAAGAAGGCGAAACGAAGGAAGTTTTTATCGACAATGAGAACGCCACTCTGGAAGGCGTTGCGCGGGCGATCAACTCTGCCGGCGTCGGAATGAAAGCGACCGTCGTAAACGACCGCGTCGACACCGAAAACCCTTACCGACTCATTCTGACCGGTAACGGCTACGGCTCTGAAGAGACGGTGGAATACCCCGAATTTTATTTTATCGACGGCGATTCTGAATTCTTCATCGAAGAAGAAAAAGCGCCTAATAACGCCAGGATTAAGTACCAAGGATACGAACTGGAAAGCCCCTCCAACGAGCTCAAAGAACTCATTAATGGGGTTACCATCAACCTTAAAGGTACGACCAGCGACGGGCACCCGCTCGGCATCGCCGTGGAACAAGACATCGACAAAACCGCTATCAAAATGAAGGAAATCGTCGGTGCTGTAAACGGAGTGCTGGGGTTCATCCAAGAGCAGAACAAGATGGATGCAAAGACCCCCGGCGCCAAAACCTTGGGCGGCGACTACGGTATCCGCATGGCGGAGCAACGCCTGCGCGAAGTGCTGCAGCAGAATTTCTCCGGCTTAGGCTCCTCCAAGGTTCGTATCCTCGCGGATATGGGCATCGAATTCAAAAAAGACGGCTTGCTCAATTTCGACGAAAAAAAGTTCACCAACGCCCTGGACGCCAACTTCGATGATACCATCCGAGTTCTCACCGGCAACGGAGTCCGCCCAGGCCTCATGCAGCAACTCGGCAGCACGCTATCCTCCCTCGCCGCTCCCGGCACGGGGGTCTTGGCCAACGAGAAGGCCACGTTCACCGAGCGCGTGCAGCGCATGAACACCGATATTGATCGCAAGGAAAAGTCGCTAGAACGCAAAGCCGACGCCTTGAAAGACAAGCTTTCCAAGATCCAAGGGGCTTTTTCCAAAATGCAGTCGCAGCAAGGAGCAGTGGGCTCCATGGGCGGCGGCGGTGGCGGGGGCGCAGCCCCTCCTATGGCCCCCGGCGGATGATCACAGGCAAAGGTAAGCACGCATGAATGACGCAAAGAAAAAGGGCGCAAACGCGTACCGACAAAACGAGGTTTTGACCGCCAACAAGGAGACCGTGCTGCTCCTTCTATACGGCGGTGCCATCCGCTTTCTGAAGCAGGCCATTGAGTGCCTGGAAAACAAAAAGCTGGCCGACAAAGCCAAATACATTATGCGCTGTCACGAGATTTGCGCCGAACTTCGCGCCGGCCTGAAATTAAAAGATGGCGGCGAGATAGCCATCAATCTCGAGCGGCTTTACGACTACGTCATTGATCGCCTCGTGCAGGGGAATATGAACAATGAAGTCAAACCGCTTCAGGAAGCCTTGGATGTCTTAAACACTTTGAACGAAGCCTGGGAACAAGCCATCGCCTCGCTCAAAAAAGAGAAAGCATTGGCCGAAAAATGAAAACACAGCAGCAGCGAAAACAAGGGGTTAACATGGAAGAAGTTATCTACTATCTCGAGCTCAAAAATACCTATTACGAAAAGTTTCTCTCGGTCAGTGAAAAATTTCTCAGCCAAGTTACTGCCGACCGCTGGGACAACGTCGATTACTTCGTCGACAATCGCGAGCGCATTCTCAACATCATCCGTTCCTACGACTTTAAGATCGCCGAACTATTCCATCAAATAGACGTGGCCTCTAATCACGTGGAAAGCTATGGCGACCGAGTGAAAGAGCTGCTGGAGCGTCGCGAAACGCTCGGCAAGAAAATCATGGATCAGGACTTGGAGCTAATCGGCAAAATAGACGAAGTCCGGGCTGAGACGATCCGCGATCTTAAAAAGACCCAAGACACCGGCCACAAGCTCCATTCCTTCACCTCGCCGCTCCCCAACTCAAAACGGAATAAGATTCCCAAAGACATTTAACCGTCAATTCCTTGTCGCTCAGTGGAGCGATTGACGTGACAGCGCTGCGTCAACAGAAGGAATCACAGACAATCTTCCCCATGGGGCGTGGCATGGACTTTGCTCTTATCTAGAGCAATGCAGAAAACCACGCCGAAGTCTCAGAACGAATCGCCGTTTTTCAACCTGCTCGCCGATGCCGATGAAGTGCAGATTCGGGAAATACCCGCCGATGCACCTGATCGGATGATGTCGAGTTTGGAGAAAACGCTCAAAGACTTCTCCCATACGAAGGACGCGTCATTGCGCACGTTTTTTGTGCACATTAAGACGCCCGCCTTAGACAAAGCGCCCGAGAAATCCGAAAAAGCCCCCTACCCCGCAGATCAGCTGCGGGTAAGCGCTGAGCTATTGCTCGAAAACCAAGACTACCTACTAGCCCGGAATCTTTTTTCGTTCTTGCTTCAGCAGAACCTACGTGACGCCGTGGGTCTGCGCGGACTGGGTATTTGCCTGTATAAGCTGGGCGAAGTGGTCTCTTCCCGCAAATGTTTCCGCGCCCTCACGGAGCTGTACCAGTCAGAAGAAGCTCAATACTGGCTCGGCCTCGGCTACCAGGCCGAAGGCAAAGATAGCGTCGCCTGCACTCACTTCGAAAAGATCCAATCCCCTCAGACCTTTCACGCCGACCAACGCTTTGATTTCTTCAAAAACTTTGGCAATTGCCTGACTCGTTTGGGTCAGTTGGACCGCGCCGAAGCCCTGTACATCAAGGCTTTGGAGTTGTCCCCGACTTCGGACACCATCCACGTCAACCTGGGCACCCTTCTCATCCAGCGCCACGAGTGGGAAAAGGCCCGAGAGCGTTTTGTACGTGCCGCAGAAATCAACCCCAACAGCTCCCGCGCTCTTTGCGGTTTGGGCCTCACGGCCCTTGCCACAAATAAACTGGCGGAAGCAAAAGTTTTCTTCCACCGCTCCTTGGACTTGGATGCGCAGAATCTGGTTGCCTTGCACCAGCTGGTGGAGCTCTGCCAAAACCCGGAAGAGTTCACCACGCTCAAAGCGCGCTTGCGGGGGTACTTGGAAAAAGATCCGAATCACGCGGATAGCCACTTTGCCTTGGGCGCCCTGCTCTTCAAGGAAGGCAGCTGGAAAGCTTGCGAACTACACGTGGCCCGCGCGCTCGAAATCGATCCACGCCACGCCGGCGCTATGAAACTACGCGCCGATCTCAATTCGTTGGTTAGAAGCCAATCCGTGCCGAAGTAATCACTCGATTTATTTACCAAACTTTTAATTTAGGGGGATCGCTATGATTCGCATCTCGATTGATGACAGTGTGTCCGAATCGAATCGCTTCGAAAGCTTGGATTCCGTAGGAGACGTGGTCAACGACGTCTTGGCCCATCTCCCGCCTAACCGCGTGGTGACCAGCATTTGGGTCGACGGCGCGGTAGTCGTGCGCCAGCAAAGCTCCGAAGCGTTGAAAGGCCGGTTGGAAGCAATTCGCGAGCTACAAATCCACACTGCCGACGCCCATTCCTTTGCCGCCAACGGCATCGACCGCGCTATTTCGGATGTGGCCCGCTTGCAGAAGACGCTTATGCTCAGCGCCGAATTCTTCCGCGATGATCGTAAACTCGAAGGCAACCGCATCTTCTTGCACTGCATTGAAGGCTTGGAACGGTTTCTGGACACCATCGTGCTTACCCGCCTAGCCACCAAGTTCGATTTCACGCGAATGGAAGTGGACGGCATTTCGTTTGCGCGCCTGGAAAAGGATTTTGCGTCGATCTTAAATGGGATTGTGGACTGCCAAATGCGCCAGGACTTCGATGCCTTGGCCGATAAGCTGGAGTACGAACTGCTTCCCAACTTCGCAAGCTGGATGCGAGCGCTGCATCAGCTGCGCCTGTCCATGCACTCGAACGCGTAAGTCTCAAGCCAACTTGTTTGAACAAAAAAAGGTCGCCTCACCAGGCGGCCTTTTTTTATTTGCCGGCAGGAAGGTAGGTCACCGAAATGGTGCTGCCTTCAGGCGGAGTGTTTGTGAATTCGATTTGGCGATTAGCCGCGTTGTACGTGTAGGGAGCCGTGATGACAGTGCTGGTAGTGTCCAACACGGTTACCGCGAGCGTGCTGACATCCGGGTAGCCGGTCAGGCTAAATACTTTGGGAAGTACTTTGAGTCTCAGTCCGTTCAGGTCAAATGCATCCGAGAAGCCCGGGTGGCAAAGATCCGCAGTGTTACCGTTCAAGCGCTGAGCGAGCTTGAAGTAACGGCCTTGGTAGTTGGCCGCATCAACGTCAATTTGGTTACCATTGAGCAAAGCACAACGGGTGGTGGTGGTCGGGCTAGAACCGGCCGGGATGGGCTCATAGTTCGCCGCGTACACACGCAATAAATCCTGGTTACCGCCTTTGAGCGCGAGCAACTTCTGAGCGAAGTGTTCCACCGCTTCGCTATTATCGACCGGCACCGAAACGTCATCACCGTAGGACAAGTACACCAACACTAGCGGCAAGCGCGGGTCGGTGGCGAATGGTGCAGAGGTCAAAGCTTTCACGGAAGCTTGAAGACCTTTGTTGAAAGCATCTGTGCTTAAGTTCAAAAGCGGGAATAAAATGTTACCGAAGAAATCCACGCGCTGAGCCAAAGTGCCGTCGCCGCGCTGGAGCACCAAGGGGCTACCAATGGGTTTCAATTGGCCTTCATGAAAACGGCCATCCATGCTGGTGATGCCCATTTTGTACTGACCGGAAACGCCTAAGGAGGCATCCAAGCGAGTGAAAAAGTTCTTCGCTTCGCCAATCAATTCATCGCGGTAATTGCGCATGGGCGAGCGGTCGTCGATCACCCACATCACTTCGAGGTAGTGCGGGTTGTAGTCCTGCACAAAGCTCTCCGAAGTCTTGCTAGCCACGAAACCATCTTTGTTCGCGCAACCAGCCAGAATAGACAAAACGCCCGCACCGATAATCGCGGCGTTTACACTCTTAACGAACCATTTTTTAGTCCACAGCTTCATACAGCTGGAGGGAATTGCAAATGGCTCGCCAGCCTTCCAGCTAGCTATCTAGGCACTCAAATCAGGGGTTTAGCTGCATTCTCAGAGTGTTCGCCTAGGCTAAACGCTCGGCAGTGGTGACAGTTTTGGGCTCTGATCTACCCGCGCCCAAGCGAGCGTCGGGCGTCGGCTAGGCGTTCAGGAAGATGGAAAGGATCCCACGCCGCCGCAGGCGGAGTGTCGGTGGGAAGGGCTTGGATAAAGCGCTCCAACCACTTCTTGGACTCCACCTCGTTGCCCGGCGTTAGCGCCAGCACCTGCGCGAGCGCGTAATACACAACGGGTTGTGGAGACGGTTTTCCAGCGCGGCTTACCGCAAGCGATCGGAGCGTGGGAAGGACCGACGCCCCCGCGCCAGAATCCGCGAGTGCCACGGCATACAGAATAGTTTGTGAGGCATTGAGCGGCGTTTCCAGGCCGCGCAAAGTTTCCAACGCTGCTGTGGGACTCTTGGCGCGGAGATGGGCCTCCGCCAAATCGGTGGTGTTGGAAGAGTCGTAAGGGTAACTCTTCGCCGCCTGGCGAAGCGTTTCGTAAAACTGATCGAACTCGCCAAGCGCTTTTTCCATGCGCGCCCGCTCGCGCAAAATGAGAAACTGGCCCCGATCCAAAACCGCCGCTTGATTTAAAAAATCCCACGCGCCGCGGGCGTCGCCTCGCTCAGCGCGGTGCTTGCCTTGGTAGTAAAGATTTTGAGCCTGATCCGTGAGAAAGACCGTTTGCAATTCCCAAAACTTGCGCTTGAGCAAAGCCCGGGCATCCGGGGAAAGTTTGGATTTCGCATCCAGCGCGGGCCGCATACGCTCCGCCAAAGTGCCGTGCCCCTCGGTCCATAGAGACAATTCCGCCACCCGCACCCGGGCATTGTAATTATCGGGATCGCGCAGCAAGACGTCTTGCCAGAGCGCCAAGGCCTGCCGGAAATCGTGTTGTCGGTAATAAAACTCCGCGGCCGTGGCCGACGGAGTCGATTTGGCGTGGAGCGTGCCCACGAGCAACCCGAGGGCTGCTAGGAACACGCGCATGGGCATTAGAAGGTCAGCGCCGCAGTGGAGCGGAACGCGAACGCACTAGTCGCTCCCGCAACTCCCAAGCCCGCTCCCGGTGCTAAGAAGCCGACGTCGAGACCGATCTTGAAGTTCTTGTAGATGGCGTAATCGGTACCCAAATCGATTTCCAAACCGAGGTTCATATCGGCAGTGGCCAAATCGGCCGCCTTACGCGCGAAGATCAGTTCGACGGCGGAGGTCAAAGTGGGCGACCATTCGACTGTCACACCGGGACGGAAATACAAAACCCCAGAGAAAGTGCCATCGGAACCGTAGGCAAAGGGAGTACCGAGGCCGACGTTATTGCCGTTGAAAGTGCCAAGCAACTCACGACCCAAGATCAAACCGGGGCGGCGGTTGCGGTTGGCTACCGTGAAGCCCGTCAGGTTATTATCGTTCAAGTTGCTATCGCCACCGATGTACATCACTTCCAAGAACGATTTCACCTTGCGGTAATTCACACCGACATTAAAGAGCATGCCGAAAGCGTTCAAACCCGCCGGCGAACCATTCGAGCCGGAGAAGTCGGTGGAGTTCCCGCTAATCCACGAAATTTCCCCGCCGTAGCTGAAGTAACCGCTCGTCTTCTTCAAGTAGATGTCGATCACGTTTGCCGACAGAGGAGAGGGCAAGCGCTGGGCGATCGGGAAAGCATTCGAACCCGCCTGGTGGTACGGGTTGGCGTTAGTGTTCGACAGATCGCCCGACTGCAAGGTCGAACGCTGTTGTTTTTCGAACATCAAACCGGCTTCGACTTCCACTTCCGGGTTATCGTAGCGCAGGTACGCGGTATAAAATTCTTGGTCGTTGTCGCCGACTACGGACAGCTTACGGTTCTTGCTATAGGCCAAAGCGCCTACCACATAACCCAAGTGCAGACGGTATTCGATGCGATCCATGGTGGTTTGGAAATCATCCCAAACGCCTTCACCAGCGTCATACAAAACGCCATAACCCCAAGAGACCGGCATGCGGCCCATGCGAAAGACACCGATATCGGAAGTCCACTCCAACCAGGCCCGGCTCAAAAAGAGCGCCGCCGAATTGGGATCGCCGAAAACGTAGCTGCCTTGGCCCACACCCAGCGGCTGATTCGCAGTGGGAGTGAAGTTAGGCGAGGAAAGCAGGTTCCATTGGGACTTGATGCTGAAGTGGTCGTCGACCACCAAATTCGGCACCAGCAGCGCTCGCGAGGCGATGAAGTTCTTAGTGCCCCCTCCCGCGAGTCCTAAATTATTGTAAGAACCGGCCTCGCTGCGGAAATTACCGCCGAAATTCAACGTGGCCGAGTGGGCCACGGAAACCAAGCAAAGAGCCGAAACGATAAAGGCAGGGAAACGTGCTTTCATAGGTGCTCCGTTAATAACGCAGCCTGGGGGAGTAGTCACCCCCCCTTTTTTTGGAGCTCTTCCTCGTAATACTTGGCGTAGAGCGTGTCCCACTGACGGCTGTTTTCAGGTGGTGGATTCTTCTGGGACATAATTCGGGCGCGGGCAGTATCCGCGACGGCCGCCATGGCGCTCTGGTAAAGGAGAGCGGCGCGGCGAGCCTCTCGCATGGCCAGCGGTTTATCGGGGTACGTCACGAAACCGGCTTTTTCGAGTCCATCTACTAGAAGGTGGACAATGTGGATCATTTTTTCTTCGGAAATCATGGATCCCCCTCTAAATGACGACGCCCTTGTCCTTGATGAGCTGTTTTTTGATCATCTGGAACATAAGCTGTTTGTCGATTTTATCGCCCATTTTGGCGGTATAGGCGTCGAGGAGCTTTTCAGCCTCGCGGTTGATTTCATCCTCGATCTTGAGATCGGCGATGAAAATCTCCTCCATTTTCTTCAGGACTTCTGGCTCGGACTTTTTTAGAATGACTAACTGCCGAGTCTTCAGTGTCTGCAGAATTTTCTGGCTGACCATCTGGACCTGAAAGGGTTTGAGCCGCATGGCGGAAGACTAACGAGCAGCGAAGGCGAATTCAATTGTTATGTCACCCCTCTGGCGGAAACGGATCATTTGGACGGGAGTGGCTGCCATCGTCCTCCTAGCAAGCCTTTCAGCCCTCTTCCTGGCTTATGTCGGGGTCCTGACTCACCGGATAGACACCCGGATTGCTCAGCTGCGTTCGTCTCAGGCCTCTTCTTTTTACGGTTTCTACCCCGCTTTTGAGCCGGGGCAGCAATTCTCCTCCGGCGAAGTCCAAAGCCTGCTCCAAAGCCAAGGCTTCCTTTCGCGAGCTAATCCCGAGTCTTTGATCCCGGGGGAATATTATTTGCGGCTCCACTCCGCGGGTGCCGACCTCACCCTTTTCCGCAACGCGTTCAGCGGTCCTGGCCACTCGCTCAATCAGTTAAAGGCGCGTTTTGTTTTTGAAGGACCTCCGGAACTGCTGGTTTTAAAGACCCTCACCGCGGTGGACTCCGGGGAAGTGCTGCCCAAGCTGGATATCGCGCCCAAGAAGGTGGCGAGTTACTTCGCCGGCCGGTTGCGCACCCAAAATGCGGTTTCGCTTTCCGAGATGCCGGTGTCCATGCGCATGGCGGCCATCGCTATCGAAGACGTGCGTTTTTTAGAGCACCACGGCGTATCCCTGCGCAGCACCGCCCGCGCGCTCTTTCGCGATTTGATGGCCCGCAAATTCGTAGAAGGCGGCAGCACCATTACCCAGCAGCTGATGAAGAATCTTTTCTTCTCAAACGACAAAGCAATCTCACGCAAACTAAAGGAAGCTATCTTCGCGGTAATCACGGAAGCGCGACATTCTAAGGAAGATATTCTCGAAGCATATTTGAACGAAGTGTATATGGGGCAATGGGGACCCCACGAAATTCATGGGATCTCCGAGGGCGCGCAATATTACTTCAACCGCCCGGTCTCGCGCCTCTCCCTCGCTCAGAGCGCGATGCTCGCCGCCATTGTACAAGCCCCCAATGCCCACGATCCCCGGCGGCACCCGGAAAAATCGCTCCAGCGCCGCAACTTAGTGCTGAAAAAAATGCTCGATGCCGAGTTTATTTTGCAAGACGAGTACGAGGTGGCCAAAGAGGAGCCCTTGGGCGTTTCGCAGACCGGCACCTTGGCAGATGTGGACTACGCCATCGACTTGGTGCTGAGCCGCTTGCCGGCCGACATTCGAGCAAAACTGGATACCGATATCTTGACCCTTTACCTGACACTCAACCCGTACCTGCAAGGCGCGGCATCCGAAGTGCTCACCGCCAATATCGAACGATTGAAAGTGGCCGCGCCCGACATTGTGGCGAAGGAGAAAAAGGGCGTGCACTTGCAAGGGGCCCTGATTGCAATCGACGTCAAAAACTGCACCTTGCTCGCGTTGCAAGGCGGGCGCAGCTACCGCCAAACCCAGTTTAACCGGGTAACCCAAGGCAAACGCCAACCCGGCTCGCTCTTTAAGCCGTTTGTTTTTCTGGCGGGCTTCGCGAAACCGTTGGATCCGCCCCTCACCCCGCTCACAATCCTGGACGATACGCCCTTTGAATGGGCGTACGACAACCAAACCTGGTCGCCCAAGAATTACGACGGCGATTTCCGCGGGCCCGTCAAAGCCCGTGATGTGCTCGAGAAATCGATCAATGTCCCCACCGCGCGTCTGGCTGAGAAAATTGGTTTAGCGAAAATCCGCGAAGTGATCGCGGCCGCCGGCGTGCAATCGCCCCTACCCGCGGTGCCTTCGCTTTCGTTGGGTGGGGTGGACGTCACTCCCATGGAGCTGGCCGAGGCCTACACTACCATCGCAAACCTGGGCCAACGCTGCGATTTGCGGCCCATGGCGGAAGTGTATGACGGTAACGGCAACCAACTATTGAAAACAGAAAAGGTCACCCGCGAAGCGCTGCCGCCCGAGCCGGTTTTTCAGACGATTAATTTGATGCGCGGAGTTTTCACCCACGGCAGCGCCCGGGGTGCGGCCGCCGCGGGCATGCCCCAACGCGACTTCGCCGGCAAAACCGGCACCACCAATGAAGGGCGCGACACTTGGTTTGTGGGATTTTCGCCGGATGTCTTGGCGTTGATTTGGATGGGCTACGACGAACAAGAAAAGCTGGGACTCACCGGTGCCGCTGCTGCTGTGCCGATGTGGGCTAACTTTATGAAGAAGGCCCGGCCTTATATTCCGGATGACAAGTTTGTGGCGCCGGAGGGGCTGACGGCGGTGAATATGGAGCGGAGTGGGGATACGGCGAGTTGTCCGGATCCGGTGTTGGAGTATTTTAAGGGGAGTGCTCCGTCGGGGGGGGCTTGTCCGCAGCCCTAGGTAGTTGTGATCAGGATCCGGATCGGGAACCGGGTTCGGGGGTCAGCGATTTACCGATCGGGATCCGGGAACGGGGCGCGGTGAACCGACTTCGGTTCCCGATCCCGATCGAAACCACCCCAGCAGCTGTTCTTATCCCCCATTGCCGGCGGTATTAAAATTCTTCGCCCACTTGGCGATTCTCAAAGCGCAGGCCTCCGCATCCATAAAATGCCGGTCTTCCACCACACCCGCCCCTCTTTCTAGCTCACTGATCATGGGACCCAAGTGCTTGGTGACAATGTAGTTATTGATCCAATCCAATTGCAGCGTGGCATAACTCACCGCGAAGTCATTGAATAGCGCCGTTACGCCCACGCTTGCGCCGAGGGTGTCCATCCAGCCGCCTAGCTTTCCGGAGGTCACGCTACCGGCAACAGATCCCACCAAACTGGAACCGGCGTTGTTGGCGGCGGCACCCACCATCGCGCCAGGGGCCAACAATCCTCCGACGATTCCGGTAAGCGTCAATACGGGGGCCACCACCACGTGCGCCATAACATCCGCGCTATGGATTGCTGTCATCGCCATCGGGTGTTCGTTCTCCCAGGTCGGCAGACGATCCTCTGCTACTTTGGCGAAATCGGTTTCTGGATTGCGTTCCGCTTTATAGGCGGCTTTTAACATCGACAGAAGTTTGCCTTGTGCCCCCGGCCCCAAGAGAGCCGCCGCGTCGGGCGAGAGGTACTGAACAGAATCCTTGATCACCGGCGAAAGCGCCGCAAACTGACGGGCGATAACTTCGTCGATAGCGCTATTTTGGCTTTCGCGGTACGCCAGCACTTCGTTTTCCATCGTCAGCTGCGCCGTTTTCTTTCCCAAAAAAGCGAGCGTCGCCAGGTTCACCAAGTGCATAGTGGACTTGGTGACTTCCCAGCGATGCCGGTTTTCCCACCACTTGCCAATGGAACCCACCATCACATTCGTGGGGGGCGTAGGCCACTGCCGCTCCAGCGCTTGGGTACTTTGGCGGAAACTCGCTAGGGTCTCGCGGTACACGGTGCTGCGCCGTCGGATCTCTTCCAGATACGAGAGAATGCCTCCCTTGCCGGCGTCCTTGCCGCCTTGCTCCCCTTCCAAAGCCGCCACGAGTGCGCCGACCTGGGCCTGTGCTTTCAAAGTATCGACGTTGAGCTGAGCGACATCTTCGCGCAAGACGCTCGGTTTGTTAGCCAGATTGTACGCGTTACGCCCTTCGGCGGCCTTGGTGAGATCCCCTTCGACCCGAAAGAAATCTTGTTTACCGATCATCGACGCCTTTTGATCGAATGGCACCACGTACGCCGCGATCGGATTGATTCCGGTGCCTTTACAGAAAAGGTTCAACCAATCGACCCACTCTTTGGCGTCGATCTGGCTTTGGTGCACTTTGTTCACCACCACGACGATGGGTTTGCCCGCGTCTTTGGCCACCTTGCGGAAAAATTCGATGATGGCGTGATCGCTATGTTTTTCGGGAGTGATCATGGCGATGACCACATCCGAGCTGCGGGTCACAGCGTAGGCTTTTTCCCAGTTAGTGACTTCGTTGGAGTCCACATCGGGGACGTCGATAAACATGGTGTCGTCGGGCAATCCATCCATCGCGCGCACTAGCAGCCGCTGTTTGGTGCCGGTGTACTCAGTAGCCGCGAGCGGCGACGCGTTCTCGACCAACTCCATGTCGGGGTAAAGCAACTGCAAAAGCGGTAAATCGTAGAGTGCCTTGGGAACGATCAGCACGGCTTGCTTGGTAGCGGCGGAGATATGACTTACTTTGCTGATTTCGCGGCCCGCCAAGTGATTGAAGACGGTGCTCTTGCCGGTCTTGGTGCCACCAGCGACCACAATGCCCAAGGCTTTGCGGGCGCGGAACTGGCGCAACACTTTTTTGTCTAGTAGCTCCCGCCACATCATGTCCGCAGGGGTGACTTTCATACCTGTGGCTTCGGCCAAGGCGTGGAGCGCGACCATATTGGCGTGGAGTAGTTCGAGTTCGGCGACGAGCGAGGGAAAGTGACGGAGTTGTTCGATGTCTTGGGCGTCTTGCGGGGTAACGACACCCGGCCCCGTGCCCAGAAGATTCCAGATGGAATTAAAATCCCATGCGGCGTTTGCTTTTGAACTAAAGATAAGTGCGGTGACGAATGAGAGGACGGCCCGAAACGTCTTCTGACGCATTATTTTACCCCCAACCTAAATCAACCAACCTCCTCCGTGTAAAACGCAGGGGGGCTGGTGGCAAGGTAAAAAATAATGCGTGGAGTCAGCGCTGAAATTGGAATTTAGAACTATCCACCACCCCAACTAACGACCAAACCGAACGCGCGCCGTTTCTTTGAGCGACTCCACAACCTTGCCCAAAACATCCCTTTTCACAGCCATCGCCGGAGATTCGAGGTGCTCGACTAGATCGACCGCAGGAGCTTCCTCCCCCGGAAGCTGGATTCGAAGCGACAAACCGCGTTCGCGACCGAGCACATAAATCGCAAAACTCTCCGCAAAGTCTTCCCCTGCGCTACATGAGCCGTACAACGAAGCCGTTGCACCCTCTTCAAGCGTTGAGTAGAGGTTTTTTGCATCCTTCATCTCAAAGACTGAACCCGCGATTAATTGAGAGTTCGTGGGGAACTTGCGTCGCCAACGTCCAGGAGCAGAATCCCAGGGCACTCGTTCCCATAAAGCCCCCACGTTTGTGGCCATATCGACGACATGCCCTAGCTCGTGGGTAAAAATATAGTCCAGCCAGGAACTTGGGCGATCCATCTCCGCGATAACTCGGAGCTTATCTGGCGCATTGTCCGCCGCCCCCAACGGAGTAAGGTCCCCAAAGTACCTTCGCTCCTTCCACTGCAAAAAGTCCCGAATACTGAGCGGGACTTTGGCGTCGGCGTCGAAGGCCGCTCGATTGAGAAAGATTTCATAATTGGAGTGACCCCACGATTTGGCTAGCCCCGTGCCAGGGATGCCAGAACCGGCGATAAAAATTCGATCCAAAGCGCAAACAACAGCCTTTAGATAGTCCGGGTAAGCATCATAAGTAGCCAAGATACGCTGCCGAAATTCCGGCACGACTCCGCATTCACTCGTCGTCTCGTACAAAGGAGCGCGACGCACATAGCAGGTTCGCTCAGCTACTCTTTGCCGGCAGAGTTCTTCGACGGTCTGCCCGAAGGCGGGTACGGAGACTAAGAAGATAAGGATTCGTAGTGCCATACGGAGTCCACTCCATCGTTTCGGCTCTTCACTTTGTTCTCCTTCGCGTAGCGGCGTTGTGGATAATCTGCGCGCAAGGAAGAGGTGTCTTTAGATTCCCGACCTGCTGCCATTTCCCATCAGCAGTCTGCTCTACGCGTTGGTCAACAAGGCCACCCAGCCCTACGATATGCACGCCATCGGGACGCCGTACCGCTTCGAACTTCCCGACAAGATTTGCCATTCCGCCGAGCGGACCGACTAAAAAGTCTCTTGGATTGGGTAGCGGAGGATCGCCAAAAGCAAGAATACTTTGAGAAAGAATGAATACGGAAAGAAGAAACCGGCCGTCTTTTTTCATCGCATCCCTCGATCCCCGATCACCATGCCCAACGACCTACTCCGCAATCCGCCGAATGCGCCCGCCGATGCGCTCTAGTTTCGCGTCCAGTTTCTGGTAACCGCGATCGAGGTGATAGATGCGGCTGATTTTCGTTTCACCTTCTGCGCATAACGCGGCGACGACAAGCGACGCGCTCGCGCGCAAGTCCGTGGCCATAACCGGCGCTCCGCGAAACAGGGTGGGCCCCAAAATGCGGGCTTCGTTGCCGTGGATTTCAATCTTGGCTCCGAGCCGGCGAAGCTCCGCCACGTGCATGAAGCGGTTTTCGAAAATGGTTTCTCGGATGCGGCTCTCCCCTTGAGCCATGCACAGTGCCGCCATGACCTGGGCTTGCATGTCAGTGGCAAAGCCTGGATAGGGGTCAGTGGCAATGTCGACGGCGCGGTAGGTGTCATTGGGCACCACTGTGATGCGGGTACCATCGGGAGAAACATCCACTCGCGCGCCCATTTGGCGAAAGACTTCAATCACAGAGAGCAACTGGCTGGCGTCGGTATCCACTAAAGTCAGTTCACTCCGAGTAGCAGCAGCTACCGCCATCCAGGTGCCGGTTTCAATCCGGTCGGGGCGAATGCGCACCGGCGCCGCGGGTACGCGCAGAGTGCCGCCCGTAATAGTAATTTCCGATGTGCCCAGGCCCTCGATGATGGCCCCGGCTGACTGCAAAAACTCTCCCAACGCGACCACTTCGGGCTCCCGCGCGGCATTGCGCAAAACCGTGGTGCCTTCGGTGCGGGCGGCGACAATCAAAATATTTTCAGTACCGGTGACCGAAACTTGCGGAAAATCAATAACGGCAGGATGCAAACGGCTTTTTACTTTGGCGTGGATGTAGCCGGCTTCGGTGCGCACTTCCACGCCCATTTTTTCCAAAGCAGCCAGGTGGAAATCTACAGGGCGTGCGCCAATGGCGCAGCCGCCGGGTAGGCTGACTTCGGCTTGGCCGTGGGCCGCTATCAGCGGACCCAATGCCAAGATCCCGGCGCGCATTTGGCGCACCAGTTCGTAGGGTGCCACGGCGCGGGTGATCCGCGGAAAAATCTCCACCGTACCAGCCTCTTTATCCCAGGTAGTTTCGGCGCCGATTTCTTGCAGCAGTTTTAGGGTCGTTTCGATGTCCCAAAGACGGGGGACGTTTTCAAAACGAACGGCTTTATCAAAAATCAGGGAGCTAAAAAGCAACGGCAAAGCCGCGTTTTTGGAACCGCTAATACGCACTTCGCCTTGAAGTTTGCTGGGGCCCTGAATTACGAGTGCGTCCATTTACTTGCTCCTTTTGGCGTAAGCGATGCGATTGCGGCCTGCGAGATCCCGATCAATCCGGGCATTTTCCCAACCCGGGGAATTTAAAAGACGCAAAACCGCAGGCCCTTGATCGTGCCCTATCTCTAACAGCAGACTGCCCCCGGGGGCCAAGATTTTCGGTGCCTCGGCTATCATGCGCTCGACGATCTCTAAACCCGACACTCCGCCATCTAAAGCCGCCTTGGGCTCTTGGCGGACTTCACGAGAAAGTCCCGCAATTTCCCCTTTAGGCACATAGGGAGGGTTGGCGATGATCCAGTCGTAGGGTGCATGGCGTTCTACGCCGCCGAAGTAGTCACCCGCCTCTAAAACGTATTGAGAGGGATTGGGCAGCAGGCCCAGATTCTGCTTCACGTAGGGAATGGATTCCGGGTTTTTTTCCCAAGCGAACCATTTCCACTGCGGCCGCTCCAGCAGCAGCGTAATTCCAATGGCCCCACTGCCGGCGCCTAACTCCGCCACCCGCACCCGCGCGCGGGTCTCTTCTTTCAAAGCGGTCTCCACCAAGTGCTCGGTTTCGGGCCGGGGGATCAAGCAGCCGGGTCCCACCGCAAACTTTGATTCCCAAAAATACTCGTAACCCGTGATGTACTGAAAAGGCTCACCCAGGAGACGTCGATTCAAAATGAGCCCGATTTTGATCTGGGCATCGGAAGCCAACGGTTCGTCCCAACGCGCGAGCATGGAGGTGGGCGAGATCTCCAGCGCGGCTTGGGCAATCTGCTTCATATGCAAAAGGGGATCGGCACATTCCAACTGGGCGTGAGCAATCCGATTTTTACCGTCGAGGATGGCTTCTCCGAGCGTCATGGGAGCTATCTACCAATGCCGCCGCCGGCTTGCGACTTGAGCAATTCGGCTTGGTAGTAGGCGACGAGCTGGGAAATCAAATCCCCAATCTCTCCCTGCATGAACGCATCGACCTGATGGACCGTGACACCGATGCGGTGATCGGTCACCCGGCCTTGGGGAAAGTTGTAGGTACGGATTTTTTCGCTGCGATCGCCGGTACCCACTTGGCTTTGGCGATCGGCGGCAATGCGATCGTGTTGTTCCTGTTGCTTGGCCGCGAGCAGGCGCGATTGGAGCACCTTCATGGCTTTGGCTTTGTTCTTAATCTGGGATTTCTCGTCGCGGCAGATCACCACCGTATTGGTGGGCAAATGGGTGATGCGCACGGCGGAGTCGGTGGTGTTGACGCTTTGGCCACCGGGGCCGGAGCTGCGGAAGACGTCGATGCGCAGGTGATTCGGATCAATGGTTACTTCGACTTCATCGGCTTCGGGCAAAACCGCCACGGTTACGGTGCTAGTATGCACGCGTCCCTGGGTTTCGGTTTTGGGTACGCGCTGCACGCGGTGCACGCCGCTTTCGTATTTCAGTCGACTGAAAACGCGGTCGCCTTGGACCAGCGCA
Source organism: uncultured Pseudobdellovibrionaceae bacterium (assembly GCA_964492125.1). Taxonomy (GTDB): domain Bacteria; phylum Bdellovibrionota; class FAC87; order UBA2466; family UBA2466; genus JAIEOG01. Next base: position 59,330 of record CAZBJE010000004.1, on the reverse strand, counting down.
ATCACTTCTTTCATGCCGCCGGCTTCACTGTCGCTGGTGCTTAAGATTTCAATTTTCCAACCTTGGCGTTCGGCGTAGCGGGAATACATGCGAAAAAGTTCGCCCGCGAAAATACCGGCTTCGTCCCCGCCGGCTCCGGCGCGGATTTCGAGCAGCGAGTTGCGTTCGTCGTTGGGGTCTTTGGGCAAGAGCGAGATTTTGAGTTCCTGGACCAGCTCTTCCAGCCGCACTTCGAGTTCTTTGTTTTCGTCGCGCGCGAGGTCCGCCAGCTCGCCATCATCGCTGGCGATCATTTCCACGTTCTGATCGAAATGGGATTTGACCTGCTTGTACTCACGGTACGCGCGGATCACGGGCTGTAGAGCGCTATGCTCTTTGCTGAGTTTTTGGAATAGCTGAGCTTGGCTCGCGACTTCGGGAGATGTAAGGCGCACTTCGATGTCCTCGAAATGCGCCTCGACCTCTTCCAGTTTTTGAAACATCGCCGAAGCTTAGTACGAGCGCTTGCCGTCTTTGGCGCCGTACTTCTTCATGAAGCGCTGCACGCGGCCTTCGGTGTCCATCATACGGGCTTTACCCGTGAAGAGAGGATGGCACGCGGAGCAGGTTTCAATCCGGATGTCCTTTTTGGTGGCCCGAGTATGGATCTCGTTTCCACAGGAGCAGCGAATCGTCGTTTCGAAATATTCAGGGTGAATGTTGGGCTTCATGGCCGAACCTCTTTACGTCTAGGGTCTAATAAGTCGGGTAATCTCGCACAAAAGAGCCGAGGTCGCAAGGGGTCCCTCACTATCGGCAAGCTTGCCGCTCTGCATTAACTGAGCTACGGCTGAGGTATGGGTTTCTGGTATGTCTTGCTGCTCTTGGGGTTCCCACTTTCACTCACGGCCACGGCCGGCACGTTATCCCCCGTTTTCGTGGCCCACGCGGCCCATTGTGGTGCCGCTCTATTGCTTCAACACCCTGACTTGGAAAGGATTTCTGGCGACCAGGCTATGGAACTGATTGGCCCAGGGTTTGTAGGCACTTTTGAAGAACCACGCATCCGAACTTGGTTCACTGATCCTGTTTGGCGCCCCTGGGAATACGAAGTCTACGCGATCCGCGATCGCCAAAAAGCCCTCGAATGGGCCTCTACTTGGATCCAGAACACGGACGTGGTGGCCCATCTCTTAGAAGGCACTATTCAGCCGGCCGAGGCCAACCCGCTTTCCAACGCCTACTCGCGCGTTCCGGCTTCACTACCCAGTGAAGCGCGCACGGTACGAGACCTACTGAGCGATGAGGGGTCACCCGACGGAAAGGTAGTGGGAACGGCGTCCCAGCTTCCCCTCGACTACACTATTTCCTTCAAAGCCCTGCCGACCAAAATGCGCGACTCCTTCGTGTTTCTTGTTCCCGCCGCGCGGCACCGGGATACTGCTCGGTATGCGCTGGTGATTGTAAGCACCCTCCCGCCCCGTTAACTGCACTCGGTTTTTGGTAGTGGGTGGATACGGTAGCGATCACCTTCCATCCCTTGCAACCGCAGCGCTCCTGCAATCTTTCGCTGCCCACCTTTGCGTTCTAGAAAAATTACTGCCTGGATGGCGCTTGCTACCCACTCTCGCACGGCGGGAAGCGGCGCTGGTACGCCCGCAGTCAAAACCAGGGTCTCCAGCCGACGGAGGGCATCGAGGGGCGAGTTAGCGTGAATGGTGCTTGCACTGCCGGCATGTCCCGTGTTCATGGCCTGCAGCAACTCCCATGCCTCGTCTCCGCGGCATTCGCCGAGAACCAATCGGGTGGGTCGCATACGCAGAGCATTGCGAATGAGTGTGCGCAGGGTCACTTCACCTAAACCATCCGGAGTCGCAGCGCGGGCCTCCAGAAATACGGCGTGAGGGTGTTCTAGGCGGATTTCCGATGTCTCTTCCACCACCACCAAACGGTCATGGGTGTCGACAGTATCGAGTAGGCGAGAGAGCAAGGTGGTTTTGCCCGTACCCGTCCCCCCCGCGATGAGAACATTGCCGCCTTGTCTAAAAAGTTCGGTGAGCCATTGCAACGTGCGCGCGTCCCCAAAGGATTTCAGAGGGGCCGCTGTGCCGCCACGGCTTTTTCGGATACTAAGCAACGGGCCATGGGCGGCAAGTGGAGGCAAAATGATATGAAAGCGAGAACCGTCGCAAAGCCTCCCATCCAGGTAGGGGCGAGCGGCGTCCACCCGCCGGCCCAGCGGCACCAAGAGGCGCTCAATAAAATCCATCAGCGCCGCGCGATCCGCAAACGGCGAGGCGACCCTCTCCAGCAGACCGTCGCGCTCTACGAATACAGACTCGGCGCCATTCACCAACAAATCGGTGACCGCCGGATCTTCCATGCATGGTAAGAGTTCCGCCGCCGAGCCCTGAAACTGGCGGTGCAGGGAGAGGCTTTTCATGGAATGCTCGATTTTTCGAATTTGTCTTCGAAGCCTTCCCACCGATCAGCGATATCGGCGCGGGTGGGAATGGAGAGCGTAACTGCCATCAAAATTTCGTGAGATTCGCGCGAATAACCGCGACTGGAAAACAGCGCGCCCAAGAGCGGAATATCTTTTAGTACTGGCACGCCCTCGTCTTGCACCGACTCCAATTGGCGTACGAGCCCTGAGAGCAGAACCGTTTGGCCATCGATGGAGTTCATTTTGGTATTCAGCTTGCGGCGATTGAGTCCGGGAATGCCGCCAATAGCGGCGCTATGATTGAGTTCGGAGAGTTCGACTTGGATATCGGACGCAAAGTGCAGCGTATCCGCGCTTTCGGGCTTTACCGTAACGGCCATTCCGTACGGTTTCCAATCCACGTGCTTTTGCATTCGCCCAAAGTTTTCGGAAGTTGTGGGCACCGGGATTTCGCCACCGGAGCTGAAAGTCGCTTGCTCCCCCAAACGAACATACAGGTCGGGGCTGGCCAAGATCTTGGCCCTGCCCTCTCGAATGAGCTGCTGGATCCAGCCCCGTGCGCTGCCCAACCCCAAAGTGTAGGACAAGCCTGCGACCGCGCCCGCGCCCTGCACCACGCCCTGAGCGGAGGCCGACACGATCTCGGGCCAGCGTACGCCGGTATCTTCCTTGGCCGTCGCATCCAGTTCTAGGAATTGCAGGGCCACATGCACCACCCCAGAGCCCTCCGAGGATTGAGCCAGGTGGGCAGCCACGACGTCGACCACAAAAAGCCGTTCGGTACCATCGTTCGACCAGGTCCGTAGAGTGGTATTGCCCTTAGATTTAGCGGTGAGAAGAAGAACATCAGGAGGAATGGCCCGCGCCTTAGCGACTTTCGGGTTGCCGACCGCCGCTCGGCGCAGGCCATCCACTCTGATTGTTTGGTTCGCGCCTTGGGGGAGAACGACGCGTTCCATTGGGACTGTGTTCGGGGTTTCTGGCGGAGCAGATCGGGGGAAATTCCCCGCCAAAACCGTATTTATCCACCAACCACTTAAGAGCAACGCGACCATGTATGCGTTGCAGAGCAATTTGCCTGCCTGCTCTTACCTGCCTAGCGGATAAAACCTTGCGGTCGATTACTGGACCAACCGTCTTAAAATCAAACTTAGATGCCGTCGATGTTCAGGTTGTTTTGAACATCGGCAGTCGCCAAGAAACTGCGGTTAGCAGCTTGGTCGGCGACGTTCGTGAATTCGCTGATGTAGTAGTTACCGTAAGTTCCACCGGCGTGCGTGACACCAGCGATTTGCAACTTACCGCCGGCGAACACGAAGAGGGGGCCGCCCGAGTCGCCAAAGCAAGTGCCGGCTTGGTTTGCATCACCGATGATGCCGCGAGCGGAACTCGATTTGGGGGTCAACAGGTTCAGGTAGTCGTCTTTGCTGTTGATGCGGTTTGTTCCAGCGCGTTTAACGCCCGAGCCGACTTTGGTTTCGACGCTGCTGCAACCGAAACCAACCAAGGTCACCGCGTCGCCGACATTGGCTTTATTCGCGATGGAGTAGATTTCGTCGTTGAAGTTAGTGAGGGTCGTATTGTCGAAGATCAACAAGCCGATGTCGTGCGTGTCGTCCACCGAACCGTTGCCCGTGTAAGCGACGTGGTTGGTTTGGAAATCACCGTTTTTGGAGCGAACCGTATAAGTACCCGCCGTTTTGAGGCAGTGGGTCGCTGTTAAAACAGCGCGAGGGCTAACAATCGAGCCAGTGCACAAACCAGAGTTACCCGGCAGAATCACCATCACCACACCCGGGAACTCCGAGGTCACGGCGCTGAAGCGGCCGGCCGCCGTCGGAATCGCCGAAGTGGAAAAATTGTCTTTGGTGCAACCGACCGAGATGGCCAGCGTGATTAAAATGAGAGTGCCTTGAAAAAGGCGAGCAACGTACAACATGGTCGAAATCCCCGATGCGAATTTAGTAGTGATTTGCGAGTTCGCGGAGCGAGTGCTGCGAACTTATTCCCCGATACAGTTACGAGATATATAGATTGCAAGGGGGAGACCAACTGGGCCGCAAAAGGGGAAGTGGTTGAAAGCGTGCGCAAAAGGGTACTGTGTCGAAATAGTGTGCACACAGCGACCGCAGCGACATGCGGTGAACTTATCGACATCGGGTTGGCGAGCCACTTAAGTATTTGAAAGCGGTTTGGTTTTGCGGGTGAAACATCGACACTTGCGCCCAAGAACCGTGCGGTTTGCGCAAGTAGTGATTATGAAAAGGCTGCCGGCGCGCATTTGGGCGCGGCTGTACAAACTTTAAACGCCGTTTGGAACTCCCTCTTGCTGTGGCCGCGCGCCGAGGCTAGATTCGACTCATTCCCAAGTCCCCGTAGTTAAATGGATATAACGAGGGATTCCTAATCCCTAATTACAGGTTCGATTCCTGTCGGGGATATATTGAGCATCGGCTCTAGAGAGGCACCGTGGCGCATACCGAAGGCTTTTTGAGAGTAGTAAATGAGTCCAAAACCCGCATCCGCGAAACCACCCCCGAAGAGGTTAAGCGGCGCTTGGACGCGGGCGAAAGCTTCCATCTGGTAGACGTGCGAGAAGAAAGCGAATGGGCCGCAGGCCGAGCCAAGGGCGCCATCCACATTGGCAAAGGTGTGATTGAACGCGACGTAGAAACCAAAATCCCCGATAAATCCGCCACCCTGATTTTGTACTGCGGCGGTGGATTTCGATCCGCTCTAGCAGCCGATATGCTCCAGCGCATGGGCTACACGAACGTATTGTCGATGGACGGCGGAATCCGCGCCTGGCGCGAGCTCGGTTACCCCGAAGATCGCTAAGCCCTTAGCGAGGTTTCCGCCGCCTATTCTAACGTTTATTGGCTCGGCGAATGTCCCTGCGTTCGCGGGCGCTGAACTCTTGGCGGAACTCTTGTTTGTCGAGATCCAGGAGAGTCGCTCCTTTTTCTTCGAAAACACTGCCGTACTGGGCTGTGCCGCTGGGAATGGTGTGGCCATCAAGGATAATTCGATCGTTCGTTAAGGCCACCCGGTGAGGCCGTACGGTTCCGTCCCAAGACGGAGCGGCTATTTCCACATTCGCATCGGAAGCGAAGTAACGGCCATTTTGCACTTCTACATACACTCGCCCGTCCTGCACTTTGGCGTGCCAGCGGATCAAATGGCGTACGGAAATATCGGTGTCGGCGACCGAAGGTGTTTGCTCCAACAATTGCTGCACAAAAATAGTTCCGCGGTGGTCGCCTTCAGAAAGAATACCAAGATTCAAAGTACCGCCCAAAGTTTTGCCCATCGCTTCGGGACGGTTGCCTCTAACCACGCCGTTATTGCGGCGCGCTTCGCTAGACAAAGCCTCAGCGGACTGCTGAGTGGCGTTGTCCGGACCGGAACCGTTGGCTGCGGACTGGATAAATTTAAATACGACCGGTTTAGTAGTTACTGCCAATGCTCGGGCCTGATCATCGTCTGAACTAGTAACGGTGCGCTCCGCTTCACGCATCCCAAAGCGAACCGATTCCGCAAACCCTTGGGCTTCGGCGGTCGTCAATGTGGCCGCGAAAGAGACTTGGGCATCATAACCCGAAGCCACTTTTTTCAAACGAAGCGAGGTTTTGAGATCTGCCGTGCTGTAGACATATTCTTTATCATCATCGCCGCGCGAATAGCTCTTCAGCACTTCAACGGACTGCTCACCTAAAACCGGGAGGCTGTTAAACAAAAAAGACACGAAAAGGAGGGGGGTAATTTTTTTCATAGACGCGGTGCGTAACATCCCATCGCTCGAAAAGCAAATTCCCGTTCGTGCAGGGAAGCTTGGTATAATTTGGAGTTATGGCCAGACCAAACCTCTCTCAGGTCCCTGCTATGGCCGTGGTCTGCTGCCTTTTATTGCTGCCCTACGTCGAAGTTTCACTGCTTCGAGGTGCTTTTCATGCCGCGTTTGGACGAAACAACAGCTCCATCGGCTTTCATTTCTCCGACGTCTATTTACCTTTGATTCTAGGGATCGCGATTTGCCTAGAGCATCTGCACCGCAACAGAGTTCTCCCGATCCAATTTTGCCCATGGGCCGCAGCACTCAACATTGCGCTGTTTGTCCTCGTCCGCTCTGCCCTGTTCTATTTTGACCACCTTTGGAACTGGCTGGGCACAGAAGCGGCGACCGCGACGGTATTGGTCCTCGCGTTTGCGTGCGTGGTCTCGAGCTTCTTCATCTTGGTGAATCTGCGTAAGGCGCTCGTCTCCACGCGAGGGCATTTGAGCCGTCTTTGGCTGGTGGCGGCGGGAATGGGGGCTTTGTTTTGCTACCCCTACATCCTGCACCACCTCTGGCCTTTTCTGATCCATCCGCTGGGGGCTTGCTTGCGCTGGTGCTTGCTGGGATTGGGGTTTGCCATTACGCGGTTTGAGTTGGGGCAAGTAATCGGAATCCATCACCCGCTGCTACGCGCTTCGGTGGGAATGCCTTGTTCGGGGCTGCTAGGGATTTTCTTTTTCTTTTTCGCTTACTTTTTGTATCTCTTTTTCTCTCAGGTTCCCACCAGCTGGCGTCGGGCATCCGTCACAATGAGCATCGGGGTCATGATGATGTTTTGGCTCAACGTGCTCCGCATCGTTCTCTTTTTTGCCGTCGCTATCGGCATAAACAAAACGTTTCAACTGCAATACGGTCGCTGGTTTTTTGTGTGGGCGTTTCACGAACACATCGGGTGGCTGATTTACATGGCCGGGCTTTATTACTTCTTCAAATTACTCAGCAAGTCGGACCAGAGACTTGCGTCTGCCAAAATACAGAGCCAAACCCGCTAGCACACACACACAGAGATCGCGCACCCATAGGGGCAGCTCAGGAACCCCGGCCACATCCACGCAACCGCCCGCTCCCATCCAGAAGCATTGGGTAGACGCTCCGGTAGCCGTATCGCCGCAACTTGCCGAATCCCCAAGCGCGGCACACCCAACACAGGTTCCGGTGCATACCGCACACGAAGGATCCGTGCATTCCGACGCGTCTAAACACGATTCGTCGCACGCCGAAACCGCGTACGCGCGATCGAATTCCACGCAGAGGGCGGCCGACAGAATCCAAAGGAACCTGGCCCAGACGCGCCATTTTATGGGAAAAAACTTGTTCAAGCTAACCTTCCACCCATCCCATCATACCCGAACCGATGAATGTGGTTCCGTTGTCTCCGTAAAAGGTAACCGTGGCGGAAGCGTCGGTGGTTTCGAGCCAATTAATGGCGTGGTATCCCTCGCCCGGGTACCCCAAGTAGTCGGCCCAAAGCTGCGTGCTGAGATTCGCGTTGGAAGTACCGCCCATCAAAAGGGCGGAACTCGCTGTGGTGGAATCAATTCCAATGCCAGTGCTAACCCACGGCATGCCAGTCGCGCTTCCTGATTGCAAGAGAGCCCGCACACCCAACATCGAGTCATTTATCCCAATAACGATACCAAACATATTGGTGCCCGTCGCACGGGTCTGACGCCATGGAGAAGCAGCGTAAGTCCATGTGTCAGTCGCGTCTAGAACAAGCAGCGAACGTTTCGTCCGATTGCAAAGATTCCACAACAACCGGTTCGAATCGGCATCGGCTGTGGTAGTGGCGCTGGTTGCCCGAAAAGTCCCTATGTAACGGCGGGTAGCGTCTCCGGACTTCACCCACACGCCGTCCTGAGTCGTGAGAGCCGTCGAACGGACGGTGTCGGAAGTCCAAGCGGCTCCCAACTCCAACGCGGCCGTTCCCGAATTATTGTAAATAAAGATGTCGTAGTTCTTACCGGTGGTTAAACCCGAAAGCGCGAGGCTCAATTCCGAAAAGGTGAAAAGTTTCCAGACCGACGAGGTGTACAGGGTAATCCGATTTCCCGCGCAGGGAGTGAAGTAAATGGTGGACTGGCTGGTGCGATTGGTCTCGGGGTATGGCGACCCGGTGAGCGTGGTCAGACGCCCCCCACAAAGCATGGGCAGGATATTGGCGCGCGTGTCGAGCGCGTCGACTTGCCGCTTTTGCTCACGGTATTTTAGTTCGAGTTCTTGGTAGTACTTGGTCAACTGATCGTACTCGTTGCGCAAGGCCTCCGCAGATTGGAGATCTGCCGATTGAAAGCTTTGTGAGCCGCCCAACGACACCAAAAGCAGAGCCAACACTGCAATGCGCTTAACCACGGATTTCACCAATTAGCCCTGAAATGTATTTAGTATTATCTCCATTGTCGCCGTAGAGAGTGATGCTGGTCGTATTGGAGTTCTCGATCCATTGAAGGTAGTGGTACCCCAATCCTGGGTAGCCCGCATAAAAGCCCCATGTTTGATTCACTACTCCATTCAGTGTTCCCGCCCCCCGCATCTGGGCCGAATTGACGGTGGTGGAATCCAGCCCCACACCCGAAGAGATATAGTTGCTCGCTCCGGATGAGCTTTGGGCAAGCAACATGGTTCTTGCCGATACGTTCACGTGCGACTCTCCATTGACGAACTCCACACGATTCGACGTAGAGCCGTTGGTGCTGCGCCAACTATTAGTTGCGTAGGTCCAGCTGTCGGTGGAATCCGTCACGTATAGCGATCGGGTTACGGTGTTGTACGCGTTCCACACAAAGCGTTTGGTTCTGCTGTCTTCTGTAGTCGTTGTGCTGGTCGTCCGAATCGTTCCCAAATACCGCCGGGTAGTGGAACCGCTGCGCAAATAAACGCCGTCGGTTCGAGTGATCGCAGTGGCCCGAGCCGTGTCGGAACTCCATGCAGTCAGTTCCAGAGTCAGGGTGCCGGTATTGCTGTAAAGAAAAACATCGTAGTTCACGCCGCTCGTCAGACCCGAAAGCGCTAAACTGATTTCAGTAAACTCATAGAGCTTCCAGCGCGTGCCGTCATAAAGTGAAATACGGGAACCGTTAAAGGGCGTGTAATACAAAGTGGACTGCGCCGAGCGGTCGGAAGTGGAAACGGGCACCCCTGATTCGGTGGTGAGCCTTCCTTCAGCTACCGAACCGGCATTGTATGACCGTGCCGCAATTGTCTCGGATCGTTTTGCTAGTTCTTGGTACTTGGAATGCAGCTGATCAATCTGGGTTTCGATCTCTCCTAATCGGGATTTCCACAGCAGCACCTGGGAATCGGAAGCGCGCTGGCAACCGACAACAGAGAGCCCAATCCAAATCAGCAGTAATGCGAGCATACGAGTAACCATCAATTTTCTGTCAACGCCATCAAGCCGGTTTGGGTTCGGTCGTCGCCTCCATTGTCACCATAATAGGTAAAGTTAGCGTTGGCTCGATCGTTCCAACTCAACCAACTATAGCCAGCGGTGTGGTACTTATCGTACTGAGACACGTTTTGTTGGGCCAAGGTGTTGCGACCCATCGCACCGCGAAGCTGGCTGTCGATCGAGGTGCTGCCCCGTAGCCCCGTACCCCCCCCCTCAAATCCGGTCGCACTGACAGATGCGGTCGTCGCAAGCGACATCGCAAACGTGCGAATCAGAAGTTCGGGGAACCCGATCACTTGTGCCACCTGATTGGCCGTGCTCAAGTTGGCCTGACGATAAAACGCGGGAGCCGTATAGTTCCAGGAGTTAGCGGTATCAGTAACGAACATATGCCGCGGAACGCGGTTGTAATAATTCCAAACAAATCGCTTTGAGGCACTGTCTTCGGTGGTAGTGGTGCTAGTCGTGTGGAAGGTACCCAGGTAACGCGCACCACGGTCGACAGTCAGCGTGTAGACTCCTTGGAAGAGGCTTACAGCTTCGGTCCGAGAGAAATCGGTGCTCCAGCCGGCCGAGATATATAAAAGGGGGCCGCTCCCGAAGGTAATAGCAAAGACGTCATAATTCGTGTCGTTGTTAAGGGTCCCCAACGAAGTGCTAATCTCCGTGAAGTTGTAGTTGACCCAGGTAGTCGCGCCAGTGTCATACAACGCCAAGCCGTTTCCGTTCATGGGGGTATAATAAATCGTGGTTTGGGCAGTCCGGTCGGTGGTGGAAACGGGGACCCCGGACTCGGTCGTTAAGCGCCCCTGACAAGCATAGGCAGTGGTTGCCACGCCACCGCGTACAGAAGGACTAGGACTTAAGTTGGACTCTATCGAGGCCTTCAAAGTCCGGATGCGCGCGAGCTGGGAACGCGCGCTGTCGGCAGCCAACGCGTGTGAAAAAAAGCTGAATCCCGCTAAGAGGGCAACCCATTTCCCGGTCTTCGGCATGCGATAAGAATCGCATCACTTAGCGGCGGTATCAAGGAAAGGAATCCAAAGAAAAACCAATTCTGCCCCTCGCCCGAATTCCCCCTATAGGAAACGGTCGTCGCCGAATGCCTCCACTGGTCGAGCAGGCCTATTAATACAATTCAGGTGCCGGTGCAGGAACCTGGCCCAGACGCGCCATTTTATGGGAAAAACTTATTCAAACTAACCGGCCACCCACCCCAACATCCCCGAACCGATGAAAGTCGTTCCGTTATGGCCGTAGAAAGTTACCGTGGCAACTCAACATAGAATCGTTTACCAACGCGACAGGGTGCCCGTGATGCTGTAAGGAGTGCCCATCAATTTTCCGTCAACACCATCATGCCGGTTTGGGTGCGGTCGTCGCCCCCATTATCACCGTAATAGGTAAAGTTATCGTCGGCTCGATCGTTCCAACTCAACCAGCTATAGCCGGAACGGTGGTATTTATCGTACTGAGACACGTTCTGCTGAGTCATGGTGTTACGGCCCATCGCACCGCGCAACTGGCTGTCGATAGCGAAGTCAGCCCGCAACCCCACGCCCCCTCCCTCCAACCCGGTGGCCGAGGCAGCAGCGGTCGAGGTAAGTGAAACCGAAAAACTACGAATCAGCTGCTCGGGGAACCCGATTACTTGATCCACTTTATTTGCGGTGTTTACGTTGGCCTGGCGATAAAACGGAGGAGCCGTGTAGCTCCAAGAGTTAGCAGTCTCGGTGACGACCATATGCCGTGGAACGCGGTTGTAATAGTTGTAAATATATCGCTTCGACACACTGTCTTCGGTGGTGGTGGTGCTGGTCGTGTGGAAGGTACCCAGGTAACGTGCGCCGTGATCGCCAGTCATAGTGTAGACACCTTGAAATAGACTTACGTCCTCTGTCCGATTGAAATCGGTACTCCAGCCCGACGCGATGTACAGAAGAGGGCCGCTGCCGAAAGTAATGGCGAAAACGTCATAATTCGTGTCGTTGTTGAGGGTCCCCAACGAAGTGCTAATCTCCGTGAAGTTGTAGTTAACCCAAGTAGAGGACCCAGTGTCATAAAGCGCCAAGCCGTTCCCATTCATAGGGGTATAGTAAAGGGTCGCTTGGGCAGTTCGGTCGGAAGTGGATACGGGCACCCCGGATTCAGTCGTCAAACGCCCCTGGCAAACATAGGCGTTGGTTGCCACACCGCTACGTACAGAAGGATTCGAACTTACGTTCGCCTCTACGGAGGCCTGCAAAGTCCGGATACGCGCGATTTTGGAACGCGCGCTGTCGGCCGCCCACGCGTGTGAAAAAAAAGTGAATCCTGCTATAAGCGCAACCCATTTCCCAGTCTTCGGCATGCGATAAGAATCGCATCACTTAGCGGCGGTATCAAGGAACGGAATCCAAAGAAAAACCAATTCTGCCCCTCGCCCCAACGGGTCGAGCAGGCCTATTGATACAATTTAAGAAAGGCAAACAGAAAGACTAGAAGGAGGAACGTTTTGCGACTGGAGGAATAAACAAAAGCGCGTTCCCCCGATAGAAGCGGCGAATGCGCCAGAACATAACGCCGGTAAATATATACAAACCCCGCACTGTAAATGACCCACCCGATGCTGCTATGGAGCAAACCCAATAATAGGCGTACCGTGACCGACTGGCCGAAGTAGGACATGGAAAACAGCGCGACATTGAAAAGGAAAAACAAGCGGGCAAGATTGAGCAGGTACATCCCAGCAATTCCCGCGATCAAAAAGCGCAGCCAAGTGCCGCCACGGTATTGGTGTTTGAATAGGCGCACGAATAGCCAACCAAAGGTGAAAAAGAAAATCCCTTCCAACCCTGAGCAACCCGAGCCGATAGCCAAAACGTAAAGCGGGTGGACAAGCTGGGTGTAGGTCGAATCACCGACGACCTTCAGAGCAAGAGTCGTCTGGGGAACCGCCGTTTTCGCAAGCCAAAAAGTAAGCAGGCCGGTGGCTCTGCCCGCGGGCTCCCAGAGAAAGTGAAGAACATGCACGCCCACGACTTTGCAGAGGCAAATACCGAGCGCTGGCCAAAGCATCGCCCTACGCGGGTGGTTCAACAAATAGGCAGGAGAGCAGAATATAAAAGGCGAAGAAGCGACAAAGACGACGCCCGTCACAAACCACAGCCAGTAGGGCAAAGAGCCCGCCGCAAAGGTGGCCCAGCCAGCCAACGGAGGAATCAAGAAAAGCGAAAGCATGAACAGGTGAAAGGCGAGCCAGCGCGCACTAAATCGCAGCCTCAAAGGCCGAATGGAATGGAAAGTATATAAAGTGGCCAAGCCAGCCAGAATCGCGGGCGGAACAATATCGTAATCGGTTATTCCAACGAAACCGATGCGAACGCGGAGCAGCTCCCGAAGAAGCACCCGCAAGATGACAAACTCAGCGAAGGGGCCGCCAACCAATAGAATGTACAAGCGGCCAGATTAAAAGCTCGTTCGCCCAGATTCAAGCTTTTGCAGTGGGCCGTTTTGGCGCTATGCGAAACGAAACAGAACGGAGTTAGGCCAGGTGCGGCTTGAGACTATCGTAGGTCTTTTGCCAATCGCTTTGAGCGTCGCGTGCCTTGGCTGCGGCCAAATTTTTGCCGCCAGTCGCCACTTCGTTGAGCAGCTCCTTGCCAAACTCGCCACTGCGCACTTCCTCAAAAATTTTCTGCATTGCCGCGCGCGATTCAGCGTTGATGATGCGCGGGCCACGCGTAGCAGCGCCGTAAAGAGCGGTAGGACTGATCTTTTCTGCCATGCCGGTGGGGCCATGCTTTAAAAACAGATCGACGGTCACTTGCACTTCTTGGCAAACGTCAAAAAAAGCCATTTCAGGCGGATGACCGTTTCGGACCAAGGTTTCAAACGCAGCCCGCATTAATTCCGTGAGCCCCCCCACTAACACGACCTGCTCGCCAAATAAGTCGCCTTCGGTTTCCAACGCGAAAGTTGTTTCGCGAATAAACGACGCTTTGCCGGCGATGGCGCGCGCGTAGCTCTCTGCCAAAGCGCGCGTACCGGGATGAGAATCAGGCGCTACCGCGAACGTCGTGGCCAGTCCGCCGCCCGAGGTATAGCGGGCCCGTAGCATCGCGCCCGCACCCTTGGGAGCAACCAAAAAATACTGGCAGTTTGGTAGGTGCGGCACGCCGCCAAAATGGTACGCAAACCCGTGGGCAAAACCGATGTACTTGGGCGCTCGCGCCAAAACCGATTGCAGCTCCCGGAACACCGGCGCAATGGTTTGATCCGGAAGCAGAAACATCACCACCTCGGCTTCAGCAGCCGTAGCGAAAGGTTCAGGGGCAAAACCGTCCTCGACTGCGGATTTCCAGGCCGCCCCTTGGGACCGAGCCCCCACGCGGACACTTACGCCGGCGTCGCGCAGATTCAGGGCGTGCGCCCGCCCCTGGTTGCCATACCCCAAGATCGCGACGGTTTTGCTTTGGATGCTTTCTAAAGTCATTTCCGTAGCTATACTCCTTTCGTATGCCCGATTTCAAATTAACGAGTGAATTTCAGCCACGCGGGGACCAACCCGCCGCCATTGCCGCCCTCACCGAGCGCCTAAGCGGGGGCAATCGCCATAATGTATTGCTAGGGGTCACCGGTAGCGGAAAGACATTCACCGTCGCCCACACCATCCAGAATTTGCAACGCCCGGCCCTGGTGATGGCCCCCAATAAAACGCTGGCCGCCCAGCTCTACGGCGAAATGAAACTGCTTTTCCCGGAAAACGCGGTGGAATATTTCGTTTCGTACTACGACTACTACCAGCCGGAGGCCTATATCCCCTCCAGCAACACCTTTATCGAAAAAGATTCCTCGATTAACGATCAAATCGACCAATTGCGCCACTCCGCCACGGCCAGCCTGCTTTCCCGGCGCGACGTCATCATCGTCGCGAGCGTTTCCTGCATCTATGGCTTGGGGGCTCCCGAAATGTACCGGGAGATGTTGATCGATATCGAAGTGGGCAAAGAGTACCGACGGGACGAATTGCTCCTGCACCTAGTAGAAACCCAATACGAGCGCAACGACTACGATTTCCACCGTGGTACCTTTCGGGTTCGAGGGGACGTTATCGAAGTGTTTCCGTCGTCGGAAGAAGCGCATGCGTACCGAATTGAATTCTGGGGCGAGTCGCTCGAAAAACTGAGCAAGATTGATCCGATTACAGGCAAAACGATTGAGAAGCTGGAACGGCTCACCATTTTTCCCGGTAGCCACTATGTCACCGAAAAAGACCAGCTCAAGACCGCTGTGAAGTCGATTCAAATCGAATTGCAGGAGCGCCTGCAGCAGCTCAATTCGATGGGCAAGCTGGTGGAAGCCCAGCGCCTGGAAAGCCGCACGTACTACGACATCGAGATGATCGAGGAAATGGGGTACTGCAACGGCATCGAAAACTATAGCCGCCATTTGACCGGACGTGGGCCGGGCGCTCCGCCGCCTACCCTGTTAGAGTATTTCCCCGAGGACTACCTCCTTTTTATCGATGAAAGCCACGTTACCGTGCCTCAAGTCGGTGGCATGTTTCGGGGTGATCGGGCTCGCAAAGAAGTTTTGGTCGAACACGGCTTTCGACTGCCCAGTGCCCTGGACAACCGCCCGCTGAATTTTTCGGAGTTCGAAGGCTTAGTGAAACAGGCGGTGTATGTTTCGGCTACCCCAGGCAAGTACGAGCTGGGGCATACCCACGGCGAGGTCATTCAGCAGATCATTCGCCCCACCGGCTTGATTGATCCCACCATCGTCATTCGCCCGGCCCGTGGCAGCGTAGATGATCTGTATGGCGAAATCCGCAAGCGCGTCGAGAAAGATCAGCGAGTATTGGTGACCACGCTCACCAAACGTTCCGCCGAAGATTTGGCGGAGTACTATCAAAAGCTCGGCTTGAAAGTGAAGTACCTGCACTCAGACATCGACACAATTGAACGAGTCGAAATTATTCGGCAGCTGCGCATGGGTGGCATCGATGTTCTCATCGGCATCAACCTGCTGCGGGAAGGCTTGGATATTCCGGAGTGTTCCTTGGTGGCTATCTTGGATGCCGACAAGGAAGGCTTTTTACGCAGCCAAACTTCGCTAGTGCAAACCATCGGTCGGGCTGCACGCAACTTAGATGGAACGGTTTTACTTTACGCCGACAAAATGACCGACTCGATCGGTTTTGCGGTACGTGAAACCGACCGACGCCGCAAGATTCAGCAAGACTACAACACCGCTCACGGCATCACTCCCGCTTCCGTGAAAAAGAATATCCAAGACCCGCTCTATAAGCTCGAAAATATGGACTACTTCGAAGTGAAGGTAGCCGACAAAAAAACCAAGTACGCAGTCGATCCCGCCAAGTTGCCCAAGGAGATCGATAAAATTGAAAAAATGATGAAAAAGGCGGCCAAGGATTTAGAGTTTGAGAAAGCAGCGGAGCTACGCGATCAGCTACTGCAATTGCGCAAGGCCCAGATTACGGGATCCTAATCCGCACACGCTGCTGCCGCAGGGCCCCTCAGCAGAGCGACACGAAATCGTCCCATCGGGACGCACGGTAAACTCCACAAAACCATGAATATCGGTGCGCAACCAACGCGTGCCCTGAAGGGCAAACCGACGGGCGACGGACGGCGCTGGATGCCCATAGCTGTTGCGGTTGCCCACCGAAGCCACTGCCCACTGCGCATTAGCCGCCGCCACGAATGCTCGCGACGAAGAACTACGGCTGCCGTGGTGATTCACTTTCAGCACGTCTACCGGTAACCAAGCCGACGACACCAAACGCCTTTCGGTTTTCTTTTCTGCATCGCCCGCAAACAAAAACCGACAGCCTGCAAAATCCAGTCGCAGCATAAGGGGGCTATCGTTGGTTCCTGCCGAAGCGGGGCTGGCGGTGGCCTCCGCTCGCACCTCGTCAATGCTGGCCCGAAAATCTCCTACCTGCCCCACCACACGGGTGCCTTTCTGGTTGGCGATACCTAGTAGAACGCCGAGCAGGGGTTGGTGGATCGGATTAAAGACTGCGTTGTAGCGCAGCTCTCCAATAGCCATCGCTCGAAGTAAGCCGCGAAAACCCAATCCATGGTCCATATCGGGGTGACTTAACCAAGCAACATCGACTCGCAGAATTCCCCAGCGCGTCAGCTCCCTTTGAATGTCGCGGCCTCGGTCCCATTCTTTCCAGCCGCCGCCGGCATCTACTAGCCAAACTTGGCCGCCCGGAAAGCGGATCACCGCAGCGTCTCCCTGGCCGACATCCAAAAAGGTGACGCGCAAATCGGCTCGCCCATCCTGGATGCGCAGCAGCAAGGCCACCAATAGAACTACCGACGAAAAAAGAGCCAGCCAGCGCATGGCACCCTATGCCATCACCGGCCCGCATCTGAAAAGCGCTTAGGGGAAGCGCGCACTCATGACAGAATAGAGGCATGGAAAACACACCTCCGGTTTTGGACACCGCGGCACTTTGCGTTGATGGCAGAGCGGGTTGGGATTTTGGTGGGCGCGGCTTAGTGGCCCAGGATGTCATTGAAGGTTTGGGCAACCATCTTTTCGCAGAAGATGGCCCTCTTGTTTTGGCTCACCCCCAGCAGGATTTGGCCGCGCCATTTCGACGCGCGAATACCAAAACGCCGACGGGGAAACGTTTTTTTTGGAGCGGATGGGAAAAGAAATTCGTCGCCGAAAGACAAATCCATTGGTTCCATCGTTTTTTGCCTTTGGACCGGATAAACGCTACCGGCAAGTGCTCGCAAATTACGACTCTCCTCGCGCCGATGAAAAAGACGCCGTTTTTCTTATCGCGCCGCAACGGCCATCACTTTGTTGTGCCCTCGCAGAAAGACGCGGATTGGCTGGAGAAAAATTACGGCGTGCCGTCATCACAAGTAACAGTGATTCGTCCCGCCCCCCGACGCGCAGTTCTCAAGCCGACTTCCTTCCACGCCGCGGGCGAACGCGGAATTATTTTAATCCGCGATGGGCGCAAAGATGGATTTGAGCGGCACGTATCCGTAGTACGTCGCTGTTTCCCCAACACACGTTTGGTAACAGTGGACTTGCGTGATCGCGAAGCCACCGCCCCCGATCGCTGGCTGCGCACTTTGCAGAACGCCATGGCTTGTTTCTACCTGGTCGATCGTTCGTTTGACTGGGCGACGCTCGCCCTGGAAGCCATTTACTGGGATGTGCCGACTTTCTATGCCGATGGAAATCGCACGATGGGCGAGATACTGCCGTTGCGAAGTATGCAGCTGCATTCCTTCTTGGCCGAACCGCCTACCCCGGCGCAGTTAGTGGCAATGGCCGCTACCGCGCGCGAGTCGGTGGAAAGCGCGGGCTTGCTCGACCCCGATCAACAGGCGGTTGCTTACCGTGAACTCTATTTGAGGCTGGGTGCGATTGGGCTTTACTAAGGGGCACTATTCGGGAAGCACCCAAGGCGCCTGCGGGCGACGTCGGTTGTTGAGTGTCCAGAGCCAGAACCCTATTGCGTGGGCGGAACCCCACCCACCCAGTTGGCGTCCAATAAGGCTAGCTTCTCGCCAACGTCCCGCCAAAACACAGCGAATGCCCAGATGAATATCTAAAACGTTTTGGCGGCGGCGCTCAAAACGGCGAGCGGCGGCCTGCGTTTGCCTGGGCAAATACGGCACCAACGCCTCGCGAATGCGGGCGTTTTCCAAAACGAAAGACACTGCGGAGTTTTTAGCGCGACTAAGCTGCCGGACGTGGCTGCGGATTCGCAACAAACGCTGCTGAATCACTCCGACCGCGTGGCGCACGCCGATGCGCGCCCATAATTCGTAATCACCGGCCACGGTGAAGCTCTCGTCGAAAACGCCCACTTCTTTGAGCACCGAGGCCCGCACGCAGACCGTCGATAAATTGCCGGCAATGCAGCCGTGATAAAAGAAATGTTGGGTGGCCAGCATGGGGACCAACACCGGCGGCAGATCCCCCACCTCACCCAACGAGACCGTTTCTCCGTGCTGTCCAATGGTGGTGTACTTGGCGTAAGCCATGCCGACTTCGGGGTGACGCTCGAAAAAAGCGCGCTCCGTCGCCAACGCGCCTGGCTCCAGCAAATCATCTTGGCAAAGAAAATGGATTAAATTTCCCCGGCAGCGACCCACGAGCCGATTCAAATGGGGAAACAAACCACTGCGCCCTTTGGAAGGAAAATAACGCACCCGCGGATCGCGCAAGGAGTCCAAGTAGGCGCGACTGCCGTCGGTGGATCCATCATCTCCAATCACCAATTCAAACGGCGCGCCTGTCTGCGCTAACGCCGATTCCACCGCCGCACGTAAGTAAGCACCGCCCTGGTACACAGGTAGAACGACGGAGATTAAATTGGCGGGAGTCACGTATTAAAGGATACCCGGGAAGAACGGAAAGATCATTCAGACTGTGTGAAGCCTTGTGTATGAGCGGGAGAAACTGGATTGCTACGACCCAATTGCTCGGCGTGAGGCACGCCTTCGCCAAGCGTACCGGGGAGCGAGGTGTCGGAAGCCAGACTGCGAGCGCGGAAAACACCCAGATCCGAAACGACCGGAGCGATGCGTTCCTCCGCTGCCACGGTAAGAGACGGCTTTTTGTTCGAAACGGAACTGAGCAAACGGTTTTGCGCTTTCGCGGGGCGAACCAAAGGTTCGTCCAAAACGGAATCTTTGCGCTGCTCAACGGGCGCAGCCGGTTTGGCAATTGACGCTGTGGCACTCGCGCGTAAGGCGCTCTGCACGACTTCATGCCAATCAATGTTTTGGGTGGCGGCCGCGGTTTGAACGAGGCCAACGGGCACCGATTCGGGCTTGGGTTGGTGCCGGGAATAGGAATTCAAATCTCGCTCGTCCAACCCAGTACTGTCCGTCGGGCGAATGGAGTTGGCTACAGCAGGAGCTGCACTCAACATATTTGCTAAGCCGTAGTTCTCACCACGCGCCGGTACCGCCGTTACCAGGGCGACGAAGAGAGCAAATGCAATGGGTTTAATGAACTTCACAAAGCTCTTAAATTGCAGGAACTCGGCCAACTCACCGCATCTAAGTATCTGAATTTAAATACCTAAACACCAGGCTGGGAGGGGGTTTTCGACCAGGCTTTAGGCGCCGCCTGTCGCGAGAAACCTAACTATGCGGACTCAAACCGTTTTGTGTGCACAGTGGGAATACACCCATTTTGACAATGAAACGGGGAAGAGCGAACGCTCTCCCCCGCAGACATTAACAGCCTTCGCAGGCCGTCCCCCGATAAAACTCTTTCGGCTCAGGGCGCGTTGTAAGGCGCCGTGTGACCCGAGCTCTGCGTCGCTACAGGCAAAGACGCGATGCCGCGTGCCGTAGCAGTGTGCCGCTGATAATCCGCCAGACCGCCGGTAACCGGTTTAGTGGCGCTGATGAAACTTGCGATGTCAGACGACTTCGCCGCGATGCCGCGACCTGCTGTTTGAGCAACCGCAGTGGAAGCGACTCTCGTGACCGGCTTCGCCGCAGTCACCGGCTTCACCGCACGCAGCGCCGACAACAACCGATCCCCTGTGATGTTGGCGGTAGTGCGAATCGAGGTGACTCCCGTCGACTTTTTCACGGTGGAGGTTTCTTCCGTAGAATCCTCGCCGACATTCAAAACCTCAGAGGAACCAAATCCGCGAGAACCAATCGGGTTGGAGTCCAGCGAAGCCAGCAGGCGTTGTCCACCGCTGGAAGCATTCACCGGCTGAACCGAAGTAGTTACGTCGTTTGCCGAATTAGACCCCATGAACCCCATCGCGCCCATTCCGGCAAGACTAGCGACGCGGCCAGTGCCTTGGTCAACCACTCCCGCAGTCGACGCGAGCGAGGTGGAGTAAGCAGAAGTAGAAGCCGTTCCGCCCGGGGTAACCGATAAACCACCGCTAGCGGCGGAAGAAACAGTACCTTGCGACAAACCGGCCTGAGTCAACTGCGCGCTCAAACTGGAGCGGGCCAGCGCGATGTTTTGGTCCGATTGTTTTTGGGCCAGAGCAATGCGTTGTTGGTTGTAGCTATTCTCGAGAGCCAAGCGCTGTTGTTCGGCTTGAGCGGCTTGGTTCCGTGCGCTTTCCAAAGACGCCAACTGCATCTCTAAACGTTGCGTGACACTCGCGTTGTTTTGTTGCGCAACCGTTTGTTGCATCTGCGCGGTTTGAATCGCGGTTTGTTGCTGCATCTCCGCCAACCGTTGCGAGTTGGCGTTGGTGCTGTCGGTCATATATTTTTGGGCGTCTGCCTGAACGCGGGCGATATCTTTGTCGGCGCTAGCTTGCTGTGCCGCGACTACCGCGGGAATAATGGCAGCAACCATCGCGGCCATTCCAAACAAAACCCCTGCCGCATCGGAACCGCCACCGCCGCCGCCACCACCACCGCCGCCTTCGCATTGTTTGCAATCGGCTGCGTGGGCATCGTGAATCAATAAAGCTTCTGCGTTGTGGATCAAGCGACCGAACTGCCAGTACTTAGCCTTGGGCTTGATGCGGTAATCGGCCGGATTGGGCTTTTTGAGAACTAAATCGCTATCGAGTGCCGAAGTAGGTTTAGTAACATCGACATTGGTTGCTTCTTGCGCTTCTACCACCAACAAGTCGCTGTTTACATCGTTCAAGTTGGAACGACCGGCGCTGCTATTGTCGCGAATCATGCCAACCGGAGCGCTTACCGCGTCCGGGTTACCGGCCAGGGCAGCTTGTGCCGAGGCGCGGTCGGAGTAAGTAATACCGCGGCTGTTATCCGCACCTGATCCCGAAGACGCAATCGGGGCTTCGGATGCAGGAGAACGATCTCCCGTCAAACCCGGAGCGGAATCCACGCCTTGAGCGTAAGGATCCTTCCCGACAGTGGCATCATTGGCCAACTTCACGTCGCCCTTGGCGGCGGAGTCGTCAAAACCTAGTTGTTGGCGAGAACCAGAACCGTTTTCCTCAGGAACCTGCATCAGGTTCGCGGGAAGACCGGCACCGACTTTAGGAATCAGCGCCACGTTGGGACTCGCCATGAATTTCTTATAGCCGTCGGCCGCGTTCACATCGATGAAGCCGCCGAGCAGAGCCTGGATCATCGCCAAATCGTCGTTGTGGAGTTTGCCGGCTTTAAAAACGTTTGCGAGTCCGACAATCGCAGGCGGCATCGCTTGAAGAGCAGTGCGCACATTCTTGCGTCGGAATTCGTCTTGAGGGTTCTGAGCGGCGCTGCGCATGGCCGCGTTTACGCGGGCAATCGCACCGACAAGGCCCAGGAACGCGGGCATCTGGATCAATTTGTTCTTCTTGACCGCTTCGGCCTGTTGGCAGGGAAGCGCAATCGAGAGAACCACCACGATCGCTAAATTGTGTAAGCCCTTTTTCATAGTCTTACCGGACTAAATTGCACGACCCTTGCCAAAGAATACGTATGCTGCCGGTGTTCAAAGGCCTGAACTTATTGGGTTTTCCGCCCGTGCCTGGGACATAAACTGGCGGGGTTTTTCGCGGGGTGGGCTCGACCGGGCTAAGTAGTGGAAATCAGGGCATCCAAATCGCCCAAACTCTAAACACAGCGCCAGGTTGGCGACAGGGTGAAACTTGTTGTTGAGAATACAGGGGGTTAGAAACGAAGTGACTCAAAAGTTGGCGATTTAGGCTAGAAGCCGGGGTTCTTGTGCCCGCCGCCAACCACTGGAGCTTCAGTGGCAGGCTCGGCGCCTGAGCGTGCGGGCGTGTGGCGCGCCCATTCCGGTGCGGGAGCCGGCTTCGATGCTACGCCCCTGCCTTGGATGGGTTCCAGGGCCCGAGCAGGTACACGCACCGGGGCCACCGCTCGCGTAGACCGCAAGCCGGTAGCAGGAACCACTGGCTGCCCTTGCACATTCGAAAGCAGTCGATTGGTCGCAGCCGACTGAGTGGAAACGCCTGGAGTCGTGGTCAGCAAAGGCGTGGTGGCAGCGAGCGAAGCGCCCGAAGCGGCCAATCCATAACTGCGCACACTCAAACCGTCGCCATCACTGCGCATTGTAAAGGTGGCCTGCTGCCCCCCTTGCGCCACACCGGCTCGGTAATTCCAATCCATTGCTTGTTCCTGCAATCGCAGCGAGGCAAATTTCAAGGCGTAGTCCGTCTGCATTTGCTGACTTTGCATGGCCGCATTGAGCGCGTTGGTGCGTTCCACGGCGGCGAGTTGCATTTGCTGACGAGTCGTCACTTGAGAGTTTGCGTAGAGCGCGGTCTGCATTTGCATTTGCGCCAAAGCCAGCGAGGTTCCCATCTGCATTCCACCGAGCGAAAGCGAAAGTCGGTTATTGGAGTCGGTGAGATACATTTGCGTGGACGCATCGAGACCCGCTAGGTACCGGTCGGTACTGGCTTGAATTCCTCCCACAACGGCGGGCGAGACGGCGCCTGCGATAGCCGCTGCGCCAAACAGCGCCCCGGCCGAGCTCTCCGCCTGCACGGGACGCCCGAAGCAAAAAAACGGGACGCTTACGATGAGTGCAATTCTAACGAACACAGTATCCCCCACCGAAAGAATAAGCAGGAACCCTGCCAATCGCTTCCGTGCGTAATTTTCGACGATGCGCATACCTAAAGTGTTCACTCCGTGTGCGACGGAAAAAAGGTGTGACAGAGCGGCAACCCCGATGCTCAAATAGATCCCCAAGTTTATGTAATCAACTGGAGGAACTTATGGGCGATTTTTCGATTTTTCAGCTTACGGCGTTTGTACTGAGATGGATCCACGTGCTTGCGGGCATTACCTGGATCGGTCTTCTGTACTTCTTCAACTTTGTGAACGTCCCCTTCCAAGGCGTCTTGGAAAAGGAACTCAAATCAAAAGTAAATCCACCGCTCTTGCTGCGCGCTCTTTGGTGGTTCCGTTGGGCCGCCATGGTAACGATGGTCGTCGGTTGGTTCCTGCTGCTCTACAAATATTCTGAGCTGCATCTTTGGTATGCTGCCGACGGTAGTTTCTCGGCCATGGCCAGTTGGATCCTGCTCGGCGGCGTGCTCGGAACCATCATGTGGTTCAACGTTTGGTTCGTCATCTGGCCCTGCCAGAAAAAGATCATCGGCTTTTTGAAAGCCGGTCAGGCGGATCCGTCGATGCCGGCACTGGCGAAAAAAGCCCTGCTCTTTTCGCGAACCAACGCGTACCTCTCCGGTCCGATGCTTTTCTCGATGATTGCCCCCAACCACTTTCCCATTTTCGGGATCGTGGAAGTATTGGCTGTATTCGTGGTCGGGATGGGAACGATCTGGGCCTTGATCAAGACTTCCGCGAAGGTAGGTCTGTAATTCGCGCTATTTTGAGCGGAGCGAAGCAAACTTGTCAGAGCATGCTTCGCTCCCGACTCGGCTAAAAAGCCAAACCGTTCTTAGGAATCAATCCGCTTCTTCAATTCCTTGCCGACTTTGAAAAACGGCAATTTCTTTTCGGGCACGAAGACGTCCGCACCCGTCTTGGGGTTGCGACCGACATAAGATTTGTAGTTCTTCACAAACCAGCTACCAAAACCGCGGATTTCAATACGATCGCCTTTGACCATGGACTGGAAGAAAGCGTCGAAGATGGTATTCACCAGCTCCTCGGACTTTTTCTTAGTCAGGTTCGCTTTCCTGGCCAACACTTCGATGAGTTCGGACTTGGTCACTGGGCCTCCGTTGGAGAAAAGACATTCCGCTAAGTACCTTATAATGATAGCTTTTTCTAATGGGATCGCAAAGAAAAAAGCGGCAGTCGCCTAAGGGACGCCTCGGTGGTATCTCGGCAGCTATGCTCGGGCTGGCTCATTCGCTGTTTCTCTACACCACCGCCATCAAAATCGCCGACGCGTTAGTCGCGCTGGGCGCTTGGTACGTGTGCTGGTTGGTGCGCTTCCACACAGATATCTTCCCCCTCACCAAGGGACTACCCGAACTGGGTTTCTACACCCGCGTTTCGTTGCCACTGCTTCTAATTATTTCATTGATGATGCACGTGGTCGGAGCGTACCGCGCCGACCGCATTCAGTTTGGCTTCCGCGCGCTGACGAAAATTGTGGAAGGCAGCGTGCTGGGAACTCTCATCTTCGTCGCGACCTGTTACTTCATGGGAGAGCGAGACTTCTCCCGGGTTTTTTTGTTGTTGTACGCCACCATCCTGATGGCGGGTTTGCTCGGCGAGCGACTGCTTTTCCACCTGGCCTGGCGCTACTGGCTCAACCACGGCGTGCGGCCGATTCGGATTCTTTTGGTGGGTTCAGGCGATCTGCTCAAAATGTACGTCGATAAACTGAATAAGCGCCAGCCCTACCCGATTGCCTGGGTGGGCCAGCTTTCTGAGCAACACGAGGACCGCCTGGGCGACTTGCTCCTCAAAACCACTCCTGACCGAGTGGTAGTGGCCTATCCCGAAAAGGCGGGGGCGTCCTATGCCCGAATTCTAAAGCGACTCTCCGACGAATTAGTCGACGTGCGAGTGCTACCCGACTTTGGCAAGTACAGCACCTTTGCCTACACCGCCCAAGACGAATGCGGCGTACCTTTGCTGGCCTTCAATCAGGTGGCGATGAGCATGTCCGATAGAGCCATGAAGCGCGTGGGCGACACCTTCGGCGCACTGGCGATGCTGGTCCTCTTTTCGCCGGGGTATCTCATCATCGCAATAGCCATCAAACTCACCTCCAAGGGGCCGGTCTTGTTTTCGCAAGAGCGGGTAGGAGCGGATAACAAATACTTCAAAATGTATAAGTTCCGCACTATGCGCATCGACGCCGAAAAGACCTCGGGCCCCGTTTGGGCCGTCAAGAACGACCGGCGTACGACGGGGCTTGGGAAGTGGCTGCGGCGCACCAGCTTGGACGAAATGCCGCAGTTTTGGAATGTCTTGCGGGGAGACATGAGCTTGGTAGGCCCCCGTCCCGAACGCCCCGAGTTCGTCGAGCAATTTCGGCTCGAAATCCCCAAGTACATGCTGCGGCACAAAATGAAATCCGGTATCACTGGTTGGGCGCAAGTAAACGGGTGGCGTGGAAACACGTCCCTGAACGAGCGCATTAAGCACGATTTGTTTTATATCGGTCATTGGTCACATCTCTTCGACTTGAAGATTTTGTGCCTGACCGTGACTCGAGGGTTCGTTAACCGCCATGCCTACTGATATTTCAAAACTCAAAGTGGCCATTGTTCACGACTGGATCGTAACCGCACGTGGTGGCGAGCGGGTGCTCGATGCTCTTTGCGAGCTCTTCCCGCAAGCAGAAATATTCACCCTCTTTTGCCGCAAGGGACAGAACACCTCGCGCGTGGAGAGCCGTACGATCCACACCTCCTTCCTCAACCGGTTTCCCCGGGTGGAAAAATACTATCGGTATTTGCTTCCGCTGATGCCACTAGCGGTCGAAAAACTTCCGCTGCACGGTTTTGATTTGGTGATTTCGTCGAGCCACTGTGTCGCCAAGGGCGTGATTGCCGATCCGGGCGCTCTTCACGTGAGCTATTGCTACACCCCGCTGCGCTACGCATGGGATCAATCGCATCACTATTTTTCGGGTTTGAAAGCTGCCCTGATTTCGCCGGTACTGCACTACCTTCGGATGTGGGACGTTACGGCCGCCACCCGAGTGGATCGCTTTGTGGCCATTTCGGAATTTGTCGGCAAACGGATCGAAAAATACTACCGCCGCAGCTCGGATGTCGTGTTCCCGTTTGTGGATTTGGGCCGCTTCCGCCGCGTGCATGGCGAAAGAGGTAACTACTATCTGATGGTGACCGCGTTTGCGCCCTACAAGCGGGTCGAGCTCGCGATTGAGGCCTGCGAACGCCTTGGCCGTCGACTCATAATCGTCGGTGGCGGCCAGGAGGCAGATAAGCTGCGCAAACTGGGCGGCAAGCACACCGAGTTTATGGGCAACTTGCCCGACGATCAAATTCCAGATCTGTATGCCGGAGCGCGCGCTTTGCTTTTCCCTGGGGTAGAAGATTTCGGCATCACGCCTTTGGAAGCCATGGCCAGCGGCACACCAGTGATCGCCTACGGCGCCGGCGGTGCGCTTGAAACGATCGAAGAAGGCAAGACAGGCCTCTTCTTCCATGAACCCACAGCAGAGAGCTTGGCGCAAACGATCCTAAAATTTGAAACGTTGAATTTTCCTTGGGGCGAGGCATGCCGAGAGCGGGCTTTGTTCTTTAGTCGGAATCGTTTCCAAAAAGAATTCATGGGAATTATAGCCGCGTTGCTCGACAAGCAACGGCCGCTCACCATCGGTAAGCGCGAGGCGCTGCCGGATTTCTATCTGGGAGCTTAGGCGTACCCCAAGGCCGCGACGATTTCAGCGATTTGCCCGCGGCCTGCGCCTTTGGAATTGATAGCCCGCTTGGCTTGAATCTCGCGCACGTCCCAACCCTCGTACAACGACAAAATAAAAGGCGCGGTCGAATTAGACACTGCCACCATGGCGCCGCGACCTGCGGCCTCTTGGCAGGCCTTTTCTAAACGCCCTTGAGCATCCTGAGAAAAACCACCCGAGGTATAGGCCGTAAAAGTGGAGGTGCGCGACAGCGGCTCGTACGGGGGATCGCAATAGAGAAAATCTCCAGGACCCGCCTGGGCGATTACGCTTTCAAAATCGGTATTGAGCAACTGAGCCGTGCGCAAGCGCCGCGACACTTCGATCATATTGCCTTTGTCGTAAAGCGCCGGGCATTGGGGGCGCTTACCGAACGGAACGTTGAACAGGCCTTTGGAGTTGAGGCGGAAGAGCCCATTAAACCCGGTTTTATTCAAAAACAAAGTGCGCGCGGCCCGCGCCAGCTTGGCTTCAGGAACTGTTTTGCGCAGCTCATAGTAAAATGTTTCGCTATATTGCGCGCCCAACTGATCGAGTTCTGCCATCAGGGCATCGACCTCGTCGCGAGCGACCTCATAGAGTTCGATGAGCTCACTATTGGAATCGTTGATGATCGTTTCCATGGGATCCACGAGTGCAAAAAACACCGCGCCCCCACCCACGAAGGGTTCGATATAGCGCGAGAAGCGACTGGGAAACTGCTTCACCAATTGCTTCAATGGCCCCGACTTGCCGCCTGCCCATTTGAGCATGGGTTTGGCGCGTTTCTCTAAATCAAATGCCGGATTTTCAGCCATCGCTTTTTCTCCCTAGCAACTTGCGGTAAACGTCCGCGGTATCGCGGGCCGTTTTTTCCCAACTAAAGCGCGCGGCCTGGACCAGGCCGAGCGCGGACAGATTCTTTCGGATCTCCTCGCTCTGCGCCAGCTCTTTCATTGCATTGCTCAAGGCCACTTCATCTTGCGGATCGACCACTAACGCGGCATTGCCCACGGCTTCGGCAAGCCCACCCGCCGACGAGCTAATCACCGGCGTTCCGCAGGCCATTGCTTCTAGTGGCGGCAAACCAAACCCTTCGTAGAAACTGGGGTAGACCAAAGCAGTAGCGCCTTGGGTAACGGGCACCAGATCCGAATCAGGCAAGTAGCCTAGGGCGCGAACGTTTTCTTTCCACGGGGCACGGGTGAGCATTTCGCGGCTCTCCTCGCTTTTCCATCCCCAGCCACCCACCAGAACCAAAGGGTAACTCGCTCGTACGGAACCCGAGAGCCGGGAATAAGCCCGCAACAGACCCGGAATGTTTTTGCGCGGCTCCCAATTGCCGACAAAAAGAAAATAGCGTTCCGGCAACCCATGCTTTTTCTTGGCCGCCGCCACGGCCTGCGGAGATTGCGGTCGAAACTCCACCCGCGGCGCCAGAGCAATAGCCGAGATCCGATCGCTTTTTACCTTTAAGTGTTCAACCAAGTCGCGTTTGGTGGCCTCGGAAATGGCAACGAAGTGGGCGGCCTGGCTCAAGCTTCGCATAAAATATTTTTCGTATTTTTTCACGCGGTGCGACGGGTGAAATTGGGGAAAAAGCAGCACGGAAAGATCCATCACCGAAACCAGTGTCGGCACTTGGGTCGGAAAGGCGATGGCGTCCGGCTCGTGGAGTAAACCCCAACCGCCTCGCCCCACCGTAGCACCCAGGTAACGATCTACCCCTGCTTGGGCGAAGCCCTTCAAGCTGCCTTTCAAAGCGCCCAGCCTACCTTCGCCTCCGGACAATGCCCCCTGGGCCTTGGACATCCCTTTCACTACCCAGCGGGCTGCGGGCAAAGAAGAAAGGCGGGTGATGGAAAGATCGGGCGCAACGTGGGGGTATTGCTCCAACAACTGAGCGGCGTAGTGGCCAATCCCACTTCGTTGGCGCAGTGCAATAAGATCGTTGAACAGAATCCGGGGCATGCCTGTTCTTAACAAGAGTTACGGTGGTCGGTCGACGGAATTTCGTTCGGAGCGAGTCTTCCCGGATAATGGAAGTAAGCCATCCCAAACATTTTAGGAGCCCCTATGAAATACGCCGTTCTATCCGTCGTGTTTGCGCTCGTCAGTCAGTCAGCCTTCGCGTTGTTTGCGGTGGGCGAGAAACCCACTAACTACTGTTGGCAGGATGCCGACGATAACAAAGTCTGTTTGGACGACCTCTGCCAAGTGCGAGTGCTGATGTACAACACCGGCTGGTGTGGCCCATGCAATGCGGAGTTCAACGAAGTGGTTTCCACCACCAATGAGTTCAACGGAAAACCAGTTACATTCATCAGTCTTTCGGCCGAAGGCTGGAGTGCCGGCACCAAACCAGACAAAAAGTTTCTCCAAGAATGGCGCGCAAAGCACAAACTGGATCGAGGCCTAGCAAATATTTTGGTAGCGGCGTCGCCTAGGGACGCCGGTCGGGATTTTTTTGCGAGCCCCAGCATCCCCAACGTCGTCATCATCGATGCCGGCGGCGAAGTAGCATACAAAGCGATTGGTCCGGGCATGAAAGAGGTGCGAGAGCAAGTGCGCAAACTTTTGCCCGTGCCGGTTCCCATTCCCGCCAAGTGCCCGAAGCCCTAAATTATTCAGAGTGGAAATTCGAGATTGATGGAGTGCTGCGTATTGGTCTGTAGGTAATACTGACCC
The DNA here is from genome assembly GCA_964492125.1 of uncultured Pseudobdellovibrionaceae bacterium. Classification (GTDB taxonomy): domain Bacteria; phylum Bdellovibrionota; class FAC87; order UBA2466; family UBA2466; genus JAIEOG01. Next base: position 29,687 of record CAZBJE010000004.1, on the reverse strand, counting down.
CGCATGTCGGCACCCGTGTAGTAGGAATAGTAAGCCCGGAACGACCGGCGCACACTTTCTTTGGAGTGCAGCGCGAATCCCAACTGCAAGGTGAAGCACGGGTTCGCGGCGGCTTCATTTTGGATCCGCAAATCGGCGGCGATGAAGGGAGTGGTTTGCCCAGGCAAGGGAAAAAAGTAGTCCGCCCCTAGCTGAAACGACCATTCCGAAACCGCCGGCATCGTGTGCACGATTTTATGCAAACCCAGATACGCATGCAGGTTCTCGTTGGGTGAATAACCCGTGCGCAGAGAAATGGTTTCACGGCTAAACGCAATGGCAGAGTCAGTGGAACCATCGGCTAAGTGGGCCGATACGTGGGTGTAGCGAAACTGCCACTGGAAATCGCCCTGAGCGTACTCCGAGTAGAGCCCAATGGTACCGTCCACCGTTTCCAACGGAAATCTCCCACCCTGCTGGCGCATGGTGAGGTAGCCCCGCCCTTCCAAACCGAAGTGGAACTTCCAAGTCTCTTCTTCGTCGTTTACCGAAAAAAGCGAAAGATAGCTGCCCACCGACGCCTGGATCTTCCCAGTATCGGTAAACGCCACCATCGTTCGGATTTCGCGCGGATCGGCGAAAGTGAGGGGGAACAAACGTCCCTGCGGGACAAAAGTCCAAAGATTATCCGCCCAGACTCGGGGGGTAAGCACGACTAAACAGACAAGAATGAACCGACGCATCGAAAACCCATCGGATTTTCGAGCGTTTTTCTGAACCGCGGTGCGCTATCAAAAGAGAAAAGTAGTCCCCACACTTTGCTCAATAGTGCCGCCGCCCCGATTTTCGAATTCGACGGCGTAATTGAGGAGGACCTTGGGCGAGTTAATGCTCAGGCCCGCGCCCCAGTACGATTTTTCATCGATGGGCCGCGTGCGGAACCCGCCCTTGAGCGCGAAGTAATAAGGGGAGACATACTCGGCGCCAAACCCAAACTGAGTGGGACGGAAAGTCGCAGTTTCTCCCGAAACGGAAGCGGAGAAGAACATGGTGTCTTCCCATCCAAATCGTGCGCCGGTCGCGTACTCTCGCGACTCCCCCATCGGACCACTGCCACCGAACACGTTGTTGATGTTCACGCCGAACTGAATGAAATCGAATTTAGCAATCATCCCAAAATCGACGTCTTTGTAGCTTGCGCTGGTACCAGCGAGATCCGGTCCCCATGCTGCCTTGGCCGCCACTCCAAAACCAAAGTTCTCACTCAAGCGCCCGGACGTTCCCACTTTGGCCACCTGAATCGCCTGGTCGAAACCGGGCCGCAGGATGCGGTAGTAGCCCATAGCCCCGCCCAACGCCGACGTCTTCGTATCCAAGATGGATACGGCGAACGTCTTCGGGTTTAGGAAAGTTCCATCGACCGTATAGACGTTTGTGAAGGCGCTGGAGGCGGGGTTGGAGAACAAGGAATCGTTGAAAAGCGAAGCCCCTGCCAATGAGTGCCCTTGCGCCCGCTGCTGAATGGGCACGAACTCTGTCGTTCCCGCGTAAGAATGGAAGCAAATTACGGCAAACGCCGCCAGTAGGGATTTTGTTTTCATCGAGGTCCTTCCAGGTGCGCGCAAAAGCGGCAAAATTGGGTCACCAGCTGTCCTTTAACTGTACAGCGTAGCTGCTGAAAAATAAAGGCAGACTGCCTCTTCTCGAATTGCCCACTGTTTCGCATACATAAACGCACCAACGGTCTTCGGGTGATGCCCTTTCGAATACGGACGCTGGGGGCGTGAACGCCGTGACGGACGTTAACTGGCACACCACTTGCTCAAGTACATACCGTTGCGCCCCTTTGTGTTGGGCCAAAACGGACACGTAAGTGAACTCGGATGTGGAGATAAAACGGATGAAACGTTTACTCGGAATTTTAGCGATCGTCGGAATGTTGGCGACATTTCAATCGGCTCGCGCGGAATTTGATTTAGGACTTTCTCTCGGTGGCTTTGGTCTGGGCATCAGCTCAGGCGGTGGCTACGGCGGTGGTTACGGCTACGACGCCGGCTACGGTTACGGCGGTGGCTACGGCTCCTACGGCGCGGATGCCTGGGGCGGTATGTACAGCACCGGCGGGTACAATCTGTATGGTTTTGGTTCTGACATGTACGCCCTTGGCGGCTACATGGGCTCCAGTGGGTACGGTTACGGCGGCGGCAGCTACGGCGGCTCCTGCGGTAGCTTGATGCAAACCTGCTCCGGCGGCTACGACTACGCAAACCTCAACATCGATATCGACATCAACATCAACCTCGGTGGGTTGTATGGCGGATACGGTTATGGATACGGCCAACAACAAGGCGGATCCTGCGGCAGCGGTTACAGCCCGTACAACTACGGTTCTTGCGGTTATTCTCTCGGTTGCGGCAACCAATACCCTGGTTATGCCACTTACCCGACGATGCCCTCGTACAGCCAGTATCCGACGTACCCGTCGTATCCTAGCTACCCGAGCTACCCGTCGTACCCGAGCTATCCCAGTTACCCGAGCTACCCGTCGTACCCGAGCTACCCTACGACGGTCACGGTAGACATCAACACCCCGCCGACTTTGCCGACTTGGGGCGGCTGCGGTGGAGTGGTTTCGTGCCCGACTGGCCCGACGTACCCGACGATCCCGACCACGCCTGTGTACCCGGTGACCCCTGTCACCCCGGTTGCTCCGACGTATGGTTACACGGGAACGACGACGCCCGTCAGCCCTACTCGCGTAACGATCCCACGCGGCGTGCATAACTAAGCTTGAAGGAGCCGGCAGAGGCCGAGCCTTCGTCCGAGAAAACGGGAGTGAAACTGAGACTCGCCCCTCCCCCTGTATGTGGCCCCGAATCACATATCTTGTCTCAGTATTACTCCCGTTATTTCGCCCTCTTAGTGGCTCAACGGGAATAAGCTATGGACGCGCGACGGGCGATTTTGCTATAGACCGCCCCACGTTTGGGAAGGATTGACTTCCCCAGCAGTTTTAAGGAATGTAGTCCCTCTGCCTATTTTTGGTGGTAGGCGTTAGCAACAGGGTGGGAAAAAAATGAAGAAGACGGAACTTTCTAAGCTTAAGGAAATGCTCGAAAAACAGCTGAAAGAGCTGCAGAGCGATCTCACACGCAATCTCGCCCAACCGATGACCACGCCTGTCCTGGCTGACATCAACGACCAAGCAAGTTTTGAAACCGAGCGCAGCTTCGAACTCCGGATTAAAGACCGTGAGCGCAAGCTCATTGGCAAGGTTCAGGAAGCCCTGAAAAAGATTGGCGACGGCAGCTATGGTGTCTGCGTTTCTTGCAGCGAACCTATTGGCGTAAAGCGCCTGCAAGCGCGTCCTGTGACCGACCTTTGCATCAACTGCAAATCGGAAATGGAAGCCGAAGAGCGCCGCGAAGAATCGTTTGAGAAGTCTCAAGGCAGCAGCCCGATCGCGCACTAACGCAGCAATCGAATCGTTTTAAAAAGGGGAGCCACTGGCTCCCCTTTTTTTTTGCTCAGTTTAAGTAGGATTTAAAATCTTTGCCGGGGCGAAAACGCGCCACCCATTGGGATTTAATCGTGATGGTTTCGCCGGTTTGAGGATTGCGGCCTTTGCGTGCGTTGCGTTTGGCGCGGATGAAGGTACCAAAACCAATCAATCGAACTTCATCGCCTTTCTTCACGCTCTTTTTTGCTGCCTCAAGAGTGGCTTCGATCACGCGCTGGCAATCTGCCTTGGTGAGTTTCGTTTCTTCCGCCACTTTGGCGACTAGCTCGTTCTTGTTCATTTTCCCTCCCAGAAAAAGAAAAAACGTGCCGCAAAGTTGTGGAGCCTGCAAGCGCTGAGTGGAGGAGCCTCTCGGAGCACGAGTCGGGAAAATTCTTGACGGAAAACGCGTCACGCAGATCCATTTTTTACTTTGGCGTCGGCGCCGACCCCCGGTAGCATCATCCCAATATGACAAACTACTGGCACCACCCGAACTTTGATCCCGTCCTCCTACACATTTGGGGACCCATCCAAATCCGTTGGTACTCGCTGCTTTACGTCGGTGGATTCTTGGTAGGGCGCTCTATTTTGGTGCGCCTGTCGAAAGAGCCGCGCTTTAAATTCAACGCCGAACAAATGGAACAGTTAATTGTTTGGGGGCTGTTGGGGGCGGTGATTGGGGCCCGGATCATCTACTGCCTTTTTTATGATCCGGTAGGGTTCTCCCAAGATCCATTCTATATTTTCAAGATTTACCAAGGCGGACTTTCTTTTCACGGCGGGTTTCTAGGGGTCATAGTCGCCTCGATAATCTTCGCCCGCAAAAATAAAATCCCGTTTTGGAACTTAGGAGATGCGCTGGCTCTTTGCGCGACCCCAGGCCTGGCGATGGGCCGGTTGGGCAATTTCATCAATGGCGAACTGTATGGTCGTGTGACCGATGTCCCTTGGGCGATGGTTTTTCCGGGCGGAGGGCCGCAGCCGCGCCACCCATCGCAGCTCTATGAGCTCTTCATGGAAGGCGTGCTTCTGTTCGGGGTGATCTGGTGGCTTAAACCACGGGTCAAAACGGATGGGGTTCTGGCGATGGTTTTCTGCTTCGGCTACTCGCTGGCCCGGTTCATCGTGGAATTCTTTCGCCAGCCGGACGCGCAGCTAGGCTACTTGTTCCTCGGGTTCAGCATGGGGCAGTGGTTGTCGATCGCTCAGCTGGTAGCCAGCGCGGTAGCAGCGGCCTGGCTTATCCGAAATTCGGAAGGAAAAACGAAAGCCCGGCCGAAGCGGTAAAGTTGCTGCGAAAGGCGTTAGCGCCATAGGCCGGGGAATTGGCCATGTAGTTGCGCATATCCACGAAAAGCGTGAATGCGTTGTTCATGAAGACCTTTAAACCAAAGCCGTAATTGATGGCGAAGTTATACCCCGACGCCGCTGGAGAACCGCTTTGGTTGGTGAAGGAATACGAAATGGTTTGGGTATCCATTAAGCCAAGTCCGGCGACCAAGTAGATATCCAGGTACACCACACCGAAAAAGCGGATCTTGCCGTATAGCGGCGATAGAACGAAGTTGGAGCCAATTAGGCTATTGGCCTTTACCACGTCGACTCTCTGGATGTTCTTAGTCGCATCGCCAATCAGACCCGAACCCGTCACGAACGAATTGACCGACGAAAAAAACTTTTGGTACTCGATAATTTCCCAGCCGTAGTGATCGCTGATGTGCCAAGTAAGGCGCGCCCCGAGCGAATACTGGTCCACCGCGGAGTCGTAGGGCATCATGCCCGCGCCAATGCCTAATTCGAACTTACCGGTCTTGTAGTACTTCTTATTCCGAACCACCGACTGATTGTGTTTCTCGTTCAGATTTTGAGGGCCGCCAATTTCCGGATCGTCCGCGAAGACAGGTGCGGATAAAGCGAAAAAAAGCACTGCAAAGACAATGCGGATATTCATGGTGGCCCCGGGTTGGAAAGGTATGCCTATTAATTTCAACACGTCGAGGCGGTTTTCTCAACTGGCTTGGTGGGTAGGTCGAACGCGGCGCGTGGGTTTGGGGAGTGGGGCCTGTCAGCTGCGTGGTCCCTCCGGGGCCTACGCGTCCTATCTGCAGTGAGTCAATGGCCGCAGACTGCTAATGGACCCGGAGGGACCACTCCGCTGCCACCCACTCCCCAAACCCACGCGGCGCTTTCTGCCTATCCGCCAGACGGTTGGGAAGGGCGCCTCGACCTGGAACTTCGGTGATCCGGAGCGTGGGCTTCGCTTGCGTCATGACGCCGTGCTCGCAAACGCCTGAGTGAAATTGTAGGATGTTTGGATGTCTGCTGGGTTGGTGAATGTCCTTTTGTTGGTTCCGGTGTTTTTGTTTTCGCTTTGTCTGCATGAATTCGCGCACGCGTGGGTGGCAACGCGGCTCGGGGATAAGAGTCCGGGGGAAGCGGGGCGCTTGACGCTGCATCCCATGGCGCATGCCGATATTTTTGGGACTTTGATTTTGCCTGCAGTTTGTATTTTTAATGGCCTGCCGTTTTTCGGCTGGGCCAAGCCCGTTCCGATTGATTCGCGTAACTTCAAAAACCCCCGCCGCGATATGGCGCTGGTAGCGGGCGCGGGTCCGCTTTCGAATGTGTTTTTGGCGGGAGTCGCGACGGCGGTCTTGGGGGTGGTGGTGCGGACTGACCTAGCTGCCTTCAATTTGAACTTTTCGGAAACGATCCAGATCCTGTCGCTAGTCAGCATCCAAGTGAATTTGTTTCTAGCGATCTTCAACCTACTGCCGCTTCCCCCTCTAGACGGCTTTAACGTTTTGCAAGCCGTCCTACCCGAACGTTGGGTCGGCACCCTCTACAAAATCTCGCCCTACTCCGGACTGATTCTCCTCGTGTTATTGATGACCGGCGGCCTCCAACTCCTCGGCACCCCTGTCGGCCACCTCTACCGCTCCCTCATCGAACTAGTTACCTGACTCAAAAAACTTCTTTCACTGCACTAACACCAGACAGCGATCCCCTAGCTGGGCAAGCCGCTCTCCGTTCCGGGGAATGGGTGGCAGCGGGTCCGGTTCCCCTCCCGGGGGCGTACTAGGTAAGAAACTAAAAGCCGATCGGATATCAACTAAAAGCCACCCGCTAGGATGACCCCGGGAGGGGGACCGGACCGGCTGACAGGCCCCATTCCCCGGAACGGAGAGCGGCGTCCGAACTAAGGGGGGGGCCCTCTCGCGGGACACAGAGCAAGGATCCATTTTTTTTACATGCAGTTTACAGGATCGACGTCGAGCGCCATCTGAACGGGGCTTTTGAGGTGCACACTATATTCGCGTGCCATGTGCAGCGCGCGCTGCATGTCGCGGACGTTGTCGCTCTTGATTAGACAATGCCAGCGATAGAGGTTTTTGATTCGCGACAAAGGCGCCTCCGCCGGACCGAGAATTTGGATTGCGGCAATTTGTCGGGACATCAAAAACATTACAATTTGCTCGGCGAACTGCTGGACCGTCGCCTGGTTTTTATGTTGGAAGCGCAGCATGGCCAAGCGTTTCACAGGCGGAAATCCCACCTGCTGGCGGCTGACCAACTCCGCCTGGTAAAACGCTTTGGCTTCGTTGCGAATGGCTTGGTGCAAAATCGGGGCGTCGGGGTTGAGCGTTTGCAAAACGACTTCGCCGGGCGTATCGCCTCGGCCCGCGCGCCCCGAAACCTGGGTGATAATTTGAAAAGTGCGTTCATTGGCTCGGAAGTCGGGCATGTTTAGCGTCGCATCGGCCATCAAGATCCCGACCAGCGCGATGCCGGGAAAATCGTGGCCCTTCGCCAGCATTTGTGTGCCGATCACGATATCCACTTCGCGGTTGGCGACCGTGTTTAAGATTCCTTCAAGCTCTGCGCGCGTTTTGATCACGCTGCGGTCCATGCGCGCAATGCGCGCCGTGGGCATGAGCTCCTTCAATTCTTTTTCGACCTGCTCTGTGCCCACGCCGAGGGTGTCGAGAGAAGTTCCGGAACAGGCTTCGCAAGTATTGGGCACCGAGTGAGAGCTGCCGCAATAATGGCACTCTAACTTCGGCGGGTGCTTGTAGTAGGTCAGCGCCACGTCGCACTGGCGGCAACGCCAAGTGTGGCCACAATCCACGCAATACAGAAAATGCGCGTAGCCCAGGCGGTTCAAATACAGCAAGCACTGTTGGTTTTTAGCGAGGGTCTCGCGCATTTTACCCAAAAGCTGTTGGCTGAGCCACGGAGTGGTGGGGCTTACCCAATCGTCTTTTTCCCGCATGTCGACCATGGTCACATGGGGCATGGGACGAGCATGGACGCGGTTCGGTAGTTGCACGTAGCGGTAGCGGCCCGTCTGGGAATTAGCGAAACTCTCGAGCGACGGCGTGGCCGATCCCAAAATGACTTTACTGCCGAGCAAGCGACCGCGAACCACCGCCACATCGCGGGCGTGGTAACGCAACGAATCTTCTTGTTTAAAAGAAGTCTCGTGTTCCTCGTCGACAATTATCAAACCTAGATTTTTTACCGGCGCAAAAACAGCCGAACGCGCACCGATGACTATCGTCGCCAAGCCACTGCGCAGGCGCTCCCATTGCGCCAGACGCTCGCTGGGAGTGAGATCGCTATGCAGCACGGCGACTTTATCGGGAAAGCGAGAAGAAAAACGGCCGAGCAGCTGAGGGGTGAGCGCGATTTCGGGAACCAAAATCATTCCGCCTTTGCCCTCACCCAAAACTTTTTCCAAAGCGCGGATATACACTTCAGTCTTACCGCTACCAGTCACCCCATGCAGCAAGATGGGGAGCTTGGCCTCTTCGTTGATTTCATTTAGCGCACGGGTTTGATCATCCGTGAGTTCGGGTGCGGCGGTCGGCCCCAAAGTCATAAAGGTTAGCGGCTTGGCTTTGGAAGCCTTGGCTTTGCGTTTTTCGCTAGCGGTGACAAATTGCTTGGGTACCGCGGCCGCGATAACCTCGCCAATAGGGTGGCAGTAATAGTCGGCGACCCAACGGAAAAACTGCAACATGGCCGAATCGAAAAGCGGCTCGGTGATCAGCACGTTTTGGATAGGCTTGAGCTTCTTGCGATCGACTTGGCTGGTCTCGGGAAACCCCAAGACAAAGGCATGGGTTGCGCGGTGAGCGAAGTTTACTTGCACAACGCTACCCACCTGCAAATCCGGAGCAGTCGCTTCGTCGAAGAGGTAGTGAAAGGACGAATCCACTTTCACGGGGACAGCTAAATCAATCAGGCGCTCATTCATCGGTATCGCACAATCAACCGAACGGCTTCTTCAAGCAAGGGCGATGGTGGCGCAGCTGCCGAGGGCTGGCGAGAGGCCAAGCGGGCGGTGGCCAACGCGTCTTTCTTGATGCTCCTAACGGAGGACACCGTCGTGCGCACCCGTTCCACCCCATTGATGGTCATGGAACAAAGCCGAGGCAGTCGCCCCACGGTGCCTTGCGGGGTAAATCCCGAGCAATCCCAAGTCGCGCTCTCAGTGCCGACCACCCATTCAAGACGCTGCACTCCTCGGCCGGCCTTGGAGAGAACCACCGTGCGCTTTTGCTCGGGTTCGTTCATTCCGCCAATAGCCCAGCCGAATTCACGCCCGGTTTTAACCAAGAAAATATCGTCGTGCTGCAAATAGTTTTCTTTGGTTCCCCAGGTTTTGGGATCGCCTTGGGGTTGGTACCCTGGCTTGAACTGCAAGAGCTGCTCGCGGCGCACAAAATGCTCGCGCAGCAAACGATCCAGATAAGCTCCCGAGCTCTCGGCCAAGAAAATGTCGATAAAGGCAGAAGTGCGCGAGGGCATGCTCTTTCCGCCGCGGAACGAATACTCTTTGCCGTTCCAATCCGCATACACGGGAGGTTGACCGGCGACTTGATAGCGGATCACCCCACCTTGGCGGTTGCCGGTGAATTGCTCGATAACTTCCGCAACTTCCCCTTCTTTGATCTGCACCATGTGCCGAAAGGTCAGCTCCATGGCCTCGCCATTTTTGCGACCGGCGAATACATCCGACAGCAATTCATTTACCGGCGGCACGAATCCCCATCCGGAAACACTCCAGGCCAGGGCAAGCAAAAGGGCTTTTCTCATCGCGTCTCCATGAGCTGCTTAAGCAGAGGGCGCAAGCGTCCCGCGAGTTCCGGGCGCTGCAGGGCGGCGTCCACTTGGGCTAGCACGTAGTAAAGGTGGTTCCCCACATCATAGCGCGTATCTTCCGAAATCAGAGCACGCAATTTTCCAGCGGCGGCCAAACCGTCCATCGCGTCGGTCAGCTGAATTTCGCCGCCCACTCCGGGCTTCACCTTTTCTAGAAAAGTTAAAATCTCGGGCTGAAATACGTAACGCCCAATGATGGCAAACGGGCTGGGTGCGTTTTCGGCTTTGGGTTTTTCGACGGTGCGCAAAACCGAGACCGGCTTGCCGGCCGCCACTGCCTTACCACCGGTGTCGATGATCCCGTAGTTATGCACCTCAGTCGGTGGCACTTCCATGATACCGATGACCGAGTCGCCGCCCTGCTGGGCCGCTTCCACCAGGCGTTTGAGCCCCGTGGATTGTTTCCCACCCCAGGGAGGGAAAATTTCATCTCCCAGACAAACCGCGAAAGGCTCGTCGCCGATAATATTCTTGGCGCAAAGGATCGCGTGCCCCAAACCAAGCGGTTCTTTCTGGCGCACAGAAAGCACGTCGACCATTTTGCCGATCTTGTGCATCTTGTCGGCTAAGTCGTTCTTGCCGCGAGCGCGCAAAAAGGCTTCCAACGCCGGCGACGGATCGAAATAATCTTCCAGCGCACTCTTGCCTTTGCTGGTAACAAAAATCACTTGTTCGATACCCGCGGCCACCGCCTCTTCGACAATGAAATGCAGTGCCGGCGTATCGATAATGGGCAAAAGTTCTTTGGGTATTTCCTTGGTAAAGGGCAAACCCCGGGTTCCCAACCCAGCGGCCGGGATGACGACTTTTCGAATGCGTTTCATTACTAGGCATCTTATCGGACCCCACCCCAGTTGAAAAGGCGAAGGCGGCCGTGGTTTGTGGGAATAACCCCACAAGCCCTCACCCAAAGTGAGGGCTTTCCCACTCTGCGTAACGCATTCGGACACCTGGAGATCCTTACTCAGTAAGCTTTCCCGAATTGACGACCTCTGGTACATAGATTGCTTAAGTTTCAAACCATGGAAGACTACTTCTCCTCCACGCAAGGCTACCGAATCCAGAAATCGCTCCGCTGCGCGGTGCGCTTTGAAGGCATCGGCTTGCACACTGGCACCGCAACCACCCTGGAGTTACTTCCTGCACCGCCCAACCACGGGATTGTTTTCGAACGCCACGATCTCGGCAAACCGATTCGCCTGTTCGCCCATATTGATGCAGTGGTAGCCACGTCGATGGCGACAACCCTTGGACTAAGAGACCGGCCCGAAGCCCGCGTGAGCACGATTGAGCACTTGATGGCGGCCCTTTACGCACTCGGCATCACCAATGTACGCGCGGTGGTTACGGGTCCGGAGATCCCCATTCTAGACGGCAGCGCCAGCCCGTTCATCGAGGCCGTCTTGGACGCCGGCATCGAGTTTCAGCCCTTTTCCAATCCAGTCCTGCGCATTTTGAAGCCAGTGAAAGTGTTTCGCGATGGCGTGGTTTGCGAACTGCTGCCTCGCGAGCGACTCCGCCTGACCACGTCGGTGGATTTTCCGCACCCGTCGATTGGGCTTCAAACTTTTGCGTTGGAAGTAACTCCCGGTGCATTCATCGAGCAAGTTTGCACGGCGCGGACGTTTGGTTTTCTGAAAGACGTGGAGCGCCTGCGCCAAAATGGCCTGGCCCTAGGAGCGTCGGTCGAAAATGTTTTGGCCTTTTCCGATGACGGCATCGTCAATCAAGAAGGCGCCCGCTTCCCCGACGAATGCGTTCGCCACAAATTGCTCGACGCGATTGGAGACCTGGCGCTGATTGGCTGCTGGATCGAAGGCGAAATGGTGAGCTTCCGGGGCGGGCACTCCATGCACTTGTCGCTGCTGCAAGCTTTGCGCGAGCACCCCACTCACTGGGAAATCGATGCGGCGGTACCGCTGCAGAAAACGTTTCGGCCGTTTGAACGTCCGCCGACCACCCGCGCCGCCGCCACTACCCGACCGGTGTAATTTTACCGTCGATTTGGGCCACTACTTTACTCGACAAAGCGTCGAGATCCTCGCGATGGTGAGAAACAAACACCGCCGCCACACCCGTCTCCTGCACCAACTGTGCAACCAGCGGCCTGAGCTCCGATCGGGTTTGCGGGTCGAGCGCTGAAAAAGGTTCGTCTAGCAATAAGACGGGAAAGCCCACCACCAAGGCACGCGCCAAAGCCACCCGCTGGGCCTGACCTTCCGAAATCTGGTGGGGCATGCGCTCTCCAAAACCAGCCAAGCCCACACGCGCAAGCCACTCTCTGGCCGTCTGCAGTCGCCTGGCGCGCTCCACACCCTGCACACGCAGCCCTAGGCCCAGGTTTTCTTCCAACGTCCAGTGCGGCAAGAGGGCGGAACGCTGGAACACCAAGGCTACTCGGCGTTTTTCTGGCGGTAGATTTTCCACGGCGACTCCATCCACTTCCACCCGGCCCGCTTGCAATGGGAGAAAACCCGCCAACGCTTCCAGCAAAGTAGACTTACCCGATCCGCTTCGGCCCACGACCCCTAAAATAGTTCCCGCGGCAACTTCCAATCGACCGGTTTGCACGACAAAATCGCCTCGCCGCACCACCAGATTATCGACGACTAAACCTTTCACCGCACCGGCTCCCGTTCCAAGCGCGCCACCAACAAACAGAGAGCGCCCGCTAGAACCAACAAAACCGACGCCAAACCATAGGCCTCCGCAAAGCGGTAACGGCCCATGCTTTGGTAAATCAAGTAGGTGAGGTTCATCGTGCTTTCATCTTGAAAAAGCAGCACCGCTCCCGCCTCCCCCAAGGCCACCAAAACGCCCAAGAGCATCGCCAGAAGCACCCCGCCCCGCAGCGCTGGCCAAAGCACCCAACGCAGGTGCTGGCTCGGGTTTGCCCCTAAGCTGCGCGCAAGTTTTTCCCATTCCAAAGGCACCCGACCAAACGCTTCTTTTACCGGCCGATGCACCACAGGCAAGGCCACCAAAGCCTGCACCAACGCGACCGCCCACCAAACGCCGTAGTCCGACTCCAACCACCCGGGATAGGCCAAACGCCAACCGAGCAAGATTAATAAACTCGAAACGGAGAGCGGCAAGGTACAGGCAAGCGAAGCCCAAGCTCGTACCGCCCCACGGCCAGAGATGTACGCCCCATACTCTACTGCAAAGGCCAAAACCGTCGACAAAACGGCTGCGGTGAGTGCGAGTCGCAGACTCACTCCCAACGCTAAACCGAAACCCGAAAGCTGACCCCAAAGCGGGACTCCTTGGACAAAAACCCAGAGCAGTGGCAGACCCACCAACACGCTAAGTCCCAAACCGTAGCCCCCTTCGGCGGCACGCTGCCAACTCAATTGCCGAAAACGGTAAATCCCCAAATCTTTTTGGCGCGAACGGCTAGCGGGTGGAGAGGAACGGAAAAACCACAACGATAGCACCGCCGCGACTGCCATCTGTAAACCCGCCAAACGCAGCGCCAGGCCCGGATCAAAATCTTGTTTGATGGCTTGGAATATCGCCACTTCAATACTGGTGAAAGCGGGGCCGCCGCCCAAAAGTAGAACCACCAGAAAACTCGAAGCACTAAAAAGAAACGCCAGCACAAATGCGCTGCCGAAAGCCGCGCGGATCTTTGGCCAAGTTACCCACACAAAACAGCGCCAGCGCGGCAGCCCCAATGCCAGCGCCGATTTTTCCTCGGCGCGATCCCCGACTTGCAGGGCCTGCCCCACTAACCGCACAAAGAGGGGAAAATTGAAAAGAGTGTGGGCGAGCAGAATGCCCGTCCAACCATAAATGCCGTCGTAGTTTTCCCCCCACCAAGGACCCAACAGACCCTGCCGGCCCCAAACTCCGAGTAGGCCGAGAACCACCAGAATCGGCGGGAGAGAAAACGGCACCAAACTAAGCGCAGCCCATACCTGCCGTGAGCGCCCGCGGGATTCTGCAAAGAGCACCGCCCCGGGCAAGCCAACCAGCGCGCTCAAAACCGCGCTAAGCAGGGCCTGGCCATAGGTGAAACGGGCTACACGCCAAAAAAAAGGCGCGTCTGATTCCGTCGGCAAACCCACAGCGGCGATAAGGACCGAAACGAGCGGGTAATAGAAAAGCGCGGTGAGCGCCAATGCCGTCACCGCGAGCAAAGACCAAGCGATGCGGTTTCTCGGATTCAAACAGGCCCGCAATGGCAGCACTAACGCGCCCCTGAGAAAATTGCCGCCCAATCTTTCAGCGCTTTGCGATCCAGGTTTGCGGCTTGCGCCCCGCCATCTAAAACCTTCGCCACCGGAGGCAGCCGCCTAAAGCTGCCCGGCAATTCGATCTTTTCTCGAGCGGGGTACATCCACTGCCGCAGGGGCAACTCTTTTTGGATCTCCTCCGACAAAAGCAGGTCGGCCCATTTCTTGGCGCATGCTTTGTGAGGCGCGCGCGCGTGAACGCCCACCGCTTCTACTTGGCGGTAATTGCCCTCTGGAAAAATCAAGGCGCGAATATGGGAGTTACCCTCTTTCTCGATGTGGTACGCGGGACTAGTTGTGTAGGAAATGGTGAGATCCACCTCGCCGTTCAAAAATAGCCCATACGCCGCCGACCAGCCCGGGGAGACCGTGAGCGTTTGGGTGTGCATGTTTTTCCAAAACACCGCGTTCTGTTTGCCAGGAAAAAGCAGCTGGCTCCAAACCAAAACACTGCGGCCCAAACTCGACGTGCGCGGATCTTCCAAAACCATTCGTTTGCGGTACAGCGGGTTTTCCGCCAAGGCCGCGAAAGTGGTACCGGCCAGAGGTGGGTTCTTTCGGCGATCGTCGTACACCACCGCCAGGTAGCCGTAATCGTACGGGAGAAAACGTTGGGTTTCATCGAAGGCGAGCGCGGAATCTACCCCGTGAAACGCAGGCGTCCCCAGGGGTTCATAGGTCGCTACTTCCCGGGCTCGCTTAAGAAGGGTTTGGTCGATGCCCACCACGATGTCGGCGCGGACTTTTTTTCCGTCGATGGCCAACTGGTTGAGGGCCTCACCCGCAGTGGAAAAAGTGACGTAGCGGGTGGTGCAGCCAGTTACGGCTTCGGACTTGGCTGCCATCAGCTCGCCCAGTGTGCCTTTGCCTACAAAGGAGTCGTAGGTGTAGACGGTGAGCGGCGCCGCCCAGGCGGGCACGGCGACACAAGCGAACCACAACAGAGTTTTCATGCGCTACAAACTGGCCGAAGAAGGCCAGGCAGGCAAGTTAGTTGGTGTGCAGGTCGGAGGCTTTTGTGAAAGCGAGCGCGATCCAGTCTTGAGAGGATTCGCTGGCTTCCAGCTGGAACCCTACTTCAGCCATGATCTCCACGATTTCGTTCTTTTGGTGCCCCAGCAACCCCGACAAAATCAGCTGCCCCCGCGGCGAAAGCAACCGGCGGTAGTGAGCGGCCAGCTGGCGGTGGGTATCGAGCAGGATATTGGAAACAATGATGCCGTACTCGCCCTCGAGTTCTTCCAAGGGGGTGTCGGTCAGCTGCACGTTGGCGCAGTCGTTCACTTCCAAATTGGTTTGAGCGACTTCCAGCGCGATGGGATCGTTGTCGGTGGCTACCACCTGGGCCACGCCCAGCTTCGCCAAAACCATCGCTAAAATGCCGGTGCCTGTACCGACGTCTAAGGCCTGGATTTCATCCGGCTTGGCGTGGAATTCCACGAAGTATTCCAAAAGGCGGATGCAAAGCCGGGTGCTCGCATGCAAACCCGTGCCGAAGGCTTGGCCGGGTTCCAAAATCAAAGGCACCATTCCGTCAGGGATTTCGGTGGTGTTGTCCCAAGCCGGCTTGAGGAAGAACAAACGCGTCAGAGCCTGGGCGGGATAGAACGCTTTGTGGGAGTCGGCCCAGTTTTCGTCTTCCACGCTGTTCAATTCGACTTTAGTGGCTCCCGTGCCCTGCTTGTGGAGCGGAAAAAAACCGGCCAGGGTTTGGATGAAAGGCTCGATTTCATCCTCGACCAAATCGCGTTTGGCTTCCTCGAAGTAGGCGCGCACCAGCGTTTCCTCGCCGGTGTCATCTTCGGAAATTCCTTGAGCGCCCCATTCGAAAAGCTGGTGGACGAGAGCGTCCTTTAGCATCGGAGCAATACGCATTTGCACTTCAAACCACTGAGTTTTTTCCATGGAGGGCTTCTTCTTGGGAGTCGCGCGTTTCTTAGTTCCGTGGGACTTGCGCGCGGCCTTTGGCCGGGCCGTCTTCCCACGCGGGCTTTTTGCCTTCGTCGGACGGGACCGCTTCTTCGGGGTCTTCGCTGGGCTCTTTTTTGGTTTCGACTTCTTCAACGACCTTTTCCTTCTTACCCGCGGGCATCCGCTTTTCAACTGCCGCCAACCGGCGACGGGCTCTTTCCAATTCATCCGGCTCGGTCAAGTACTGTACCGCACGCTTCCAAGCCTCTCTTGCATCGCCTAACTTGCCTTTGCCTTCCAGCACGTAAGCGAGCCAAGCGTAGTTCAACCCGTTCTCGGGCTCAAGCTCGAGCGCACGGGTGAAACTAGACCCAGCTTGATCGAAAAGCTTCAGGTTCACATAGCACATTCCCAACTCGCGAATCGCTCCCGCATCGTCCGGATTGGTGGTCCGGTACGCCTTGAGGTCACGGATGGCTAGGTCGTACTTGGTCAGGTTGCGGTAAATAACCGCGCGCCGGAACAGCAGCTTAGGATCCTTGCCTAAGTTCTTACTGTGGGCCTCGAGCTGTGCCAAGGCTTTGTCGTACTGCTTCCCTTCAATAAGTGCGTCGATAGCCTGGATAATATAAAAACCCAGCTTTTCCTTGGCGATTGGGGTGTCTTTGGACAAGAGCACCGCTTTTTGCCAATACCGCACGGCATCCGCCAGTTGGCTTTTTTTCTCAAACAAAAGGCCAAGCTGTTCCAATACGCCGGGATCGGCGCGGTTGATTTTGTAGCACTCCGCCAACCAGCGGGCCGCTTCCGGCAAAACCCCTTCTTGGATCTTCAAAACGGCCAAATTGTAGCGACTGCCCATGTGCTTGGGCCAGATTTTGGCGGTTTGCTCTAAATGGGTCACCGCCCGGGCGATGTCGCCTTTGCTGAGGTAGTAGCGCGCCAAGCTCCAATGGGCGCGCGCACGCGTGGGATCTTCGCTCGCCAACTGCTTGTAAATAAAGGCAGCCGTATCAAACTGCCCCATGGTTTCGTACATCTCGGCGTTCAGTTCTTGGATGGCCGTGCCGAGCGGACCGCCTCGGTGCTCTTCAGACAATGTATTGAGCGTGGCTTTGGCCGCGTCGAAATTCTTTTTCTTAAATTGCGAAAAGGCGGTGAGCAACTGGTACTCAGGCGTAACCGCGCCTTTGCGCAATTTCTCCATGAAGCGCTCGGCGGAATCGTCCTTGTCGGTGCGGTAGAAAACCCAAGCGCACGCGGCAAAATTATCGGAGTCGATAGTCGAGAGGACTTCTATTTGTCGGCAGATAATAGCCGCTTCGTCCAAACGGTTTTCATTGAGCAAAACGCGCGCCGGACTGGCGGCGAAAATCGGTAGCGCCCCCAATGCGGCGGCCATCGTGAGCGACTTGGTAATACTGGGAAAACCCATGCATCCCCCTGATTTTCGAAGGAAACTTACCACCAAATTATATCGCTAAAAGCAGGTGCCGTCGCCTAATTCAGATGACGCGCCACACTTAGGCGTTACAGCGCGGAAAGAATGGCCTACAATCTACGCATTGGGGGAAACTTGAAGCAATTACTACGCCTTGCCGCCTTAGCCTGTTGCATTAACGCGCACCAGCTACTCGCGCTGGATAATAATTTCCCCATCTCCAAATTTTATCCGGAGCCAGTCGGAATTCTTTATCCTGGCTTGAGCGTCGCGGGAGGGGTGAATCCCGCCGCTTTGCCTATGGCCCCCGCCGGGTCTGCGGTGCAACTAGGGTATTCCCCTGCACCCACCGCCAATCCCAGCCAACTTTTTTGGAGCGTCGCTCACTCCAGCAATAAATTTGGTTTCAGCTTGGGGTACCAAGGCAACTCCTTAGGTGGCAACACCACGCACAACGGGTTTATCGGAATGGGCGGAATGGTCGGCAAGATCGCCATGGGCCTGTCTTTGCGCGGCTACAATCTCAACGCCGGAGTGAACCCGTCGCTGGATTACGGCTTGGTCACACAGCTCAAAAATCTGGATATAGCCGTCGTATTTTATGACATCAACAACGTCGTGCGCATGGGCGCGGCGGTCGGCACCCGCACGGGGTCCAAGCTCAATGTGGAAGGCAATATCTTGCTCCCGCCGTTTTCGAATATGAGCCTGGGCTATCTTTTCACCGTCTCGGCGCAGCTCACTTTGATGCCGGTGGTGATTTACTTCCGCACGAGTTACAACACCTACACTTTGGATTTTTCGCACTCGTTGGGTATCGGCGCCTGGGTCGCGAAAATGTGTAATCTCTCTTTGCAGTACTCCACACCCTCGCGAGTGGGCGGCGCCGTTACGATTACGTTTTAAGATGGAATTATTCTCCTCCAGCACTCTTGAAGATCTAGCTTCTCAATTCGGCACACCGCTCTACGTTTACTCGGGCGACAAAATCGATACGCAGTGTCAGGCGATGCGGCATATCATGCCCGATGCCACCTTGTGCTTTGCAGTAAAAGCGAATTCCACCGCCGCCCTTTTGCGGCGGATTTTCGCCCATGGTTTTGGAGCCGATGTGGTTTCGGTGGGCGAACTCCAGCGCTCACTGCGCGCGGGAGTCGACCCATCGAAAATCGTTTTCTCGGGAGTGGGCAAGCAAGACGACGAAATCCGGGCTGGCTTAGAATGCGGCGCGGTATTTAACGTCGAGAGCGTCGATGAGTTAGGCCGCATCCATGCCCTGGCTCACGCCGCCCGCAAAAAAGCCGCGGTTCTGCTGAGGGTCAATCCCAATATCGACGCACGGACCAATCCTTACATCGCTACCGGCTTGTACGCGACCAAGTTTGGGATTGCCGAAAGCCAGCTAATGGAAGCAGTGCGGGTAGCCCGCTCGCTCAACGCACTTTCGCTGGTCGGGATCAGCTGCCACCTGGGCAGTCAGATTACCGATTTAAAAGTTTTTGAAGAGGGTGCTTCCCGCATGGCCAAATTGGGCGCCGAACTCAAAGCCGGTCACCCCGAATTCACGCGCCTCAATCTAGGAGGCGGCCTGGCTGTGACATACCAATCCGAAAAGCCTCCACCGCTAGGCCACTACGCCCAAGCAGTGCAGGCCGCAGCCCGCTCGGCTGGCCTAACCCTGACCTTGGAACCCGGCCGCTGGCTGGTGGCGGAAGGCGGAGGCTTGCTCACGCGGGTCATCACAGTCAAAACCACCCCGGAAAAAACTTTTGCCGTCGTGGACGCCGCAATGAATGATCTCATTCGCCCTGCTTTGTACGAAGCGTACCACCCTGTCCGGGCGGTAAATCCGCGCGACGGCCAACCAAAAAAATACGATATCGTCGGTCCGATTTGTGAGACCGGCGACTTTCTGGCCCTAGACCGCGCGCTGCCTCCGCTCCAGGCTGGAGACTTAGTATGGGTAGGGGTTTGCGGCGCATACGGGTCGACCATGGCCTGCAACTACAATAGCCGAAACCGGGCCGCAGAAGTCTTGGTGGAAGGCTCCAAACCCATTCTGATCCGCCGCCGCGAAACGCTCGAAGAAATTTGCGCAACAGAACTCTAATTTTTTTTGAGGGAACACCGATGGAGAAATACGAAGTGAGGGTTGGAAAAGTGGCTCTACGATTTCAAGCATTCGCGGTTCTCTTGCTCTTGTTGGTGACCGGTAGCCCGCTCACCCAATCAATCGCCGCCCCCTTTTCGAATGTCGTTTCCAGCGATTCGATCACAATGCCGGTTGCTCCCACCAACACCGATTCCGCCATCCCGGTTTCCTTCTTTTGGCTATTCACCATTGGCGTAGCTGGCTTGATTCTGCTGGCCCGCGTCATCCAAAACATTCGCCACCAAAACCGAGTGTACTTGCACCACCGCCACCGCCCCGGAATGCTCGATTCCCACAAAAAATAAAAAAGGGACCGGGTTTCCCCGATCCCTCTTTCATATCGAAAAGAAGAAAACTTATTCCGCAGTCGGAGCAGTTTCTTTTTTCGTCGATTTTTTGCTGTGTTTGGTCGTTTTGTGGTGACCTTTTTTGGCGACAACTTCTTTTTTCTCGACCGTTTCAGTGGTCGGGGTAGCAGTCGTGGTCGTCGTGGTGTCAGTGGTCGTGGCAGTCGGAGCATCGTTCGCAATAGCGAAGTTGGAAACGAAAGCCAAAGCGATCAGTGCAGAAAATAGCTTCATGATGTGATCTCCTCAATTGCAGTAGCGTTGATGTTAACGCGCTCCGAGCACCGGTGCCCGAAGCGCATTTAACAATCGAAGAGTCTACCTACACTTTCCCTGGTGGGGAAAGTATTTTTAGGAAGCCTGGGAAATCGACGGAGTCGCGGCTTGCTGCAACTGTTGTTGCTGACGAGCTGCTTTGGCTCCGCGCGCTTGGCCGCCTTCGCGACCAATCAATGCCATGTGGGCGCGATCGCGGCTAACGGCTTGTCCGCCTTTGCGACCGGCAACACGGGCTTCCTCAGGGGTGAATTCATGGGCCGTACCTTTTTGGTGGGCCGCGCGACCACCCTTGCGGGCGATTTCACGTTGGCGTTCGCGATCCATCGAAGCAAAACCACGTGTGCTTTTCTTAACTGGGGACGGGGGCACATTACCGAGTGCCATTTCATTCATCGTCGACATACTACCTACTCCTTGTTTCGGGCCCCGCCTTTCGGCTGAGACTGCTCAGGCTAACTACAGATGCTTAGCTCGATTTGCAACCCCAATGCCATCGCGCGTTAGGCAGGAACCGATCAGAAGAGAGGATGATTCGCCGCATTATGCATCAAAAGATCGAGCGGGGGTGTTGCATGTGGCAGAGGTAGTTAATAGGGCTGCTTACGGGCGGCGACGCCGAGCCACTCTATAAGCTTTTGAGTTAATAAGGGAAAATGGCGCGCCAGCTGAATGACCGCCCACCCATGGAAGGTCACCGCGCACTCCCGCACGCCCCGATCCACAGCTCGCGAGATCGTCCGCGCGGCCGATTCGGGAGAGGCCATCAGCCATTTGGGGATGGGATCCTTTGCGTTAAGTAAGAGTTCGCCAGCGTTTTTTACACGCCGAATTTCGCTGTCGATGAACCCCGGACTGATGTGAGTCACACGAATGCCGTGGGGTCTTAATTCGTGGAAAAGCGAATCCGATAACGCGCGAACCGCATGCTTGCTCATTCCATAGGGGGAATTGCCCGGCAGGGAGAGATACCCGTTGGCACTCCCAATTACGACAAAATGGCCCTGGCTCCGCTTTAGGGTCTCCAACGTAGCGTAGAAGGTACGGAGCACCCCAAAAACATTCGTCTCGAATTGGCGGCGATAGTCTGCAAGCTGGAGCGCTTCTGCGTGGCCCGCCACCCCAAAACCGGCATTCGCAAAGACGTAGTCGATAGACGGCAGAACCTTCAGGGTTTCAGCCACGGCGCGTTCGAGTTCACCGTCCTTGGAAACATCCACGGGAAAAACGAGGACTTTGCGGTTGTACGACGCAATATCGTGAGCCAAAACCTCCAAGCGGTCCTGGCGTCGACCGGTAAGCACCACGTGGGCACCCCGCCGAGCGTAAGATCGAGCTAACGCAGCGCCGATACCCGAAGAAGCTCCGGTGATAAAAACCGTTTTTCCAATCAGTGATTCCATGCCCCGTAAACTAGGGCAGCACACTAGGGGAAGTAAACGGCTAAGCTGGCAGTAGTCAGGTAGTCGTTATTGTTCATGCTGGGAAAACTATGAAATACCGTCGTCAAATCGGCGTTGAGGGAAATCTTCGATCCCATGTTCACGCGCAAACCCGCCCCGGCGTAGGGGCGATACTTAATGGGATCCGTGCTGGTAGTGGTGGTGCCACCTGCATCCGTAATATCGTGACGCGCCTGACCCGCTTGAGCCCCCGCCCGGACAAAAATATTTAAAAAACCATTGAGCTTAAACGTACTGCGCAAACCCACACGTGCCCGATCCTCGGTGTCGGCGATCGTTTGAGTGGGAGACGAAAATACTTCGGTATCCATCGCGCGAGTAAACTCGCCTTCCGCCGACACCAAAGGCAACCCAGCTACCACGCGCGCACCATAAACTAAACGCTCTTTAGTATGGGCGGTGGGAATCAATTTCTGCACTCGCTCATAACCGATAATCGGCTCAACCGAGTACGAAATCATTCCGGCCGCCGCTTGGGCGGTGCCCGAAAAGGCAATAGAAGACACTGCAATCAACAGGAGTTTTTTCATGGAGCGTTCCTTTGGTTAGAAGTAGACGCGGGCGCCGAGTTGGAACCCGCCGAATGATCGCGACGGATCCAACACGGCCGTTTCCACTAGGAAATCGGCGTGAATCCGAAGCATTTTGAAATCAATGAAAGCGCCGGCCTCAAACCGATCGCCGTTTTGGGTAACCCCTTGGCTTGAGGCAAAATAGTGGCGGTACAAACCCGTGATGCCGACCTGGTTGATCAAGTAGACCGTCAGGTTTGCGCCGATAAGCGGATTCCAAAGTTGAGAACCGGCACGGGTTTCTTCCTTCACCCCACCCTGCAGCGTGAAATTCGTCGCCTGATTGTACAAACCCACCAAGCGAAAGTTTGCCATCGCCAGCCAGCGGTTTTCTAAATTCGATCCCTGGTACTGCGCTTCCACTCCAAACATTTGCGCATAACCTGCGGCGGTGAAATCCCAACCCTGGTACCCGCCGCCCATTTGCATGGTGCCGGACTTATAGGTCGCATCGACGTAAAACTCATAAGGACTCGGCGAGTGGAGACTCAACCAAACGTCCTGCATCCGCATTTTGTCGCGGGTGTCCAACCAATCCGAAAGCGACCAACGCGCCTTTTCCTTATTGGCTTGCTTGTCCCCGCCGCCGGCTGCAGGCTTATCCTCCGCCACCGCCGGCATAGCCGCGCCGAACAAGAGCGCCAACGTGCAAGCCATCCGAAGCAGCGAGTGAGTTTTCATAGTGTCTTACTATGTTAAACCCAACGGCTCGGGTTCGGAACTCAAACTCTTGAATAGTGAATGGGGGAGCTGGTACGTTGCGGGTCGTGAGGAAGCGCCTTGTCATAACTGGTTTACCCTGCCCGCCGGAAACCTGGGAAGAGTTCCTAGGTCCCGACACCGAGCAGCGTGTCATCTCCATGCGGGAAATCCTGGACCACACCCAAGGCAGCGACCCCCGTGAGCTGTCTCGCTACGTCACCGAACAAATCGCACTCGAGAAACCTTCTTCGATCGTTTGCCACGGCATGGGCGTGCCCCTAACCCTCTTGGCCCTGATGCGACTCAAACGCAGCGGCCTGCCAGTGGACACCCGCCTAACCGTGTTCAATGGTGGGTTTCGCAATGTTTCTCTATCGCGCGCGCGTCACCCGTTTCGTATGCAGTTCAAACCCTTGCGCAGCGTCTTGAAAGAAGTAGAGCGCAACGGCGGAGCGGTCGATCCCGAATTACTCCCTTATGCCTCACGCATTCGTGCCTTGTTTCGCAATTTAATTTTGCACCGCCTCGCCGAAAAAATGACCTCGGTCGTGGGATTGGATTTCCTGGAAGCGTTTCCAAAACGGGTCGGGTTAAAAATGCCGGTGCAAATTATCGCCAGCCCCAACGATCCGTATCTTCCCGCAGAGAGCATGCAGCGCCTGCGGGAGGACCTGCAGCCCGAACGCTATGTCGAGATTGAGTATGGGCATTTTCCTTACTCGTTGCATACCCATCGCATTGCTGGATTAGTTCAGAGTTTTGAGGCTCGGGCTTAGGGCCTTGGGCTTATCCCAATTAGTCGCGCTACTAAATCGCTTTCGGTATTTCCGAGTCGCCTTCGGACTTTAGGTCGGGGGCCGTGCTATTTGTCGCGTATTCGCTGGGCCGTGCTATTTGTCGCGTATTCGCTGGGCCGTGCTATCTGTCTCAGGGGCGACGGCTTAGCTATTTGTCTCGTATATGATTGGCCGTGCTACTTGGTGGCCTTGCGGTGGCTGTGCCTTGAGGTTTGTGTTTTTTTCTTGGTAAGCTTGGCTGCGCCGAGAATTTAGTCGCGCCTCGTTTTCGGATTTTTTCTTTTCTTTTCTTTTCTTTTGGGAAAACAAATAAAAATCTTACTTCGTTTGGCTGGCGCTTGCTGCGTCGAGCTGGGACAGATTGGCACTACGGACCCAACGCCCGGGACTCACGCAGGAAGACAAGTAGCACGGACGAGTGGCACGAACGACTCCTGCCGGCACCGCCCAGCAGCGGGCAGGCCCACACGCTAAGACAAGTGCCGAGCCTCCCAACTATTTAAGCAAAGCGCCAGCAAGTCCCAACCGAGTGCCACCAAACAGAACGCAAACTAAAAACGCGCTCCCCTAACCCTCTTGACGCGTTTTGCACGCACACACATGAACCCCACCCTACCGTAACACAATTGCCCCGCCCCATGCGCGCCAACGGCCCGTCATCCCCCGCTCTCGTCACCGCACAAGCGCGCCTTCAAATCAAACGCCAACGCCTTACCTTGCCCCTTTAACGAGCGCAAAAAAACCGGGTGTATGACTTTGCCTAAGGAGATGGAAATGAACCAAGTAAATGCACTTCACCTGAGGGCTCTGCGGCTCGCGAAACGGTATCGGCAAATGGAAGCATCGCTATTGGATGTCCTGTCGAAAATGATGGAGCTGGGCGCGTTTGAGAAATTGGGTTACGCGAATGCGTACCAGTATTGCACGGAGGGCTTGCGGCTTTCCGAATCCCAGAGTTACGCATTGGTTGGAATCGCCCGCAAAGCGAAAGAAGTACCCGAGCTGAAAACGCAGATTGAAAACGGCGCTATACACCTGACCAATGCTCGGCGCATCGTCCCGCTTCTCACGCGGGAAAACCAGGACACTTGGTTGGAAAAAGCAGCGACTCTTTCGCAACGCCAGTTGGAGCGAGAGATAGTTCGTGAGTTTCCAAAGCTGGAAGCGCCGGAGAGAGTTCGGCCACTAAGCGCCGAACGTTCCGAACTGCGGGTCGGGATTTCTCTCGAACTGGAAGCCAAACTTGCAAAAATCAAAGATCTGCTTTCGCGCAAACTTGGCAAAGCGGTGGATCTGGAAGCTGCATTGAATGCCATGGCGGACACGTACTTGCAGAAGAACGATCCGGTCGCCAAAGCGGCCCGGCAGGAATTGGTAGCGCTACCAAAACCGGTTGCGGCTTTGCGCGATGGAAGGCGGGTTGCCATTCCGGCGGCGTTGGGCCATGCGCTGGCGCTGCGCGACCAAAACCGGTGTACTGCGCTACTGCCGAATGGCAAGCGATGCCCGGAGTCACGCTGGGTCGAAAGGCACCACCCTATGCGAGTCGCGCACGGAGGGCACCACGCGCTTTCCAATTTGACCACCCTCTGCACTGGCCACCACCGAGGCACCCACGGGCATGAAAACAGGCTCAAACTGTCTAAACTTTAGACACACCTCTAAGCCCACGACGGGTGTTTCTGGAAATAGGCGTTTTTCACAGTTGTCGCGTGCCTGGAAAATCGGCGTCCGATTTGCATCTAAAATAGACAAACGGTCTACGGAAGCCACTATCCAGGGGGATAAGGTGAAACGGTACCAGCTAACTTTTGGTCTATTTTTGGTTTCGAGCTTGGGGTTTGCGGCGCCTGGAGATCCAGCACCATTCGGTGGCGGTGCGGCCGGCAATCCTTTTCAGCAAAGACAACAAGCGGATGCGCAAGCAGGCTTGATTGGCGCGCAGGCGCAGCAAGCAGCAGCGACGGAAGTGGCGCGGCTGGAACGCGACAAAGTGGCGGCGGCCGCGAGACAAAAAGAACTAGCCGCACAGAACGTTAAAATCGAAAAGGAACGCAAGGCAATTGTGCGTGGCGTCCGCATGATCCCCACTAAGTTAGGTAACGATTTGCTAGATGCAGCCGATGCCAACAATCCTGTGAAAATGCAGGAGGCACGAGCCGCGAACGGACTGCGAAAGGCAACCTTAGATACATTGAAGGATGCAGACGCAAAACTCTTGGCGGATGAAAGTCCCCAAGCAGTTCGAGCTTTCAGCGAGAAATTTAACACCGAACTCGGAAACCAGATTGATAAGCTCACTCAATTGCGGGCAGACGCCGACACAATCGCAAACACACCCGGCAATCAAAAGCCTCTGGCGGAAATTTTTAAGACCGGTTTCCTGGAAAAAAAAGATGTCGAAAAGTTAGAAAATGCGGGCGGGCTTAAGCTCGATCCCGAGACGGAGAAGAGGTTTGCGATTGCCAACGCCCTTCCTCAGTTTGTTATTGGGGCCGGCGACGGCGAGAAGCCAAACATTCCTGAAGAAAAACCAGCTGAAGTGGTTCCTACGCACACCAATACCGAGGCAACGAACACAGCCGGGGATAAGAATGACTAAGAATTTACTCATTCTATTATCCATCGCCATCTCATCCCGTTCCATGGCAATAAACGGCGAGAACGTGACGGCGAGTCTCCAAGCTTTGAGCACGGGCGTGCGCGAGCTGCAAAAAACCAAAGACGCCATGAACGTCGAATTAGAGAAAGCGATGGCAGCCGACGCTGAGATCGAAAAAAATAAACAGACGATCCAAGCTCTCGGTACCGAAATCCAAAACATTACCAAAGCCCAACAAGACATCCGCAACGCAGCCAACCAAGCAGCTCAAGCCGCGCAACAAGCTGCCAACGCAGCCCAGATGGGCGGCGGGGGTGGAGGCGGCGGCGGTAAAGGCGGCGGTGGGGGCGGTGGCCGAGGCATGGGCATGGGTGTCGAGGCGGCGGAAATTCCTGCTTCGAGAGGCGTGGAATTCGCGCAACCTGGCGGCGATGTGGATGTCGGAAACGTTGTAGGCGCCATGGCACTGGAACCTTATGTTCCCTTGCCCGGCGGCGATGTAATGCCGATGTCGGCGTACCAGCCGACGGCTAGTTCCTTCGTTCAGATGCCTTCGCAGCAGATTAAGCAAGCGCTTTCCGAAGCGCGCAAAGGATTGATGCTCCAAAGCGGCGCGAAACCCGGCAATCCTATTGCCGACGGTGGTGGCGCGGCGGCAATGGCGGCGGCGGCTGCAGCGGCAGCCGGTGGAAAACCGGCGGCGACTCCTAGCACCGCAGGCACACCTGGCGGCGGCGGTGCGGGTGGCGGCGGAGATAATTTTTCAGGCGTAGGACGCGGCGAAATGGGCGACGACGGCGGCAAACGCCCGACCGTTCTCGCATCCGCCGAGGGCGCTGCGGGAGCCGGAGTCGAAGGCGCCGCAGCTACGGAAGCGACGGTTGAAGAAGAAATCGCTCCAGCTAAAGGCCCTAACTCATCGGGCTCACTGACGGCTTCTGCCGAAAAGCATATCGGTGCGGAAAACCCGGTACCGCAAGGCCTGATGACTTGGGTCAGCTGGGTCAACAATGTTTGCAAATCCGACAGCGGGAAAACGCTCGTAGGTGTTTGCGCGAGCGGAGCGCGTCTGGCAGCCAAAGGTGTAGCGCCTTTGACCACTAGCGTCGCAGAAGCAATGGCGCAGATCGCAACCAGCACGGCCTCTGGCCGCGCGGTGGCTTCGGTTCCGACGGAAACCAAAGCGAAAGAAGCTCCCGTGCGTTCAGGCTCGAAGCTACTGGACTTAGTTTCCAAATAATTCCGCTTAGGTACGACCCACTATCGACCGAAAAGTAGAGTGCATGCCGAACGCACTCTATGCCTTCTTCTGTCTCCTTGTCCTGGTGCCGTTGCCGGTCCTTTCTCAACGCATACCCGCGAGCGGACCGGCGGTCGGCGAACTGGTAGTGGAACCCGCGCGGGATGTTTGGGCGACGATTACGTCCACTGCTTTCTTCAGCAAGCCCACTACTCTCATCGAACACCGCGAGCTTTCCAAACTGCGCGGAATTCTATCGACGAAGCATAACAGCTTGAAGTCCGGGCAAATCTTCAGCGAAAAAAATCGCCTCAAAGAAATTTGCGCCAATATCCAGCAAAGCTATTCGGTCACGAAAAACCATGCGTCGGTAAAGGCGAAAATTACGTGGACCGCCATCTCGTACTGCCGAGTGACCGTACATGAAAAAGATGGGCTCACCATTGATCAATTACTTTTCGTCGGCAAAAGCCCGCGAAAGAACCGAGCCTACGTAACCCATACGGTTACTTTCTTCTACCCTATCGCAGACGAAGAGCGAGCTGCCAAAGAAGTGACAAAGTTTGTGGCCAGCGTGAACCGGAGGAGCGATGGTTAGGCTCCTTATTCTAGGTCTGTTGCTCGCGGGTTCTGCGTTTGGATCACACTGCGGGTCCGAAGGCATCCGAGTCTCGTTCAACGACTTCAAAGTGGCCTGTTCGGCAAAACGCGGCAGCGGCATGGAGGAGAGAATCAATGCTCTTCAATCAGGCGTCGCCCAACTCGCGGCTCTTGTGAATGATCAAACCCCGGTTCCGGCGTTGGCGCTTTGGCAAGGCTTGCCGGTGACATGCGCAGGCTATCCGTCTCGCCTTTCTGACCAATACAACGAAGCATCTCGCCGCTACAACTTGGCCCTCCCTTCGCCAGACTCCGGCGAATACCGCACCTGTTTCGAAAGGGTAGGTGCCGAGAGGAATGCGCAAACGAATTCAGATTTTTCTAAATGCATTGATTCGATTCGGGAGGAGAAGTTACAGATTGCCGCCGACTTCTGCGGCAAGAGCCAATACCCGTCGCGTCTAGAAGCCCTCAGCCAGCTGGAAGACTCGCTAGTGGAAAACTTCAAAGGCGTCCTAGGCGCCCTCAAGGAGGCTTGCAACGGCGACAAAACGCGGGTTCGGGAAGCGGGTCTGCGGGTTGCAAACCAACTGGCGTCAGTTTTATCGTCGACAGAACCGTATGCTGAAAGCGCGGGAATGGGTGTTGCGATGAGCGCCATGGTGCTAAGCGCTTCGCTGGATCAGCTTTTCGATCCGGGCGTGACCGCACGCACGGCTGAGCAAGACGGTGAATGCCTCCTGGTTGAAACCGTGGAACGCGACCTGGGTTGCAAAAAGCTTCCAGGATCTTTGGCGCCCGCACGCACGATCAGCTCTGCCAGCAAAACAAATTCAGTGGATGCGGTTTTAAATGCCATGCAGCGGGTGGAAGACCGCGCCAAGCCCGAAGAACCAATTTCCCATCCAAACGGCCTCGGGTTCCCCGCTTTGTCGTCCAACCCTGTGCTTAACGATATTGTCGGCGCAATGGACATGCGGGTGCTGAGCAATGATCGACGGGCGCTTCCGATGGCGGACTACCTGAGACAGATTTCCCAAGACCTGCAATTTGCCGCTGGGGCTTGGACTAAAACCGGAGCGTCGGAATCCAAAGTCCGAGAATACCTGGGGGCAAGCCGTAAGCATTTGGTGGCACCCATGCTGCAGGCGATTCGCCAAATGGACCCAGAGCAAAGCCGCGGTATCGGACGTTTAGGCGCTGGCGTCGAATCATTCGTTACCGAATTCCAGAACTACCAGAGTGCATTGGCCGCAGGAGTGCAGCAAGCGATCGAAGAAAAGCGCACGGCCTTGCTCCGAACCGTGGCGAATGATGCCCCCGATGGCATCTCGCTGCTTTTACGCCAAGCCCTCGATCGCCACCAGCAACTGGTAGTCAGGTCGGAGTCTCTCCGCAAAGTGCGCAATTACGATTTTTCCCGTGAGCTCAATGCATCTGTCTGGGAGGCAGCAACCCGACAACCGGACTCGCTAATGGCGCAAACCTATCCGATGTTAAGGGACGCCTACGCGGAGCCCTTGAAAAAGGCTGCAGCTCAAACCAAGGCGCGCATGATCGATGCTCTGCGTCCACTGGAACGCAATTCCAAGAGCCTATCCAAAGAGCAGATGGCGCAAGTTTACGAAAACTCAGTGCAACCCATGCTGAACCAGTGCATCTCGCTAGCGAACGCCTATGTGTTCGGGGCTGATACT
>CAZBJE010000003.1:100318-124081 GCA_964492125.1 uncultured Pseudobdellovibrionaceae bacterium | reverse complement strand
AAGTGCTTGGACAAAGCGGGCAAGGACTTTGTAGAACGACAAGTAGCAACCAACCAGTTGGCGCGGACCGCGCTTTTTGAATGCCGCACTAAACGGTATGAACGGCGCACTACCCCCTGAGTAGAAAGCAGCAGAACGCCCGCAATATCTTAGGCCGGCTCGCCTCCCTCGCTTTTGGCTGGGTGAATAAAGCGGGGAAACCCCATTTTTAGCGGAGACCCGTGTGAACGCTTCACTAAGCGCCTGACTTACCTGTGGAAATCCCCATTCGGCTTCTGAGCTTCCGGGGAGGCCAGTTTGACCTTGTTTTGAACTCGCAGAAACACTAAGTTCTCGCGCCATTTCTATCCAAGGAGCTAGGCGTGAAGAGTTTGGTCCGGGTTTTCCTTTTGCTTGCATGCGTCTCGGGGCAGGGCTGTTTTGCGCACACAAGCTGGAACGATGTTGAGCGGTTTGCTAGCGACCACTTACCCCGCCGTTTCAATTCAAGCGAAACCGACGCAGCCCAGATGATTACTGAGATCAGCGGGGTTTGGCAGCGTACTAATTTTTCCGCACCTCCCATCCGCGTCCATCTTGAAGCGGCGTATCTTATCCAATTCATTGCGACGGAACGCAGTTACAAGCTAGACGATCAGACGCTTGAGAAAATGGCAGCGGTCTTTCTAGACAATCTTAGCAGCACCAGGCCGAGGTCCATGGAAGCCTTAATGGAACTGCCATTCGCCTTTGCCCTCTCGGATCTACAAAGAATTGTTCAGGCAGTCGGCCTGAACAACGGCCGGCTTAGTCATCAAAAACTCTTCTTTCTTATAAACCGCGCTGAGAAAGATGCGGATTTTGTGGCGCGTCTCAAAAACGCAAGCAATGGTCCGAGCACCTTTTGGAAGGAAATTGAGCTCCAGATTTTAAGCAATATTGAAAAGTTCAGCCAAAATATTGAAACCGAAAGCCCCAGAAGAACCACTCCCTCGCGCCGCTACCGCGAGGATGCTGTTGAGCTTTTTGGAAGAATGAGAAAAATCGACCCCACGATTGAAGACAGGGTTTTCGCGCCTGTTAAGGCTAATTGGCAGAAGCAGATGGGCAAGGATGAGAATTCAGCTACTCCCTTACCCCACCCCCCGGAAAAAGCAGATCCCGATGCCGCGGTCCAAAAATTGATTGAGGACCTTCTAGCTGCGTTGTTGAGGAGCGAAGTGGGTCCCTCCCGCGCTTTGGCGCTCGACCTGTTTGGTGCTAGCCTCAACGTCCTCAGTGCGGCCCAGCTGAAAATAGCATGGAAACAGTTACAGGAAAGGGATGTGGAACCTGCCACACAGCGAGAGCTGACGGCGTTGGTCGCCAACCAGGTGAGGCATCGCGTCGGCGAGGCTCTACAAAGAGTCACTGAGATGGGTAGTCAGGCACAATCGGCGCTTATGGTTGGGTGCTTGAATTTACTGATTGCGAGCACGTCTGACGACGAGCCGGCAGCCGCACCCAAACCGTAGAGGACAGACTATAGTTCACGGTGTATTCGGCTGCTTTTCAAGAATGGCGAGCGCGTTCATCAGATGGAATAAAGACTCAATCCGATTGGATCCATTGTCTGGCATAAATGTATCGACCGGATTCGAAAAATCGCGTGCATGACTCAGCTCGATTTCAATCGCCAGCGCATCTTTTGCGTTCAAAGCCCGCACAGCAGGAAGCGCTCTGATTTTCTCGGCGACACCTTCAATAAAGGTCATGTAGCTGGCCAGAGTATTATCTGGAGAGTTCACCGCAAACCGCGGACCAGGCAAAGACTGCAACACGCTCAGTTGGAGTTCCTGCTTCCTTGGGTTAGGGAAGCCCACAGTTAGCGTCCCAGCTTTAATCGGATCACCCGGTTCGGGAGTTAATATTTTCCGTATTTCAAGCGTGGGATCGTTATCGATATTCTTATCCGAAAGCGCGACTTTCACTAATTCATTACTCGCGGAAAGGACAGTAGCGAAGAAACTATTCTGCGCTGTTTCATTCAATCCGGAGTCCAATAGAATTTTGCCCAGTTCCGCGGAAGCCTTGCTTAGGACGGCGGATGCGCTTGCAAGCGTGGCTTTCTCAAGGTCCCAACAAAGCCCTTTCAACAGCCCGAGAGCTCGGCAGACATCTTGCTTAGTAAATTGCCCTTTGGAATGGGGAAATAGTTTTACTGCGTCTAGACCAACAGCTTTAAAATGGTTTTCGTTCGAAGCCCCAACAGGCCCGCTCACCGCGAGCCCAAAGAAAATCGACAGAAGTAGAAAACGTTGTTTCACCAATCCCCCTAAGAAATAGGTTCAACGACCATCTACTGTCTGCCTAGAAAAATGTCCAATGAAAGGTGTCCGGATTCTCCAGCCTTGCATTCTATTCGGCACTTTCCGTTGGGAAGTGGGACGCAAGCCACTCTTGCGTAATCCGAATATCGACTAACATGGTGCGGGCCATTTCCTCTGGTATAGAGAAAAATATTCCTCGCGGCATCCACTCGGAGGTCTCTAACGAGGCGAGTATTAAGTGATCCTGTTGTCGGGGGAATGCGGAGTACCCTGATAGATTCATTCCCAGAAAGTGTTCTTTGCCTGATGCGGATTCCGCTTCGTTGAGAAGGTAGGTCGCTCCGGTTTCTTCATCTAGGTATCCGGTCGAAGTTTCTACGCAGTCCGCGTCCGCCAAACGTCCGTGCAGGAGTTCAGAAGCAGGGAGAGCTCCAACAAGGCCTTCCTCCATGGAACGCAATCCATCCGTGAGCAGTTCCGCCATTTCCCTTTCTATTGAATCGATTCGCTTCGCATCGTACGACTTTCCCGGCGGCGGTCTCAGTTGGACAAGCACATTTCTAAAGTCTTCTAACGACGGCAGCGCGGGAAAAAGGCGGCTCTCCAGGCTGTAGCGATGGCTGCGGCGATTGGCTTGGGTTATCAGAAACAGGTCCGCCAATTCGGCACCGTGACTTTGCTTTAAGAGCAGCGCCCATTTGGTGAGGAGTTGTTCGTAAAGGTGAACGGCCTTGTAGTCCTGCAAACCGTTCCAACGATCCAGAAACTCCTCGCTATTGCCGAGCGCTCCGTGCGCGAGGTGATGACTGGGTAGTGAATACTGCCGGGCGAAGGGGGCTATGAGTCCGGTAGGCAGGATAGTTTCGGCCCCGGGAGCCCACTTCGCTGTGTCCAAAATCAGATTGAGGCAATTGGGTTGCGCCTGGGCAGAAATCCCCAGGGCTAGTGTAAAAATAAGTCCGACCCAACCTGACCGCATGATGCCGGAGCGTTTACCACAATAGCTAGGGCAATGGCTAGATTCAGACGCTAATGCCCTGAAACTGCAGCAAAATCGCAGTTGGGTACTGTGGCCGAAAAACGGGAGTCGAGTGGGGGCATCTCCCGGCTGGGCGCCACACTTTGGCCGACCACTTCAGAGAGAGATTCGAGGCCTGCCGCGGAATTGAGTGTAGCGGCCGACGGCGTCCCCACCATCCGAAGGCCTTCCTTCCGGCCCACCTTCACCCCGTACTCTTTGCCCAGGCGAGCAAACAACGGGGTGGTGTTTACGTCGAAGCGAGAATTCGGGTTTATTTGTACTTTGGTGGGATTGACTGGGCGCTCGTTGGGGTGGAAGTCGCCGGCAGCCAGAAAGAGCTCGAGTCCCTGCGCGCTGGAGATATGGAGCGTATCGCGAGGCGCTTGCTTTCTTTCGGTGATCTGGGGGTGAACCCGCATTTCTAGCTGGAAACGTTCAGCGTAGGCAGCGTCTGTTTTGAGCTTCGCTTTTACTGCATCATAGAGTTGGGGACTCAGCCTGGGTGGAAACGGCCCAGAGAGGGCGCGGGGAAGCGCTTCAAAAAGTCGGTCGTGGGTTTGCGCAACGACCTTCGGCAAGGCCTCCATTAGCGTCAGCCGCCTGCGTTCCGGCGCTTCTTGGTAGGCTAGGGATTCATGCTCGGACTCGGCAGCGCGCAACCTGCTTTCAATGCTTTTGCGATCGGCTTCACTCCGGACCGTTTTTAAGGAGTCGCGGTACCGAGAGATCTGAGCTTCTCGCTCACGGGCTTGTTGGTCTAAGTAAGTAACTGCCTGCCGAAGTTCGGTGGGGGTTGTTGCCCGTCCCCATGCATCGGGAGCCACCAACTTCTCCCAGCCCTGGCCTCTTCGTTCTCGCGCTTGTGCCACGGCTCTGGCCCGCGGTTCAGTGAGCAATTTCTCCAGCTCCGAATGGATTTTCCTCCATTCGTCACCGGTATTCGCATCGCGGCGCCGCTCCAGAGCGGCGACTTTGCGCAAGTGTTCATTGTCGGATCGCATGCGCTGTTCGAGCGCCAACGCGTAGAGCTCTTCGAGCGTATCGATAAGGTGCGTGGATATAATGTGCTCCCCTCCGCCCCAGCCCTGTTGCGCCGCAAACGAATCTCTTAACCCAACGCTGCCCGAGTTTGCGTACATCTGGCTTCTAATTTCTTCGATGTGCTTTGCCAGATCCGCGGCCGACATATTTGTCGGCGTGGTGTGGGTCTGGCCGTCCATTCCAACGTACGACGGGGGAAACGCACGGACATCAGTTGCCAAGCCAAGAAAAAGAACAAGAAAGAGAGGTTTCATGAGAATTATTATACCTCGAGCGGGGCGATGGCACGCCGAGCCAAGCTAAGGCGCGTCTGCTATTGATCACCGGCCAAAACCGTGGTCAACTCTTCAGGTTTTAACACCCGAAAAAAGTGAGGACACTTGAAGAATCCGATAGCCATTGTTTGGGTACTGCTAACTCTCGCCACGCCGTTGCTGGCCCGATCCCAAGCCGCTCGTTCCGGTAATCTCAATGGCTCGGTGGAAACCGGGTTTGTTTTTGGTGGCCCGCCGCGGGACTCCCAGTGGTTAATCGATCAGTTGGAATGGAACCAACGTTTCGATGGCTCAGAACGGGTGCGCTTCGTTTTTAATAACTCGGTTGCGGTGCAGAGCCCCACGGGACTGGCCGGGTTCAATAACAGCGTCAATTACTTTTCCCCGCTGCGTCTGACCGGAACCAACTTTACGCTGGCTAGTTCGGGAGCCTATCTCGAAGCGCGGGTAGCGGACGGCGTGGGTTTTTCCCTCGGCCATTTCCGCATTCCATTCGGCATGGAAGCCGTGACCTCCCGTTAC
This sequence comes from uncultured Pseudobdellovibrionaceae bacterium, assembly GCA_964492125.1. GTDB lineage: Bacteria > Bdellovibrionota > FAC87 > UBA2466 > UBA2466 > JAIEOG01. Next base: position 118,934 of record CAZBJE010000003.1, on the reverse strand, counting down.
GATTCGATGACCTACTTTTATTCCGCAGCGTTCACTCAGGCCCAGGCCGGGCGATGGCTTTGGAATTTAGGGATGCAGGCTGAAATCACCCGTATCATTCCGGGCACTCTCACTGTGTCGCTGGTGGACGGCCGCAGCGCTGCCGGGGAAGCGAGTCCCGCTCTGGCTCTGCACTACGAATTTTCTTACGACCGAGGCGGCTACTCCTTGATCCCCTCGGTATCGGGATACGTCGGCAAACTTTCGGGCGGCTTGCGCGACGTCGGCTTTACCGGAGGGTTCCAATGGCTGGCGGGGCGCTTCTCACTCGCCAGTGAGTTGATACTGGTGCGCCAGGATGGCGTACCGTTTGGCGGCACCTATGAACAATCCACCAGCGTGTACGTTGAACCCACCTACGACTTTGGCATTGCGGAGATTGGGCTAAAAGGGGAGTGGCTTTACAACGGTTCGTTCAACGATCTGAACTTGGGTGTGGCGCTCACCAAGAGCTTTTCAGATCGATTGCGGTTGCGGGTTTTATTCCAAACCGCGGGGCTGCGGGGCAATGTGCGTGCGGGTCAGCAGGATCTGCGGATTTTTCTCGGCACCCACTGGTGAGGTATCTAGCGCCTGAGCGAGGCGATCGCTGTAGCGGGAGCCCGCGCCGTTGCCTTGCTCCACATATTGCAAGGCGAGCTGCCCTTGTTCGAGGCGAAAAAAGGAATCTTGTACCAGGCCGCTCATAAACCCTAAAAGGGCCTGGCTATCACTGGCGGCAAAGAGGCCTCCCGCACAACGCGACATCTCCACCGCTTCGTGGGAATTATCGATAAACGGCCCCGTCAAAACCGGGATACCGTAGGCAGCAGGTTCCAAGACATTGTGCACTCGCGCGCGGAAACCACCGCCCACGAAAGCGACCGTAGCGTGCCGATAGAGTTCTGCTAACCAACCCACCGCATCGATGAGCACCACGCGAGGAAGGGTTTCGCCTTTGCGGCTCCAGCGGGTGTGCCCCGCGCCGGCCTGGTCTAGCCACTTTTCCAAACTGAGCAGAAATTTCTCTTCCGGTTCGTGCGGCACCAGATAGAGAGTCCATTCCGGCAAAGTGAGCAAAAATTCCAAGGTGGGCTTCATCGCCTCGAAGTCCTCGGGCCAGATGCTGGCACCCACGAAAACGCGCGCATCGGATTCCAATGACACGCCCGAGGGCGACTGCAAACGGCGCCTCTCTAGTACTCGCTCAATACGCGGATCGCCCAGAGGTTCGATGCGGGCATCTTCGAGATCTTGGCGCAAGAATTCCGCAGTAGAAAGGTCGGTGGTTCCCACAAACGTCACCCGTTTCAACCACGGCCGGTAAAACCGCGCCATACGACGGGCTTGTTTGGAGAAAAACGCGGCAAAAACAAAAACCGGAATCCCTCGTCGGTAACAGTTCTCAAAAAGCTCCGGCCAGAATTCGCGGTTTAAAACCACCAAAGCACGTGGCTGGACTAAGTCGACAAAACGATTCACTGTGCCGGGAAAATCCAAAGGCGAAAACTCGGCAGCGTCCCACGGCACGGCCGTTAGGCTCTTCGCCCGCCGCCCAACTTCCAGCTCCACCGCGCGCCGACCGGTGGGTGAAAAATAAGTGAGAAAAATCCGGCATTGCGGCTCACGCGCCCGCAAAGCATCTAAAATGGGAATGGTCTGCTCAAACTCGCCGCTGGAAGCAAAGTGGAACCAATACGGTCGGGTCTTCCAGCCGGCGGTGGCGGCGCGGGTTCGCCCTAATAATCCCCGTCGGCCGCGCAACCCCCGGCGTACCTTGCCCACAAAGGGCGAGACTGCGCACATGGTCGCGAACCAGAGAAGGTAAAGAGGGCGGTAGAAAAGCATTAGGAAAGCTTTAGCAGGGCCTGGTCCAGGCGCCTAGCTTCCTCGTAAACGAAGGTGGGAGTGGAAAGATCCAGGCACCAACGCCGGGATCGAATGCACGGCGCTTGGCCATTCTTTGAACACGGGCGGCACCACAGCCTCTGTTCAACCACCCGAGTCAGCGGGTGGTGTGGCAGACACCCCAGCTCCGCCCCCGTGGGGCCAAAAATTAAGATGCAAGGGATGCCCAAGGCATCCGCTACGTGCATTAAGCCGGTGTCGTTGGCTATGACAAACTTGCAATGGCGCACCAATGCCGCCGATTCCAAAATGGTGAGTTTCCCTTGGGTGTTCGTGACTCGATCGGAGGGGAGTCCGGCGGCGATCTCCGCGCAGAAGGTGTCTTCTTTCCCGCCAAAAATCACCAGATCGTACGAAGTATGGGCGAGAAGCTGCCTTGCCACCTCGGCAAAACGCTCGGGCGGCCACCGCTTGCCCGGCCATTGCGCAGAGGGAACCAAGCCAATCCGGGGCTTATCGTCCAATACGAGGCCCGCTTTGGCCAAAGCCGATGCCTCCGATGCGGGATCGACGACCATCTCCGGACCACGGTTATCGTCGACCACACCAAAACGCTGGAGCGGATCAATAAAACGCTCCAAAAAGCGCCGCGAGTCGAGCAGCGGGAGTTTGAAGGTCAGCGCCAATGCACGGCCAAAGTAGTGCTTTGCGAAATAGGCCTTCGCGCCCGCCCGCAAAAAAGGCATGAGCATGCGAGTGCGCAGCGAACGGTGCGCATCATAAATTAAATCGTAACCGACGGTATTGATCTCCCGCCGCAGCTTCCACAGCCCCTTCCAGCCCGATCGCCGATCCAGACCCCAGGCGTGGGTTAGGTGTGGGTTAAACCGGATCAGATCGAGAAAATCCGCTCGCACGATCATATCAATGCGGGCGTCGGGGTAGCGAGTACGCAAGGCCCGTACCGCGGCAGTCGTCATGATGATGTCACCCAAGCTGCTAAAACGCAGAACGAGGATTTTGGTTACATTTCCCGCGGGCATGCAATTCCCAGCAGCGCGAGCCCGTTGCCGATGACTTGGCGAGTAGCCAGAACCAAACTAAGTCGCAAATTGCACTGCACTGGATCGGTGGCCTGCAGCACGGGCAATTGGTAGTAAAAGCGGTTCAGCGCCTTAGCCAAATCGATCAGGTACCGGGTGAGGTGCACCGGATCGTTATCCTTGATGCTCAAATGCAACGTGCTCCGGAAGCGGCCAATTGCCAGAGTGAGGTTCTCTTCTTCCTCGGCAAACTCGTAACCAGCCGGCGCGTGAGGCACTGCCGCGCCCAGGCCCTTTTCGGCGGCTTTCGCGAGCAGAGACGTGCAGCGCACATGCGCGTATTGAACGTAAGGCCCCGTTTCGCCGTCGAGCGCAAGGATCTGGTCCCAATCGAATTCCAAATCGCGGGTGCGGTTAGCAGACAGATTGCCAAAAATCACCGCGCCAGTGCCGACCGCTTCGGCGACAGCGCCCTTGTCCACGAGGTCGGGGTTTTTCTTGGCGGATTCCACGAGCGCTCGTTCCTTGGCTTCGTCTAAAAGAGCGTCCAGGAAAATAACCCGGCCTTCGCGGGTAGACATTTTCTCGGCGCCAAAGAGCACGGTGCCAAAAGAGAGGTGCTCACAGCGTTCTGCCCAATCGTGGCCCATCTTTTTCAAAACGCCAAAAAGCAATTGAAAGTGCAGCCGCTGCTGCTCAGACACCACGTAATACATGCGGTGAAATTTAAAACGATTGAAGCGATCAACCGCCGCAGCCAAATCGCGAGTCAGATATAGGGTGGTGCCGTCTTTTTTCTGCACCAACGCGGGGGTATTGATCCCTTCCACGTCCACAATCCAGGCGCCTTCAGAAAGCCGGGCGTCGGCTTTGGCTTTCACTTCATCTAGCGTGGAATGGATGGCGGGAATGTAGGTGCTCTCGCCCTCGATGTGATCGAAAGCCACGTTCAGCCGCTCGAGCGTAACTTGCGCCGAAGCTAAACTGAGATCGCGGATTTTTTTCCACAGAGCGGTGGTTTTGGGATCGCCTTCTTCCAAAAGCACCAGGCAACGCGTTGCTTTCTCGCCGTAGGCGGGATCTTTTTCCACGGCCTGGTGGAAGCGGACATACAAATCAAAAAGGTGATCCATCACCTTGGCGAGTTCGGTGGAAGCGAGAACCGAGGGATCACCCCAGAGTTCCACCGCCGCTAAAAGCCGCGCGAACTGGCTGCCCCAATCCCCCACGAAATTGATCCGCTCGGTGGTATAGCCCAGCTTTTTGTAGATATTGGAAAGCACGTTGCCGATCAAGGTGCTGCGGATATGCTGGAACGCGAGTTTTTTGGCGATATTGGGCGAGCAGTATTCGATTAATACGGTCTTGCCCGCGCCCGACTTGTCACCACCGTACGCTTCACCCTCGGCAAAGAGCGCGCCGCAAACCTGGTTGTAGAGCAGCTCTGGCTTCCAGCGAATGTTCACGTACGGCCCCGCCACGCTGGCGAGGATTTCATTGCCCATAGTTGGGGTGAGGACGTTAGTAACCAGGTCCTTGGCTATTTCATTGGACGACTTGCCTAGAATTTTGGCCGCTTTGAAAAGCGGCAGCGCCAGATGCCCCATTTTGGGGTTGGGCGGAGTGCCGAATTCGGCGCTCACCCATTCCGGGGTTAAAGCGGGGTTGTTCCAGCTTTGGGCGATGGTAGTGGCGAGTCTGTCCTTCAGATCCGAAAACGGCATTGCTTATCCTTTGGGAAAGGGGCCGAGCTTATCCTGCGCCGGGCGGTCCATCAAGTTGCCTGAATGGACGGGGCAGAGACAGGGGGTTTTTTCTTTTTGGGCAAAATATCCCCCATCAGCTTGCGAGCGGTTAAGAGCCCACCCACGGGGTAGGGCAAGTGGCACCCCATATAGGGCAATAAAAGCGAAAGCGCTGGATTGCGGGTGGCCGTGTAAAAACCGGTCGTTTTGTACTGCTCGAGGGAGGCCGCTGTGAGCTCATCGGCGACCCTCCGGCGCTCATCCAACTCAAAGCAACTGTCCATTCCCAAGGGCACCGAAATCTGTACAAGTTTGCGGGCCAGGAACGGGAAGAGCTTATGCACGCGCTGCAAACCGCCTGCGAGCGATTCCAAGACCGCTTCCAGAGAAACCAGCCCCGGCGCCGACGCCCACACGGTGAGTTCGCGGAACGGATCGTCGGGGCGCAAAGTGATCGGCCAGATTTCCGTTTGAGGGTCGGGAATGAGGTCTGTATCGAAGGCGAGCGTCAGCGGAGACACCGGAGAGGGGATGGCGTCGGGCTCCACCTTGAGCTTGAGCGGGTAGAGCGCTTGCAAGGTGCTCGGCTCCGCATTCAAGTTAAGCTGCGCCAGAAAATCTTTTTGGCGGCCGGCGAGTGTCATCAGCGATCGCAAATCGGAATTAAAAACCCAACGTTGGCTCGAAATTTCTCCGTACTGACGAAACTGCATAGCGAGGCCGCCGCCGCGCCGCTGCTTGAATCCGGTGAGGACGTTTTCCGTCGGAGAAAGTACGATGCGCTGGATTTGCGGGCTCAGGTCTTTTTCGGGTGACCACCACTGCAATTGAGTGAGGTAGCGTGAAAAGTGCACTACCGATTCCGGCATCTGGGTTTGAGTGCGGCCAATCGCTTTCCACAAACCTTGCGCGTACGCAATCCAATCCGGCTTTTGGGCGATCGCTTTTCGGATCGCAGCAAGATCCAAAGCCGTCGGTTGGGTGAGCGAATCTAGAATCGGGCGAGTCGTATCGACCGGGGGCAACTCACCGAAGGTCGACGCGAGTTTTTCGCGGGTCCAGGAAAGGGAATTTCGGGGAGAGAGCAACTCGGCAGACCAAGTGGCCCCGGGCGCGACGCCGAAAGCGGCACCCAGCTGGGTGGGCAAGCAAACGGGCTCGGGCCCAGCGCCCAACGCAATCCATCCCAGCCGCGGTTCTTCCCCGCGCTCTAGGTAAGCTTTTTCCATCTGCGCCAGCATCCACAGCCCAGCGGGCTCGTTGCCTACCACGACGCAGCGAAATTCGTCGAATGCCACTTGCCAACCCCCTATGAACTCTTGAAGATACTACTACTTAGGTGTGTTTTTCAAAGATCGTTTCACCGGGAGTAAATTCGGATGCGCAGCCTACGACTCGCCGTATGTTTCTGTCTCTTGCCGCTGCTGGCCCACGCCGCGCCCGGCCGCGACGCTGGCGTGTTTTTGCTACCGCTAGAATGTTCCGAGTTATTGCCTGACAGCGGGCCCTATCTGCAGTTCTTCGAGGCAGTGGGACGGGGACGTTTGCGGTCCGACAAGCCTTTCTCCAAACGCATTTTTGAAATCTTGGCTCTTCGGGAGCGGATGCAAAAAGACGCCTCCCAGTCTCGGGAACAAAACCCGATTGACCTGCTAGTACGCAAAACGCTTTGCTTTTATCGAGAGAAAAAAGAGCCGTTGAAAATGGTACCGTACGATGATTCGGCGTTTTTGGCCTATCTGCGCGGTAGTCTTGGTGATCTAGAAGCCAAAGTTCGGGAAGTAATTTCGCAACGCGAATACGATCGGCAGCAGCGCAAGGAATACGAGCGCCTGCTCACCGAGAACCAGGAGTTGGAAGATTCGATCCGCACCCAAGCCGAGGTTTCCGCCGATCGTGAATTTGAACGGCTCTCCAATTCGGCGCGCCGCAAAGCAAAAGCTCCGTAAGGGGGAGACGTATGGCCCCGTCCAAATCTCTATCATCTGCTACTTTGAAGCGTTTCTTGTTTGAGCTCACAGATGGCGCGTCGCGCATTTTACTCAAGCACTTTTTGAAAGTACGCAATATCGAACGCAAAGTCGGCGCGGGCATCGTGACCGAGGCAGACAAAAACGCAGAGAGCTATCTCATGCGGAATATCTTCAGAAAATTCCCGAAAAGTTCGATAATTACAGAAGAAACGGGTGAACACGGTAAGGGTTCGGATTTGGTCTGGGTGATTGATCCCCTGGACGGCACCACGAATTATGCCCACGGGTTTCCCTGGTTCTGTGTTTCGATCGGCGTTTACGAAAACGGTAAACCGAGAGCGGGAGTCATCTACCAACCGCTCACGAAGGAGCGCTTTTTCGCGGAAACGGGAAAAGGGGCTTTCTTAAACGGTAAACGTTTAAAAGTATCGTCGACAAAAAACCTGCAGGACTCTTTGCTTGGGACCGGGTTTTACTACAACACCGGAGAGCAATTGAAGGAAGAGATCGAAATCTTCCGCCGCGTGCAAGACAAGGCACTCGGTGTTCGCAGGCCGGGTTCAGCGGCTTTGGATTTAGCCTACGTTGCCAGTGGCCGTTACGACGGATTCTGGGAGCGTGGACTAGCCTCTTGGGATGTAGCGGCGGGTTTCATTCTCGTACGCGAAGCCGGAGGTAAGGTCAGCGGCTACGACGGCGGAGAAGTGGGAATCCACGACTCCGAAGCCGTTTGTAGCAACGGCATACTCCACCAGCCCATTCTCGATTTGATTCAAGGGTAAACCAGGAAGGTTTTCCTCACTCTGTTTGAAGGACGCTTCGGTTCAGGATGAATCCAAGCGAGCTTGCAATGGCCGGTGACGGAAATAGCCGATGGATAGTTCTGCTCAACAAAAGCCCCAAGGGGCCATTGAGCGAGGAAGAGATCCGCGCGTTGCTCAAACAGGGCATCGTTCGCCGGAACGACATTGCCTACCGCATCCCACCCGAAGGCGACAATAAAGCGCAAACCGAATGGAAACTGCTCTGGCAATTTCCTGAATTCGATCGCCGTGGCGATCAACCCGTGAAAGTACCGACGGAATCCACGGCCGAACGCCGCATTTTGGAGCCTACTGTGGAGGCGAGCCGTAAGGCCTTAACCGAAATCCCAGCCGACTTGCTCAATATCGCGCCCGAAGATCTCTTGCCCAAGTCCACCAGTCTGCAATTGACGGTCGAACGAGAACCGCAAGAAATCAGCGAAGCGCCCACGGAACCCCGTCCCACTTTTGCGGATTTTGAAAACACCGCGCGCAATCGCTGGGTCTTTGGCGGAGCAGGCATTTTGGTCACCGCACTCATTTTGTACATCACCTTGCCCGGTATGAAGGGCAAGCTCCTCACAAACGTGGGTACCGTACCCGTCCCGGAATATAACGAGCGCCTGCCTGCTAGCGGTGGGCCTGAACGACCCAATGTTTCCTTGCCAATGGCTTCGCCGAGCGCGCCTATGGCGTCGCGCCGCATGCCCGAAGAAGCTCCCGCACCATTGCGCCGGGACGCAGAAGTTTCGGAACCAGACCGCGGCGAGGTCTTAGAAGACGACGCCTTGGCCGACGCCGAGGCCACAGATGAAGGCGCCGATACGGTGCGCGAGGAATTCCGAGCTGCCAAAAATCCCCGCGACCGTCCCAATATGGGCGCTCGTCGCAACGTGGGATCGATGCGCTTGCCGAAGGTGAAGATCCAAAACGACGATGAAGGGGTTGAAGACTCTGTAGAGAGCGTCGATGTGGAATACCCGCCCGACGGCGAAGAGTAAGCCCTTCCAATCGGGGCCGCCAATAGGGTAGGTTCCCCGCCATGGCGCCCCTTGAAACCTTAAAGCAGTTTCTCGCTCTGCATGTTGGCGAGCACTACCTCCAAGACCGATACATACTAGCCGTCTCCGGTGGACTCGATTCCGTGGCGCTCCTGGAGCTGGCCACACGCCTTTTGCCCACCTCCCAAATCGTCGTGGCGCATTACCAGCACGGCCTGCGGGCACTTGCCTCGGAAGGGGATGCCCTTTTTGTGGAAGCGGCGGCGACGCGGCTCGGAGTGGATTTTGTGATGGGACGGCGAGAGAGCGGGGGAACCGACGAGGCCTCTCTGCGCGCCTTACGTCACCGTTTTTTAGAGAAAGTGCGAGAGCAATCCCAGGCGCATTGGATCCTCACTGCCCACCACTTAGATGATCTGTTTGAAACCGTGATGATGCGCATTGTGCGTGGTACCGGGCTTGATGGCCTGCAGGGCATTCCCCCCGTCCGAGGCGCCTGGCTCAGACCCCTGCTCACTGTTTCGCGAGCCACTCTACTCGAGTTTGTCCAATCCCAATCCATCGAGTGGCGCGAAGACGCCAGCAATCAAGAACCGGTGTATTTGCGCAATCGAGTCCGCGCCCAGCTCACGCCCGTGTTCCAAAACCTCGCTGCCGAATTTGGTGGATCGGAGGCTTTTCTCCAACGCCTAAGTGGTTTAGTCGACGAAGTTCGCGAGAGCGAAGCCGCCCTCGAAACCCAGACGCGCTCCCTTTATGTGCATATGGCGGTGTGGACCCCGTTTTGGATGCGATTTGATAAAGCGCTGCTAGCAAAGCTATCGCCGTTTTGGAAAGCCCGCGTGTTTCGCCAAGCGCTCAAACGAATGGGCGTTCCCACCCTGGATCGAGCCGATATCGATCGGCTGGTGAAGTTGGCCGACTCGAAAATGCCTTCGGCCAGCTTGGGTGGCGTGCGGTTTTTGCAATCCTGCGGGTACCTCTACTTACAAACGCCTGAGCAAGGCGATTACGCTCGCCAGCCCCGTCGCGTGCAGGTGGAAGGGCGGCAGGTGAGTATCCCCGAAATAGAGACCCGCTTCTTGCTCCCCGAAGCGGGTGGGCAAATCCGATTCTTTGAACCGGGCGACAAAATTGGCGGCAAAAAGCTCAAAGAATTTTTCCTGACGCACCGTATCCCGCAGCCTGAGCGGCGTTTGATTCCACTTTGGGTATCCGAAGCAAGCCACGAGATCCGCTGGCTATTTCCGCAGCCAGGGCAGGGCGTCGAAATCACCGCGTCGACGTTTCCGTTCTCCTTGCCGGTGCGCGCGCTCGCTCACTGACCAAGCGCCTTTAAGTCCTACTCCAAACTGCCGATGTAGAGAGTATGAAATCCTCTCAAAAGACGCTTATCGCTTGGTTGCTCTTGGTGGTCGCTACCATGATGCTGTTCCAAACCGCGAGAGTGCAAAAGACCACGAAGCGAATCACCTTCAATCAGTTCATTGAACTGGTGAAGAACAATGAAATCGCGAGCGTCACTTTTAAAGACCAAGGTCGAATCGAAGGTAAATTCGCCGACACCCATGAAAATGGCGCGGTCTTTGAGTCGATTGGGGATACGACTTCGGAATTTTATTTGAAACTTCTGGCGGAACATAATCTCACGCCTAGCTACGACATCGAACAGGGCAACTCGCTCTGGATGCAGTTCTTGATTGGCTGGGGCCCGATGCTGGTTTTCGTGGTGCTCTTGGTATTCTTCCTTCGCCAAGTGCAAGTCAGCGGTGGCAAGGCAATGCAGTTCGGACGTTCACGCGCCAAGCTGCTCACCGACGGCCACACACGCATGAATTTTAACGACGTCGCGGGTGCCGAAGAAGCCAAGCAAGAGCTCGAGGAAATCGTCGAGTTCCTAAAGGACCCAAAAAAGTTTACCCGCTTAGGCGGTCGGATTCCGAAGGGTGTTTTGCTCATGGGTTCCCCGGGCACAGGTAAGACCTTGCTCGCCAAAGCAGTGGCCGGTGAAGCGGGTGTGCCGTTCTTTTCCATCAGCGGTTCCGACTTCGTCGAAATGTTTGTCGGCGTGGGAGCTTCCCGCGTCCGCGATCTTTTCGAACAGGGCCGTAAACACGCTCCTTGCATCATTTTTATCGACGAAATCGACGCAGTCGGCCGGCAACGTGGCGCAGGCCTCGGCGGTGGGCACGACGAACGCGAACAAACCCTGAATCAACTCCTGGTGGAGATGGACGGTTTTGATTCCAAAGAAGGCGTGATCTTGGTGGCTGCCACCAACCGCCCCGATGTACTCGACCCCGCGCTGCTGCGCCCGGGCCGTTTTGACCGTAGCGTAATGGTGCCCAAGCCCGACGTGCGCGGTCGCGAAGGAATTTTGCGCGTACACGTTCGCAAAGTGCCCATGACTCCGGACGTGGATTTGGCGATTATCGCGCGCGGAACGCCGGGATTCTCCGGTGCTGATTTGCAAAACCTCGTGAACGAAGCAGCCTTGATTGCGGCACGCAAGAATCGCACGAACGTCACGATGGTGGAATTCGAGCAAGCAAAAGACAAAGTGATGATGGGTGCAGAACGCAAATCCATGATCATCGGGCCAGAAGAAAGAAAGGCCATTGCTTACCACGAAGCCGGACACACGATTGTGGGCAATTCTCTTAAAGGGTTGGATCCGATCCATAAGGTGACGATCATCCCGCGGGGAATGGCCCTTGGGCTTACCCAGACTCTTCCAACGGAAGACCAGCTGACTCTCTCCAAAGAGAAAGCCGAAAACATGATCGCCTTCTTGATGGGCGGCGCGTTGGCGGAACAGTTGATTCTGGGACAAAAAACCACGGGAGCAGGGAACGACATCGAACGCGCCACCGACCTCGCTCGCCGCATGGTTTGCGAATGGGGCATGAGCGACTCGATCGGGCCCATGGCGATTGGCAAAAAAGAAGGCGATGTCTTCTTGGGACGTGAATTTCACCAAGCCAGCGGCTCCATCAGCCAAAAGCTAGCGGAATTGGTCGACAGCGAAATCCGGACTCTCATCATTTCTAACTACGATCGCGGCATGCTCATTCTCAAAAAGCACGAAGCGGTTCTCCATGCGATGGCCAACGCCTTGCTCGAGCGCGAAACGCTCGACAAAGACGAAATCCAATTGCTCTGCAACGGCAAGGCGCTCCCGCCCATGCCGGTGGTGGTAAAACCGGAAAAGGCCAGCAACGGCAGCCCGTCGCCGATGGGAACCCCGCAAGTCGCCTAGCACCCCCTTGATCCGTACTCCTCGAGTCTGCTAGAAGGCTCCCCGTACCCCGGGAGAGCCTTGCCAGCATTGAATTTAGCGCTGTTTCTACTTTTTTTAGCTGGGGCACCCGCACACGGATCCCATGCTAAAGACCCAACCAATTGCCCCTCTGAACTCATTCATACTCTGGAGAGCTCGGGCGCCACGGCCCTACTCGACGAAACCCTTGGGTTAGTTAAGAAGCCCCGCGCCCGCAGCTTCCAAACAGAGTGGGATTATTTTTTAGCGGGACTGGCAGCAGAGGGAAACCCTCTCCAAACGCAACGGCAGCGTATGCGCGACTTTGGGCGAGCCCTTGCAGAGGCGCGCACGGGCGAGGAGCAAGCGGGGTTGCGGAACTTGCTCGAGGCCCTTCGCCTAGTCGACTACCCCCACGCAGCTCCCTCGCTCATGCAGGCCTTTCTGAGCGGTAGCGAGCGAGAGTTACTCACAGCGGGCATCCCCGACCTCTACGACCACGGAGACGGCCCGTCCCGCAGCGTTTTTGAGGCCTATCGCAAAGCCAAAAAGTTCATCGAAGTACCGGGGCTTACCGACCCGAAAGCTCCGTTCCACCTAGAACAGCTGCTCGAAATACACCGACTCGCCATGCGCGATGGTCTGCCCGGCCGCCAACTCGGAGCGGTAAGGCGAGAAGCCATTGGAGCACAGGTTGTGCTCAACCACAGCGAGTACTTGGCTGTGTTGAAAAACGAATACCTGAACTTCCAAACGGAACGAATCGAAGAAACCGAGGGCGTTGCGAGTCGGGTATACTACGGCTGGATCGATTACCCGCAACCATTCACCGTCAAAGAGCAAGCACTGGCGCGCATTGAGTCTACCCATCCGGAACTCGTAGCCCAGATCCGAGCCTTCAAAGAAAAATTCCATGGAAATCGGGATGGGGCGATCCGCAGCCGGCCTTTCGGTCAACTAACAGAAAATCTTTGTCGCGCACTGTCCCAGGAGCGCATCGAGCGCTTCAATCAGTATCGACAGGCCCGTGATCTACCCAGCACGGCCGAGCATCTCAACGACTATGTGCGTGCCACCAGCGACTACTACCGAGACATGATCTCGATTCACCTTTTGCCGGATGGAAACGGCCGAAGCCTGCGCCACTTTTCTCTCTATGAACCCCTCAAGCGGGTAGGGCTGCCTCGCCCAAGGTTGCGCGATCCCGATGCCGACTACCTGCTTGCTCCCGGAAAATGGAACGAGCAAATCCAAAAGGGTATTTTGTCCAACCACAACACGTATTTTGATGTGATGTATCGTCTGAAGCACCAGCTGCCAGTGCCGTACTCGTCGGAATTGCTTTTCCCCGATCCCCCTCGCGACATCCACTTGACCAGCCGACGCCATGGAAAGCGCGCAGTGGAACGCGCGGGCCAACTTTCGGCGGTGGACCCCCGGCAATTTGCCGCCTTTGTGCGGTTACATATTGGGGACAAACAATGGCGTCGGGCCTTTGCCGCAGACCCATTGGACACGATGGATCAATTGCGCGAAGCCTTCAAAGACTTCACCCGACAGAGCCATCTTTTTTACACGGATAAAAAAGGCGATCGGAAAGAGATCGGCTTGATCTTTATCGATGCAGATTTCCGTTATCGCTTTGGGACTGCGACCGCGCATAACCCCGCGCTTTGGCGCCGCAAGCTCGAGGAGAGTTACGCACCCGATTTGGTCTGGCGAGGAATCGCAACTCTAGCCGGGGATCCCACTGCTACCGACGAAGAGCTGCAAGGGTACTTTAGCCAATTCGTTCCGCACCTATTGTCGGAGCGAATCAAGGCAAAGTCGAGGGGACACCTCAAAGCGGATTGGGTAATTAAAGAAGCCAACCGGGATTTTGAGCGATTCAACCAAGAATTGCTCGGTGGAAGCCTTTGGCAAACGGTTCTGGCCCACGTGTCGATGACCGAGGGCTATGCATCGAGCAATGGGTTTTCAACGTCCAAGAACTTTAAAACCGGCGAGTTATTTGCGATGGGCCACCTAGTCGTTTGTGCCGGCGAAGAAAACTGCCGTAAGCAATCCTTCCAGAAAAACATCGCCCAGCGCGTTTTAGTGGGGGTGGCCCGTGCCGATTGGTATGTGGACACCAACCGACTCAAACTCTTCTCACCCGACTTTTCGAGTCAGTACCCACGGCAAGCCGAAGTTTTAGGCGCCGGCGCGCAAGACCCCGAAACAGTGCTCATCGTCCAGGTCTTGGATAATTATGGCGAGCCGATTCGGAGCTGGGTACGCAATCCCCAGCAGCCTTCCCAAATCTGGGTTATCGATGGAGATTACCGAGACAAATTGAAACCCTGGCCCCAATGGCAAAAGCCATAGGTTTTTACTTTGGGTGAGGCGCTGGATCCGTCGAGTGCTGGTCCGTGTAGTACTGAATCATGAGTTCGGCCACCGAGTTGTCGTCCCGGTACATGACCAGCCGGTGCACGAGAGTGATCTCCCGCTTTTGGCGGATCAAGCTCTCTCTTTCACCGTAATAGGTATCGCTATCGATGATTTGAGCCATCCGCTCCAAACTACTGACATGCCTCGTCGTATATTTTCGGAGCAAGTGCAGCTCAGTGAGAGCCACCAACAGAACGATGTAGTCTTCGCTCTGAGGCTGGAGCAATTGGCCTGCTAGCCGTTGGAGAGCGGCCCGAGCGACATCCGCGTGCGCCCCGTCGTAGGCAGCACGAAACAATGAATCGGCGAGCAAGGCCTTCCCCAACTGATCCATGGGAGTGAACACCGAGGAGCTTTTTGTCGCTAGCCGGATGCGGGTGATATCGGCCAAGGTCTCGCGCGACATAACCACCAAAGGATCCGGGGTAAAGAAGGGAAGCGCGCGCACCACGACTTGCTGGGGGCAAGCGCCGGGAGCGGTGGGCGTTTGCGCTAAAAGGGGAGCCGAAAGGGAAACCAAAGCGAGAACGGCAAAAACTTTCATTGGCAGTCTCTAGCGCAATTTATTCGATTTCTCAACGGGAGATCAGCCTAGGCGGGGTCTACTACCGGGGAAAACCCCTGAATTATTAAGACTATTAGTCACTCTGGGTGGGTCGGAACGGGATTTTCGTCATTAAAATCAACCATTCTTCCGATAAATACAGACGAGAGGGCTTGAGATCTGTCTGCCGCCCTGCGTAAAATAGCGGATTCAGGTTTCCCGTTTCCAAGCGAGCACATGAATTGAAATGAGCGAGTACCTTAACAATTTGCGCGAGATCGTTCGCTGGCAGGATTTGGTCGACATCCTGTTTGTGACGTACATCGTGTACCGCGTGCTTTTGCTCATCCGCGGCACGCGTGCCGTCCAGATGCTCACGGGTTTTGGCATCATCCTGATCATGTATTACCTGGCCGATCAGCTGCAGTTCCACACGCTGAACACGATCCTGGCCGAGTTTTTCCAAAATTTTATACTCATCCTCATTATCGTTTTCCAAGACGAGATCCGCAAAGCGCTCACCCAGGTGGGCCGCAACCCGTTTTTCTCTAGCACCAACACGATCGAAGAAGTCGCAGTGGTCGAAGAGATCTGTCAGGCCGCTGCCCAATTGGCCAAAGAGCGCGTGGGCGCGTTGATCGTGATGGAGCGCGAGACCGGTTTGAAGAACTACATTGAAGCCGGCACCATGCTGGATTCGCGCGCGAGCGCGGATTTGATTTTGAGTATTTTCCACCCGACGTCGCCCATTCACGACGGCGCTATGATTATTCGCAACTCCCGGATTACCTCAGCCGCGTGCTTGCTACCCATTAGCCGAGACCCCAGCATCCAGCGCGAACTGGGCACCCGCCACCGCGCCGCCTTGGGGCTGACGCATGAAACGGATGCGGTGGTTATCGTCGTTTCCGAGGAGCGTGGCGAAATTTCCATTGTCCATCACGGCGTTATGCTGCGGGATTTGGACATCAATTCTCTCCGGCAAAACCTGCTGGAGCTCCTGGGCTTACGCAAGTTTGAAGTGCGCCAGGAAGAAAAGGTGGATGCGGAATGAAACTCGCTCTACGCATTCTGTCTAGTCGCCGGGGTTCCATTCCTTTTTGGGAAAGCTTTGCGCTGAAAGTCGTCAGCTTTTTGCTGGCACTCATTCTCTGGGTTACTTTCCTAGGACTCAAGCGGGAAGAAATGCACAAGCGGGTGAAGCTAGAGCCTTTGCTTGCTCCTGGGATCATGATCACCAACAAGATCCCCTCCCATATCGATTTCACCCTTTCTGGACCTCGCTTGCTCTTGAAGAGTGTGGATAAGAAGTTAAACCCCATTCGCCCGGATTTTCGCCACAATCGCGAGTCGACGATCGGCTTTACCATCAGCGAAGAACTTTTGGGCGAGCTGCCCAAAGAGGTAAGGGTGCTGGCTTTCAACCCCTCCAGTGTTTTAATTCGGCTGGAAGAAGTAGTGGAACGCTACGTCCCCGTGAGTCCAACGCTGCGCGGCAGCACCGCCGCCGGCTACGAGATTGCCTCGGTGGAATCCTTTCCGACCAAAGTCGCCGTAACGGGCCCTAAGAGCCTATTGAACCGCGTGGACAGTGTGGGTACGGAACCCATTGATATCGACGCGCTTAGTGGCATAAAGGAAGCAGAAGTTCAGGTGGAAGTAGATACCACCCAAGGATTCTTGCTTTCGCGCGACAGCACCGTGAAAGTCAAAATCAAGACGAGGAAGGTCAGTCGGTGAGCAAGGAACGGATTTTCGGCACGGATGGCGTACGCGGCATAGCAAACCAAACCCCCATGACGAGTGAAATCGCCATGGCCATCGGCCGTGCCACCGCCTACACCCTTTTTGAAAAACGGGGCGGCAACCACACTCCCACAGTAGTCATCGGCAAAGACACCCGCCTTTCTGGCTATATGCTGGAAAACGCCTTGGCAGCCGGTTTTTGCTCGATGGGCGCGGAAGTGCTTTTAGTCGGCCCGTTGCCCACTCCGGGTATCGCCTTCATCACTCGCAGCATGCGCGCCGATGTCGGTATTGTGATTTCCGCCAGCCACAATCACTACCAATACAACGGCATTAAAATTTTCGATCGCATGGGCTTTAAATTGCCCGACACCAAAGAGAACGAAATTGAGAAGTTGATCGGCAGCGAAGAACTCGAGCGCTACCGCCCGACGATGGACCAAATCGGACGCGCCAAACGGATCGACGACGCCATCGGACGCTACATCGTTTTCATCAAAGATGCGTTTCCCCAAGAACAGTCGCTGGAAGGCATTCGCATTGTTTTGGATTGCGCCAATGGCGCCGCTTATAAAATCGGCCCCACCGTGTTTCGCGAATTGGGCGCGGAAGTTTTTGCCATTCACTGCTCACCCAACGGGCGAAACATCAACGATCAGTGCGGCGCAGTGTACCCGAATTCCATGGCCAAGGCCGTGCATGAGCACCGGGCCGAAATCGGCATTGCCCTAGACGGCGACGCCGATCGAGTCATTTTAGCTGACGAAAACGGCGAGATTGTCGACGGCGATCAGGTACTGGCCATCTGTGCGTTGCAGATGCTCCAAGAAGGTAAGTTGAATAAGAAAACCGTGGTCGTCACCCCCATGAGCAATATGGGTGTTATCGTCGCGCTGCGTGCGGCCGGCGGTGAAGTGGTCGAGGCCAAAGTCGGCGATCGGTACATCGTCGAAACCATGCGCCAACAAGGTCTCAACTTGGGTGGCGAGCAGTCGGGACACGTGATCTTCTTAGATCACAATACCACTGGCGACGGCATGATGGCTGCGCTCAAAGTTTTGTCCATCATGAAGAAAACAGGCAAAAAACTTTCCGAACTCAAACGCCAAGTCGATCTGTACCCGCAGGTGCTCGAAAGCGTCCACGTGCGCAACAAAGATGACTTTAAGAATCACCCGCGAATTATCGAAAGCATCGCCAGCATCAAGTCGGAGCTGGGCGATAACGGGCGGGTGGTAGTGCGGTATTCCGGCACCGAGCCACTGGCCCGAGTGATGATTGAAGGCAAGGATTTGAGCGAGATTTCCGGCTACGCTCGCCAAATTTGCCAGTCGATTCAAGCTAGCCTCGGTTAGGGGAGCGCAGCCATGCAACCACTTCTGACTGCCGAGCAAATGCGCGCGGCGGATCAAGAATCCGTACAATCCTTCGAGCTTCCCGAACTTC
Organism: uncultured Pseudobdellovibrionaceae bacterium; assembly: GCA_964492125.1. Lineage (GTDB taxonomy): Bacteria > Bdellovibrionota > FAC87 > UBA2466 > UBA2466 > JAIEOG01. The sequence continues at coordinate 101,075 of CAZBJE010000003.1, read as the reverse complement.
TTTTGATGGAACATGCCGCGCTGGCACTTCTACGAGCGCTTGAAAACCGCTTTGGCGGGCTTTTACCCAAAACCCGGGGCGTGGTACTGGCCGGCATTGGCAATAACGGCGGCGATGTGTTGGCTGCCACCCGACTGCTGATGGAGAAAGGCTGCCAAAATGTTTTCGTCGTCTTGGTTGGCGCTGGCAAACCCCTTTCCGCGTCTGCTCAAAAACAGCTAGCGCTGCTGGCTCACTTAGGCGTGGCCTGGGGCAAGGAACTTTCCCCCGAACTATTAGGTGCGTGCGACTGGATCCTCGATGGAATCTTGGGCACCGGCCTTTCGCGTCCCCTCGATAGCAGCATCTCGCAGACCATCGAACTGGTGAATCAGTTTGCTGGCAAAAAATGGATTTTATCGGCGGATATTCCCAGCGGTCTTTCCGCTGACACAGGCCACCCCCTTCCGGTAGCCGTGCGGGCTTCGGCCACCGTCACTTTTGGTTTCCACAAACGAGGCTTGGTCACAGGGGAGGCTGTCAACTACGTCGGCGAGCTCTCGCTTGCGTCTATCCAAATTCCGGCCACCGTTTCTTCCCAGACTTGGAACAGTTTTCTGTACTCGGAAGAAGATGCCAGTCGCCTACCCGTCCGCCGCAAAGACAGCCATAAAGGCGATTTCGGCCGAGTGGCTATTATCGCCGGACCCGCCAACCGAGAAGGGGCCGCTGCGCTTTCTGCTTTGGGAGCGCTGAAAACGGGTGCTGGGTTGGTAAC
>CAZBJE010000003.1:19282-100308 GCA_964492125.1 uncultured Pseudobdellovibrionaceae bacterium | reverse complement strand
GTTGGTAACCGTGCATGCACCGGCGGACACGATTCAAACGCTCCGCCCTCGCTTAGTCCCTGAAGTAATGACCGAAGTTTTAGGTGACTCATTATTTAAAAACACCCACCGGACTTCGATCGTTGTGGGTCCTGGATTGGGAACCGATGCCGAGGGATGGGCTACTCTCAAGCGGGTGCTCGAACGCAAAGACCCGCTGGTAGTCGACGCTGACGGGCTTACCTTACTCGCTCAACATGCCACTGCCGCGGGAAAGCTACTCTCGGTGCGCGCAGATTGCGCAACCATTCTGACTCCTCACCCCAAGGAAGCCGCCGTGCTTTTGAATTGCAGCGTGGCCGAGGTGGAAGCCGATCGCTACACGTCCGTGCGAGCCCTGTCGGATCAGTGGAAATGCGCTGTGGTCCTAAAGGGCGCGGGATCCCTTTGCACCTCACCTGGAAATCCCATAGTCGCGGTCCGCGCGGGAGATTCGGGGCTTTCCAAAGGCGGGAGCGGGGATGTGCTATCGGGAATCTTGGCGTCGTTTCTCGCCCAAAACCTCACCGTGGCTCAAGCTGCGCCTCTGGCTGTTTTTGTGCACGGCAGAGCGTCCGAGTTGCTCACCGCCCGCTACGGCCATAGCCGCTCCTCACTTGCCGGGGAAGTAGCCAGCGCCGTCGCCGACGTGCTAGGGGATCTCGAATGGAAAGCGTCGAAATAAATTCGCTGCAGGCCTTAGATAGCTACGCTCAAGCTTTCGTGCAAAAATACCCCAAGGGCGGCATTTTCGGATTGCGCGGCGATCTCGGGGTAGGCAAAACGACCTTCGTTCGCGCCGTCGTACAAGCGCTTTGCGCCGTCACACACCAGCCGGTGCCGAGAATCATTAGCCCTACCTATGTTTTACACCAACTGTACGAAACCCATCCAAGCGTCGATCACTTTGACTTGTACCGTTTGGAAACTTTGAGCAGCGAAGGCCTGATGGAAATCGGCTTTTACGAAGCGATGGACCGGGGAGAGGCCGGCGGTTTTGTTTTTGTGGAATGGCCAGAGCGGCTGCCGCAGACGACCAGGTTGGATCAGGTATTGGAATTAGTTTTTACACCGCAAGGGCGCGAGATTCGGTAGCCGCTGCCAGAGCCCTGAACAGCGAAGAGCTAATGCATAGTTATTGTGGGTAGTTACCGTCCGTTTGGTTTACTATTTGGGCTTCCTAACCACAACAAGGGGTAAACAAATGTTCATGGGTATATTGAAGGGTGTGAATCTCAAGCGATTGACGGCGGCCATTGTGGCCGTGTTTGTCTACATTTTTATATCAGACATGGTCATCCATGCTTGGTTACTTGCTGGAGCGTACGCCGCCACCGCATCGGCTTGGCGTTCCCAAGAACAAATGCAGGCGTTTTTTCCGTGGATGCTCTTTGGGCAGTTCATTATCGCCAAGTACTTCGTGATCCTTTTCGCGAAAGGCTATGAAGGCAAGGGGATACCAGAGGGAGTTCGCTTCGGTGCCTTGATGGGCTTGTTCTGCATCGGGGGGAACTTCATTCAGTACTCCGTTTACCCGATCTCGCTGACCGTAGTGCTGTCTTGGTGTGCGCTTGGACTGCTTCAGTCCATTCTGGGTGGTGTGATCGCTTCGCTTATCTATAAAAAGTAGGCGTTCGAGGCGGCCCACCGAAAACGGCTTGGTCTTTTTTCAAGCGTGGCGGTGGTGCCGCTTCAATCCCAAATCTCTTGCCATTCCCAGTGGCAGTAAACAGAGCCTAAGCATCTAAGATTACAGCTTTTTTAACCCTTATCTGCCTTGCGTTATCTACCGATAAGAACGCATGGCCTCCCCGGCAAAAAAATGGCTCGCCCGACACCGCGACGCCCTGCGTTCACCGCTAGCGCGCGCGTGGGCTTGGGTCTTCGTGGGCAACGGTTTTCGGATCGCCTGCCAGGCCATTGTTTTTCTGGCGGTCATCGCGCGCCTCGGCCCCAAAAGCTACGGCACTTTGCTTTCTGCTAACGCCGTGGCGACTTTGCTAGCTACTTTTTCCGGGTTTGGGCTGGGGTTCGAAATGATCCGAGTGGGTAGCGTTACCACTGGGTTACTCCGGCCAGCGTGGCGGCAAGCCGCCCGCTTCACATTGAGCACCGGCCTTGTACTCAGCGCTGTAGGCACGGCCATCTCCTACTGGTGGATGGGCACAGAACTCGCCCTTGGTTCGCTTTTCTTAGTGCACTTCACCGAGTGCGTGGTTTTGCGGATTACCGATGTCGCCGGCGGAGTTTTACAGGCAACCAACCGTCTGCGGCTCGTCGCCGAAACCCAATCAGTGGCCGCAGCCATTCGTATGTTTTCCGCCGTGGCATTCTGGATGCTTGCCGGAAATCCCTCGCCCTCTACTTGGATTGCACTATCAGCCGCCGCCGCTGTTTTGGGCGCGATCTACACGCTTGTGGTTGCCCGTAACCACCTTCCAAAGTCGGCAGACGCACACACCAACCCGATGCGGCTACGTGATGGCTGGAATTTTGTTTTTGGAAATTTCATCCGCAACCTGGGTCCAGAGGCACAACGAATCGTACTGGCTGCCCATGGACAGGTTTTCGCGGCCGGCATTTACGGCGTAGCTTACCGGGTAATCGATACCGCTTGTCTGGCGGGTCGATCGCTGGCGTTTAGTACCACCGTGCGTTTTTTTGAAGAAGGCGCGCGGGGACTGATCGAACCTCGCCGGTTCGCGATTCGCCTGATCTTGCCGACAGCACTGATGACTCTACTGGGCGCAGTGGGGCTTGTTTTGTTCGGCCCGGCTCTCTCGCTTCTTAGTGCCGCTAAGTTCCAGGAGTCGGTGCCCTTGGTGCAGTGGCTCTGCCTATTTCCTTTCATTTCCGGGATGGGGATGCTCGCCAACGGAGTACTCACCGGAGCCGGCCGCCAAAACCTACGTAACATCTTGTTGCTGGGCGCTACGGCGATAAACATTTGTTTGTGCATGCTCTGGATTCCGACCCACTCTTACTGGGGCGCGGCTGCAGCTCTCTTGCTGAGTGAAACTGTTTTTGCGCTCGCCACCTGGGCCAGCCTGTATTTGATTTCAACCATCCCGAGCGGCTACCAGTCAGGCCCGATACGCTTGCTGTATGTACTAGAAGCTACCGGAGGGGGGAGCCGGCGCCACTTGCTTGAACTGATCAACGGCCTAATCAGCCGGTTTCCGGGGCGGTATTCGATTCACCTAATCTACTCTACCGGTCGAGCAGACAAAGCTTTTCTGTCCGCCTTGCCTCTGCTGAGCCGAAAGGGTGTGGCTCTGCACCGCATTGACATGGTCCGAGAGCCTTCATTGCTCAAAGACCTTCGTGCGTTTTTCTCCATCGCGTACTACGCGCGTCACCAGAATATTCAAATCATCCATTCCCATAGCGCAAAGGCGGGATTTCTTGGGCGATTGGCTGGACTCTTTGTGCCCGGCGCCCGGACGGTGTACACGCCTCACTCCAGCCCCTTTCGAAAATCAGCCCTGTTTTGGTTTCTAGAATGGGTGGCGGCACGCTTTCTAACGGATGCACTGATAGCTGTATCGCTCTCCGAATCGCAGGAATTGATTCAAGCAGGAATCGTTTCGCCGAAAAAAGCCCACACTATCTACAATGGAATTCCGGCGAATGACCGGTCCAAAAGGCGGGCCGCATGATTACGATCGGATCTGTGGGGCGGCTCAGTGCACAAAAACGGCCCGACCGTTTTGTGGCCGTGGCAAAAGCGGTACTCTCGACCATTCCCGATGCTAAGTTCATCTGGATTGGCGATGGAGAATTGCGTGCGGCCACCGAAGCACAAGCCCTTGCCGAGCTGGGCCCCGACAAACTGATCATCACCGGCTGGCTCGACGAAGTACGCATCCAGGAATTCGGAATGGATATCTATCTCGCCACCGCAGACTACGAAGGGTTTGGTTACGCGGTGCTGGAGGCCATGAGCGCGGGCATACCGTGTGTGGTGAGCGACACTACCGGACATTGCGACTTGGTCTCCACGGGCTTTAACGGGGCGCGGGTGCCGATGGATGACATCGCGGCCTACGCCAAAGTCATCGTGCAGTTGCACCAAGATCCTGCTCTGCGTGCCCGCTGGGCGACTGCTGGACAAAGAGAAACCGCCGCAAAATTCACCCTAGAGCAGATGGTGGATCAAACGGAACAGATTTATAGGCAAGTTCGGGGGACCAAACGGTGACGATTTGGGTTCTCACTTTGTTGCTCACGACCGGCGCAACGCTCCATGCGGGGCAGGGTGACTTTACTTTGCACAAAGCGATTTCGCTCGGCGAGCAACGCGCGGAAGAGATCCGTCTGGCTTTGGAGGAAGTGGAGGTTGCTGAAGCCGGCCGAGACCGAAGCGCTTCGGCCCTAATGCCCGAAGTCCGTGGCCAATCCACCATCCTCTCGCACCAAATTTTAGCCCAATGGAGCCTGCTCAATAATCGGGTTTGGGCAAATCGCAAGCTTGCAGCTCAAACAGAGAAGGCCGCCCGTCTCAAACTGGAAATAACCAAGCAGCAATTGCGGCAGCTGATTATTACCGCCTATTTCAAAGCCTTTTCCATTCGACTGAACCTTGAGAATTACGCTCGCAAGCTACCTCAGTACCGCAAGAACCATGAGCAGATTACGCAATTGAACAAAGAGCATATGGCGGAAAAAACCGTCTTTATGCTGAGCCAAACCAATTTGCGCAACTTGGAGTCGGAGTACCGCAGCCGCCAATTCGAATTCAAACAAAGCCTGCTCGATCTGCGCTTTCTCACAGGTGAAACCTTGATCGAAAGTGCATTTCCAGCCGAACCTAGCATCGATTCCGTATTCAGTAAGGTGGGGAACTTGGTGCCGCGTGAAACGCAAAGTGTCCGAGTGGCCTATAGCCGGTCGCTGGTCGATCAAGTCCGAATCAGCAAGGAATTGCAGATGTCTTCCCACTACCCTGATTTGCTAGGGGTTGCCTCTTATGGATTTGGCAACGGTGTTCCGGCCAATAGCGTCTTTAACGGGTTCGCCGATGGAGGACGAATCGGGCTGTTTATCACCATCCCGCTTTTTAGTGGATTATCCAGCTTTGCAGAACGTGATGAATGGAATCATAAAATCGCCATGTCAGAAATCCAAACCGAGCGCAGTAAGCGAGACTTCATTCGGGAGATGGAACAACGGCTGCAAAACATTCGGTTCGTCGAGAGCGAGGCGCGCCAAATCGGCCCAATGCTCGAGGAGACGCGCCGCTACTGGCACGATTCTCACTCCGCGCAAATCTCCGGCGCGATTACTTTACAAACCTGGTACCAAACGGGTGCAGCGCTCCAAAGCCTGGAAACCCGTTACGTCGATTTACTTTCCCGCGGCATGATGGAGATAGCCACCATCAAGGTTCTATTAGGGCAGGAGTCCGATCTATGACTACTTTGAAAAACATTGCAGCCGAGTACTTGTGGCTCTGGTTAGCCGCCCTGCTGGGCCTTGCTATTTACATTGGCTGCCAATGGATGACGCCCTGGTACGGGTACACAGCAATCGTGCGCCCTCCGGAAATCCCCACGCCGTTGAGCGAACTCACAGGCAACACGGTCAAAAGCCCTTCGTTGTTTGGACTAAACAGCCTACCCACCATGGTGCAAGAAGCCCAGGCTTACGTGGAATTCCGCTACGTCAAAAAAATCAAAGAACCGGGAATGAAAGCATTCATCAAGTCGGCTACCTCGTCCAAAGACAGCCCGTATTTGGAATTAGTGGTGTACGGCGTCAGTTTGAAAGCAGCATCGGACTACCTCGATGAGGTTTTGGTGCAGTTACGCAAAGCGTACCATGCAAAGGTCCAAGACGGGCGGGCCGACGTAGAGAAGCAGATTGCCGTTTTGAGCGAAAAAATAACCCAGGAAAAAGAAATCCTTCGACGCACTCAAGACGTCGGTAAACGCTTAGGCTTTTCGCCTACCTTACTCGAAACGTCGATGCAGCTAGAGCGCGATCTCTTGAAGGTACAGCTCAATCGCGAACTTCTCATCGGCTCAATATCCGACCAAAAGCTATTCAACTTTAGGCTAGTGGAAGCTCGCCCCTTAGACAGCCGTCGCCCGGTTTTCCCTCGTCCGAAGCTTTTTGCCGCTGTAGGCGCTATTCTCGCCGCCTCCGTGCTTTTCTTCTTTGGGTTCGGGCGCAAACCCAAAATCGCACCCGCAGTGGAGTTGCACGCGGCCGAAGAAAGACGCCGTGCTTGACCCTCGCCAAATGGACCGGCACAGGCAGATCTTACTAGGGGCCGGTCTTATCTATCTCTTCACTTTCGTGGTGGAAGGGGTCTTGCGCCTAGGGTTGGTGTACGCAGGTCTTGAGTGGACACTTTACGCCCGCGACTGCGTCCCCCTCTACGGAATGGCGCTTCTGCTTACTTTGCCACCCCAAAGTCCTCTGGGCCGGACCACGGCGGGTTTCTTGGCGCTCCTGGCGGTATCTATTCTCGTTGGTTTGGTTTTTGTGGGGCGGGTAAACCAAGTTTTTTTTGGCGCAAAACTTTTCTTGCCCATTCTAATGGGATGGTCGGTGGGGGCCTTTGACCGGGATTTTCAATTTATCCGCAGCCCCTGGTTTACACTTTTTCTCATCCTGGCTGCCATCGGCATCGTTTTGGAATTCTGGATGCCGCTGCCTTGGAAAGGAATGAGCTACAAGATCGGCGGCGTACAAATGCACACTGCCTTGCAGTGGTATGCAAACGGTGGATTCAATCGCATCTCCGGGTTCGCTCGCAGCTCTTTTTCCGCCGCCATTCAGGTCTTGCTGCTGACTCTGATCGTCAACACGCGACTCCAGTTGCTTTGGCTCCGAGCCATTATTTGGATCGCTGCAGCAGTACTGATTGTTTTGACCACGACCAAGTCACTCCTCTTGTCATGGGCGTTTGTGATCATGGCATCCTATTTCTTCACCATCCCGCGCGCCGCCAAGATGGCGCGCTATCTACCCGGCTGGCTGGTGACGGTTATAATTACCCTCCCATTCGCAGCCAATTACCTTTTGGAAGAACTCAAACTCTTCCCCGACTTTTATCGTGCAGCCAACTCGTTTGGTGACCGAGTGAATGAAGTTTGGCCTCTGGTTTTTAATAACGTGGATACCTTGGGAAATTGGGTGATTGGCAGGGGGATGGGATCGGTAGGAGTGGCGCAAACGTATTTCGAACCGTTGCTGGCCAGCCCGGCCGACAATATTTTCCTCTATCTGTTTTCTATTTTTGGCGTTGTTTCCGTTGCTATGCTGATGTTTGTAGCGCTCCTCGCGTCCCGCGCGCGCAACACAGTTCCTGAACGTTTTGCTTTCTTGATATTGGTTTCTGCGCTGGTAATGGGCGTATCGGGAAACGTCATCGAAGACGGATTCTACGGAGTCTTTATCGGCTATTCACTGTCTTTACTTATCCGGCAGGGCGCCGCAACGCAACGCGCGCATAGAGTTCCAGTGTCCGTTGCGCCGCCTTTTCCCAGCTAAATAGGCTGGCCCGCTCTAAGCCTTTTGCAATCCACTTTTCTCGGTAGGCAATATCGGTCGCCATCCGTTGCAGCTCGTCGGCAAACCCGCTGGTATCAAAGGGATCCAATGCCCGCGTCGCCGTACCCCCCACTTCTACGAGCGCAGAATCCAAGCTTGTAATCACCGGACAGCCACCGGACATCGCCTCCAGCGGAGGAAGACCAAAGCCTTCATAAAGACTAGGGTAAACCAAACAACACGCGGCACTGTACAAAAGAGGAAGCTCCTCATCCGGAACAAACCCACGCAAGTGAACTTGGTCGGCAATTCCTAGCTCAGGGATGAGAGCCAAGGTTTCGTCGTATTTCCACGCTTTGGAGCCCACAATGACTAAATCGGCGGGGGCACGCCCCTTGGCGCGTTTTTTTAGCTCTGCGAAAGCGCGTAACAGGCTAGCCAAATTCTTGCGAGGCTCCAAGTTGCCCACAAACAGGAAAAACGATTCCGGCATCGCATTGGCTTGCCGCCATGCTCGCACGGTCGCCGGCATCTGAGGACTGAAGGCGGTAGAAACCCCTTCGCCAGTGACGCAAATATTTTCCGCAGGCACAGCGAAATGTTTTTGCACTTCGAGAGCAATCGCCTCGGTAGGAGTGATAATGGCGGTGGCTCGCCGAGCAGTTCGGCGGGTACCCAACTGCTGGTAGTACCGACGGGCGAGAGTGTACGCGGCAGGGTACCTGAAGGCGCCTAAATCGTGAATGGTCACGACGGAGGGACAATTCAGCCAAAGCGGCGCCACATTTAAGAGGCTATGGTAAACGTCGGGCCGCCAGCTACGAGTCTGCCAGGTCCCGATCGTATTTTCCCAAACGATGCGCGTAACCGCGCGCGAGGTGTTCCAGCTCGCGTGTACCATTTCGAAATTCGGGCCTAGCCCCAGCGGCTGCAGGCGCTCTTCAGGGCGCACATACACGCGGTATTGATTGACTGAGTCGATGCGACTCAGCGCACGCAGTAAGTTATCGGCATAGCGACTGGTTCCAGACCGACGAAAATCGGCGGTAAAACCAATGCTATGGGCATTGATTCCGATCTTCATTCTAATAGGTTCTCCGACCACGCCAGTGCCAACGCTAGGCGGGGGCCGTTACCAGAAACACCCAGTAGATCTTGTGCCATAGGCGTAACGGTAAAGCGGTGAGCATTCCATGGGGCCAATGAAATCCCTACCCCCAAATCCGAACCATACCAGTTCACGGTCAATGAAGCGCCCCGTACCAGACGAAGCGACGCACTAGCGAAGACACTGAGTTTGTTTTCACCTGCCAATAGAGCGGAAGTGGTTTGGTAAACGCCATCCCCGACTCCTAAATGCAAAAATAGCTGGCTGCCAAAATCACTATTGTTCCAAGAACGAACGAATACTTTCGACACAACCCCAAAAAACGATCGACCGCTCCTACCGGTTTTCCATTGAAGCAAGCTAGCAACGCCGACGGCGGCCGCAAATCCATTGGGCAGAATCCGGTGCAGTTTGACGTTTAAGCCTCCTGGAGACTGCCAAGGGAATAGCTGCTTGAGAACGTACATCGTGTACGATACTTCCAGGCCCAACAACTTGCGGGCATCACCCAGCCCAAGTCCGACGCTCCCCGTTCCGTCGATTGCATCGCTATAGCGAGGGCGGCTTTGCAATCCCCCGGCCACGAATACATCGCCCCAACTCGCCCCAAAGGCCGTGGGCGAGAGCAGGGTGGAATTGGGTACAGCGGACGGGTGTCGGCGCTCATGGTTATCTCGAGCATGCTGGTACTCTGTGAGCAGGTGCGGTTGAATGGCGAGTGTCCACTCTTCCAATTTACTAATCAATTTTTGGATGCGCGCGATTTGAGGGTTATTTAGAGACTGAGGAGTGCCCGTTGAATGGCGTTCAACAAAACGATCGAACCAGTGCGCCAGACTAGAAAGAGCTATATCTAAACTCACTACAAAGTTGGGTTCCCAGTTGATCGCCGGGTGAAATTTACGCCCTGCACGCGCTTGCAGGTACTCGGTCACTTTCGCGCCGGGTTGTGCGCCTTTGGCTAGCACTAACGAAAGAGTTAAAACAGATTCCCAAAAAGGCTGCGGCAGTACCTTTACATCGACCTGTTTGAGTATCTCGCTTTTGAGTGCCTTGAGCTCCGCTTCTCGTTCGGGGGAAAAATAGAAGGTGGGGATTTCTCGTCCCACGAAAGCGTCAGCGGCATTCTTCCCGATTGCCTGCAAACCAACGCTTTCTTGTGGGGAAAAAGTGGAGCCGGCGGTGAAGTTGCTAAGAAGCTCGGTGAACTGAATATCCGCGAAAGCATTCGCGCTAAATAAAACCAGCCAGAGGATGAGCGCGGGCATTATATAGAGAATACTTGAATTAACGCGGAGGTGGAAGGGTGGTGAGTGCTCGGCGCGTTGGACCTAAGGGCAATTGCTCCACGACAGTAACAGACCCGGCGGCGGTCAGGTGCCCAAAATCCCAGGAGTAGGGTTGGAAACCTTCTTGCCAACGCACCATCCCAGGACACTGGTTTTCACGGCAGATCGCATTGATTACGTCGACAAAAACCACGCCAGCGCGCTCCGCAATCGTCCGCAGAATGCCATCCTCACTCCGAACACTGTCTAAATGAGCGTGAACGGTACTCGCCGCGTGAGGCCCCTGGCCGGCTTCCACAATTTGAGACGGCAAGGACGGGTAGTAACGCGGCAGGTTACCCACCAAAAGCACCTGAGCGCCTGGTGCGACCAACCGAATGCGCGCAAGAGTGGATTCCAGACGCTCTCTCTGGTCCGGGTGCGCGACCCAATTGGCAGCCAAAACAATTTGATTGGGAGCAAAACGGGTCACTTGGTCCAGCACAAAGGTATCAAATTCCCGGCAGGCCGTTTCGCGGTAGCTCTCCACGCCGAAAATCGGCGGACAAACAGTGGAGAACTGGGCGAGATTCAATTGCGGGTGCAGTTTATCGAGCCCCTCGCGCAGGTGTGCGGAAAAGGAATCGCCCCAAACCAAAACCCGCCAGCGTGTTTTGTCTTGGGAATCACCTAGACACTCCGGAGAAAAATGCGGGTATTGATTGGCGCCATTGAGAAAACAACGGCCGTCCCCATAAGCCTTATCAATGTCGAAGTTTTCATATTCCATAATCGCGCGCTGATCTGCTGTTAACCGCTCCGGAAAGCCGCGAAAATGGTGGCCGATCATTCCCAAGCAAAAAAGCACCACACTCAAGCCCGTCGCCAGCTGAACAAAGCGTTGATTAGAAATACCGCCGTGTCGGACCGGCTGCTCGACGTACTTCCAGCTCAATGCCCCTACCACGATACTGGCGACGATAAGAATAAGATACGCACCCAGCGAGACCTCGCCCGCATTAGACAAACGAGAAAAGACGAACAGAGGCTGATGCCAAAGGTAAGTACTATAACTCACCAGCCCTAACCCCACCATGGCGCGGCTACTCAGAACCCATCGCACGCTGACAGAATCAGGGGCAAATGCAATCAGCAGCATCGCTCCCACCACCGGAATCACGGTATACAAACTTGGGTAAGGAGTGGCTGGGTTAAAAAAGAAAACAGCGTACGCCAATAGGCCCGCGCCCAATAGACTTGCCCCTTCGGCCCACAAAACAGAAAGACGTTTTCGCCGGACGGGCAACAAGGCCAGGCAAGCGCCAGCCAGCAACTCCCAGCATCGCGATGGCAACAAATAGAAGTTGGCAGAAGCATGGTGAGTCGAACCCCATTGAGCCCAAGCCAAACTGACAACGGCAGCGGCGGCAAACGCCAAAAACGCGGTCCGACGAGATCGTCCCCGTAGCGCTAACAAGCAGAAAGGAAAGAGAAGGTAGAATTGTTCTTCTACTGCCAAACTCCAGGTGTGGATCAAAACCTTCACCGCTGGTTCCGGAGCAAAATAGCCAGTTTCAATCCAGAACAGGAAATTGGACGAAAAGACCGCCACGGCCGCAAGACTCTGCGACAGATCGCGCAACGCATTGGGCATCAAGATAAACCAAGAGCAAACCAAGCAGAAAAGCAGGACCGGTAAGAGCGCAGGAGCCAAGCGGCGCGCGCGACGCAAATAGAAACCCGACAAAGAAAAGGTATCCTTTCGGATGGATTCCGAAATACCCATTGTGATCAAATAACCGCTAATAACAAAGAAGACATCCACCCCCACAAATCCACCCGCAAAGGGCAGAAACTTGGCGTGGTAAAACAGGACCACCAACACCGAAACAGCGCGTAAGCCGTCAATTTCCCGGACGTAGCGCATCAAGCAGCCTTCCGTTGGGAGGTGATTTCTCGGTAGATTGCCATGTGCTGGTCGAGTGGCTGCGGTCCGGAAAACCTGGCAAAGTGCTGCAAACAGGCAGGCCCTAAATGGAGCAGGGGGGAGGGATCGTGTACAAGCTTCTGCAAGGTGAGCTTCAACTCCGCTTCATCATGCACCAAAAAGCCTGTTTTTCCGTCGATAACGTATTCTGGAATGCCTCCATTGCGGGTCGTGAGGACGGGGATGCCCACGCTATTGGCTTCAATCAAAACGCGGCCCAGTGGTTCCGGAAACAAAGACGGCGCAACCAAAAGATCGAGCGTTCGCAAGAACTTTTCCGGCTCAACAAAACCCACGAATTGAACACGGTCCGAGGCGTAGCGCGCAATCAAGCTGTTTACGTAGTCCCGGTCACCGGTACCGGCTACCTGCAAGGTAAATTTGTCAGGCGGCAAGTGCGCAGTCGATCGCAACAGCGCTTCGATTCCTTTGTGCTCCTCCAATCGCCCCAAGAAACCCAATCGCAGAGGGCGCGGCAGTCCGGTCCAACCCAAACTCGGCGCTGTGCGAGCTTTGGCAAAAAGCGTGGGAATGACCGTTTGAATGGGCGTATCCCGAAAGAAGCCGGCCTGAGTGTGTCGATCCAACGTAAACCGACTGACCCCAATCACGGCGTCCAATCGGGGGGCTAGATACTGCTTGGGAAGTGAAAACACGGAACAACTGCCGCACCGGGACTGGCAGATCTTGCCGTCGCGAAAAAGCGACGTTTTCGGACAGAGCAAATAGAAGTCATGCAAAGTATGGACGACAGGAATGCCTAACGACACCGCCGCCTGCCAAATGGAAACCGAAAACCCACGGATATTGCCGGTATGGACAATGTCCGGCTTTTCCCGTCGCAATAGATCCACCAAGGCCTGTTGCATCCGGCGATTGAATATATCCTGCGCGTGCCAAACGAGTTTTTTGAGCGCGTTTTTGGGCCGCTCCAGTTCATAGCTGTTTGGGTGGGACACGCGGAGAACCCGCACACCGTTGATTTCCGAATAACTCTCGGTGCCGGGAGCGCGCAACGTAACCACACACGATTCGACACCCCGCTGGGCCAGCCCTTCGGCGACCAATTGGGTGGCAATCTCCGCGCCGCCATACGAGACGGGCGCGTAAAGAGTGGCTACCGATAGGACCTTCATTCAATGTTATCGGTATTTTAGCCGCCAAAAGTGAATTTTTACGGGTCCGGCCCCGGGTCTCCATGACGGGTGTTTCCTTCAAGACCCTTACCCAGAAAGGCTGTCGCGCTGTCGCATAAGCATACTTATGTTGGTATCTTTCATCATTCCGTGTACATCCTGCAGGACGATGACGGGCTTTACAGCAAAATGGTGGCTGATAGCGCTGGCAGGCTTTCTATTGCCGGTGCTTTGCGTCGCAAACCCACCCAAACTTTCGGCTAGCGCGAAAAAAGTAGTTCGAAACGATTGCGTTTGGCTGATGAACCAAATGGCTGCTTCCCCCGAAGGGGCAAACACCCTCTGGTTTCAGGGGCTGGGCTTTAATTCGAGCCCATCCCTCTTTGACGGTTTCTCTGCGGAGCCCATTGAGCGCCCGCTCAATGAGCTACTGAACGAGTTCTTCGTACAGCAGTGGCAAAAGGGCTTCTCAAGACGCAGCGAATACGCCGGCGGATACCGGGCCCTTTCGCTGCGTGCATCGGCCGACGGCACTTACTACAGCATCCTTACCCAGGGGAAGGGAACCGATCGGTACAGAGTTCTCACGGTCGACATGGCTCAAGACACGCGCGAAACGCAAGACCGTGTAGAAAAACACCGGCGGTGGATGAGTGAAGTGCTGGGAAGATCCGTAGGTGCGGGGGAACTGACATTTCCCACCGGAGAATTCGGCGCGAATCTGCTTCCGCCCGGGCCACTGTCTAATCAAGTGTTAGAGTATTTTCGGTACGTCCCAATAGAGCCAACTGCCCCACCCAAAACACGGTCGGCGGAGCCTACCCCAACGGCACGCGATGAACTTCGTAGCATGCCGGGCTTGGCGAAAGTGGCCGATCAGCTGGACGAAATTGAACACCTTTTAAGCATTCACGCGGATCGCGAAGCTGCGGGACTCAAGTTGGTTTATCCCACCTTGCACGCCCGTTTCGAGGGCAACCCTGGCACGGGCAAGACGACGGTCGCCCGACTGTATGCCCGAAGGCTCGTGGAGCTGGGATTTTTGAAAAAGCGGACCATCCCAGCCGCGGGAGCAAAACCCCGGTCAGAAGCAGCGGGGGCGTCGCCCGAGACGGAGATCGATGCGAAGTATGCCGCTGCTTGGAATCAAATGAAGTCCGAGGGCGAGGTCCCCCAACACCTTCTTTCGGAGTACGAAAATGTGGTTGCGGCCATGGCCGCCTACGAGAAAGCTAACGCCAACGCACGGGCATTGTACGATCCCGGCCCAACGCTGGCCTGGGTGACTGCGCTTGTGCGGCGGCAGGGTACCTCACTGGATCCTTCCGAACTGTGGGGCGTGATTGAGGACGTTCGACGAAATTTGGAAGTGGGCGATCAACCGGTTGCCGTGGCGGATCTTGGAACGAGCCAAGCCGGAAGTTTTGGGGGCTTCTTTCAGACGCTACTCGTAAATGAACTGGCAAACTACCAAGACTACGGTCCCTACGAGGCCGTCTTCGGCGCCATGATGGCGTATAACACCAGCACCCCCAAGTCCCAACGCACTCAGCAAGGACAGATCGCATGGGCCATGCAGAGCCTGAGCCCTGGGCAGTACGGCAATGTCCGAAGCCGTTTGGCGGCCATTGTCGAAACGATCAATCGGGCCAAGACAGCAGCTAGCGTAG
Organism: uncultured Pseudobdellovibrionaceae bacterium; assembly: GCA_964492125.1. Lineage (GTDB taxonomy): Bacteria > Bdellovibrionota > FAC87 > UBA2466 > UBA2466 > JAIEOG01. The sequence goes on along the minus strand of CAZBJE010000003.1, from coordinate 85,621 downwards.
AAAGGGCTCTACCGCCTCAGAAGGAACCAAAACCGGGAAGCGCGTCTTTGGGCGAAGATTCTCAGGAGGAGGAGATTCCGGTCATCGAAGTGGGGGGCGGTGATTTTGAGGGGCCGGATGCCGCCAAAAAGATGCGAGATGCCATCAGAGACGCGCAAGGGGGCGTGCTGCTGATCGATGAACTCTACGCAATGAACCCATTGAAGAACCGGTTTAGTGCCGAGGCCGCCCAGGTGCTACTAAAGGCAATGGAAGACAACCGTGGAGATTTTGTCGTCATCGGTACGGGCTACACGAAAGAGATGAATGATTTCGCCGCGACGAACCCCGGTTTTGCACGGCGATTCCCGCAACGCATCCATTTCGAAGACTACGACAACGCCACTCTGACCCTTATTCTCAATAAACGCGCAAAAGATTTTGATTATGAGATCACCCCCGAAGCGGCCCATGCAGCCATCCAACTGCTTTCCCGACAAAGGGGCCCGGGGTTTGGCAACGCCGGCTCCGTGCGAAATGCCTTCGAAGCAGCCGTGACAAGGCAAGCGACCCGACTTTCGAAGATGCCACGCCCCATCGCAAACGAAACGCACAAGCGTTTAACACTCGAAGATTTTCAAGGCCCGCCTATTGCCGCAAGCGCCGCTCTAGCTCGCCTCGAACCTATTCTGGGGCATGGCGAGGTGAAAGAATCGATATTGGAAATTGTATCGCTATTAGAAATGGAGAAGCAGCGGGCGGCGCTCGGCCAGAATTTACCACGCCCGCTTCTCAACGCCACTTTCGAAGGAGGACCCGGAACGGGCAAAACTACGATCGCAGAGATCTACGGGGCCATTTTAAAAGACTTGGGCTACCTCTCCGACGGCGAAGTGATCCGTGTAAAAGCTTCCGAGTTAATTGGGACGACGGTCGGCGACAGCGAAGAAAAGACCCGGGATTTTCTCAGGCGGGCGAAGGGAAAGGTACTCTTCATCGACGAGGCCTACCAGCTATTCCGAGTGGAGACCGGGAGTTCGGGAAATCCGTACGGCCAAGCTGTGATCGATACCCTAAACGCGGGGATTAACCCCGATTTCAACCAGGACATGGTCGTCATTTTGGCCGGCTACACCAAGGAGATGGTAGCGCTGATGGCGGCCAACCCCGGGATGGCGAGGCGCTTCCCAAGAAAGTTTCGCTTCTCCGACTACCAGAATGATGAACTGGCCGCCATTTTGGAGCGTAAGGCGAAAGGAATGGGCTTTTCCATTCAGCCAGCCGCGATTCGCGCCGCCGTTCGCCGATTGGGTCTTAAACGAAAAGAGAACAATTTTGGCAACGCGGGTGAAGTAGATATCATTCTGGGCTCGGCACTCCTTCGGCAATCGCGGCGCCTTCAGGGTCTGGGGCAGCTGGTCAATCTCGCCCAGGCGTCTGAGTTCACCGCCGAAGATCTCGTGGCGCCACTGCCACCGGCCGCGGTACTCCTTGAGCAACTCGATCGGCTGCACGGTTTGCAGTCGGTGAAAAGCGAGTTTCATGCGATCTCAATCGATCTCGAACTGGCGCAGACAGCAAGCGATCCAAGCGAATTTTTTGAGCCGCACTATCTCTTTTCGGGTACCGCCAAAACAGAAATGAATGTTGCCGCCGAAACCTTGGCACGGCTGCTTCATTCCCAGCAGATGCTGCCCAGCGATCAGCTAGTGACGGTTACCCCGGCGGATCTGCTGGGCGAGTTCACCAACCATAGTGCGGCAAAAACCCAACGTGCGTTGGAGAGCGCTTTAGGAAAAACGATTTACTTCACCGATCTGGGTCCTTTGAGCGATTCGCGCAGCGCCTTCAATCGGGAAGTCATTGAGACAGTAGCCGCCTTTTTGAGAGAGAACAGAGGGCGGCTCGCAGTGGTGTTCGCCGGCACCCCGGAACAGGCAGAAAGCATGCTGGCAATACCTGGATTGGGCCATTTTGTCGACCGCCAGATTCCATTCAATGATCTAACTCTGGATGAGAGCATGGCAATCGTGGTGGAGACTTTGAACGGCCATGGCAAACAGCTTTCCGCTTCAGGCACCGCAGCCCTGCGCGAGACCATTGCACAACGCTTAGCCACACCCGGCTGGGGAAATTCCCAAAACGTGCGGGATCTAGCTCGGCGGGTGCTGAGCAAAAACTTTACGAGCAAGGAAGCGGAGATCGACGAGCAGGGCGTGCGGGGTGCATTAACGCCGTTCTCCCAGCGCCCAGCCCAGACACCGCCACTTCAGGATAACGGGCCAAGACAGGCAATGAGTCCTGCAGCGCCCCTGCCCCCCCTGCTGACTGTGACAAAGGTCCGGGTGGAGCAGGCGGCTACCGCGGAGCGCGCCCACGCGCTTCACGACCACGATCACGCGGCCATCGAGGTAAGCCCCCAAACCGGGAAGGTACTCAAAGCCCTGGAGCGGGTGAGTCAGAAAGAACAGATGTCGGAGGCTGCACTGAAGAAGGCGATTCGGGAAGGTAAACTTCCTGCCGCCTTACTGGCGAAGTTGGCCGAGGAGATCGGCGAATCGAAAGGGCAAACCAAAACCGATTTAGTGAACGCCATTGAGGAAGCGAAGACCGTCGTTGAAAGACTGAAGGAGCTGGCGAAGCAAGACGAAAAAATCCAGCGGTTGCTGAAGCATACCGCATGCGCCATCTGCGGGCGGGCCGATTGCAACGTGATGCCCTATTCGTGGTTCCTGCCTGAGTGAAAAAGTGAAATGAGAATGCCTCGGGGAATCCAAAAAAACGCTTTTTTAGTAGCTCTAGCGATCGTTCAATTGCACGGAATAGGGCAGTTGCATGCGCAAGTCCCTGCCGCGGACGGGGAATGTGCTCAGCGACTGGTGCAAGCCAGGAAGTCTATCTTTATCGCTACTGTTCAAGGGATTACGACTCTACCCCAAATGCAATTTGGGGGTGTGATTCTGGGCGCCCAAGCAGTTTTGGACTCAATCGAATCGGTCCCATTGCCACAAATGGTCGAGCAGTACTCCGATTGGTTTTCCATTCATCCGGAAATGTTGGGGGATTTCGCGAACGCAATGAATGCATCACACCGAAGGTTAGACATACCTCGATTATTTCGCCCTGTCGCCCGTGAACAGTCTACGCATGGTAGCGTGACCTACGAACGACTTACCGAACTCGGCTCCGGCTTTATTACGCACGCATTTGCTCACGTGTATTTTTTAACCTGTATGGCCAAGGGGCAATTGAGTATTGAAACGTGGGCTGACTCTAACTCGAAGATCGTTGAAAATTCATTAATCCCAAGCTACCAGTCCATGAGCCCACGAGATCAAGCGCGTTTCGACGAATTTGTTCGTGCGAATAGGGTTTTGGCGGAAGTGCTTTCGTTGCCACAATTCCTGATTCATGCAAGAGCGTATCAACTGTCCCTCGCCCAATTGAAGAGCGGAGATGAGGACGCTAGATCAGACCTTGAATCGACTGTAATGAAGGCCTTTTCCGAACAGCTAGATCTGTATGCTCCGATAGAGTCGCATGAAGACGCGCGATCGATCTTGGCTCTATTCTTTTTGGAATAGACACTCAGGCTGAATTAGCTTTAGTGAAGACTTACCGAAAGCATCCCACGAAGCTGCTCTAGGACTTCCTCAGCGTCGCTATCAGAGAGTGGAACCTCCGATTTGGCGTTCAAGAATTCCCGAATCTCCGAGGTCGTAAGCACGTCGGGGCTGGCTACTATATGGTCGATCAAAAGACTCGCCGCCCTTTGTTTGCGCTCCTCAAATTGTTGAAGGCCTTCGTCCAGGCGATGCCAGACCTGTTCAGAACTCACCACTCCCTCATCATGTAGTGAAGTTGGGGGAAGCCTTTCTACCCGCCTACGCTCGGCAAACATGCCGATTTCGACTGAATTTAATCGCGCGCTGCGGACGGCGTGCAAATAATCTTTCCAGCTCCCAAAGTGCCGATTGGCCGCAGAGACCAAATCATTCCTGTTCGCGGTGAAACCCAGCCCACTCGCACATTCCATAACTTTGTGGTTTTGACGGGTGGAGATAGGGTAATGTACCCGAAAATTAGCCCCCGCCTCAAAAAGAGAAATGCCTAATTCGAGAGCCTGCTGACGACTGAGCTCATTGCCCCCAATCGCTTTCAAAGCACTGCTCAACGTGTACCCGCTTGTACGTACCAGAGCCCAGAAAAACGGGGCTGCTATCGGCACTCCCAACACCTCGGCTGAGATGGCCTCAAATCCGGGAACTTTATTCTTCAAAAGATCGGCCGATTTAGGCACTCCAAATCTTCTCTTCGTCAGTCTTAAGACATCTAAAACCTGCTGCTTGGTGGCCATTGTGCCGTTTGGCAGCAAGAGATTTTGAAACACCAATCCATGATCCAAGGCGGCGGCACCTAAGCTTCTATACTGGTATTGAATTCCTCCGGATAGTCGTGCCATCGAAACGTCTTCTTTTTCGAGGGCCTGTTTCAGAAGCGTGTCAGCCTGGGGGTCGATTGCGTTACGGAGATAGGTCGTCAGCAGCGGAACGTTGGCAGCGGCCAACGCCTTTAGGCCAATGCCGATGCGCGATTTCGTCCAAGAATCCGCCGGAACCCAATGCACACCACCGTTCAGATTGGGAACCGCTTCCATCGTCCCGGCAGACAAACGATTGATACAATAGCCGCTCGGCTTCGCGCCAAAAGACGGGATGCTTTGGCCAAAGCCGAAAAACAGAATAAATACAGCGAAATTTGAAAGAAACCTGGCCATAAAGGCCCCGGACCATCGCACAAACGAAGGGAGCTGATCAACCCCTAAGATGGGGTGGCGAGACCGTGACTTTCGGCGGGGATTCCTGCAAATTTACTACTCCGCCTGGGCCTCAGTTTCTATCCTCAGTAGTCCCGAGATAACTCGATTGGTTTCCTTAGACATGTCGATAACCCCCTCTTTGGTTCGCCATCCGGGGTGGGGCACTACATACCACCAGACCTCAGCGCGAGGGTCCCGATAGAAAGTAACGTCATTTAGGAACGAGGGGTAGAACGGGGAAGTCTTGCCGTTTTTTACGGCGTCCCGCGTATACAACCCAATGTAAGGCTTAACACAGTGGCTGCAAATGCTTGCGGAAGTTGGCCGGAGCACAACGTTCTGGAACCAGGCTTTCCCTATGACGTTAATCGGCGCTAAGCACGTCTCGACGTCCGCTTTGAGCTTCAAAGGGTTTGGCTCCGGTAATAGTTCGGAAGCCGTTTCGCACAGATAGGGACTGCCCTTGGGTCGATAGGGCAAAAAGAAACCTTGGTACACTGCGAGTCCATATATATCGAAAAAGAAAATGTTTCGATACGTGCCCGATTGAAGCTGGACAATGTCACCGTGTAGCCCCACATAGGCGCCCCCAATATCGTACGCTCCAAACTTGCGTATAAAGACATCTACGCCTTCAGGTCTTGGATTTGTCGCGGGATTCTGGCGGAGTGCGACCGCATCCGTAAAATTTCCGTTTGCGAAAATCTTGATATTCTCCATCCAAATCGCGGCAAAAGGGGATTCGATCACGAAGACGGCATTGACGGGCGGCTTGTAAGCTCTCAAAGCGTCTTTGCACTGTTCGTTACTCTGATCACAAGGGGCAGGAATTCCCCGATCCCTTTTCAAGTTAATATGGCCATTCCCTGTTCCACGGATTCGAACTTGGCGGCCGCCCCATATAGAGATCGTCTTCGTGAGCTCCATAGGGGTTTCCACAGTGACTTCGACATCCCGGTTGGGGGGAAAGTAGTAAGCGTACGATTTCTTCGGGGCGGTTGCTGCGCGATTCAGAGGACGTTTCTTGATTCCCGGAATGAGTTCAACGACTCTGCAAGGGTAGTTCGGCGCCTTTCCTTTGCCCCCATCTTCAATGCGGCACATTTCCGCATTCGGAAAATTCCCGCCACCCCATTCCTTTTGAATGAAGACTCGAATCGGATCGGAGCTCATGGTGGGAGTGGGCATTTTCCAGAGCGTCGACGCGTAGACGTTTTCTATACTGAATAAAGCAAGAGACAGAAGCCACATTTTTAGCGAACTCATGCATTGCATGGTACCAAGCAGCCGAAAGGACTGGAAAGTAATTCGCTAGAATAAGGGCTGGGCGTAGTTCTTATACTCTTGATATTCTTTTTTCAGTCCAGCTACCACTTCCACTGAAAGGTGACTAAAAACCGCTTCGCGGATTGAAGAGTCGATTGCGGGCCCAAATATATCCAGGGCAATATCAAAACTTCTACTTTTACCCTTTTGCAGCGAAGTGGCTATTCGCGATGAGAAGACTTGCGGAAACGTGGAAATGTTCTTGGATTCCTCGAGAGCCTGCCTGAGGTCCCGAACCGACGCGAAATGGTTCGGAACCTTCAAAACCATCCTCATTTCTGGTGAAATATCGTGTTTTGAGTAGACAGACTCAATAGCTTGCCGCAAAAGGTCCACGTCCCCGGCTTCCAAGTTCGGGTTGAGGGCCTCTGCGCGTCCAAAATCAACTAGCCGGGCAACGGGATGCCCACCTCGAATCGCCACTAAAATGTTCCCACTGTGAAGGTCATTGTGCGCCAGGGAATGGAGATGGAGTTTTTCGACTTCCTGAAAAAGACTCTCCGTCAATTCTCCGGCCCACTCTGCACTCAGAACAGCATCCGTTAAAAATGCGTCAAGATGAGGAGCTGGCTCGGGGCCATCGTCCACTGCAGAATGGAATTGGCTGACAATCGCCCTATGGCGCCCCATTTTGAGGAAATCGGATGGAATGTTTTGCTTTTGCAACGCGGAGTATTCACTGTCGGGGTCCTGAGGAGTATCCGGATCCGTGCGACGGATTTGCTTTACTACAACGCGACGATAGAACCCGCCTTGCTTCTGACTTCCAATCCAAATGAGATTGTAGCCGTTTTTCCACGCTGGTTTCTCTTCCAATTGAATATCGAGTCGAAGCAGGAGGGAACGAAAGTTGGTTGCGCTGGCCAATAGCCTGTGCAGACAGTTGCGGGGCTGGAGAATTGCCCCGTAACTACTTACAGCGAACACCGCGAGAAGGGGCAATATATGGAGTTTCGAGCTCAAGGTCAGACCTAATAGCCAGGTTCGCTAGCTCGGATCAAGGCCGAAATAGTACCATTTAATGGCGTGTTTTTCCTTTAAAAGCCTCACCCAGAGCAGCCCTTTGGACTGTCGCATAAGTATAATTATGTTATCGGCAGGGTGCTCAAGCCCAAATCAGGCGTGCCTGGGCCTCCATAAATCTCGCTCTCCACCTATGAACCCGCTTGATTTTCCTTGTTGCGGAGCATTAAATAAATCGTCTGAGGGGAAGGGCGTAACTCGCCCTGTGGGTAGTAGTTTGCACCTTAGTTTCCAAGCACTTGTCGTCATCATTGCTTATTCGTTCAGTAGCAGCCTCAGCGGTGCGACTTGTGCTGGCCGAATTCGCCAGAACGCAGGCACCCCTCACAAAGGCCACGTCCTCATTGCTGATGCGGTGTCTTCCGGTGCACTCCTGGCCGAGGCCTTACGCCGCCGCGGCTACAATCCCGTCCATGTGCTTTCCACCCCAAAAATGGATCGAGAAATTGTCGAATCCATCCACATGGACGATTTCGATGTAGATAAGCGCTTCGTCTACCACGAGAACCTGGAGCGCCTTGTGCGCGAGACGCGGCATTTGAATTTGGCTGCAGTTTTACCCGGCGGTGAAACCGGGGTGAATCTCGCTGATGAATTGGCTGAGCGATTGGGGCTGGTAGGCAACGGCACTGCCCTAACCCACCAACGCCGCGATAAATTTTTACAAATCAAAGCATGTGCGGATGCCGGAATCCCCGTTGCGCAGCAAGCCCTCGTCTCTACGCTCTACGATCTTTACCGTGAAGCCCCCGCCTTGGGCTTACCCCTTGTACTCAAACCGCGTGACGCCGCTGCCGGATTCCAAGTAGCGATCGAACGCGACCCTGTATCGATAGCGCACGCTTTTTATTCCATCACGTCTTCAGAAAACCCATTAACTGGGGAGCCCATTAGTAAGGTACTTTTGCAAGAGTATCTCGACGGCAAAGACGAATATGTCGTCGATATGGCCGTGCATAACGGCAATGCTTACATCACCGATGTGACGCTCTACCATAAAATTCCGTTTAACGGTGCACCGGTCGTCTACGAGAGCGAAGACATGCTGACTCTCGAAAAGGCCCAACGTTTGGGCCTTATCGATTACGCCCTACGAGTCATCGCGGCGGTGGGCATTCGCAACGGCGCCGTCCATATGGAAATCAAGATGACCTCCAAGGGCCCTCGGCTCGTGGAAGTGGGCGCCCGGATGGCAGGCGGTGAATTCCCGGTGATGGTGGAAAGAGCAACGGGCGAGAACCCGGTGGATGCGGTGCTGGACGCCTACCTCGATCCCGACGCCTTCTACGCGCGCCTACAACGTCCGCGCAAAATGTTGCCGGGGAAAATCGTCTACATGTTGAATTCCAAAACGGGTATTTTGCGCGACCTGCCGTACCTAAAAACGATCGAAGCCCTGCCTTCGTTTTTTCGCAAAAAGCTCAATGTACGCATCGATAAACGGATTGTGCCCACTACCAACTTTTTTAACTACCCGGGTCAATTCGAACTGGTTCACGAAGACCCTGCCGTCGTGGAACGCGATTACCAAACTATTCGCGAGCTCGAAAAGCGGCCCGATTTTTACGCCATAGAAGCCGTCGCACCTTGATGGCATAATAGAAGTACCGTCGACGAAATCCCCCAAAACCAGCCTAAATGGAGACAAGCATGCAGCGTTTCGCGCTTAGCGGTGTGTTGTACATGGTGTGTTCGGTGAGCTTCGGGCAGGGTTTTCGTATCCTGCCTTTAGATATCTTTAACAATGATACACAGACCCGCCAGGAGGCGACCGGCAACGACCTGCGTTGGACGGTAAACATGGGCGGGTGTACAGGCTCGATGCTCTCACCGCGTTACATTCTTTCCGCCCACCACTGCACCATGAGCAAAGGGGCCACCTACACGTCGGGCGGCTGCCTGTATCTCGGCTGCAAAGGCGACCTGAAAGTGGTCAACGTGACGGAAAAGTACGCCGGCTTCGATGGGGACATCGCCGAAGTAGTGTGGAGTCGAGTGGATTCTCGCTGGGCTCAACGCTACGCGCCCCGGGTGCAAACCACTGCCGCCGAGATCACCCTAGGGCGCGACGGCAGCGCCACCAAACTTTTCACCGTGGGTTTTCCGGCAGATAAATCCAAGGCCATGATTGCAACCGGCTACGCCAAGAGCCGCGAAGGCGATTACCTCAACTACAACGTGGGCATTATCAATGGAAACTCCGGCGGCGGGGTTTGGAAGTTTGACGACTTTACTCTGGTTAGCCAAACCAATCACGGCCCCCATGCACTGAACCAACCAGGCTGGAAAAACAACGATCCCGAGAATGCCAACGCGTGGAACGGCGGCCCGCAAATGGATCGAATGTACGCCAAAAGCCCGGTGCTCAAGTCCATTTTTCCCGACGGCGTGAATTACAATGTGAGCTTCGAAGGCTACTTAATCCACGATGACGTTTTGCCCGACCTAGACCGCTAAGTAGACGGCATTTCCCATGGTGGATTCTTGCCTCGCACGCCTTTGATCCACGGAAAGATCGAAGGTTCGGGGCGGTCGCCAGTAGCCACGTAAATTTCGCCAAAACCGGCCTCATTTAAGTGGCGGGCGGCAACATCACCCTGCTCTCCCGGCCCAAGGTACCGATCGACATAGACAGGCGTATTGCGGTCCATTCCATCGGCCGATCGCAGAAATTCATCCACCGAATAAAACCCGCGGAAAGTGTGCTGGGACGTTTTGGCCGCCAACTCCCAGGTCATATGGACCAACGGATCATCATCGACCAAAATCGCGTCCACCGACATTTGCGCTCGAGCTATCCGCACGGGCACACACCCACCTAGCCCTTTGGGCAACAGCCGAATTCCGTCGCGCTCACAGGCCTCCCGTACCGCCTCTTCGTCAAAACGGCCGGTGACCAAGATAGCTCTGCGAGTTAGATACAAGGACCGAATCAGCTCGATGCCATTTTCGGCTGCGCCCATTATTTCGTAGTCGCAGAGAAAAAGAATCTTGGGCATGAGTCGTTGGTTCTCGGTGCACCAGCGCCGCAACGAAACGGTATCTGAAAAATGTTCGAGATACAGACGGGTGCCACTCTCGGCCATAGCTTCTTGGAAGCGCTGCTGCCAAACCAAATGGATGTTCGGATCGTCATCCAAGATGAGCACCGTGCCGCCATCCACCACTTCAATCGCCGGCACGAACCAACTGGGCGGCGATACGAGCGGCAAGAAAAGCGCAATCCGCGTTCCCACGCCCTGTTCGGATTCAATTTCTGTCTGGCCGCCCCAGCGTGCGATGGCCGCGCGGGCGTGCGAGAGGCCCAGCCCCAGCCCCTCTGCCTTGCCGAACGTGCCGCCGGTTTGCCGCAGCGCTTGCAGCGTTTCAGACGACATGCCGATGCCGTCGTCACTCACGGTGACCCGCAAACGGTCTTCGACCGCTTCCACTCCAACCGAAATCACACCTTGGTCGGCAACGGCTTCCAAAGAATTATTGATAAGGTTGGACAACAAGGTCTTGAAAGTCTGCGGCTGCACTCGGGCAAACAGACCATAAACCGATTCATCCAAAGCTGCCTTCACCACCACGCCTGGACGCGCACGCAGGAGCACTTTCTTTTCACCGACGATCTCCTCGATAAGGCTCGCAACCGACTGAACCGACACCGGCTCGAGGTCGGCCTGAGCATCCATATTGGCCGATTCCACAGCCAAATGGAGCGAACGGCGACTGCGCTCTAAAATGTTGTTGGCAATATCTCGGATTCGACTGAGCGCGCCGCGCACAATCAATCGTTTTTGTTCCGGCAATTGTGGCAGCGTATCCAAAATCATATCCAACGCCGATAGAGGCGAGCGGATATCGTGGGCCACCTGCTTAGCCACTGCCACCATGGCGGCATTTTTTTCATTTTCCTTCAGCTTTTTATAAAGCTCCACGAGCGAGAGAATGAACTCGCGAATCTCGCCTTTTGCGACGATATTTTCCGCACTGACTTCTTTGCCCGCGTTGCAATCTTCAAAAACACGGCGCAGCTCCAAAAAAGGCACGTAAATATTGCGGCGTATGTAGCGATGGGAAATGAGGATTATAATACTGAACAAAAACCCACAAAGAGCGAGCAAATACAGATTCGAGCGGTACGGCACATACACGGCTTCGATATGTTCGGGATTGAGCCGAGCATAAACCACCAATCCGTCGTCAGAGCCCTTGGCCAGGTCGGGAATCGCAATTTCTTCGCGCGACAAGGGTTTTCGAATGGAATCGACAGAGCGCACTTCCAAAACGGAAAGCGCGAATACTTTGGAATGCGAAACGAGTTCGTGCTTGAGCGCTTCGTCTAGACCCAATTGCTTCCAGGTGCGCCACTTAGCCTGCTGCTCGTCTAAGCTTAAGCTTACCTTGGCGCGCTCGTTACCCAGCGCTACCCGGTAGGTATCGCGCGTAATCCAGAAATACCCAGCGGAGAGCAGCGCAATTCCCAGCGAGACCGCCGCTAACTGAGTGAGCGTGAGGCTACGCAGTAATCTGTACTTACGCTGACTCATGGAGTGGCCTTCGGGGCCTCCATGCCCACCTGACTAAACCGAGCGAAACGCAAACCGTTGCTAGTCGCGTGCCCGCCATTGGGCCCAAAGCAAAGCTGGCGATTGCCTAAAACTGCGTAACAGGACTTTTTGCGAAACGCCGTGATCACTGAAGACTTGGTCAGCGGGCCCTCGACACTCTTGATGACCTGCCCTACCACCATGCCTAAGTTGTACCCAATCACGGTTTCAAAGGTGGCGTTCTTGCCGTACTTCTTAAAAACCTCTTTATCCAATTCCTTCATCTGGGGATCACTGGGCACCCAGGTGGTACCGATAAAGTAAGGGGCTTTTTTTACTGCGACAAAACGGCGCAGAATTTCGGGATCCGGGCCGCCAAACGCCACCATGGGCAAGTCCACTTTACCCGCCTGCATCTGGTTAAAAAGGGCCACCAGGTCATCCGGGTAGAGGCTGAGATAAACGTAATCAAACTCACCCTTTTTCATTCGCGAAAACACCGCTTCCGGCATCACCAAGCCGTCCGCGAGCCGGGCTATTTCGATTTTGAGGCCTGGCAGCTTTTCCATTTTCGCTTTGAGCAGGGTCTCTTGATTGATCGAAAACACCGACGACGGATTCACCACCGCCAACCCCTTTTTGCCGGGGAACTTTTCAATCAGAAACTGCAACAGGTCGTCTTGCAGGGTCGAAATGGAAGCCCCGGTGGAATAAACCAACGGGCCCTTCTCCGCCATGGCGGTATGGGAGGGGGAACCGAAAATCGCCAAAACCCCCGCCTTACGAGCGACATCGGCGGCGAGCAGCGCATCGTGGCTGACCGGGAAACCCACCAGCGCTACCACGCCCGAATCAATCAAGGAGTTAGCCGCGACCGTCGCGCCTTGGATGGATTTATCGTTGACCTGCTTGACGAGAAACGGGCTATCGCCGGTTTCTGGCCCCAGCAAACGCGCCACTCCGAGTTCAAAACCCCGCAGAACGTTTTCTTGGTAACTCGGGGAAACCACCGCGGTGGAGGACCCGTAACCGATTTTGGCCGCCGCCCAAGCGGGCGAGGAAAGAGTGAAAAGCAGGCACGAAAAAACCCACGGACGCATACAACTCCCTCAATTTGGGAGTCTTCTTAGCATAAATCCGTGGGTCTGGATCCGAGAATTTAACGACTCGGTATCTTAGTACTTTTTGTATTTGTCGTTGTACGGGAGCAAGGCCAAATGACGAGCCCGCTTGATCGAGACCGTCAGCTGACGCTGTTGCTTGGCCGAGAGACGGGTAACCCGGCCCGGCATCACCTTACCGACTTCGGTAACGTAGTTACGCAAAATCAGGGGGTTTTTATAATCGAACAAGAACCCAGGCGGGAGCTTGGCGCGATCCATGCCCGGGAAACGACGGCGTCCGCCGGCATCTCCACCACGGTCATCACCGCCGCCGCCACGTCCGCGATCGTCTCCACCACGGCCACCGCTGCGTTTTTCCATTTTATTATCTGTCGGCTTCATAACTTTCTCCAAAAACGTCAAGACTCTGCCATAGTTTGGCAGGCGAGTCGACCCTCTAATTCGAGGGCGCTAAAACCACGCGTCCATCTCGAATAGCCTCCGGAGCGGCGTAACGCAAGTGCAGTCGCTCCGTCCGCCGAGATTGGCCCTGGCAAGGGACGAACGAACGCAAGGTCTGCAACGAAACCAGCATCGAATGGGTTCGCTCATCCGCCAAGGGGGTGCCGAACGGGTAGCAGTTCATTTCAGCCACTAAAGCCAGCTGATTGCCCAACGTAGTGCCGTAACGCATCTCGCGGTTGCCCGAGTAATAGTGGATCATCCCCACTCCGGCAAAGTAACTGACCGCCATGCCGCCCAAGTAAATCTGGCCCGCCCTCTTCCACCCCGAGCGCCGGGGCAGGGCCGCTTGGCCAAAACAGAAGAAGACGAAAAACACGAACCAGATGGCGTTGTAATAGTGGGGGTGGCTCACCAAACCATTGCCCGTCATCAACCCTACGTGCAGACCCCAGGCCAGAAGCGAAACCAAAGCGGCCGAGCGAGCCAAATCGGGTGGACCGCCCCAAACCCGGCGAGCACAAACCCACACCCCGTAAAAGGTGGGTACGAAAGCGTACAGCGTCGCCCCCACTGCCGCCGCACAAAGAGCCTGCAGTGGCCAAGGCCCGAGCAAAAACCAGCCCCAACCAAAAAAATACTCCAACGCGGCAGCCGTGAAACTGCGCGCGCCGTACAGACCAAAGAAAAAGGAAGCCGGGCGAAAACTCCAGGGGCCGGCCGGCTCGTGCGGCGCCGCCAAAAGGTGGGCAATATAGGGCCAGAGCGCGGCTGCGCACCCGGCCAGCAACACCCCGGTAAAAACAGGGTGCTTTTTAATCCAACCCAAACGCGCCCCCAAAAAATGCAGAGCTACCGCGGCGACGACCGGCAAAGCCATGAGATGGATCAAGATGGCCACAACCGAACAAGCGCCGACCAAGACCAGCCAGCGGCGCCGAGCATTTTGCAAAAAAGTAAAATACGCGAAGACCAGTACCGAGGTGACACCAGTCAGCAAAGAGTTGTCCCAAAGATCGCGGGAGTAAAACCAAAGGTACAAGCTAAGAAACGGAACCCACCCACACCAGCGCGGTACCGTCGGGAAAAGCCGCAAGAAACCCACCACACTCCAAAGCATGAGCGCGGAGAGAATCGCTGTTTTCAAGAACACCAAAACCAACGGCGAATCCGTCACGCTCAAAAGAGCGCGGTAAAAAAGGGTGGGCGCGGGGCCGTACTCCACGCCGCGCGATCCACGCAATCCATGGGTGGCCCATTCACCGCTGGCATTTTGGGCCCGGGCTCGGGCCACCAATTCCGCTTCATCATGGATGAAGGCGATATCACCCGGAAACAAAAGCCGGGTAGCGGCGAGCAAAAGACAAACGGCGATCCATTTGGGCATGCGTCACTTCAATCAAGCACGCAAGGCCTGTCAAATCGGTTTCGCTTTACGCGAACCATCGGCACAATAAAGCCATGATCACTGTGCTTACGTCGCTCGCCCTCTATGCTCTGGCTTTAGCTTTCTATCTTTTCACCGCCACCTGGGCGGTGGCCTATCGGCTGAAAAATGCAGGGCTTGTCGATCCCGTTTGGGCGTTTAGCTACCTGCCCCTGTACGCCCTGTTTGTGGCGCTCTCGGGAGCAGATGGCCCTCGAGTCTGGGCGCTGGGAGCCGCACTCTTGCTATGGAGCGGCCGGCTGAGCTTTCATCTCTTTGCACGGTGGTGGCGGGAATTTCCTACCGAAGACCGACGCTATGCCACCCTCCGTAAAGAGTGGGGCCGGAGCGCGGAACTCAAACTTCTCGTCTTTTTCCTCTTCCAAGGCGTGGTCTCCACAGTGATGAGCCTTCCCTGGTTGGCGGTACTCTGTAACCCCACCGATTCCTTAACCGCACTGGAATGGGTAGGTCTCGCCATTGTAGCCGCGGGAGTCGCCGGAGAAGCGACGGCCGATTACCAGCTTGCCCGCTTCCGGAAGACCGGGGGCTCGGGCCGCGTCCTGAACACGGGACTGTGGCGTTACTCTCGCCACCCAAATTACTTCTTTGAGTGGCTTACTTGGTGTGGATTCGCCACCTTCGCCACCGCCTCACCTTGGGGCGCGACCGCGTGGGTTTCGGCAGCGATGATGCTGGGCTTCTTGCTCAAATTTACGGGGATTCCCGCGACGGAAAATGCCATGAAAGCGAGACGGGGCGAGGAATACGCGGCGTACTTGCGTAACACCTCGGCGTTCCTGCCCCTCCCACCGAAACGCTAAACCGGACCGGCGTCTTGGACGCGCTTATCCGTACCTGCGGCGAACTTTTTAAAGTTCTCTTTGAAAAGGTTCGCCAGTTTCTGGGCCGTGCGATCGTAATCCGCCCCACTAGCCCAAGTACTCCGCGGCGATAGAACTTCCGACGGCACTCCCGGTACCGACTGCGGGATTTCAACGCCGAAAACGGGGTCGGCAACATACTTCACCGAATCCATTTCGCCTGAGTGAATAGCGTCAATCATCGCGCGCGTGTAGGCCAGCTTCATGCGCTTACCTACCCCGTACGGGCCTCCGCTCCAGCCGGTATTTATCAGCCAGGCGTTGCAGTTAAAGCGCCGCATGCGGTCCGCCAAAATCTCGGCGTACTTGCTGGGGTGCCAAACCATAAACGCCGCGCCGAAACACGCGGAGAATGTGGCTTCGGGTTCTTTCACACCGACTTCGGTGCCCGCCACTTTAGCCGTGTAGCCGCTGATGAAGTGGTACATGGCTTGCTCGGGAGTCAGTCGACTGATCGGCGGCAAAACCCCAAAAGCATCCGCTGTCAGAAACACGATGTTCTTCGGGTTGCCGGCGGTGCAGGGGATCTTGGCGTTTTCGATGTATTCGATTGGGTAACTGGCGCGCGTGTTTTCGGTGATCGAACTATCGTCGTACTTCACTTTACGGGTGACCGGGTCGACCACCACGTTCTCTAAGAGCGAGCCATACCGAATAGAATTCCAGATCTCGGGCTCGGATTGAGCTGTGAGCCCAATACATTTGGCGTAGCAACCCCCTTCGATATTGAAAACACCCTGATCCGTCCAACAGTGTTCATCGTCGCCAATAAGTTTGCGACGTGGATCCGCAGACAAGGTGGTCTTGCCAGTGCCCGACAGACCGAAGAAGAGCGAGACATCGCCACGCGCTCCCTCGTTTGCCGAACAGTGCATCGAAAGCACGCCTTGTTTGGGCATCAGGTAGTTCATTACCGTAAAGACGCCTTTTTTCATTTCACCGGCGTATTCGGTTCCTAGAATGACGATTTGTTGGCGTTCGAAACTGAAATCCACGCTGGTTTTAGACGTCATATGCGACGTTAGCCGGTTAGCGGGAAAATGGCCGGAATTGAAAATAACGTAATCCGGCTCTCCAAACGTTTCCAATTGAGCGGTCGTCGGCCGAATCAGCATATTGTGCATGAACAACGCATGGTAGGGGCGAGAGCAAATCACGCGCACTTTGATTTGGTACTCTGGATCCCACCCTGCGAAACCGTCGATCACGTAGAGCTGTCGGCGCGTATTGAGATAATCAATCGCCCGTTCCCGGTTCACCAAGAACGTATTTTCATCGATCTTAATATTGACCGATCCCCACCAAACATCCGAAGAGCTGTTCGGGTGCTCGACAATGCGTTTATCTTTGGGACTGCGGCCGGTTTTCTCCCCCGAGTAAGCGACCAAGGCGCCGCTATCGGTAATCACCGATCCCGGATCGAATCGAATGGCTTCCTCATAAAGAAATGCCGGATCTGGGTTACAAAATACGTTTGGGACGTTGATGTCGTAGGTCCCTAAATTGACTTTACGTGCCATGATGCAAGTGCCTCCATTTTTCCCCACCGCTTTCATAACAGCCGGCTAAATCAAAGGCATGACGCTCCGCGCTAGTGCTATAATGCAATCGAACTTCAATGGGATAACGGGGGATCTGGATGCGAAATCTACTGGGTTGGATTTTGGTGACGACAACTATTTGGGCGGCTCCCGTTCAGCCCCCCGCTCCCACCCCGGTCAACACTCCGCCACGGTGGAAAATTTCGAATATTGATCTGGGCGAAGCGTTTCGCGCTGCGGCTTTTGAAGCAAAGGTTCCAGCCAACGAAACCGAAGACGCCGAGAACGATCCGATCACCTACCGCATGGTTGCCGGCAGCGGGCCCGCTTGGCTCAAAGTTTCTCCCGACGGCAGCTTCAGCGGTACGCCCGGACCCAACGATCGCGGCGCACAAACCTGGAGCCTGGAAGCGCGCGATGGCAAAGGGGCTAGTGCCGTACCTGTATCAGCCTTCATCGGTAACCGCGCCCCCACCTGGACGACCAGCGAATTCACCCTCCCCGATATGCTGGAAGAAAAAGCGGTGGCTTACGATTTAGTGCACCAGGCAACCGACCCCGATCGCGACGCGCTTACCTTTTCCAAAAGCCGCGGCCCTGAATGGCTCACTGTTTCTGCGACGGGCAAAATTGCGGGGATTCCTCCCGAAGGTAGCCACGGCGATCTCTCGGCTCGCATCGAAGTGAGCGACGGCGAGAAAAAAGCGACACTCCAAATCCAAGGCAAGATTGCCCAGAAAAATTATTCCCCCGCCCTCAAACCGGAAATCGGCTTCAAGGCGCGCGAACGAGAACCCTTCACCGCCAATCTTTCCCGCTACGCTAGCGATCGCAACGAAACCGATAAACTCACGTTCACGTTGAAAAATCCCAAGCCATTGCCCTGGCTCACCATCACCGCGGCAGGCGAAGTATCCGCCAAACCCAGTTTCGCTGATATCGGCGTACAATCCGTGGGATTTACTGTGAGCGACGGCGCGCTCACCACGGCCGGTAGCTTCACCTTAACGGTAGAACGCAATCCCCGCCCGCCCACCTGGGTGGCAGAGGGGCCAAACTATAAAATGAAATCCCGCGAGGCTTTCACCGCCTCTGTCGCCAAACTGGCCAAAGACCCCGACGGGATCGCGCTTACTTTTAGCAAAGGCCGCGGACCCGGATGGCTCGCAGTCGCCCCCACAGGGGAACTCTCCGGTACCCCTACCGATCGCGATGCGGGAGAAGGCGAGGCCACTCTGGTAGTCCGCAACGATCTGCTGTCCGCCGAACTGCCGGTGCGTTTTGCCATCGAGAAAAAGAACTATTTGCCGGTAGTAACAAAGCCGCTGGAGATCTCTCTAAAAGAGCGAGAAACCACTCCGGTTCAGATCCCGCAGATGGGTGTCGTCAGCGATACCGATCAAGAAACCCTCACTTATGCCGCGACCAAACTTCCCGCCTGGATAACACTCAGCGCGGCCGGCGAACTGACTGCCAAGCCGCTCTTTGCACAAATCGGGGTCCACCGTTTTTCCGTAACCGCCCGCGATCGAGAGGGGGCGGTGGAATTGCCCGTGGTGGTCACCGTAACGCGCAACCCGCGACCGCCGATGTGGTCAACCACGCCCGCTTTCGCTCTGCAAACTCGGGTTGTCTTCAAGGCATCGGTTGGCAACGCAGTCAAAGACGCCGATGGCTTACCCGTGACGATTAGAAAAGTGCGGGGACCGGAATGGCTTTTGGTTTCCGACAAAGGCGAACTTTCCGGCACTCCGTCCGATTCCGACGCCGGACAACGGACGGTTGAATTGGTCGCCTCGAACGATTTGGCTTCTGCACCAACTACCGTCGTGCTCGACATTACCAAAAAGAATTACGTTCCCACTTTGGCGAAAGCATACGAGGCCTCGGCCAAAGAACGTGAGGTCTCCACCTTGGCCGTTGCGGCTAGCGGCAGCGTAGTGGACCCCGACGGCGAAACGCTGGTTTTCAGCGCCACCAAGCTTCCTAGTTGGATCACCCTAAGCGGGGACGGTGTGCTTACGGTTAAACCGCTTTTTGCCCAAGTAGGGGTGCATCGGTTTTCGGTGACCGCACGGGATCGGGAAGCGGGAGTGGAAGTACCGATTGTGCTGACGGTGCTACGCAATCCGCAAGCGCCTATCTGGATTCCGCCACCGGCAGTTACTTTAAAAACCCGGGAAGCGTTTAAGAGCAATATTGCCAAGTACGCGCGCGATCTCGATGGAGTCGCTATTACATTTAAGAAGCTGCGCGGGCCTGCGTGGATCGATATTAGCGAAAAAGGAGAGCTATCCGGCACTCCAGCGGACTTGGATGCGGGCCGTCCGACGGTTGAAATCAGTGCCACTAACGACGGAGCCTCCGCGCCCGTGACGCTCACGTTTGAGATCGTTAAAAAGAATTACCCGCCCACTCTGGCAAAACCACTGGAAGTGGCAGTGAAAGAGCGAGAAACTCCTTCGATTAATCTAGCGACAAGCGGCAATATCCTGGACCCCGACGGCGAGCCCCTTACTTTTAGCGCCGCAAAACTGCCTCCGTGGGTCACTCTTAGCTCGGCCGGCGAGTTGGTTTTGAAACCCTTATTCGCCCAAATCGGCCAACATAAAATGACCGTCACGGTACGCGACCGGGAAGCTTCGGTGGAATTGCCCGTCACCATCACAGTAGCCCGCAACCCACGCCCGCCCGTTTGGCAGTCCACCCCTGAACTGACTTTAAAAACACGCGAGCCCTATAAATTCTCTGTCGCCGGGCTGGCCAAGGACGCCGATGGTCTCGCCGTGCGCTTTTCCAAGGTCGCGGGTCCGCTTTGGTTGAATGTCTCCGAAAAAGGAGAACTCAGTGGGACCCCGATCGACACCGATGCCGGCACCACCCAAATCGAAATCGCAGCCGCAAACGATCTGCAGTCAGCGCCCGTTAAGCTGCGCATGGAAGTGGTGAAGAAAAATTACCCTCCTAAATTAGTGAAAGAATTTGCCGCGACCGTGAAAGAGCGGGATGTCACCCCTTTGTCGGTGGCGACTTCTGGCAGCGTAGTCGATCCAGACGGAGAAACGTTGGAATTTAGCGCCAGCAAACTACCGGCCTGGGTGCAGCTAACCCCGGCCGGTGGCCTTACGGTTTCTCCCTTGTACGCCCAAATCGGCCAACACAAATTCACAGTGGCCGCCAAAGACAAAGAGCAGTCGGTCGATATTCCAGTGGTACTTACCGTTACCCGCAACCCACGCGCGCCGGTGTGGACGGAACTCGCGCCCTTCACGCTCAAAACTCGGGAAGCTTTTAAGGCGAGCCTTGCCGGCAAAGCCAAAGATCTAGATGGTGTGCCGATCAAATTTAGCAAAGCTACAGGCCCGGACTGGGTTACCGTCAGCGAAAAAGGGGAACTCTCCGGCACCCCAGCTGATACCGACGCAGGCAGCGCCACTCTCAGCGTGAACGCGACGAACGATGGCGCCACCGCCAGCACCCGCATTGCGTTCCAAATTACTAAAAAGAATTACCCTCCCAAACTCGCCGCGAAGGAATTCGAGGCCACAGTAAAGGAACGCGATACCGGCTTGGTTTCTCTAGCGAAATCCGGCGCCATCGTGGATCCCGACGGCGAAGCGCTCGTTTTCTCCGCGGCTAAACTACCCAATTGGGTAACGCTCGCACCCAACGGCGAAATCACCACTCAAGCAGCGTTCGCCCAGATCGGACAACACCGTTTTACCGTCTCGGCCAAGGACGCCGAGGCCAGCGTCGATTTGCCCGTGGTGGTCACAGTGGCCCGCAACCCGAGGCCTCCCGTTTGGACTTCGGCCGCCCCGGCACCTTTTGCTTTAAAGACCCGCGAACTTTTTAAAACCTCGGTAGCGGGCCAAGCGAAAGATCTCGACGGTCTTGCGGTGCACTACACAAAAGTAAGTGGCCCTGATTGGTTGACAGTGTCGGACAAAGGCGAACTTTCCGGAACACCCAAGGACCTTGACGCCGGCAAAATGGCAGCCGTCATCACGGCTGCTAACGACAAAGCCTCCGCGCCAATCACGTTTCAATTTGAAATCATAAAGAAGAACTACCTCCCCCAGCTGGCTAAACCATTCGACGCCTCGGTTAAGGAGCGGGAAGTCGCCACGCTCTCGCTTTCCAAATCCGAGTCGGTAGTAGACCCCGACGCCGAAGCGCTCACTTACACCTTTCTCAAATCGCCCCCGGACTGGGTCACACTCACGCCGGACGGCACGCTAACGGTGCAGCCCCAATTTGCGCAGATCGGTCTGCACCGTTGGACGGTCAGCGTAAAAGACAAAGAAGGCGGTGTGGAGTTGCCGGTGGTTCTGACGGTGTTGCGCAACCCGCGCGGCCCGCAATGGAACGAAGATAAACTGGTGTACAACCTACAAACCCGCGAACCTTTCAAAACCTCATTCGCGGGAAAAGTGAAAGACCTAGACGGCAAGCCGTTTAATTTTGCATTGGTATCCAGCCCACCTTGGCTCAAACTCTCGCAAAGCGGAGAGTTGACCGCCGAGCCGCAAGATACCGACGCAGGGACCGTTAGTTTTGTGATCGCCGCCGACAACCGCGATGTGGCCTCGCCGAAAACCGTTACTCTTGTGGTGAAGACCAAAAACCACCCGCCCACCTTAGCAGCGGGCGAACGGGTATTTACTTGTAAAGAGCGCGGTGCCTGCCGTTGGAATTTGGCCGAACCAGGCTTTGTTGTTGATATTGATCGCGACCGCCTCTCGTTCACCCTCAAAGAGAACGCGCCCTGGGTGCTGCTAGAGCCCAATGGCAGTTTTCAGATCAACCCTGCCTTTGCCCAAATTGGTAAGCACACGTTCCATTTGAAAATCGCCGACGCCGAATCGAGCATCGATACTGTGCTGCAAGTGCAGGTAGATCGCGATCCGCGCCCGCCGGTTTGGAACGAGAAAAAAATCGTACTCCAAACAAAAGCACGGGAACCGATGAAGCTTAGCCTTGCAGCGGAAGCTCGGGACCTCGATGGTTTGCCGATTAAATTCGCCAAAACCGCTGGTCCGGATTGGGTGAACATTTCGGCCGCCGGAGCGATTAGCGGTAGCCCCACCGACGATCACGTCGGCAAACACACTTTGACGGTGGAGGTGGCAAACGATCTCAAGTCGGCGCCGGCCACATTTAAGCTCGAAATTCTGTACAAAAACCACGCACCGAAATGGGCGCGCCAAAACGTGGAACTGGGCACGACCCGCGCGGACGAAATGTTTAGCACTAGCGTGCGCAGCCTTGCCTCCGACAGCGATCCGAATGCCACTCTGACTTTTGAGAAGGTGCGCGGACCCGCCTGGGCGATTGTGGCACCCAATGGGCAGATTTTTGGCAAACCTTCCGTCCGGGATGCGGGCGAGCAGCAAATCGTTGTCCGTGTATTGGACGCCCAGCGCGAGCCCGCCGAGGCGGTGGTCAAAGTGAATATCGCTGGTAGCGTGCCACGGCCATCCACCAAGGAAAACCCAGTTCGTATCCCTACTGCTTACACTGGGGAGCTCTTTGCCTTTAACCTGAAAAAGGTTTTCGGCAATTGGCCCTACGGTTACAAAATGCTGACAGGCCCCAAATGGCTTCTGCTCGCACCGGCGGGAGAACTCAGTGGTGTGCCACCCAAAAAGGAAGACTACGATTTTACGTTCCAAGTCATTAGTCCCCGGGGCGACGTGGTGGACTTCGCGGGGCACGGCAAAGTAGGCGGCTAGGGACGACGGAATTCCACCTCGCCCAGCTTCACGATCTGGCGCCCGGTCTTACCGTCGGCGCCCCGCTTTCCGGGTGTTCCGGGGTTTCCGCTCGGGCCTTCAGCGGCGGCGGGCCACTCCCGACCGCCCCCAGGAACCGCCGCGGCTCCCTTGCCGCCGAGACCGCCCGGTCCTGGCTTTCCGCCCGCGCCCCCGGGGCCACCCGGTCCTCCCTCACTAGAGAGGCGCGGCCAGAATCCGGCATTTTTATCGACGATAAGCGTGATGGCGCCCCCATCGCCCCCTCTACACCCCATTCCCCCTTTCTCGCCATCACCGCCCACAGAACCTCGTTCGGCCGGGCGCGGAGACTCGCGCTGGTAAAATCCTGAAGTCCCTTCCACCAGCCGCGACCACCCCTCCCAACGACCCGCAAAAGCATCTTTTCCCGCGGCACCGGGCGCGCCGGGCGCCCCTTCCAACCCTTGGCCCCCGCCTTGGCCATCGGTGATCAATTGAAGATCCCCGCGAGCTAGCCCAACCTTCAAGCGTAGGGGTGCGCTGGACAAACCCGCGTGGCCCGGAGCTGCGGGGTTATAATAGTTGCGAATAATCCCGCCATCGGAATGCAGTTCCAACAAATCCAAGTCCATGGGAAATTCGTCCCCGATCCAAACTATGGAACCGAATTCAAAAAACAGCCGGCCATACTGGCCACCTTTCCAGACATATTCACCCTTGGTAAATACGCGGTCAGGATGAGGGTGCAGAGCGACCGCGCCGATTTCGGCGTTGGTTCCGTCGTTATGCGCAAATACTCGGTATTCATGATCGACTCCCAATGCGACGTCGACCACCGTAAACCGGCGCGCCTGGGCAGGTAGCCGAACCATCACGCGCGCGCCTTCGGCCGGCTTCACTCTTTGCACCCACCATTCTTCGGCGAAAACACCCTCGGCTTCCCACTCCAAGGCTATTTCGTATTTTCCGGCCGCGGCCAAAGGGATCAGCTGGGCTTTGACCATCGAAGCAGAACGCAACGGCGGAATGGGACCCGCAGAGGGTGGGACGCCTTGCGAGGTGGCTACACTAGGTGGCGGAGCGGCGGATGGGTTCGACGGGCCGGACTCTGTTTTTTCTCCACAACCAACCAGGGCCAAGATCCAAAATAATTTCAGTATGCGCAAAGGACACCTCCGGAGGGAGCAGCCCTGCAAGAAACGCGACAAGTGTTCCCAAGCGGAACGCCGTAGAGAGGGTCCGGAATCGCGTCTCGGCTAGACGGCCCGCGGCCTTCCGTGTTTTACTACCGCACCATGCAATACGATCCAGCTTCTATTGAACCGAAATGGCAAAAACGTTGGGACACTGAAAAGTGTTTTGAGTTACCCCTGAACCCAGCCGAACTTCCGCGCAAACCGAAGTTCTACGTTTTAGACATGTTTCCCTACCCCTCCGGCGCGGGCCTACATGTGGGCCATCCTGAAGGCTACACAGCCACTGACGTGGTTGCGCGCTTCAAGCGAATGAAAGGCTTTAACGTTTTGCACCCCATGGGCTGGGACGCGTTCGGTTTACCGGCGGAGCGCGCCGCCATGCGCGATGGCATTCACCCTGCCAAGATTACCAAAACCAACGTCGACAACTTTCGACGCCAAATCAAACGGCTCGGTTTCAGTTACGACTGGAGTCGTGAATTTAGCACGACAGATCCGGACTACTACCGATGGACACAGTGGATCTTCCTCAAGCTCTATGAGAAGGGCTTGGCGTACCTCGCCGAAGTGCCGGTAAACTGGTGCCCTGCCCTCGGAACGGTACTCGCCAACGAAGAAGTTAAAGACGGAAAATATGTTGAGACCGGCGACCCCGTGGAGCGCCGCTCAATGAAGCAGTGGATGCTCAAGATTCCCGTGTACGCTGAGCGTTTGCTCGCGGATCTGGATACCCTCGACTGGCCCGAAGGTGTGAAGGAAATGCAGCGCGAGTGGATTGGAAAATCCTTAGGCGCCGAAATCCGATTTTCCATTGAAGGCACGACTCAAAGTTTTGCAGTATTCACTACCCGCCCAGACACTTTTATGGGGGTTACGTACGCCGTTCTGGCACCCGAGCACCCGCTGGTCAAAGTAATCACGAAGCCCGAACGCAAAGCCGAAGTCGAAAAATACCTCGCCGAGGTTCGCAACAAAACCGATCTGCAGCGGACCGATCTCGCCAAAGATAAGAGCGGCGTTTTTACCGGCGCATACGCCGCCCACCACGTAACCGGCGAGCGCTTGCCTATCTGGGTGGCGGACTACGTTTTGATGACCTACGGCACCGGCGCCGTGATGGCCGTGCCTGGCCACGACGAGCGCGATCACGCGTTTGCTCTCCAGCATAAATTGCCAATCAAGGAAGTCATTTCCGGCGGTGATAAACCCGTTGCCGAAGCGGCCCACACAGGCACCGGCACCTTGGTAAATTCCGGGTTCCTCGATGGCCTGGGAATCGCGGACGCCCAAACCAAAATGATCGAGTGGCTCGAAGCCAAGCGTGCCGGTACACCGCGCGTGACCTACCGCCTGCGCGACTGGCTCTTTTCGCGCCAGCGCTATTGGGGCGAGCCTTTTCCGCTGATCCACACCGCCGACGGCGGAGTGGCTGCCGTGCCTTTAGATTCGCTCCCGGTGGAATTGCCGATTATCGACGAATACCGTCCCACTGCCGACGGGCAACCGCCGCTCGCGCGCGCGCCCAAGGATTGGCGTGAAGTGAAATTGCCCGACGGCCGGACCGGCCTGAGGGAGACCAATACGATGCCGCAATGGGCGGGCTCGTGCTGGTACTACCTGCGCTTTACCGATCCCAAGAACGCCAATGCTGCTTGGTCCAAAGAAGCGGAAAATTATTGGCTTCCGGTGGACCTCTACATCGGTGGGGTGGAGCACGCCGTGCTGCATCTCTTGTACTCCCGCTTCTGGCACAAGGTGCTCTTTGACTGCGGCTTGGTGCACACCAAGGAGCCGTTCCAAAAACTTTTCAACCAAGGGATGATTCTGGGCACCAGCTTCCGGGATGACGCCGGCAAGTACTACCACCCCAGCGAAATCGAACAGCGCCAAGGCAAACCCGTGGTCAAAGCCACCGGCAACAGCGTGCATTCGCAAATCGAAAAAATGTCGAAGTCCAAGAACAACGTCGTCAGCCCCGATGACGTCGTAGACCAATATGGCGCGGACGCCATGCGCCTGTACGAACTTTTCATGGGGCCTTTAGAGCAAACCAAACCCTGGAGCATGGAAGGGGTGGAAGGCGTTTCGCGCTTTCTGGCGCGGGTGTGGCGCCTGGTAGTCGACGATAAAACGGGAGAATTCTCGACCAAAATTACCAAAGAGCCGGGCGCTTCCGAACCCGCTCTGTGGAAAACACTCCACCGCACAATCAAAAAAGTGGGGGAAGACACCGAAAAACTCGCGTTTAATACCGCGATTTCCCAGATGATGATTTTCGTCAACGAAGCCACCGGCAGCAAAACCCTGCCGACCGAAACGCTTTTGATGTTTCTAAAAGCGCTGGCCCCCTATGCTCCGCATTTGGCTGAGGAACTGTGCGAACGGCTCGGGGAAAAACAAATCGTCGCGCGCGCCGACTGGCCGACCCATGTGGAAAGCCTCTGCCAAGATTCCACCCTCACCATCGTGGTCCAAGTAAACGGCAAGCTACGCGACAAACTCGAAGTGGAACGCGGGATTGCCAAAGAAGCGTTAGAAGCCCAGGCCCTCGCTTCGGAGAAAGTCAGAGCCGCGATGGAAGGCAAACCACCAAAAAAGGTGATTATCGTCCCCGATCGCCTGGTTAATATTGTGGTTTAAAAGGATTTCCGAAAGGGTCCGGGCCCTGACCATTTCCTAATTTAACCATGAAACTGCTAAAGGCCGCGCTGCACTATAGTCGGCCCCGATGCAGCCCAAATTCTTCCTTTTTGCCTGGTTCCTGGCGCCGGCCTGCCTTTGGGGCGCTGAGATCCCAGCCACCCAAAGTCTGCGCTTGGGCTTGGCTCTGTATGGCTTTGGTGCCCAAAGCGAGCACAACCAAAGCCGGATCGCCGGTACTGAGATTGAAGCAGCACTCACCCAGCCACTCGCTCCTAATGTGGAGGTGCGTGTAGCCGGTAGCGTACAGCTCGAAACAGGCGCCTCGCGCGCCCGTTTCCAAAATGACTTCCAGGCGCGCCAAATCCAGCGCCTTCGCGAAGCCCAAGTAACCTGGAACCCGATAGCGCCATTGCGTCTCGTCGGCGGCGCAATCGATCAGGCGCGCTGGGAATCCCCCCTGCTTTTGCAGCGGCAATCTTTTCCCGCAATCTTGCAAAGCTTCGATCAGAAATGGGGCGCGTTTTCTCTATCGATCCAGGCGCAACAGGCCGTGCCGGCGGATACCTCCTCTTTACAACCTTGGGGAAATTGGCCGCAGGGAATGCCGGGCTTTTACATGGAACGTGTGGCGCTGGGGTACAGCCCTTCCGAGCAATGGGGTGTGACGCTCAACGTTTCCCATTTTCTTTTCGAAAACCTAGCCGGCCCCACCGCCTACCAAGCGCAGTTTCTGGGCAACACGGTTCAAGGCCAAGACGCCGGAACCACCTACGTATATGGCTTTTCTGGCTTTGAGTGGAGCGCGGGCGCGCAAGGGCGCGTGGGGAACCTTCACCCCAAACTGCACGCCTCGCTCATCCAAAATGCCGCAGCGCCCCGCGACAAATCGGTCGGATGGCGCTTTTCTGGAGCAGTGGGATGGGATGCGTCGGCAACGCTTCGTCTAACACCCCAATTTGAATGGTTTCGAGTGGATTCCGACACGGCCCCTGCGTTTTACAATGACCGGGCTTTCGGTCATGCGAACCGCGCTGGATTTGGTGCCGCGCTTGCCGCCGACTGGCGGTCGGGCATCGGCGCATCGGTGCGCTGGGTTCACTCGAGTGTTTTGGCTAGTAACCCCTACCAGTCCGGATTGGATTGGGTGCAGGTGCAGTTGAGTACTCAGTATGCGGTTTTCTAAATACCTCATAGCGGCCTGCTTACTCGTGGGCTGTTCTTTTAAGTCGGTCACGCCCCCCGTAGCCGCAACGGGCGATAGTGCGCCTTTTATTTTATCGGCCGTGTCGCCGGTGCACACGGAAACGCTCGAAGTGGATCCCACTTCCGGGCTACCCAACTACAAGGCCTACCACGTTAAGGTTTGCGCCATCGACCGCGCCAGCCGGCAGGCAGTCGCCAACCAAGCCTTCAACCTTCTGCGCAACGAAGCGAGCAGCCCGCTCTCCCCCTCCGACGCCTTTGGCTGCCTATACTGGACCGAAGAAGTGCGCTTTGCCGCTCGAGTGAAAAACCAAGTTTTCATCCGCTTCACTCGCACCCTTGAAAGCGGCGGAGTGAAAGTGGAAATCCCCATTGCGATTAACCCGTGGATAGAGGGCAGCAACGGATTGGCTGATCTGCGCACCGTGCGGCTGGCCATTCCACCCGTGTCGGAAGATCAAGCCGAGCGTTCGTTGACCGGTGAAGGCGAACAGCAAGGTCCGTCGCATTCTTTTCAAACCGACGGATCGCGCGGCTCATTCAACGGGGTGGTGAGCTACGACCCCAAATCAACCCAAACCACCGTGGGCTTTTCGGCCGAAGTGCGAGTCGTGGACCCTGCCGATCGCGGTAAACCGCTGGCTGGGGAGTCCTTTGAATACCTGATTGCCAACTCTACCGAGTGGCCCGCCGGCGCCGTAGGCACGCAGGCCACCTCCAACTCGAGCGGCGATCTGCCGGTGCAGGGCAAGTTGAGTTATCTGGAGCTGGCCAAAGCGCCCGAGCACTACCAACGCCGCTTCATTTTACTGCGCTCTCGCCAATCCGAAGGCGAGACCCGAGCGGTGGAAATTGCTGTAAATCCCTGGCAGCGGGGCGATCTTTTTTACCGCGATTTACGTCGACAAGGCGCTCCTTCTTACCTGCCCGGCGGGACCGCTAAGTTGAATTTGCAAAACTACAGTGCCTTCTTTTTACGCCGAGGCTTTGAACTCAACGAACACCTGCAGCTCACTACGTTGCGGGAATGGAATCTCACCCTCCGACCAACCGTCACTCGCCCTAACCCCAGCGGCAAACCCGATCCGCAGGTGCTGCAGCCGGGCACTCGTTTCAAAATGTCGTTGGTACTGGTGGATCCGATGGTGGAACCGGATACCCACCGCGCCGCACAAGCTTTTTTGGGCGCGTATGAATCGGAAGTTCAAGTCGACGAGCAAAACCAGATTAATACCCCTGTCACGTTCGCCATCGATTTCACCCAACAACCCCGCTTGGACGCACGCGCCCGTCTGCAAATTACGCTCACTCCTCTCTCTGAAGAGAAAGGAATTGTGGAACCGCTCGAGTTCTCCGCCCCGTTTGTCTCCAACCCTAACGGCAACGACAATTCTGCGGGCGAATCGATTGATTCCGATAGAAGCCGCCCTGGACACTGGGTTTCCATTCCGTTTGATCGCGTGCGCAAGATCGCTTCCCAGGGCGGGACCGCCTACGCACTTAAGGTAGAATGGGGAGATTCCCCACTCGCGCTTTTTGAAAAATACTGGCAGGGCTATGGCCCCCTCACGGCTTTAGCATTAGCCGATGCACCCAAGAGCTGGGGCAATTGGAAAACCTGGACGGCCGGCGACTCTCGCTGGGATGCGCTGTCTGGTTTCGTACAATCCGAAGGAGAAGGCCTGGCGGAAAAAGCGCCTGCGCTACTGGCACCCTTTTGCAATACCAAACTGGGCCTAAATGCCGAGCAGTCCGCTCAGTGCCAGCGCAAACCGACGGAGTTTTTCCATCTCAACCACTTCACCATCACAGAAAAAGTCTTGAACACCGCACCCCAAGTAAGCAGTACCAATAACTACTTTGGTGCCCTGGCGGTGAGTTTTTTCAACGAGCACCAACAAACCGACCGCACTATTGCCGCCGACAAGAACTCCGAACATTTCGTAGCGGGGGTCGCCTCAACATTGGGCTACGGCGTGATGGGTAATGAGGCCTCTGTTAATACGGCCTTCAACAAGGAAGCCGAATGGTACCGTATCAAGGAGATGTCAGCCGGCGACGGCCAAAGATCCCGGGTCAGTTCCGTTGATACGATCACACTGAGCAAGGAAGAGATCACGGCGCAACTGCACCTGATGGTGCGTAACTGTGTGTTGGTTATTCCTCAGCGCTTTATTCTAGAAATTTCCCAAAAGGCCGGCGCTGCCATCAAGAGCACTTTGGTCTGTTCGGCGCCCCAAGAACGGCGCGCTCAAAAAGAATCGTGGTTTAGCGTCCGCGATCGCTGGAATTCGGTACACTCCGCTCTGACCGATCCCAAAGACACCCGTGAACGCGGCTGGACCAAAATGATCCGCGGCAAAAAGGGCTTTACCGCCTTCGAGCGGATCATTCGCGACAAGACCCGCAACTACTACTTTGAAAAAGTGGATGCGTTTATCGATGGCGTCGACAACTTCATCTCCCCTGCCTTCGACCCCGCACAAGAGGCTCGCTTGTCGCGCGATGGAGGCATTTTCCCTGGAGTCTTAAACATGACCGAATCGACTCCCGTGCAATGGACCGAGGGACAAATCAAAAATTACGTTGGCCAATACGTCACCGGCGTAGAATCCCAAATTGGGGGCAACGACGCCGCGCTCGATAAAGCGGCCCGGTTTGCGTTTTGCCTTTACGAAACCGCCGCCCGCAGATGGGACTATCTCGACTTCACCAAAAATGCGGCTCAAAAACGCGCAGAACTCAAAACCGACGGCACCCAAGAACGCTGCATGCAATTCGCCCAAGCCGAAGGATCGCGCAAATGAAATACTGGGGAATGTTCTTCCTGCTGCTCTCGACCTGGGTATCCGCTTCGCCTGTTCCACCCGAATGGAACCCCGACGGCGCAAATATGTACCGGCTGTTTCGAATCAGCTTGCCGCAAACGATGGAATCTATTTCCACCGACTTCGACGCGCTCGTCGCCCGCACGCACGCCGATCAGAACCTAGACGACGAACAAGCACGCGCGCGCCTAGCCGTTATCCACGGCGCACGGCAGTTGCTTACCGACGAACTCTATAGTCGCCTCTACCGCACGTTCTCGGACGCTCTGGACAACCGCTACCTGAAGGCAGCACCGGATCTCACTATTCCCAACATCGATCCGCTCTTTGTGGAGCATGCGTCCAAGGCCGCCAACCCGGTAGCCGAAGGCAAAGGCGCAGGACTGGTGCATTACGCTTATTTCCACGAATTCTTTACTCTGCAGCGCGCCAACCCGCCAGAGTTGCACGCAAGCACGTTTGAGGAACTCAGCCGCGCCTTTAATATTTACCTGACCAAGAAGGGCATCACCGGACTGCAATTCCAGCTAGAGCGCGAGATAAGCTCCAAGGCCAAACCCAAGCCCGGTTTTTTCGCCGACTTCTGGGGCCATCTGCCCATGATGAAAGTAGCGGTCCTCGGCGGCGCGGTGACCTGCGCCACGCTTGTGGGCGGCGCCACAATGTATTCGGGTTATTTCGGCAACGAAAGCTTCCGCGCACCTACACCCTCGCAAGAAGTGCACCAGATGCAGGAAGAAAAAATCGACCCTCAGGTCGAGGCCAATCGGGATGCGTTGGATTTTGGGCGGGAAATGGCGCCTCTCTTCACCCAGCCGCTGCCTTAGTGTAGCGGTAGAAGTATTCCAAAATAATTCCCACCGCCATCCACGAAAAAACATGCCAGAGCCAATGGCTGCCCATCGGTAAAAACCGCGCCGTAGCTTCCACCGAGTCCGCCACGCGAAAGCCCAGCGCCACCAAGAAAAGCGCGAAGGAACCCGCGACCTGGCGCCAGTCCCGCCAGCCGGACCTCGCCAAAATAACAACGAGTGGAGTCACGACCGCGAGGCCAATCACCAAATACGAAAAACTAATCGCCCAGGGCATCGGAATGAAATGCCGGCCCAGAGCGAGGGGAAAATAAAAACCCAGCACCACCAAAAATCCAACCGCGGGGCCGCGCTTTAAAATACGGCCCCAGATATACGCGGCCACACTGAGACAGATCAGTGCAATGGGAAGAAAGTCTAAAACCAAAAACCAGCGTGAGGCGCGAGTGCCGTGGTACAGCGTGCCACCCACTCCGCCTACTGCCAGCATGCCTACGCAATAAACAAAAAAATAGTTTTGACGGTACTGGCCGCGCAAGCGCCACAGCCAAACGAGTGCGAGAAGCAAGAACAAGGCAGCGGTCGCGGCGTTGAACGGCTCGGCTATGAGGCGATCGAGCCGAGTCTCAATATAAATGGGGCCGTGATCGGCAAGGCGAGTCGGCATGGGCATTAGTATATGATACAAAGCCCCCACTGTAGGAGCTCCAAAGTAATGAAAATAGCCATCGCCGGTGCTGCGGGTTTCGTCGGTAAAGCCCTGACTGAGAAACTCAATGCCCATCACCACGTTATCGGCCTTTCTCGCTCTGCAACCCCTCCCAAAGGTCTCCACGCATCGGAATGGCGCGCGTGCGATCTGTTTTCGCTACTCGACGCCGAAAGAGCTTTAGAAGGCGTGGAAACCGCATACTACCTAGTGCATTCGATGCTGCCCTCCGCACGACTCACTCAAGGCAGCTTTGAAGACTTCGATTTGATCGCTGCCGATAATTTTGCCCGGGCCGCCCGTAAAGCTGGAGTAAAGCAAATCATTTACTTGGGTGGACTGCTTCCCAATCACCGCCCTCTTTCCCGGCATTTGGCTAGCAGATTGGAAGTCGAACGCACCTTGGCTTCGGCCGGTATTCCCGTGACTACGTTGCGGGCGAGCTTGATCGTCGGACCAGAAGGTTCTTCGTTTCAAATGCTGGTGCGCCTCGTACAACGATTACCAGTGATGATTTGCCCGCGCTGGACGGAGTCGCTCACCCAACCCATCGCATTAGACGACGTCGTGGAGTTGCTCGCCTATTGCGTGGAACACCCAGAACGATCGCGCGGCGTTCATGACATCGGTGGGCCGGATGTACTGAGCTACCGAGAGATGATCGCGATGACTTCAGAAGTACTGGACAAGCACCGGTGGCTAGCGCGGTTTCCACTTTTCACGCCAGGTCTTTCTCGGCTCTGGGTATCTCTGATTACGGGCGCCCCTAAAGCCCTTGTTCAACCACTTGTTCAAAGTTTGCGACACGATATGGTGGCCGGCAACCGCACCTGGCAACTGGCCGCCGGTGTCGTCGGAACCAGTTTTCGCAAAAGCCTCGAAGACAGTCTTGCGCAAGAACAAGGCCTGCGACCCCGGGCTTACCGCCCGGCCACGGCCGATCCGGACGTCCGCAGCGTGCAACGCTTACCGCGCCCTGCGGGCCGCGATGCGTTCTGGTTAGGGGAGGAATACATGCGCTGGCTCCCTACATTCATTCCTTGGCTACTCAATGTGAAAGTCGAAAAAGATGGCTTTTGCCGCTTCTCTATTGGTAATCGCGCGCTCCTAGTATTGGAGCTCTCTAAAGAGCGCAGCACGCCCGATCGGGCGTTGTTTTATATCCGCGAAGGATGGTTGACTAAAAAAGTAGGCCGAGGGCGATTGGAGTTCCGCTTGAGTCTCGACGGTAAAACTTTTTTCGCCGCCCTGCATGAATACCGCCCCCGTCTCCCCTGGTACGTCTATAAGTTTACGCAAGCACTCGCCCATCTAGTGGTCATGCGGGCTTTCGGCACCCACTTGCGAAAGCAGGCGCTGGGCGCTACGCTAAATACTGGCTTGAACAAGGAGACTGAATGAAATGCATCCTGTGGTCGCTCATGGTTTTTAATGCGGCCCTCGCTTCCGCAAATTCGGGTTTTTACGATCTATCGGCCGAGACGATAGACGGCAAAAAAGAAGCCCTCTCCCAATACAAAGGCAAAGTGGTGATGGTGGTCAATACCGCCTCCGAATGCGGCTTCACTCCCCAGTACAAAGATCTCGAAGCGCTTTACAAAAAA
The DNA here is from genome assembly GCA_964492125.1 of uncultured Pseudobdellovibrionaceae bacterium. GTDB lineage: Bacteria > Bdellovibrionota > FAC87 > UBA2466 > UBA2466 > JAIEOG01. The sequence goes on along the minus strand of CAZBJE010000003.1, from coordinate 51,793 downwards.
TACCAATCCAAAGGCTTGGTCGTTTTGGGTTTCCCAAGCAACGACTTCGGCTCGCAAGAACCGGGAAGCAACGCCGAGATCAAGAAGTTCTGCGAGAAAAAATTCAAAGTTTCTTTTCCGTTGTTTTCCAAAAATGCGGTTACTGGCGCAGAGAAGCAACCGGTGTATAAATTTCTGACCGAGGCGGCCACCCCAAAGGGTGAGGTCTCTTGGAACTTTGAAAAATTCCTCATCAACCAAAAAGGCGAAATCGTGGCGCGCTATAAATCGAGCGTCTCGCCCTCGGCTCCCGAATTAGACAAAGCCGTCGCCGCACTCTTAGCCAAATAAGGGTAATCCATGAAAGTTTCGTTTCTATCGACGATAGCCGCGCTTTTGCTGTTGGGTTGCGCCACCCGGCCCATGTCTAGCCGTCCACCGAATGCCACTGGAGTGGGCGTCAAAGACAGCGGCAAACGGTTCGATGCGGATCGGGGGCACGGCTGCCCCAATGGAATGAACCGGGGTAGCGACGGATTCTGCCGCCCTCCGAGCCGCAACCGCGACTAGCGGGGGCGCGACTCCCCCCAAGCGGGCATTTCCCCAGTTTGTTTTTTTAACGCACTCTTCCAATTGACACGCCCAGTTATTCTGCTTCAGAGTCTCAATCTTTAGGAACGCAGCTTGGAGGCAGCATGGGTCGGGGTCTATTCGGTTTGTTTTTTCTTGTCAGTGGTTTCGCTTTCGCGGCATTCCCGCAGCCCGCGGGAGTAGAACCTCTTCACTCCATGGACTCCGCGCCAAAGGAAATAGTGGAGGCCTCCCGAGCCGTGGTTCGGATTCGCACGGTCGAGGGTAGCGTCGGCACTGGCTTTTTCTTGAAACAAAGCCAAGAGCTGGTCACCAATGCCCACGTCGTCGGCCACGAAAATTGCACCCGCGAAGGTTGTTACCTGGATCTCGATCTCGAACTTGAGCGCGAAGGAAAATACGAAACCAAAGAGGTTTTTGTCGTTCCGGTGCTCAGCTCTCAAATCGACGACGTAACCGTCATGAAAGTTTACCTGCCGGAAAAGGGTAACCCACTGGCTAAACCCTTTCCCATCCCCGCCGGGCTCGAATTTTCGGACGCCGAGGGCGACACCGCCGTCGACAAACAAGTGTACATCGTGGGCCACCCTTACGGGGGCCTCAAGCGCTGGTCCGCAGCCCCGATTTACCGTCGCACGGGGGAATGGTGCGGCACCAGTCACTGCACACCGAGCGGCAACAGCGGGTCGCCCGTACTGAATCTCAAAGGAGAAATCGTGGGCCTCGTTCACCGCGCGAATGATTTTGGCAATGAACTCACCGATTTCTCATTGGTGCAGCACCAATCCAAATTCACCCTTTCGAGCACTTTTGAAAAAATGCTGGGCAACCGTGAAACCGCCGCGAATTCTTCCGCCATAAAACGCTTCATCAGCATTCCGTTGAGCGGCAAAAAACAACTCTCCATCGACGATGAAGAAGACTTCGAAATCAGCACCGACACCATTGTCGCTTTGGCTTCCCGTAAGCTCTGGAAATTCTCCGTGGGCGCCGAAGGAGAAGAAGATGTCGAGATTGACCTGATTGACACGCTCCAAGCCGGTTGCCAGATGGAGCTCGAAGACCCCTTCACCTCCGACGACCCGGACGAATTCTACCCACTTTGCACCCTTGGGCACGAACTCATCGACTGTACGAAGAATTTTGAGGGAGACGAAGCGGCCCGCTGCCCCGAAGGCAAAAAACGAAAAAAATGGCAGAAGCTCTATGAGGACGTAGCCGATTTCCTAGAAATCAAAAGCCAAGACACGTTCGTCAGCTGGCGATTGGCCACGGTAACGGATTTTGTAGCGAGCCGTGAGGAAGCCAAAAAGGCGGGTCGGGAACGATTGGTCGAAATTTTGGAGTCGCACAATATCCCTGAATTCGATGCGGCTCAGTACCTCGCCGCGACCGCCCAATCCAAGCAAGACATGGTATACGGGGAAAAAGACTACTTGGCCCTGCTTACCGACTATAAAAAGCAGGCCTACTACCCACAGTACTTCAGCGAGATCGTCAACACGATCATTACCCTTTCCGACAAGCGGAACCCGTTTCTGAATGCAGCCGAATTGGAACCGTACTACACCGAGCTTTTGTCGGATCCCAAATTGCCAGTCTTTTTGAAGATTGAATTGGAAACAACGGCCTACACCGAAGGATTGGTGAAGCCTATTTCGAAGTAAGCGACCAGGAGCCGTCCCAATCGGTGGGCGGCTCCGTCGCAAGGCATTGTTTACACAGGTCGATGTATTCGGCGGTGCAGCGATCCGGATCAGACGAAGTCCCTAGCAGCGACTGCGCTTTTTCAAAACTAGCCAGGGCCGCAGCCCATTGACGGGATTCGTATTGGGCAACCCCGCGAGCGAAGCTATCCAGGCCTTCAGGGGATCGGGGCGCGCGTAGCAACTCCACAATCTCCACTGCGTTTTTCTTGCCCTTCACTTTGGTCTGCGCCAGGCGACGGTGCGCCGGCAGGGACGCGCCACTCTCGGCCATTGAATCCAAAGTGGCGCGGGTCGTTAGAATTTCGACGCCAAAGGTTTTTGTAGCCCCTTCCAAACGAGAAGCCAAATTCACGCTGTCGCCGATAACGGTGTAGCTGAAGCTGCGAACGGAACCCATATTGCCCACACTGACTTCACCCGTGTGAACGCCGATTCCCATGTGCACATGGATGCCGTACTTTTCCAGATAGCGAGGCCGGTTCTGCTCCAGAGCGTTGGTGATGGCAATAGCGGCGTCGCAGGCGCGGCGCGCATGATCGGCTAATGGTAAGGGCGCACCCCAAAAGGCCATGACCGCATCACCAATGTATTTATCTAGCGTGCCGCCGTATTGAAATACGATCTCGGTTTGCAGTCCCAAAAAGTCGTTTAGAAATTCGCTGATGGTGCGGGCGTCGAGCTTTTCCGACAAAGTAGTGAATCCGCGGACATCACTAAAAAGAATAGTGAGGGTTTCGCGCCGCCCTCCTAAAATGAGCTGCTTGGGATCTTTTAAAATATTGTCGACAACGGTTGGCGCCACGTACTTAGAAAAAGCGCTGCGGACAAATTTCTTATCGTTCTGCTCAATGATATAGCGGCCCGCCAGAGTGATCGCCGAAGTACCAAGCAGCTGGGCGTACCAAAAGCCCGTGGCGTAATCGAGCTTTGCGGAAAAGAGCATCTGAAAGTCCACAAAAGCACTGACCACACCTAGAGCGGAAGCCATGGCCATGGCGGGAACCGCTTCCCATTTCTGGCCCACGTAAACCGATAGCGCCCCAAACACCATCATCCACGCCAAAATGGCCCAGAACACCCGCGCCGCCTGACCGGTGTCGATGAGCGAATCGGTCAGCAGGTTTTCCAGAACAGTCGCTTGAACTTCCACGCCAGGGTTCACGGCCTCAAACGGAGTAGCTACCAAGTCGCCGACGGCCAGTGCAGACACGCCGATCAAAACATGCGCGCCTTGAAAGGTGTCGCGCAAACTCGCCAAACTGCGATCTCCGGCTGCATGCTGAAGGACTTGGAGCGCCGACACATAACGCAAATGGCGCTCCGGCCCCAGAAAATTGATATCCAAAGAGCCCTGCGGGCTAGTGGGAATGATTTTGCCCGTTTTTTCCCAATGCATTTCACCGACAGTTCCATCTCCATTTAAAGTAAGCGACACTTTCTCGCCGCGGATTACTTGGGCCATCTCCAACGGCAAGGAGCCGTAGGCTTTGCCACCCATTAGCATTACGGGGCTAGCCCGACGCAAAATACCGTCGACATCCAAGACTCGATTCACAAAGCCCGAGCGATTAATGGAGCTACTGAGCGCCGGCAAGTTTGAGATGCTGGTGATAGCAGTCGGCAAAGGCGTGGTGTCTAATGCGAAACCCGGCAGCATTTTTACGGCCGGAAGCGAGAACTTTTCGAAACCGGCGGGAATGGCAGCCAACGCCTCGGGGTGAAACACGGGGCACTGCTCGGGAGTGGAAAGAGCGGGACGACAAACGCTCTCAGAAAGCCAGGAAGAAACCAGCCGCCCGCGGTATTTGGCAAATATCCCCGCAAGTGTCCGATCGAAATCAAACACCCCTAACAAATCCCCGAGCTTTTGCTGCTTGAGAATCTCTTTTAATTCGTCCGGCACACTCTCTTGGGGCTCGGAGAACACCATATCCAACCCGACCACTGAGGCGCCTTCTTGAAAAACTTGGTCGATTAGGTTGGCAATATAATCGCGTCGCCAGGGCCAACGACCGAATTGTTCAAGAGACGCACTGTCGATATCGACGATTACAACCGGTGCAGTGGGCGCGCGGTAGCCGCGGTAACGCAATTTAATATCGCGAAAAAATCCAGTGAATCTCTGGAAGCTGGGGGTCAGAGCCGATCCGATCGAACCGGGCAGCGGCCAACGTTGAGAGTATTGAGAAAGTAAAAAACCAGAAACGCAGAGCGTTATCCAGATTGCGTGAATGGCCCAAAGTCGTTTGCGCACAAACGCTTATCGGCAATTTCGCAGCGAAATATGAAAGCAGCTAGGGCTGAAAATTAACGCGCAGAGCTATGCCTGAAACAATTTTATTCTGCGCGGCGCTGCCGTCGATATTATTTAACGATCCAATCGGATTGGGTGGGGGCGGCGGCGGATGCGGCTTACCCCCCTCGGTTTGGCTAGCCGGGTTGCGGCCATTGCCCACATCTTGTACGACTTTGGCGGCGGCGATGGCCAGCGTGCCATCTCCGGCACCTTTCATCCCGTTGCCGTTGCCGTTAGCGGGAACTTCGATGCGTTGAATGAAGGTGGTGTCTGGGACTGTCGCCTGATTGGTGATCGCCGCCATCGCTTCGGGTTTGATTTGCGTCACGGTGGTCTGGCGGGTGTCGATCTGCACTTGATTGTTTACGAAACGACCCACAGTAGAAAGTTGATCGCCCGGATTGAGCATGCGCGCAGCAATACCACCGCCTTGTCCCACGGCCACTTGCCCGTCGCGCACTGTAATTTGATCCGCCACCTTCTGGCCCGACCCGCCCGAGCGGACGATGAATTCCGTTCCTCGAACAGCCAAAACCGCGGTTTTGGTTCGCATTTGAAACTTAATTTTTTTCTCCATCTTTTTCTGGATGGAGCTGCGGACCATGCCAAAGTCCAGTTTTGTCGACGATCCAACGTCTTGTACGGAAGATTCAATGGTGAACGCGGTGTCTTTGGCCAGATCCACTATGCTTTTGTCCGCCAGTAATAATTTTGCGGCGCCGGTGGGGCCCGTGCGAATCATCTGCCCTGCCGGTATCTCGTCCCCTACCCTTACGTCTCGATTACCCACCTTCACCTCACCAGTGACACTCACCGCGCGGGCAGCGGGGGAAGCACCGTGTACGACATTGTTGCTAAACAAAATCGAAGCCAAAATGAGAGTTCGCATTCCAATACGATATCGATTGCCGAGGAAGATGACCAGCCCATCATTGTGACGTGGTGTGTTGTGACCAACGATCTAGGTTGTCAATTGCTTGCAGTGAAATAGAATAATTGGCGATGACAAAAATTTGGATTGCTTGGCTTCTGACGTCAGCCTTAGCCCCGGCGTATGCAGGTTCGCAACTCGAACTCAATTACACCGAAGCCGTGGTTGCCTACCAAAAAAACCAACTTCCCGAGGCTCTACGGCTTTTGGAGGCGGTCATCAAAGAAGCCCCCGAGGACTTGAAAGCGCTGGAACTAAAAGGCCTGGTCTTCAAAGACCAAGGCCGTAGCGAAGATTCGCTCGCTGTCTTCTCTTTGCTCAGAGCTATTGCCGCCAAAAATAAATTACCGGCCACCCAGTCTGCGACCTATGATTTCCAAGCCGGCGTACTGCTAGTCGACCTCAAACGCCCGGAACTGGCTAAACCGTTACTAACCAATTCCATCAAGGCCGATTTTAATACCACTCCGGCGCGGTACTTTTTGGGCGTGATCGCACTGGGCGAAGACAACGCTACAGAGGCTGAGAATTATTTTCGCGCGGTAGCTCGGGGGAATTCGCCGATGCTGCGTGCATCCGCCTATTACTACCTAGGGGTCATCGCCAAACGCAGCGACTCCGACAAGGAAGCCGGCATTTATTGGCAGGAAGCCCGCAAGGTAGCCCAGTCGATACTGGCTTCGCCCGACGTTTCCGCCGCCTCCGCCAGCACCGCACGCGCACTCATTGCGCGTATAGATGGCGCTGGGAAAGACTCGGAGGAGGCTTCCCCCCAATCCAATTTCTTTGCCAATATCGCGGCCATCTCCTCGTATGACAGCAACGTTTTGCTCAACGCGATTGTGAATATTGGCGCGTCGGGCAACCCGACCTTGATGGAAACGGTCCGCTATGGCATCGGCTACGATTTGCCCCTGGGCGGCGATAGCTTGACTGCCGCTCTGCGGGGTTCCATCAATTACAATTTCAATCCCGCCGCCCATGCCGGCCAATTTTTTATCAACGATGCGACGGTGGCGTACACCTTCCAAGCGAAGAGCTCTTTTTCCTATGGCTTACGCACCGGCGCTACGTACATCTTTCGCAATGACACCAGCCAAAGTACCGACGGCGCATTAAAACCCCAGAGCCTTGGTATTCCAATCGCGCCCTTTGTGCGTCGCAACTGGACCAGCTGGCGCTGGACGGCGGAACTGAGTCTTACCCCCCAGCAGTTCTTCACAGATGTGGGACTGGATCCCTCACTGGCTAAGACCGGTTTCGAATGGCATTTGCGAAATCAGTTGTCTTATCTTTCGCAATCGAGCTTTTTAAATCCGTCGATAGATTTGGACTTATTGGTACTGCGAACCAATGGCACGGAATACCGCAACGAAGGCTTGGTGATTGGACTAAACAACGCGTTTGTTTTTTCCAAGGCGGCGGTTTTGACTGTGCGCGCATCTGCCGGCTACCAGGAATACCGTGATCGCCCCTCCGGCGCCCGCTACGACACACCACTATCGCTTGGCGGCCAGTTCGACTACCTGATCAGCAAAGATCTCCACCTGATTTCGGAACTCAACTACATCAGCAATAATTCCAACATCACGGAAATCTATCGGTATGTGCGGTTGGTGGGCGGGGTCGGGCTCGACTACCGCTTCTAAACTAGCGCGACTTCGGTTTGGGAAATTTTAGGGTTAGAGCAATGGCGGTCAGCCCCACCGCAAAGAACCCGCAACGGGCGTAGCCCTCTAAATGCCCGCCGGGGCCCATCGTTACCAAGTTACCGGCTGTAAAGCTCGCAACACCCATCGAGAGTTGTTGAAAGAAAGTAACCAGGCCCATATAGCCGCCGCGTTCAGAACTGGGGACCAACGAGGTCAAAATGGCCATTGTGGGAACCATACGTCCGGAAACCGAAATCATAAACAACGAACTAATCGGAAGCACCTGCCACAAAGCCAGCGGGGGTAAGTGGGTCATTAAAAGGATAGGCACGACACTGAACGTGGCCAACCCTTGAAACACGGTGTGAGCCCCCCAGCGATCCGTCGCCCAGCCAATCCATTGCGAAGTGAACAGAGTGCAAACCCCGCCCACGAAATAGAACAAACTCAGGTCCGTCTCGCGCACGCCCACGTTCGCCACAAGCGATGGACTAAGAAAGGGAATAATTAAAAATCCAGCCCCCATCACGCACGAAATAAGAAGCAGGCCACGAACCCGCAAACCGGAAGAAAAAATACTTTGCCACTCGCCCCAGCGGGATTGAAGTCGGGCTACCCCAAGATGGCCTCTTATCGACGGAATCCGCCACGCGCCCAGGGCAAGCAACCCCATGCCCGCCAGCCCGATACCGAGAAAAACCCAATGCCAGCCGAAATGGGCGGCCACCACAATCCCCAAGGGCACACCAGCGACGGTTGCCGCAGAAAACGCTGCCATCAAAACGCCAATGGCCCGGCCGCGTCGCTCCTGCGGTATTAAATCGCCGACAATCGCAAAGGAAAGGGCGTTGACGGTCCCCCCAAAGGCCCCGGCTGCGGTGCGGGCGACGAGGAGCTGCAGGTAGGTTTGGGATAAACCACAAAGACATGTGGCTAAAACGAAGCCCGCGTATATCCCCAACAAAGCCGTCTTGCGGTCCCAGCGATCTAGGAAAAAAGTGGCTCCTAAACTAAAGACCGCCGCACTCACGGTATAAGCCGAGACCAACAAACTGAATTGACCGGGCGTGATCTGAAAAGCCCGAAGAAACTGCGGGCCCAACGGCATCAGGATGACAAAGTCGGTGATGTGGGTGAATTGGATGGCCGCCAAACAGAGCAACAAACTCCATTCCGCGCGCCGACTGAGCGAGGTGCCGGCCACTACTGAACCGTTACTTCCAACCGCGCCCGATCGGCTTGAAGGGTGGCCACGCACACATCTCCCGCCTGCAGAGGAGCCACTCCTTCTGGCGTACCGGTAAAAATCAAGTCGCCCCGATGCAGGGTAAATACCGTCGATAGATAGGCAATCAGCTGTGGGATAGGAAAAAGCATTTGGGTCGTACTCCCCTTTTGGCGCAATGCCCCATTCACCGTTAAAGAGATTTCGAGGGGGCCATCGCCCAGCTGCGCCCGAGAAACAAAATCGCTTACTGGCGCAAATGTGTCGAACCCCTTAGAAACCGCCCAAGGCAGCGCCTTCTTTTTGGCGACTTCTTGCAAATCGCGGGCAGTAACGTCGATCCCCACGGCATACCCCGCCACACAATCGAGAGCTTGCTCCACCGAAATATTGCGGCCTCCGCGGGCCAGAGCCACCACGACTTCGACTTCGTGATCAACTCGGTTACTCGCGCTGGGTTTGATAATCGTGCCACCTGAATGCATCAACGCACTAGCGGGTTTGAGAAAGACCACAGGCTCGGTCGGTACGCTATTGCCCAGCTCCTTGGCGTGAGCGGCGTAATTGCGCCCCACACAAAAAACCGTACCCGCCGAAATCCCCAAAGGGTCCAAGTCGAAAACCATTAACCCGCTCCTCGCAAACAGCTTTGTTGTAACCTATACTTGTAAAAACACTCTTGGTCACTCCCGGGCAATCAAAACATGACAATCCGCTTCACGATTACGGCGATAGCACTGTGTTTCGGTCTGACTGCTTGCTTGAACCCGCGCACCGGGGACCAAGACCTACTCGGTGTGTCAGAAGCGGTAAAAGATACCCCGCGGTACCTACAAGCCAAACGCTTCGATGCCTACTTACAAAACACGCTGTCCCCGGAAGAGAGGCAAGCGTACCAGCGAGAATGCCGACAGTCCCAAGACGATATTTTTTGCTTCAGCCTCAATAGAGAGAAGAAGCTACGTGGCTTTCTGGAACGCGATGAAAAAGCCTCCCAAACTCATTTGCGCCAAAAGCCGGAAGCCATCACTCCCGTACTCGTCGGCAAAAAAGTCAAAGATTGGCCCAAAATGCAAAAGGCCAATTTGAAATCATTGTTATCCGGGATGCGCTCGTTCTCGCTGGACGAGCTGAAAACAACAGGTGCATTCGCCGTCAAACGCAAGGAGTGCCCGAATAATATCGCCGTATCCACTGCAGCCCTGCTGGAGATGCACCTCCCGTTTGAAAACCTGTCGGTCCGCATCGCCGAGCTATACGAAAAGGGGGCCCGGTGCACGCGACGCCGCACTCCCAACCACGAACACTTTCTGACTCGTGCCGCGCTCTTCCTGTACCTAGAGAAAAAATATGCTGCGGCAGAAAAACTCTTGCTGCGAGTCGATCCGGTCGACGCCTTTTCCGGTCGCTCACTCTACTGGCTCTACCGAACGCGCCTGCAGCTAGGCAAAGCCGCTGCTGCTAAAAAGACGTTGGCTCGTCTCAAAAGCCAACTCCCCCTTTCCTTCCACGCTCTGATGATTCAAGCGGAGGAGAAAACCGACCCAATGACGGTAGCCAACGACAACACGACGCTGCCTGCACGCTCTACGCTCAACCCCAGCGTGAACCCGATTATCGAACAAGCAGAGCGTCTGCGCGAAATGGCGTTTTCGGCTTCGGCGTCCAAAATGGCAAACTGGGCGCTCACCGCCTACACCCCACGGGAGCCGCTGGTGCGGGCGTATATTTCCACTCTCGGCGACGCCCCCACACAGATCCGCACCTTACAAACTTTACTAGTGACCAAGCCAGCCATGCGCAATGCCACTTTCTTGCGGCTCGCTTACCCGCAAAGTTACGTGGAGCTTTTTAAAGAATTTAGTAGCCAGGTAGATCCGTTCTTGCTGCTTTCCATTGCTCGCAAGGAAAGCACGATGAACCCCAAGGCTGTGTCCCCCGCCAACGCCCAAGGCCTGCTGCAGCTCAACCCCGATACCGCTAAGCGGCTGAGTTCCGCCGCTAACATCGATCTCTTCGACCCCCGCACCAATGCCGAACTCGCGGCCCGTTATATGGCGGAGCTGCGCGAAACCATGAAGGGGCAGCTACCGCTGATGATCGCCAGCTACAACGCTGGAGAGGCCACGGTCGCCACGTGGACCCAACGCTACCCGACGACCGACTTGCTTCTTTTTATCGATTTAATTCCCTACCGGGAGACACGCGACTATGTGGGGTTCGTCCTATCGAACTATTTCTGGTATCGCCGCCTGTACGGCGAAAACGCTGGCGCCACGCTTGCTTCACTAACCAGCGGACAGTTGGCAAAAGTAGAAGAACCGCGCGGCGTACGCTCGATCAAATCTTCCACTGCGGATGAAGCAGTCAAGACGAGCGAAACCTGGACAGACGAAAATATCAGCCCCGTGCAGCCAGAGGGCGTGCCCGCTCCCGAATCGCCCGGTGTAACCACAGACTGACGACAAAAAGCACCGCACAGAAAAGCAGCGAGTGGCGCAGCCCAACCCATTTCTGCAAGCCACCAAAGACGAACAACGAAAAAACCATCGCGAGCTTTCCCGAAAAGCCCCACAAGCCAAAGACTTCGCCCGAGCGCTCGGGCGGCGCCATCTGCCCCACCAATGCACGTGCCACGGATTGAGTGGCACCTAAGCAAAGACCAGCAAGATTTCCTACGACCAGAAAAAGAAGCCGCAAGTCCGCTAGCCCTAGAAGATCCGCCAGCGGACGGATCTCATAGATGAGCAAGATGGTCAGCAGCCAGATGTAGAGCGTCACATCCAGAGTCTTTAACCCTGACCAGCGGCTTTGCAGCCAACCAAAGAAAAACGCTCCACCCGCTGCGGTGAGCTGGAGCGAAATAAAAAGCGCCGCTTGCCACCCTCCGGTTAGTCCTACTTCTTGCTCGCCGTAAATAGCAGCAAAGCTGATTACGATCGCAAGGCCACCTTGAAAAAAGAAAGACGAAACAAGAAGCCGAGCTAAATCCGGCAGCGCCCGCAACCGATCCAGAGTGTCGCGGATCTTGCCTAGAGATTGAGCGGGATGGGGGACGCGCGCGGGTTCTCGCAACCAAAGCAAAGCGGGCAAGGAACCCATCAGGAAAAACCCGGCAGTGAGCGGCCCTACCCAGCGTAAACGATCAAAATTGTCGGGCGCATAGTCTAACCCCGTCACGACCTGGCAAATTAAAATAGACCCTAGCCCGCCAAAATACCCTAAGCCCCAAGCCAACCCACTCACCCGCCCCATATCTTCGGGCTTTGCTACCGACGGTAAAAAAGCAGAAATAAAATTTTCCGATAGGGAGTACCCCATATTGGAAAACAGAATAAGGACCACCGCGAGCCCAACCTCCCCGGGAGAAACAAAATAGAGGCCACTGGAAGCTAGACAACAAAGCAAAACGCTCGTGGCCAACAACGGTTTGCGCCACCCCCTGGAATCGGAGATCGAACCCAGGAGCGGACCGGCGAAAGCCACTACCAACCAAGAGGCAGCCAAAGTCCAGGCCCAGAGCGCATTGCCGTGGGACAGCCCGCCTTCAGTTTGCGATCCCACGATGAGTTTAGTGAAGATCACATTGAAAGCGACGGTGATGATAATGGTGGTGTACGCAGAATTGGCGACGTCAAACAGACACCAACCCACCAACGCCCGCCGTGGCGCGGGCCTCACTTGCGGATCTCCACATTGCGGGAAAAGAGCCGGCGATTATCGGGCCCGAACGCTTTCACGGAAAGCTGCAAGGCACCCGCCGCTTCTGCCTCGATGAAAGCGTAGTTGTTGATACTAGCCACCCCTTCAATTTGGCGCGGGTTGGGCGTTTGAGTCCAAGGGTTAGGGTAGACCTCAGCATGGATCGCGCTCGAGGTGATCTCAAAGCTGCGGTACCCCAAAACATCCGCCGGTATTTCCATTACCTCGCTTAAGTGCCGATCCCCTGAGAGAAACACGACGGGTGACGATTGCGACTTAAGGCGGCGAACAAAGCGCGCGAAACTATCTGGGTGGCGCCCTTCATAGGACTCATATTTATGGTACGCGCCAAAAAACTGATCGCCACTGATTAACCAGACAGGGGTTGCGGTAAAAAGATCCGTAAAGAGCCACGACTCCTGGTCCACGCCAAAGTGGGTTTGCCCCCCGCGATCCCCTGCGGGAGAGCGAAAAGTGCGGTCGTCCAAAAAGAAAAAACGCTGACCAAAGGCGTTCAAACGACTGGCCACACCGGGCCCGCGGTCAAAAACCCCTGGGTATTCCGCGCTGCCAAAAAAAGCATGAAAGATTTTGCGGCTCTCCGCCCGATAGGGGTAGGTACGGTCTCCATCATTCTGGCCGAAATCGTGATCATCCCAAACAGCGAACACTGGAATCAAACGGCGTGCCTTGAAGAGCTGCAAATCGCGTCGGGTCTCAAAGTACCGTTTCCAAACAGTATCGGGCGGCGCGGGCGTGGATTTGGCCACTTCGGTGTCGGCGTAAACGTTATCGCCGATCAAAAAAATCATCTCGGGTTCATGGCCCACCAGTTCGGTCCACATTTGCTTTTGCTGTGGGTGGCGGTTGTCCATGCATGAGGCCACGGCAAAATTCACCCGTTTCTTCGTGATGTCTAACGTCTGCAGCTCGCGTCCATCTAAGAGCTCTCCCGCCGCACCCACCACCAGGAGCTGGTACTTCACTCCTGCCACCAAGCCTTCGTAGCGCACCTGGGTAAGCTTGCCCCAGCCTCCAGGCAGCTCCACCACTGTTTGGGTGAGCGAGTCTATGAAAAGGTCCTGATTCTGATCAAAAAGAAAAACCTGGGGAGTGACCGTCTTGCCTTCGGTGAGGACGATGACCTCGGTGGCCGTGTCGCTCGTGGCCCCTTGAAGAATGCCCAAGGGAGCGTCGATCCGGACTTCCCGTCCAGTGCGAAAACAGGCGGCCGTGCTGTTTTGGGAGCACGCGGAGCGGAAGGCTTCCCTAGCCTGGTCCACCTGGCCCGCACGGGCCATTTCCAGGGCCTGGAAAAAACTTCGGGAACGTTGCGGTCCACTGCTTGCACATCCCCCTGGAAAAACAAGAAGGACCACGCAAGACACGCATTGGACAAGGCTCTTAAAGGTCATCAGATTCCCTACACCGCGATTGACACGCATGACCCCGCAAACCTAGGGTAGCGCGATGGCACGTCCACTCATTCTCGCAAGTACTTCGGTATCCCGCAAACAAACTCTGGAGCGTCTGGGTTTTCCCTTTGAGGTCTCCGCTCCCCAGGTCGATGAAAATGCCTGGAAGCAGAAGGGCCTTCCGGCCACCATGCTGACTGAATCGCTCGCGCTGGAAAAAGCGCGTAGCATCGGGCAGCGCGTTCAAAGCGCCGTGGTGATTGGAGCGGATCAGGTTTTAAAGATCGACGGGAAGGTCATGTACAAACCCGGCTCTACCGAGAACGCCCAGCTTCAGCTGCGCGCGCTGTCGGGTAAAACCCACTCGTTGATTACGTCCGTCGCAGTCTGGACGCGGGACAAGGAATTCAAATACACCGATATCAGCCGCCTTACGGCGCGCGAGCTCGATGATCAAATGATTCTGCGCTATGTCTTGAAAGACAAACCGCTGGATTGCTGCGGTTCCTATAAGTTCGAGTCCCACGGAATGGGCCTTTTCGAACGGGTCGAAACCCAAGACCCCACCGCCATCCAAGGCTTACCCTTGCTTTGGTTGGGTGGAATGCTCCAGGAACTCGGCTACCGTTGGATGGACACCTAAGTTCCATCGCCTTTTAGAACTGGGTACTCCGTAAACACGACCGAATAGGCGTTGTGGTAACTCATGCGCAACGTCTGCGTGAAGCTCCCCACGTACTGGGGAGAAAACTCCACCGTCAAAGTGCAGCTAGCCCCTGCTTCCAAAGTACTCGCACACGTTCCACCTGTCCCAGGGTACCCACCAGGGTATTGGAAAGTGATCGACAGGCCGAAATCGCTCTCCAGTTCGGTGGCGGTTTTCTGCCCGGTATTGGCTACAGTGAACGTCCGATCGACTGTGCTGCCCACGCTTTGATTGGGGAAAGTAAAAATCAGCCCAGGCGTAATCGCCAGTACGGCGGCGTCAGCAGGAGTCTGGGCGCGCTGCGGCTCTGCGGTATCCTTTCCACAGGTCGTTAAAAACAAACAAAAGAATACGAACCACCTACGTTTCATGTCTTCTCCTCCATGAGAAGCGCGGTGTAGCCGCGCACACGCCCGTTTCATTAGGATGGGCTCCAACGGTGGGGGATTGGTGGTGCAATTGTGGAGATCGGCCACCCTGCACAGTGGCACGCATGGCCCAAAAGGCTTACTGGTGGCTAGTTTCGGGGCGACAGCCCTTCTGGAGGGGAGCTCGAAGCTATTCCCATTTCCCGTCGTCGGTCCGGTGCAGGTCGAGTGTGCGCTCCCGCCGAGACGCCCGTTGCCCTCCGCGCGGGCCTTGGAATTGGAACTTCAACCGCTTCTCCCCCATTCCGTTAGCCAGCCAAGAGACGGTGCTGACAAAAAGGGACGCTCCGAGCGCAGACCAGAAAGAAGAAATGGTGATGCCCGTTACTAGGGAACCGGCGAATTCAAAAAGCAGAGCGTTGATCACCAGCAAAAACAGGCCGAGCGTTAGGAAAGTCAGCGGCAGAGTCAGTAAGACCAAGAGCGGCTTCACAAAGACATTGAGTACCGCCAGGATAGCGGCCGCCACGAGCGCTGCGCGGAAGTCGGCGACCGTTACGCCGGAGATAATGTAAGGCACCGTTAAAATAGCAAGGCTGGTCATTAACCAGCGAAAGAGCAAGAACATGGGCGAAATCTAGCCCAAGCACGCTGGAAAATCCGCCTCTTTTTCTAAGCGGGTATGGTAGAAGCTCCGCGAATGGATAACTTGATTCCCCTGGCTGCGCAGATCATCCGCGAAGGCGGCACGGTCGTCTTCCCAACCGAAACCGTTTACGGGATCGGTGCCAATGCGTTTGACCCCGACGCTGTCGCGCGGATTTTTGAGATTAAACGCCGGCCGAGGTTCAACCCGCTCATTGTCCACCTGCCCAGCATCCACCTCATCGAAGAAGTCGCCGTGGACGTGCCGGCGCAAGCCATGCAACTGGCAGAAGCTTTTTGGCCCGGCCCACTCACCTTGGTTTTGCCCAAGAACCCAGGGATGCCCGACATAGTGACGGCTGGTCTACCCACAATCGGTTTGCGCATGCCCAACCACCCGGTGGCCCAGTCGCTCTTGCGTGCCGCTCGGGTACCGATCGCAGCGCCCAGCGCCAACCGTTTTACCCGCCTTTCTCCGACTTTGGTTTCCCACGCCCAAGAACAATTGGGTACGGAAGTAGACCTGTACCTCGACGGAGGCCCTTGCACGGTGGGAGTCGAATCCACCATCGTGGGTTGGATCGACGGCCGCGCGACTCTCTTACGCCGAGGGGGTTTGCCGGTGGAAGAGATTGAAGCCCTGATCGGACCACTGGATCCCATTCCAGTAACCGCCCTCCCCTTGGCACCCGGCAATACAGCCAAGCACTACTCGCCCAAAACCCCGCTTCTGTTTTCGGATAAACCGGTGGAGTTTGAGAACCAGCGACGGGTTGGTCTGTTGACGCTCAAACCGGGATTGGAAGAAGCCGGTTTTTCGACGGTTTCTTATCTCTCCGAAACCGGTGACTTGCGCGAAGCGGCCCACCGTCTATTTGCAAAACTCAAAGATCTAGAATCCCTCAACTTGGATTTGATCGTAGCTCGCTCGGTCCCCAACATCGGTCTGGGCGCCGCGATCAACGATCGATTGAACCGCGCCGGCCACGGCTAATCCTGCGCAGCATTCCAGATTCGCTCAAAGGCGCGCACTTCATGAACCAGACCACTAATTAGCTTATGCTCTTTCTCGATTCCGCTTTTGACGTTGTAAGAAAGCGCGAGGATAAAAAAGCGGCTTCCAACCTGGCCCACGAAAAACCGGTCGGTGGTTGAAGTGCCCAGCGGACGCTGCTCCCAAACCCCGCGTTCGGCCGGATAAAAGCCGCGAACTTCTTTCGGCGGCACATTCGCTTCCAGCTGTTGAAGTGCCTGCACAATTCGCTCGCGAAATTTAACGAACAAGTTCGCACAGAGTCGGCGCCTGGCCGCTTCCATCGCTTTGAGAAACTTGCTGTAGTGGGTAGCGGTCGGTGAAAGACGACTAAAAAGCGCCTCAATCTCTTCTTCCGTTAGTACCGGCAAAGACTGAGCCTGCAGATTTATCCCAGCCGAAGCGAGGGCCTGTACCTTGCCATGTACTCTCTCGGAGCAAGTGGAACGGTCATCGTCGACCACAGCCAACGCCGAACCCGCCAATGCGCACCCAACCACCCAACCTAGAACCCGAAACATCCCCGCCTTTCGTCGCTGTGTTCGGCAAGTCTGACCTTAGTTGAAGCTGCTTGCCAACCGGAATCCGCTAGGGGAAAGGCACCGTTTGATATAGGAACAGTTCGCTAGATAGCGAGACTGGTGCCTGGAGGACCCCAATTGAACATTCTTTTACGGATCTTAACCACGGCATTTCTCTTCTCCGGAGTTATCGCACGCGGAGCCGAACCCCTTGAGACAATCCAGCCCGGATTCTGGCCCGTAGCGCGAAGCACGTCTTGTCTCTCTCTCCTGTACGCCATGAGTGAAACGTCACCGGCTACCGTGGAAGCAATCTCTTCTATGCGTCAGTTTTTGACTACGATTCAATCGGGAACGGTTCCGCAGGGATCGCTCACCTCGGTGAATGTGAGCGAGGCCACGCCCCTAGGCATTGGAATGCGGGCCGCCGAGGCCCGGCTATTGGGTCTTGAGGCCGACAACCGGCGGGTGGGGCAGGACAAAAACTCTCCGACCATTGCAGGGGTAGTCCTAAAAGGGATCGATTCGATTCGGGCTTTCGAAGAGGCTGTGCGGATAAACCGGGAAGAAATCACCCACTACCGAGGCCTCTCCCCAGACAAAATACTTTTTCGAATGGGCTGGGCCACTATGGGGTTAGACACGGCGTGGGTATTAGCCATTCTAGCGGGAGCACCCTTGAGGTTCCCGATTTTCCAAGACACTAGCTTGAATACCACTGTCTTCAGTCTACTCAAAATCGATTGGTACACGGGTCTTCTCTCCAATACAGACTTCACACGGGGTTTTCGCGCGCGCAGAGACTTAGAGATAGTTTCTGAGTCGGGAGCTAGTTGGAGCTATTGGGCAGATACGGTTTTGGTCCCACCCAAATTATTGCAACACGAAAACTTAGAACCCAAGAATTTGAACGATGCCGACGAAACGCTTTCCCCGATCTTTTCGGTTGGCAATAACGAGTACCTGCCAATTAACCGGTTCATCTACAATCAGCACTGGACACGCCTTAGCATCGACAGACTTTTGATGCGCGACGAGGACGGAAAGGTATCGCTCACTATCGTAGCTCGCTCTCACCCCGAACGCCCCGAGTACCCAAAACGGGCGAAAAACTCCGAAAGCGTTTTCGAGCTATTGCGTGGGCTCCTTCCTTCTTCTTCTCCTTCTCGAGCCACCGTGCCCGCTCGCAAGTGACACTTGAAGCAGTGCGTTACTCTTGCTATGCAATGGCACTAACTTCAACCTAAGGAGACTTTCATCATGCATTCCTTCTTATCTCGCGGCACTGCGTTCGCGGTTCTTGTATTTCTCTCGATTGCTGGGCAACCCAGTTACGGCGCCGACGAACCACCGATTGCACCGATTCCCGATCCCAAATTTAAAGAGAGTTCCCGTACTCCCGTCCCCCCTATCCCGCCGATCGCCGCGCCTGCTCCCATTCCAGCTCCCATTGACGCACCAGCACCCATTGCTGCACCAGCATCCATTCCGGTTGCAACGCCAAGCCCGGTCCTTTTGCCTGCCCCGCGAGTCGCTTGTCGGGTAGCAACGGCCGCCGATCACTTCACAGTCACCCAATTGATCGACAATTGCGGCGAAACGCTGCCCAACTCCGGAGCGCGAGGTCGTGCCAATCGCAAGCACGCTTGTGCGGTTGAATCCAAGCTTGCCGAAGTATTCGCCACTCCGAAAACGTGCGAGGACTGCGCCGCTGCTACGAGAGTTTCTCAAATCCGTTGCGATCGGGGCGACTGCCACGTTTGTGAAAACAGTGAGTACGTAAAAGCGTTGATCTTCGATCTCGCTTCGCAATCGCGCCGCGTACGCCGCGCGAGTGAGCGTAGCTTAAACCGCTGTGGACTCCGGGTAGTTGAAAAACACGTCTGCGTGCACGTAGCAGTGCCGTCGGTAGTTCTCTACTAGACGTCTCACTCTTTTGCCCCCTCCTGATCAAGGAGGGGGGCTCAGCTCGCCATTGCCAGCGTTCCCCAATTGCAGAGGGTTTTCTTGCGCTCGAGCCCTACATTTTACCTATTGATCCTCTTGCATTCGGCCAGTGGGCTGGTGGCTTCTGGGTGGGCAGCGCCCCCTAATCCCTATACTGCGCCGGCGCCTGACCCCATGCACAACTCTCGTTCGCTGGTCGAACAACCCATTTGGCCAGTACTGGCTGCAGCGAGCATTCAGCTGGGCGAACAGGCCAATGAAATCCTTGCGGACGAGCAACCTCTAACTCAAGGCGACCGCCTAAAAAAACTCGCAAAGGAATTCGATGTTGCGACTAGCCAGTGGGTACAAACAGCGTTCCCGCCGGCATCTGGCGACATTCTATTCAATGACTCTTTGCTCCTAACCGAACCCTTCGCCTTGAATTCGCTGAACCGCGTGGTCCGGGGCGCATTGATAGATCGCGCGGACGCCGGCGTGTTGATCGACTACGCCAAAGAGCACAAAGAGATTTTGGAAAGAGTCGAATTTCGTGGCTTCCGCTCGGACCTAAGTTTTTTGCTGTTTAGTAAAGGTATCGCCCTACTAGATCGAGGCCGGTTTTCCTTCCGGAGGATTTTACCCGAAAATCGTACGTTGGCAGTGGGCGTTGCCTTGGGACTAGCCTCCACCTCCTTGCTAGTGTTCACCCGCTCCGGCACCGAGTTTTTAGACTCCTACCCCACAATGGGTAGGGTCACTTTTTTTGGCCCCTACTATTTGCCCGCTTTGGTTCGCGCCATTCGCGAGCTCGCTGGAAGCAGCAGACTCCGACGCAGAGGTGTAGAGGCGATGGAATACGCAGTCGAAATGGCAAAAGGCGAATGGGAGCTCGAGCGCGCGTTCTATGGGCGTTTGATCTCTGATCAGGGCGGGGCCTGCCACCGCCGGATCTTGCAAAAGCTCATCTGGAGCCGATAACTAGAGAGATTGGCGGGCGTGCAGCACGCGGCTCACGGCCTCTTCGGCTGTGCTGCCCAAGCTCGTGAGGTGGCCCATTTTTCGACCGGGGCGTGGATCCGATTTGCCGTAGCTATGCCATTTTACAAAAGCATCACCTAAAACGGCAGACCAATTGGGTTCGCCTTTTGCCCAAACATCTCCCAACACATTGGCCATGGCGGTAGGAGCGACGATAAACGGGGATCCTAGCGGCAGGCCGCAGACGGCACGCAGCTGTTGTTCGAATTGATTGGTGACCGCGCCTTCTATCGTCCAGTGCCCGCTATTATGGGGGCGCGGGGCCATTTCGTTGATCCGCACAGAACCATCTTTAGCCACGAAGAACTCGATCCACAAAAGCCCGACCAACCCCAGCTTCTCCGCGATCGCGCGAGCAAGTCGCACGGCTTCGCGTTCGGTTTCTTCGGCAATCGCTGCCGGGACTACAGAAACATCCAGAATATGGTGGGCGTGGCGGTTCTCGACGGCCCCCCAGTCGGCCATCTTGCGATCGACCCCGCGGGCAATTCCGACAGAAATTTCTTTCTCAAAATCCTGCCATTGCTCGAGCACCCATTCCTGATCGGAAGCGGAAACAATCGCGGCGACTTGTTCAGCGGAAGTGATTTTGTGCTGGCCCTTACCGTCGTACCCGAACCCTGCGGTTTTCAAAACCGAAGGCACACCAATCGCCCGCACCGCCGCATCCACTTCGGCGACGCTACGGATCAGCGCAAACGGCACCACCGGAAAACCGGAATCGCGCAAAAACGTTTTTTCCCGCGCCCGGTGCTGCGCCGTATGCAACACACTGGGGTCTGGGCGCACAGCCACCCAATCCGTCAGCCGGCTAGCCGATTCAAAAGGAATATTTTCAAACTCGAAAGTGACGACGTCGACCGCGCGCGCGAAAGTTTCCAGCATCGCCAGATCCGTATACGCAGCAATCGTAGTGGCATCAGCCACGGCTTGGGCGGGCGAGTTCGAATCGGGTGAGTAGACGTGGGTCCGGTAACCCATGCGCCGAGCTGCGATGGCGAGCATGCGACCCAACTGGCCGCTTCCAAGAATGCCAATCGTAGCGCCGGGTAGTAACGCGTTCATACCGGCAGTTTCGTTTTTAAAACTTTTCCGGTCTGCTCGGCGCGGAACGCATTGAGCAAGCGCCGCAGCTCCGGACGTTGGTTGGAGAGAATCGCTACGGCTAGCAGGGCGGCATTGGCCGCTCCGGCTTTACCAATAGCGAGTGTACCGACCGGAATGCCCTGAGGCATTTGGGCGATGGATAAAAGCGAGTCGAGCCCTTTGAGGGTTTTGCTTTCCACGGGCACTCCCAAAACGGGCACGCTGGTTTGGGCAGCCACCATTCCGGGTAGGTGCGCGGCGCCACCGGCACCCGCAATGATCACTTCAATGCCCCGGCCCTCTGCGGCGTCGGCAAATTGGCTGAGCTTTCTCGGGGTACGGTGCGCGGAAACAATTTCGCACTCATGGGGCACCTTGAACTGCGCCAGGATATCGGCGGCATGTTTCATCGTTTCCCAGTCGCTCTGGCTACCCATAATGACGGAGACCAGGGGTTTGTCGTCTTTGCGGCTCTTCATTGGATATCGCTCTATAGCAGTTTCCAGCCTCGGTGTATACTCGGGCCACGATGTGGAAAGTAGTCAGCTGGAACGTCAACTCGGTAAATGCCCGTCTGGAACGCTTGCTGGCCTTCTTGGCCCGGGAATCCCCGGATGTGGTCCTTCTTCAGGAGCTCAAATGCGAAGAGCCGAAGTACCCGCTGGCAGCCCTTCAGGCGGCCGGCTACCAATCGGCGATGTATGGCCAGAAAACCTACAACGGCGTGGCGATCTTAGCCAAAACCCCCATCACCGAAGTGCACCGCGGCTTTGCGGACGGCGAGCTGGAGGAAGCCCGCTTCATTACGGGAGTGGTAAACGGAGTGCGAGTAGCCAGCGCCTACATTCCCAACGGACAAGCCGTCGGCGCCGAAAAGTACCACTACAAGCTGAAGTTTTTGGATCGGCTGGGCACCTACCTAACCGCAAATCTGCCGCAACCGGGCCCCTTTGTGCTGGGCGGCGACTTCAACGTAGCCCCCGAGGACCGCGACGTGCACGACCCAGTAGCCTGGGAAGGCCAGATCCTTTTCTCCGAACCCGAAAAGACCGCCTTGGCCCGGCTCTTGGAACGCCTGGGGCTGCACGACACCTTCCGCAAACACCACTCCGAGGGCGGACACTACTCTTGGTGGGATTACCGTATGCTGGGTTTTCAGAAGAACAACGGACTGCGGATCGATTTTCTCTTCGCTAGCCCCGCCATGCTGGAGATTTGCATAGGCACCCGCATCGACCGCGACGAGCGCAAGGGAGCCCTACCCTCCGATCACGCACCGGTTATCGCCGGGTTTGATCTCAAAAAACGCTAGCGGGTTTCGTCGGCAATCCACTTCAAGTAGTCGGCATTGCCGCCGTCTATCGCATAGAAAACGACGCAAGGGACCGAATAAGAATGGAGCGCTTTAACGATGGTCACAATTTTGTCCCGCAGGTTCGCGGTCGTCTTCACCACCAGAACGGCCTCTTGGGCCACTTCCGTTTTGCCTTCCCAGCGGTAGATCGATTCCGCGCCATCGAAAATATTGGCGCACGCAATTAAGCGCTTTTCGATTAACGCGTTTGCGAGAGTGCGGGCCTGTTCTTTATTTTGGGTGGTCAGGTAACCGATGCATGCTTCCATGCCGGTGAGTTTAGCGCGTTAGCCGCCCCCACGCGAGGCCCGGGTAGCCTTGCGAGACAAGTGCGGCAAACGGGGGATTAACTAACCCGAGACGCCGTCTGGCTGCGTTCAGGGCGAGGAGCCGAATCTTCATGCATTTGCACAGAGAACGAATGGCTCGCCACGAAGAGCGAGAAAACCAGGGCGATCAGGAGAACAAATAACAACTGCTTCATGGTTCTTCCCTTAAAATCAGAATCGGGAATAACACTGGTTCTACTAGGCCGCAAGACGCAACCCGGAATAATTTATACGGCCTCAGCCATATAGCACCCAAGCTGGTCAAGCAATTTCAAGTACTTAGACTGCCCCACACAATTCCTGCACAATTGGGCGGTATCCTGAATCAAACCGTTGCGGAATGTATGTGTGGAGGTTTGTATGCGTAAGCTCTATTGGGCCGTGGCCATCAGCATGGCGCTCCTTGGTCCCGCTCTCTACGCCAATGAAGAAATCACTTACCCGAGCGATGAATCGGCTCTGCGGGTGAATGCACCCGAAGAAGGCGATAGCTGCCGGGCGGAATGCGCCGAGGACGGCGCCGATCCGGATGAGTGCCAGATGGATTGCAACACGGTCACCTGACCGGTTGATTAAGCCCCCTTCCGGGGGCTTTTTTTTGCCGAAAAAACTAACGAGGAACCAGTTCCACTCGCCCCGCTTTTAGGCCAATGAGCAGCTTGCCCGAAAGAAAGTCTTTCAAATCCCCACCGATCACTTCCGACGCGCTCTGAGAAATAATCCCTTTTTCCACCCAAATTTTGAATTCGGCGTTCGCAAAAACAATCAGATCCGCGAGCCGACCCGTGCGGAGCAAGAACCTCGGCGCGATTTCATAGCGGGCGGAGAGAACCGCTAAATACGCCTTCATCAAATCCAGCGCATGGCTGTCGACTTCGGCGGCCGCATTGTTACGCACCGGAATATCGGCCTCGGACTTGGGGATTTTGGAACCGGTTTCGATCGCGCGCAAAATGGTTTCGCCACTGCGATCAATCTCTTTAGGGCCGATACCGCGAAACGAGCGCAGTTCTCCAACCGACTTTGGCCGCGAACGGGCTAGAGCCACCAGCACTTCATTATCGGCCACCCAGGAGCGGGGCATATTGCCTTTGCGGGCGCGGTCTTCACGCCAGCGCACCAGTTCCTGCAGACAGAGATAGGTGGTCTCGTCTAACTGGCCGCTTTTAGCCAAGCGATGCGCAATTTCTTCCGGCGGAGTATCGAAATCGCGCGGGTTCACAAAGCTCTCTTCTACCGCCCAATTCCAACGGCCCTTGGAGCGCAACCACTCCTCCATCTTGCCGGCCAGCTCCACCAAATATTCCACGTCCTGCTGGGCGTAGTGCAAAAGTTCGTTCGACAGCGGACGGGCCAGCCACTTCACTCGCGAGCGGCCCTTGTGCAAGTGCACCCGCAAAACATCCTTTACGAGTTTCGCCAGCCCAACGTTGTCGCCATAGCCACAGAGTGCTGCCGCTACCGCGGTATCAAGCACCGGCTCGGCGGTGTGGCCGTATGTCCAATAGAGAACTTCTTGGTCGGCAAAAGCCGCGTGCATCACTTTCAATACCTTGGGGTCCGTGAGGACATCCAAGAATGGTTGCAGGTCTTCTTTCGTTAACACTACGGGATCTACCAACCAGCTTCGGTCGCGGGTGGCCACCTGAATAAGCGCGATTTTGGGAAAGAAGGTGGTCTCGCGAATAAACTCGGTATCGATGCCAATGACATCGGCGTCCTTGATCACGTCGACCATTTCGTCGACTCCCGCCGCATCCGTAATAAAAGGCGTTTCGGCCATCAGAAAATGTACTTCTTTCTGGAGAGGTTCAACAGAAGCGCGGTGGCCACCATGAACGTCAACAATGAGGAGCCACCGTAGCTAAAGAACGGCAACCCTACCCCCACAATCGGGAGGATGCCGATCACCATGCCGATATTAATGAAGATATGCCAAAAAATAATCGCGGTGAGGCCAAACGCGAGAAGCATTTCAAACTTGCCACGGGCCCGCGCCACCGTCCTCAACGAATAGAAAAGAAAGCTCCAGTACAGGGCCAAAAGCACCAACGCCCCAAAAAAGCCGCGCTCCTCTGAGAAAACCGAGAAAATAAAATCGGTGTGCTGCTCAGGGATGAAATTGAGCTGGGATTGGCTACCCTTCAAAAACCCTTTGCCGAAGACTTTTCCCGAGCCCACCGCGATTTTGCATTGCAAGGCATTGTACCCGCTGCCGCGTGCGTCCCGCCCGGGGTTGAGAAATGTTTTGACCCGATCCCGCTGGTAATCGCGCAGAACAAATTGGTACGCGAGCGGCACGGCGATCATAAAAACGAGCACCACGGTCAACATGGAACGCCAATGGATTTTGAGAAAGAAGACCATCGACGCCGACACCAGAAATAAAACGCCTGCGGTGCCCAGATCGGGCTGAAGCAAAATAAGTACGAAAAAGGGCGCCACCAGCAATCCGGGAACAACCAATCGCTTCAAGGTGTAAGGAGGCGAACCTTTGTCATCGGCGAAAAACTTGGCCAGAGTAAAAACAATGGCCAGCTTCGCTATCTCCGACGGCTGTAAGTGGAAAAACTTCAAATCGATCCAACGCTGAGATCCGCCGCCGATCCGCCCGACAAAAAGAACCAGCGTCAGCAAAACCATGCAAAGCCCGTAAAACGGGTACGCGATCCGCTCCAGAATATGGCTATCGATAAAAACAATCGCCACCGTCACCAAAAGACCCAGTCCAAACCAAACCAACTGGGTTTTATAAAGCGTGGTGCCGGACCCCTTGGACGCACTGTAGAGCGTGACGATGCCCAGCAAAAACGCCAGCACCATCGAGACAAAGAGCCCCACGTTAAAGGTCTTGATTACGCCGGAGTCGGATTGAAACGCCATTATTCGTCTTCCCCCGGGATGATTTCGGCTTTCGGTTTGCTCTGCAACTGACGGGACTTGCCGGCGTCCTTGCCGATCGTATCGGAGATGGTGCGCTCCGGCGCTCCTTCTACTTTCACCAAAATATCGGGTGAGAGCGGGCCGTATACTTCGCGGGGCGCGTTTTTCTTTTTGAAATAGGCCTCAATGACTTCCTTCACCACCGGACCCGGCACCGAACCGTGGCAGGAATGTTCGGCAATCGCTACCACCGCGATTTCGGGGTTCTCGCGTGGGGCGTACCCCACAAACCAACCATGGTGGCGGTCGTTGAAATCGAGCTTTTCGCACGCCATTTTGATGGTAGCGCGCACTTGGGCCGTGCCCGTTTTGCCGGAAATCTCGGTGAGGTTGCTATGCGATCGCACCCCGGTACCCCAAGGGCGGTTCACCACTTCGAAAAGCCCTTGCTTGGCGAGATCGAACTTATCGGCGGAGATATCGATTTTACGGATTAGCTCGGGCTTGAACTCCTTCAAGGTTTTGTCTTCGCCCAAGCTACGCACCAAAAAAGGCCGATACAGAAAGCCGCCGTTACCAATGGCGGCGAAGGCGTTGACGAGCTGGAGCGGGGTGGTGGCGACGTACCCCTGGCCAATCGCCACGCTGATCGTCTCTCCCGGGTGCCAGGGCTGCTGGTACGTTTTCATCTTCCATTCGGTGTCGGGAATCAAGCCGCGCTGTTCGTTGGGCATGTTCAAGCCGGTCGGGGCACCGAGCCCGAAAAGCCGGGCGTACTTGGCAATCGTATCAATCCCTAGCTGGTTACCGACGTTATAGAAAAACACGTCGCACGATTCCCGAATGGCTTTGGTGAAATCCGTGAGCCCATGCTTTTTCCAGCAATTGAAGCGGCGATTGCCGAATTGCATATAGCCGGGGCAGTTCACGGACGTGTCTTTATTGATGATGCCTTCTTGCAATCCCGCCAGAGCCATAAAAAGCTTGAAGGTCGATCCGGGTGGGTAGTGATCCTGGATCGCGCGGTTGCGCAGCGGGCGCTCCTTATTGGTGCTCAGGTTCACCCAAGTGCGCGAATCGATTTCGCGCAAAGAAATCACCGATGGATCGTACGACGGCTCGTTGACCAAGGCCAAAATCTCCCCACTACGGGGGTCGAGCGCCACCACCGAACCGTGAAAACCTCGGGTGCGAAACCCATCTGCCGCGACCTTTTCAAGATCCGCATCTAAAGTGAGGTGCAAGTCGGTGCCGGCAATCGGATCGGTTTGGGTGACGTAGCCGAGCAGCTTCGTACTATCGGGGTTGGCTAATTTGCGGCGGCCCATCGCATCGACTTCGACGTACCCCACCCCGTTGACCCCGCGCAGGCTGGCGTCGTACTGGCGTTCGATTCCCGCCTTGCCGATATAGTCGCCCTGTACGAGGTTCTGTTTGCGGTAGCGTTTAATGTCGGCGTTATCGACCTCACCGATATAGCCCAAGAGCTGACTGGCGAAATCGCCCAACGGGTAGCGGCGCTGCACGGTCGTTTCGATATCGACCCCGGGGAAACCCTCGCTATCGGTTTCGATCGCGGCAATAACGTCTTTGGAAACGTCGGCCTTTAGCAGGACCGGGTGAAAAGTCGGCGTTTTGCGGTATTTGGCGATTTTGCGTTCGAGCTCGGCAGCCGTCATCCCCAGCGCCTTGGCCAAGCGTGCGTCGGTTTCTTCATCGAACGGGTAGTACTGGGCCAATAAAATCACATCAAAAGCGGCGCGGTTGTCCACGATGACTCGGTCGTCGCGGTCGTAAATCACGCCCCGAGTAGGCAAGAGCCGTTCTTTTTTCAGACGGTTGGATTCGGAGAACCGCCGCAGCTCTTCCCCGCTTAAAACTTGGAGTAAAAAGAGGCGAACAGCGATCAAACACAACAAAACAGCCACCAGTCCATAGAACAGAACGACTCTGTCCCTAAACTGGCGTACCTCGTCCTCGCGACCGATCACAGCGCATCTCCAGAAAGTTCAATATTCGTGCGGGGCACCTTGTGCGTAATGAGGTCCACCACTTCTAGGATTAAATAGATGGCCCAGCCCATGACCCCATTCAAGAGGATACTCCACAAGACCAGATTTTCCAGGGAAACGACCGGCCAAGCCGGGTGGAAAAACTGTGCGACCAAGGGAAGCAGAATCCTGGAGAACAGCGACAGGCCTATCATCAGCAGAAGGATGCTCATGGAAGTGCCGGCGTAAACCACATAGCTAATCAAGCGCGCGGCGGCGAAAACGGCCAGGTAGGTGGTGGTGAAAACACCCAGAGGAGCCGAGCTGCAGAGCGAATAAACGTGGCTGGAGAAAAGCGAAAGAATAATCCCCTCAGGAAGCGAACGCCGCTGCCCAAAAAACACCACAAAAGGCAGCAAAATATCCCAGCGCTGGACCCAGTGCGGAGAAAAAGGAAAAAGCGCTGTCTTCATCAAGATGAAACAGACCAAGGCTAGGATGAAGAAGAGCGGGTTAAGACTGTTTAGCAGTCTTCGCTGGCTCGGGGGGAGGAACAACAATCAACACCTCCTCTAGACGGTAAATGTCCACGGCGCTTCGAACCGTCACGGTCTTAATGACGCCATTGCGATCGGGCACCACGGCGGTGACGTACCCCACCAACGTTCCCTTGGGAAAAATATGGCCGAAATCCGAGGCAATCACGGTGTCGTCGCGGGCCACGTCGTCCAGCCGATCGATATACTTTAAATTACAGGAGAGCTCGCCGGCCAACCCCGAAAGCACGCCGCGCACGCGGGTGCGCTGCACCACCACGTCGACGTTGCTGGTGGGATCCAAGACCGTGAGCACGTCAGAATAGCCCTTGGCCACTCGCAAAACTCGGCCGACGACCCCGGCGGGGCTGATCACGCCCATACCGGGTTTGATGCCGGCTTCCGTGCCGACATCAATCCGCACGCCGTAGTAATCTGAGGAGATGTCGTGGGCCACCACGTGGGCCGCGCGCAGCTCTGGAGCCACCTGGGTGCGCAAATCCAGGCCCTGGCGCAAGCGGCCGTTCTCGCCTTCAATCTCTTTCATTAGAGTGAGCTTGCCCTGCAGCTCTTCGACTTCGCGACGCAACGCGTCGTTATTCTTTTGGGCGTTGGCTAGCAAAAAGTAATGATCCACCACGGTCCGGCCACCCTGGCCGAGGAAGAAGAAGTTTTTCTGCAGCCCGCCCGCCATGGAAATCAGAACGGTGTCAATTTTGCCGGTCTCGCCTTGGCGATGGCGGTAGATATAAAGCGCAAGCACGCAGACACATAGCGTCACGAGTGCGAAGAAGGCGTATTTTTTTTGTGTTGGCACCGCTACTTGCTTTTGTCTTATCGCTATCTTATGACTATTGGATTACTTTTGTAAACCGCGTCAAACGCCTCGGGAGAACCTCCCCATGATTTCGAAATTTAAAAAGTTCCAACAAAACTTCATTTTCAGCGTGATCATCATCGCCATCGTGGCTGTGATGGCCTTGTACGGGCTCAATTCCAAGAATGAAGAACACAGTGGAGCCGGTGCTGCGGCTTACGTAAATGGGGAGGTAATCACCAACGCTGCCTTCCACCAAGTACTGGAAAGCACCATTGAGGAATACCGCCAAAGACTCGGCGGCCAGCTCGACGAGCGCCTGCTCGCGCAGTTTGAGATCCCCCAAAATACTTTGGACGAAATGGTGCGCTACAAGCTGCTCGCGCAACAAGCCACCCGCTTGGGTTTCCGGGTTACCGACCAAGAATTGGCCGACTTTATCCGTAAAGCCCCCGCATTTCAGCGCGACGGGCAATTCGATCCCGCACTTTATAAGAAAGCCGTTCCCAACCGCGGCTTGGAAGAAAAGCGCATCCGCGAAAGCATGTTGATCCGCCGCATGCAAATGTACTTAGCCCGCCGGGTTCAAGTACCCGCCGACATGCTCGACCGCGAATATGGCTTGAAGGAAACCAAGGCCAATTTATCGTTTGCCCGCATTGATATGAAGGCGTTGGCCGGCAAGCCGACTCCTTCGCGCGGCGATATCGACGCCACCTTAAAGGCGACGCCGGCCGAAGGCATCAAGGCATACTACGATGGCCACCAGCGGGATTTCACATCGCCTGCGGCGGTGTACCTGCGCCAAATCCGCGTAGGAGTGCCGTTCCAAGCTTCGCCTGAGAAAAAAGCCGAAGCCAAAAAGAAAATCGACGCCATTGCGGCCGAGGTGACTCCCGCTAATTTCGAAGCCATGGCTCGCAAGCATTCCGATGACGAATTCGCCAAAAAAGGCGGCGTTGCCGGCTGGGTAAACCGTGGCACCCTTGAAAAAGAAATGGACGAAGCCATTGGCAAGTTGCAGCCGGGCGAAGTGAGCAAGCCCGTCACGACGGGTTTTGGCTACTACCTGCTACAAGTGAAGGAAACCCGGCCAGAATCGACGAAGCCACTGGATGCCGTGCGGGAGGATATTGCGCGGGAACTGTGGAAGGAAAAACACGCCACCGAATTCGCCAATAAGAAGAAGGCGGAGTGGGAAAGGAAACTAGCCGAAGGCAAATCGATCGAAGCGGAACTTAAGGCTGCTAATATCGAAGTGAAGAAAACCGGGCCTTTCTCGGTTGGCCAGGGCTATATCCCACAAGTGGGCCAAGTCGACGAAATCAACGACGCCCTGTTCACCTTGACCAAAGCCAAGCCGGTAGGCCCCAAGCTCTATCCCAATGGCACTGACTTCTACTTCATCAAACTCGAATCCCTGGAAACGCCCAAGAACAGCGATCTGGAAGCGAACCGCGAAAGCGTTGCCACCAGCCTGGAGACTTCGCTGCAAACCACTTTTTTGAAAAAGTGGATCGAGAGCCTGAAGGATGGCGCTGCCATCCGCATCGAAGCGAAGTTTGAGCCGTCCCGGGGTGGCAACCCTTTTAGCCAGCAGTAAGCGCGGTCTCGGCCACTTACTTAAGGTTTGACGTCGAGCTTAGAGTAAAAAGTCCGGATGCCTTGCAGGTCTGTTTGGGAACGCTTGGTTTTGGTAACCCGGCGGTGTGCGCGCAGGAAGTAAAACTCCACGGCGCCTGAGCGGGGGAATTCCGCAAACCAGCCCTTGTCCAAAGTCCAATTCTTGTAGCCTGATACACTCGGAATATCGTCTTCCTTGAGCATGCAGCGAACCGCATAGGACCAGTCTTTACCGCGCTGAATGACGTTGGCCAAAATCAGGTTCTGATCATTACCAATAGCGGGATCCTGCCAGAACAGATCTTGGTTGTTGCCCGGTCGGAAATCGATCAGTAGGTCGCCGAAATCGCGGCCATTAATCCGAAAATTGTGCACTTCTTCCGGCATCGAAAGCACTTCATTGAACGCTTCCACATCCTCCGTGCCCTCCCCTACCACTACATAAGCCCCCGAGGGCAATCCCATCGGTAATTTGGCCTGGTATTGATTTAATTTATTCTGCGCCAAGAGCAGTAAGCTTTCCTGGAGAGCCGGGCCGAAACCAACGCGACCGACACTGACCGGAGGAAGGGGCTTAGGGGCCGCTTTTTCCTCGGGAGTAGCGGGTGCGTTCATATCGATTTTGAATTTTTCACAAGCGCCCGCACGGGAGGGCTGGTCGTAAAAAGCAGCCACCGCCTGCGAACGCCGTTCTTGCGAATCGAGGATAGCGGCCACCGGAGCAGGCGCTCCCGAATCTTTGGGTTTGGCGACAAACTGCGCCGACACCGTCGCTAGCTCGCCGGTGTTGGCGACCAGCATGTCCTGCACCGTGACCATGCCGGTGAGGAACGCTTTGGGCGGCAGCACAGCCGCGGGATCGGTTTGATTGAGCAGGCAACCACTAAGCAGCAGCAAAGGGGCGAGAGTGAGAACACGTTTCATGGGTTTTCTCCGAGGGCGGGCGTGAGCAGCCCGCTGGTTAGTCGCGAGGGTGGAACTTGCGTTGCATGGTTTTGAGATTTTCCACGTTCAAGTGGGTGTACATTTCGGTCGTACTGATGGAGCGGTGGCCGAGCAGTTCCTGCACCGTGCGCAAATCCGCGCCCCCCTGTAAAACATGCGTCGCAAAACTGTGGCGGATCATATGGGGCCAGACCTTACGCTGAATCCCGGCTTTGGTGGCATATTTCTGAAGCCACTTCCAAAGCGCCTGGCGAGTAAACACCCGCACCCGCTCGGTAATAAAAAAGTTCTCGATCTCGGTTAGTCCGGCGGCGCGCACCCATTCATGCCGAATGTCTTTGAACTTAGCCGCCCAAGTTTGAGCATCTTGGCTAAGAGGCACCCAGCGTTCTCGCCCGCCCTTACCTCGGATACGGACCATGCCGCCCTTCCAATCCACATCCTCGGCCCGTATGCCGGCAAGCTCGCTCACGCGGCAGCCGGTGGCATACCAAACTTCCATCATTGCTCGATCACGAGTGCTTTCGGGAGTGCCACCTTCGGCGGCGGCAATGAGCGCGAAACTTTCGGCGACAGTGAGGTGCTTGGGTAAGCGTTTGCTTTTCACCAGCACCGTGAGCAGTTCGGCCGGATTGGCTTTCACCTTGCCTTCGCGGAGCAGGAACTGAAAAAATTGTTTGAGCGACGATACCTTGCGAGCAATAGAGCGCGGGGAAATTTCGTCTTTGCGCAACTGAGCCAGAAAACCACGCAGGTCCTGCAGCTCAATGGTTTCAGGAGCGAGCTGCTTGATTTGAGCGTATTCGGCGAAGCGCTCGAGATCGCGTTCGTAAGCCAGGCGGGTATTTAGAGACAGGCCTTTTTCCGCCGTTACGTACTGCAGAAACTCGGCAACTTCAAAGTTCATGGGGTATCTTCGCCAATTTCCTCGAAGTAGGAGCGCAACTTCCTGCGCAACCAAAGAATCGCTTGAGTATGGAGCTGCGAAACCCGGCTCTCCGTTACTTCCAGTACATCCCCAATTTCCTTCAGGTTCAAGTCTTCGTAATAATAAAGACTCAACACCAAGCGTTGTTTTTCCGGCAAGCTCTCAATCGCCTTGGTGACGACCTCCTTGAGCCCCTTGAGATTGAGCTGGGCCAAGGGACTGGGGATTTTGCAGCTCTCCAGCAAACTGAGAATGCTTTTGCGATCGCTGCTATTGAAA
>CAZBJE010000003.1:0-19272 GCA_964492125.1 uncultured Pseudobdellovibrionaceae bacterium | reverse complement strand
GGCTTCGTCCAAGCTCAGAATCGAAACCGATTTCACCTGATTAAGCAGGTCGTAATACTCTTCTTTCGAAATTTTGAGCTCTTCCGTAAGTTCATCTTCCGTGGGCACGCGACGGAGTTTTTGCTCGAGACGAACGTGGGCACGTTCCAACTGCTTGGCCTTCTCGCGGACGCTGCGAGGCACCCAATCTTGGGCGCGCAATTCATCCAGAATGGCGCCGCGAATTCGGAACTCGGCATAAGTCTTAAATTTATTGTCGCGGGTGGGATCGTATTTATCGATGGCGTCCATCAATCCGATCACACCGCTCGACACCAAGTCATCGAACTCGATGTTGGACGGCAAGCGCACCGCGATTTTCTGAGCGATGAACTTGATCAACGGGGCGTATTCCTTAATAAGCTTTTCTTTCGTCCGCTTATCAATCTTCTTTTTGCCTTCGTTGTACTTGCGAATCGGCGTCGTCATGGTTGCCCCGCGGTTAAGGGAGAATTCTCGCCAGAGAAGAACTGAAGCCCGGTGGAAACGCTGCGAGGTAGCTTATCCAATTCTAGGCAAATTCGCCGGAATCGACGGGTTATCTCGTGTCCTGGGTATCGCTCAACAAATGGTTGTTGATATCGAATGGCTTCTGCCAACTTTTGTTCCCAGGGAATGATGTCGAGAACTTGGAGTCGCACACCTAAATGACTCTCGACCACATCGCCAAACCGAGTTATGACCCGTTCCGTTTCACTTTGGTTCTCACTCATGGTGACGATCAAACCAAAACGACGAACCCCGAAACGTTTCGAAAGCACTTTCATTATAGCATAGGCATCGGTGTAACTCGTAGGCTCTGCCGTCGTAACAATTACATGTTGATGCGATGCGGCAGCAAACTGCAGTACACTCCAGTGGATTCCCGACGAATGATCGAGCAAGATAATATCCTGCACCGCGTTCAAACCGTCCAATTGATAAAACAAGCCATTGCGCGTTGCTTCATCCA
This sequence comes from uncultured Pseudobdellovibrionaceae bacterium, assembly GCA_964492125.1. GTDB lineage: Bacteria > Bdellovibrionota > FAC87 > UBA2466 > UBA2466 > JAIEOG01. The sequence continues at coordinate 18,281 of CAZBJE010000003.1, read as the reverse complement.
ACTCTTCGAACCCGATTTTGCCCGACGGAGCCGCCAGTAAACTCAAATTCTCGCGGACCTTCTCTATGGCATCTAGGAGAGTGACCTCCCCCTTGAGAACCTTGTCTATCGTCGATTTAGGGCGAGTACCGAGCATAATACTCAGCTTTCCGAGGTTCCAGTCTCCATCGATAAGCAAAGTGCGCTTGCCGCTTTGAGCAAAGAGGCAGCCCAGATTAGTGGCGAGACTACTCTTGCCCACTCCACCCTTACCACTGGAGAACGAGATAACTTTTGCCATTTGCGAGGTCCTTTTAGAGCACGGAATCAGGAGATTGTTCCGCTGCAGATTCGATAATTGCGCGTTGATGCTCACCTTCCACTGCCTTGCGCACAATGAAGCGCGCTAAAGCGGGAGGCTCAAAGAATCGGAAGGAAGTAGAAAAACCGGGGGAAATCGAAAGCCCCAAAAGTGGCAACTTGGTTTGCTTTAGCACATCGTAAATCACGCCAGCTTGAGACACCAAATCGAGTCGGGTAAACGCGAGCGCCACGGGCGCCAGCCGCGCCATGCGATCCACGGTCTTGAGCAGCTCGGCCAAGCGTTGGCTCGCGTCTAGCACTACCACCGTGCTGGCATCGCGGCAGTTGCGTTCAACTTCTTTAAACGCATCGTTCTGGCCTAATCCCAAAGACGGCGTATCGAGCAAAATTACCTGATCGGCCTTCTTTTCGTGGATTTTGCCGGCGTGGAACGGCACGCCAATGATTTTGGCGTAGGCAAGTAGCTCGTGGCGGCCAACGATTTTGCGATTGTCACTGCTGGCCAGTACAACACCGCGCTCTTGCGCCTTCAAGACCAGCGCCAGCTTGACCAGCATGCTGGTTTTCCCCGAACCGGGACCACCTACCGCGGCCCAAGCACGGCGACTTTGGAATATCTCGGGAGAAAGAGTTTTCACTCCAGCAGCGATAAGCTTGCACTTAATTTTTTCGAGGAACTGGCTGTCGTCTCGGTCTTTCTTGGGAAACTCGAAAGTAATTTGGTGCGCGAAGTCGCGGGACGTTTCAGGCGACAAGCCCAGATCCAACATCGCGTCTTCTAATCCGGCGGCAGCGGCATTAGAACGAGAAACAGCCTTTGGGTTGGCAGAGTAGGCCGAACCATGGCTGGCGGCTTTCGACTTGCGCGAGCCCTCTTGCTCCAAGGCAACTTCGGCCGCAGATAAGCGGCGACGGTGGGGAAATATTTTTTCTAGCTCGGTATCGCCCCATTCCTTCTCGGTTTCCGGCTCAAAGGCCGCCGTAATCTCTACGGTGGGCTTATTGAACCAACCGCGGCGTTTTTCTTCCGACGCCAGAATCAAGGCGTCCGGCCCCAACTCCGCCTTGACGCGATTGAGCGCTTCTTCAAAGGTCTTGGCTTCGAATTTACGAATATTCATGGGGCTCCTCGTTTTAAGCCGTTACCGCGCCCACTAAACGCACTCGGGCGAAAGAGGCTATTTCATTGGCCGAGATAACCATCAGATTCGGAACGTAACGCTCGATTTGCTTTTTTAGCAGCGAGCGAATCAAAGGGTGACAGAGCAGCACTGGCTGCCCGGAGTTAAAGACTGTTTTTTCAATGGCGGCCTGCACGCCCTTGACCAATTTTTCGTACATCCCCGGCTCTAACTGCAGCGTCGGGCCTGTCTCCGCCCTTTGGTATGATCGAAGAAGCGTGTCTTCCAATCCGGGTTCCATGGTCAGCACTTCCATCTCCGAATTCGTCGACAGCCTCTGTGTGATGGTCCGAGCGAGGGCGATGCGCACATACTCCGTAAGCACGTCCGGATCTTTATGCGTAGGAGCATAGTTAGCCAAAGTCTCCAAGACCGACAGTAAATCACGGATCGGCACCTGCTCGCGGAGCAGGTTTTGGCAAACCTTGAGAGTAATGCCGAGGGAAAGATTTTTGTTCAGCTCCTCGATTACCTTGGGGTTGGACTTTTCAATCTGATCAATCAACCCGTGCAAGGCCTGCCGACCGAGTAACTCGTGCGCGTGCTTGCGGATGGTTTCCGACAAATGGGTCGCAATCACCGTGGAGTTGTCCACGACTGTGTAGCCCGCTATTTGGGCGCGCTCGCGTTGTTTGTCGTTAATCCAAAGGGCCGGTAAACCAAAGACCGGTTCCTTAGTGGCTATACCTGGCATCGCGGCATCCGCGCCACCCGGATCCATGGCCATTAGGTAGCCCGCCATCAATTCGCCGCCACCCACGGCGACGCCCTTAATGAGAATGGAATATTCGGAAGGTTGCAGTTCCAAATTGTCTTTGATTCGGACTTTAGGAACCACAATGCCTAGCTCTTTGGCGAACTCCTTACGCAACGAGAAGATCCGCTCGACCAAGTCGCCTTTGGAATCTCCCTCCACCAAGCCCACCAGGCCGTAGCCCAATTGCAGCTCCAGGGTGTCGACTTCCGGCGGAGCCTGGGTGTCGTTTGCGATGTTTTCGGCCGCTTTCTTTTCGGTCTCTTCTTTAGCCTTGGCATCGGCTTGCTTTTGCTGGGAGGCAATGTAGGAAACCGAACCCAATACGACCGCCAACGTCAGAAAAGGAGTAGCGGGAATCCCCGGTAGCATGCCCAATACCACCAAGATGACGGCGGTAAAACCCATCGCCCTTGGCTGGAATAGGATCTGCTTCGCAACTTCTTTGGACAACTCGGTCCCACTACCCGCGCGAGTGACAATGATACCGGCGGCGGTGGAGACAATCAGCGAAGGAATTTGAGTGACCAAGCCGTCACCGATGGTCATCAAGGTATAAACCTCGGCGGCCTGCCCAACATCCAAACCCTTTTGCAAAACCCCGATCGCCAAACCACCCAAGATATTTACGACCGTAATCAAAATACCCGCGATGGCGTCCCCGCGAACGAATTTACTAGCACCATCCATGGCCCCATAAAAATCGGCCTCGGCTTCAATTTTTTTGCGTCGATCCTGAGCTTCTTCGCGGCTGATGGCACCTGCGGATAAATCCGCATCAATGCTCATTTGCTTACCCGGTATAGCATCCAAGACGAAACGTGCGGCTACTTCGGCAACGCGGCCGGAACCTTTGGTGATAACGATAAAGTTAATGATGATCAAAAGCAGGAAGACCACAGTACCGACGATATAACTGCCCCCAACGACAAAACTGCCGAAGGTTTCAATAACATGCCCGGCGGCGGCCGTGCCATTGTGTCCGTTCAACAGAACCAAGCGGGTGGATGCTACGTTCAAGGCGAGTCGAAACAACGTAGCAAAGAGCAAGATTGTCGGAAACACCGAGAAATCTAGCGGGCGTGTCGCGTAGACCGCCACCAACAAAATAGCGATAGAAAGCGTTAAGCTGGTCACCAACAGCATGTCGAGCAGCCAAGGCGGCATGGGCAAGATCATGACAATCAAAGTGCCGAGCAAACCGACAGCTAAGAAGATATCGCTGTTTTTCAACAGCCGATTCAATCCGAGCGAGGGTGTCTGTTCCGCCATGGTCTATCTCCTTAAGCCGTTGCCGACCCATTATTCATCGAGGTCATGCCCTTCAAACGGTAGACGTACGTCAAAACTTGCGCGACCGCAGTGTACAGGTCTTCGGTAATGCCCTTGCCCACCGGCACCTGCGCGTACAGAGCGCGAGCCAAAGGCCGGTTCTCCACAATGGGAACGCCCGACGATTTGGCGAGTTCGCGAATCTTCAATGCTAAAAAGTCGACCCCTTTGGCCACCACTTTGGGCGAACGCATTTTCTTGGGATCATACTGCAAGGCCACCGCGTAGTGAGTGGGGTTGGTAATGATAACGTCGGCCTTGGGCACGGCTTCCATCATCCGTCGCCGCGCAATTTTGCGCTGAGCCGCGCGAACCCGTTGCTTAACCATCGGGTCCCCTTCTCGCAGCTTGTACTCTTCTTTGATTTCTTGCTTTGTCATGCGCATCTGTTTTTCGATTTTGTAGCGCTGGTAGAAGAAATCGGCAGCCGCAAATGCACCCAAGGCGGCAGCCAGCAAAAAGAACAAACGAGAAAGCTCACCCAGGATCAAAACGCTTAACTCGGGAACACTCTTGGTGAAGTAATTACCGACGATAAACGCACGCTGCTTGAGAAAAACCCAAGCCACTCCGCCTACCACCAGCATTTTGATAGTAGCCTTTGCAGCCTCCATCACAGCATCCAGCGAAAACAGGCGCTTCGCCCCTTTTAACGGGTTAACGCGGTCCCAATTTGGAGAAAGCGTCTCGGTGCTAATATGAAACCCGACCTGTGCTACGCCACAGGCAAATGCGGCTACCATCACCACCCCGAACATAGGAGCGACCATAGTAGCCCAGGAAGTCATGGCCCGAATCACCCACTCCTGCATGCGCTGTGGAGTCATGATTTCAATGGATTCGAACTTCCAGGTAACCGTGGTGAGCTCACGAAAACCCGTCACGATACTACCCGCCATGAAAAACAGAGCCGTGCCGGCCGCCAAAAATAAGACGACCGACATCAGTTCGCGGCTTTGCGCGACAATGCCCTGCTTACGAAACTCTTCCCGTCGAAACGACGTAGCAGCTTCGGTGCGGTCTTCTTGGGCGGATTCGGAACCGGGACCGGCCATTAGGCGCCTCGCTTAAAGGATTCGGACCAAAGTCATCAACTCACCCGACACATCGCCCAATACCGACTCCATGGCATCGAGCATCTCCGGTGCCACGAGGTACAGGGCAGCAAAACCCAGCGTGATCGTGATGGGAAAACTAAAGAGCATGATATTCATCTGCGGCATGATGCGACTGAGCATCCCCACCACCACATTGCAGCTCAGAACCATCAGGGTGATAGGCGCGGCCAGCTGAATGGCGAGAGAGAATAGCTTGGCCGTGATGCCGACCATGAATTTGAGTAGTGCCGGGTTATTAAAATGCGCCGCATCGAAGCCTTGGGTCACTTTGAAACTCTCGGCGAAAACTTGGATGACCTGGTGGTGCATGTCGGCAAAGAAGAAAATCATCAGCGCGACCCAGGTTTGGAAGGGGACAATCGCTGATACCTGGGCATGCTCTTGGGGATCCATCATACTCACCGTCCCCAGGCCCATTTGGTAGCCAACGAACTGCGCCCCCAGGTTGATCGCTTCAAAGGTCACGTAGGAAACGAATCCCATCATCAGACCAATGGCAGTCTCCCGAATGACGGCGGCAAAATAGCCGGCGATAGATCCATCGACCAAAGGCACGTACTGCCTCACCACCGGGAATAACGCCAACGAGACGGTCAGTGCCAGAAGAAGTTTGATTACACCTGGGATCGCGCTGTGAGAAAAACCGGGGACGAGCAGAAACAACCCGAGCATGCGGAAGAAAATGAGCAGAACGCTCAAATAGGCTAGTTCGTTCGTGGGGTAGATGCCGCTCATCGAATAATCAGAGGAATGGAGTCGTAAAGGTTAGTGGTGAAATCGATAATAATGTCCAACATCCATGGGGCAAAAATCACAAACGCAAGCAGCATGGCCAGAATCTTGGGCACTGTCGCCAGCGTGGTTTCGGTAATCTGGGTCACCGCTTGGAAGATGTTTGTGATCACCCCCACCACCAACCCAAAACCCAACAACGGGGCGGAGAGCAGCACTAACGTCTTAATGGACTGGCGCATGAGATCCAGCACGTGCTCGCTATTCACGAGAGCTCCTTGAAAGAGGGATCAACCGAAACTTTTCACAAGAGAACCGACGATCAATTGCCATCCGTCGACAAGAACAAACAAAATCAATTTGAACGGCAGAGAAATGACAACCGGTGGAAGCATCATCATCCCCATTGCCATCAGCACCGACGCTACCACCATGTCGATCACCAAAAACGGCAGGTAAATCATGAAGCCAATCTGGAAAGCGGTCTTCAATTCCGAAATCATGAAGGCGGGTATGAGTAGGTAGGTGGGAACGTCCGCACGTTTATGCGGGCTTTCCATGTGGGCGAGTTTTACAAAAAGACCTAGATCCTTGTCGCGGGTTTGCTTGAACATGAAACTGCGAACTTTGGCTTCAACGTAAGTCAGGGCGTCTTTCTGGCTCATTTTATTGTCCAGATAGGGCCCTAATGCTTCCTTGTGAATCCCTGTCCAAACCGGAGCCATGATGAAAGCAGTCAAAAACAAAGAGAGTCCGACGATCAATTGGTTCGGTGGCAGGACCTGGGTTCCAATCGCCTGGCGAAGAAAGGAGAGCACGATCACCACGCGGATGAACGAGGTCATCATGATCAACAAACTGGGTGCCAAAGCCAAGACCGTCAGCATCGCGATGATTTTTAAAACCACTGCGGTTTGCTCGGTATTGCTTCCACCGGCCAAAGACAGCTGCAACCCCGGAATAGCCGTGGAAGAAGCCGCGATAGCATGGTGAGCGCCCCAAGTGAGTGCTTTGGCGAAGACGATCATACGTGGTGTCCCGGCGGGCGCGTACTACGCGCCTGTTGGGCGATGGCTTCTTTGAAGCTATCGCGTTCTAAACTATTTTCTTCTTCGTAAGTCTGGGCAAGCTTAGGTAGGTTCGACAAAAAGCTCACTTGGTCGGCAGTCACGCCCACCATGACAAACTCACCGCCCACCCGCAAAATCGCTACCGAGGCTTTACCCCCTCCGACGGGGGCTTGAGCGACGGTTTCGATCAGGTGCTTTCGCGTGCCGCCCCACCCGGTTTTCTTTTTGGTAAATTTAAGTACGTACCAGGTGCCCGCTCCAGCCGCTGCAAACAAAACCAGGACGAAAAACAGGCGAAACCAACCAAAACCAGCTCGGCTTTCCGCAACGGCCGGCTTCTTGGTATCGAGCGACGACTGCTCTTCCTGGAGCAACTTTAAAGTGGCTTCTCCACCCGCGGGGTACGAAAGAGCCAAGACCACAGACCCATCCCGTTTTTGCAATTTCACCCGGTCGCGCAGCTTTTCCTGACTGCCATTTACCAGCAGGCGAACCCTCGCGCCGCCGTTTTCCGCCGTAGTAGAAATGCGTTGAATCAGAGCATGCGGAGAAGACAAGTCCCCCTGACTGGCAAACGCTGGAGCTATTGCCACATCGCTAAAAACGAGCTCGACCCGATTTTCTTCCACAGTCAGTCGAGGCGTCGCAGACAAGGGGGTGTCTGTGACGAAACTGACTTCGGCGGTGCCCTCTCCTGTCACTTTGACGGATTGGATTTGCGCGCCGTAGGAGGCGCCCACAAGGGTTACCGCAGCAGCCCAAATTAGTCGTTTCATTCGCCTAGCTCCCGAATGCGCTGTGAATGGCTCACGATATCGATCAAGCGAATGCCGAACTTCTCGTTAATCACGATCACTTCGCCTTTTGCGACGACTCGATCATTCACCAAGATTTCTAGAGGCTCACCGGCCAGCTTATTGAGCTCCAGCACGGAGCCTTTGTGCAGCTTGAGCAAATCTTGAACCAGAATTTTGGTACGGCCCAACTCGACACTTACCCGCAGAGGGATATCGAGAATGAAATCGACGTTGCCGGGGTCGGCCTGAGGTGCAACGTGCAACTTCACACTGGCATCTTTTTCCTCGGCAACGGGCGTTTCAGTAGGTGCTTGCTCTTCGAGCGGCTTTGCATTTTCCATTTTCATTCCCCCTTTTCGTTTTCGTCTTGGCCGTCGGTCAGACGAACCGCCACATTGCCTCTGTAAACCCCCATCAAGCCTTGCAGCTTGGGGATTTGCTCGAGCATAATTTGCACAGGTGACGAGCTATCTTGATTTAAAACCAAGGTATCGCCGGGCTTCCAATTTTGGATGCTTTTTAAAGTTTGGTCGGATTGTCCGAGCTCGACCCGAACATCCAAGGCGGTCAGCGCAATTTCCCGCAGCCAGTGTTCGCGCCACTGCACCGTTTCGGTATCAAATTCGGTGGTCACATTGACACTCAAATGATGCTGGATCGGATCCAGAGCGCGCAGCTGGATAACCAAAATGAACGGTCCGGAAAGATTCTCAAATTCGACGTCAAAGGTTACCACCGCTACCAGATCGGAAGTATGAATGGAGCCGATGAAAGCGGGATTGGATTCCATTCGGACATAGTCGATTTCTAGCGCATAGTTTAAGCGCCAAGCTTCTCTCAGATCGCTGACCGCCATATTGCAGATCTTGCTGATCATGTTGTTTTCAATCGACGTGAACTCTTCTCGTGTGCCGAGCTTTGCGAATGGGCGTTCGATCCCGCCGTAGTAAGCGTCCACCAAAGCATAAAGCAGCTTTGACGTGACCATGAAAAGCATATGCCCCTGGAGTTTGGGCATGGTCAGCAAGTTGAGCGAAGTCGGTAGGACGATGTTAGCAAGGTAGTCACCGAACTTGAGGTAGTCGGTATTGGTGACGGAGATCGTTACATTTTTCTTAAAGTAGCTCGACAGAGTCACGCGCAATAGGCGTGCGAATCGGTCGTGGATACCACCCAAGCCGACCAATTTGCCGTGGTAGATCTTTTCCTGAGAAGTAAGATCGTAGGCAATCCAGTCGTCTTTCGTGGCTGGCTGCGCCGGTCCGCCCGCGGGCGGGGCTGTGTCGACGCTGCCGGACGATACGGCGAAAAGAAGCGCATCAATTTCTGATTGCGAGAGAACCTCGGACATTACGTCGCTCCTAGGTTAGTTAAAATGAAACTGAGTGTAGTAGAGCTCTTTTACCTGACCTGATTTCAGCAGGCCATTTACCGAGCGTAGAATGTCGTCCCGCAGCCTTTTCATTCCCTTGGGATCTTTGAGTTCGGCGTAATTGCGGCTGGTGAGCAAAACAATGATGGCATCGCGCAAAGCCGGGCGTTTGAGCGCGATCTCGTCTTCAAGCGCGGGAGCATCCAGTTCCAACTCCACTTTCATTTGCAGAAAACGCGGGCCGCGGTCACTGGAGATATTTACCAAAAAGCCTTCGAGCGGGTACAACACGCCCAATTCCTGTGGGATAAATTCCTTACCTGAGGCAGGGGCAACTGGTTTCTTTTCCTCGGCCATCTTTTTTTCGATGGTCTTGGACTGTTCTTCCACCGCGGCAACGCGGCCGATCATCTGCATGAACAGATAGCCCATGCCGGCGGCGGCCACCGTGTTCAAAACCACGATCATCAGAACGACAAGTCCCAACTTGTCTGACCCGCCGGCTTTGGCGGCAGCGGGCTTGCCCTCAGACGGGTTCGCGTGTTCTTTTTTTGCTGCTTCACTTGCCATGAATCCCCCAGGGAGGTGCGAAAGGTAGAGAGGTGCTTACAAAAATATTGTGCAAGCGGAGTGCCAAAATTCCGTCGCTCCTCGTGCGGGCGGGGTGTCGCGTCAATGTCAGAACGGCGAAACAGCGTCAAGGGTTTGGCGTTGCCGCGCCGCGAACAACGCCCTAGAATCGACGTTCCATGAGCTTCGAAATTAATTTTGATGGTCTAGTCGGCCCAACCCACAACTACTCCGGTCTATCGTCTGGAAACCTAGCTTCCATGGGAAACGCCGCCCAAGTTTCCAACCCGCAAGAAGCCGCCCTTCAGGGACTGAAGAAAATGGGGCTGCTCTTAGACCTGGGCGTGAAGCAGGCCGTTTTTCCGCCCCAAGATCGGCCGAGCATTCCCGATCTCAAACGCCTGGGTTTTTCGGGAACAGACACCGAGATTTTAAAAAAAGCAGCACAAGATCCCCTGCTTTTGGCGAGCCACAGCTCCGCCAGCTGCATGTGGACCGCAAATGCGGGCACGGTAGCCCCACGCACCGACACCGCGGACGGCAAAAGCCACTTCACTGCCGCCAACTTGGTATCCAAACTTCACCGCAGCATCGAGGCTGCGGCCACCGCACGAATGTTCCAGGCGGTATTCCCCGATACTCGATTCTTTACCCACCACCTACCCTTGCCAGCCACCGAAGCACTGGGCGATGAGGGCGCCGCCAACCACACGCGGCTCGCGCCCCGGCACCAAGACAAGGGCCTACACCTTTTTGTCTATGGCCGCAGCCAGTTCGCCGAGAACGAGAAACGCCCTACCCGCTTTCCCGCACGCCAAACCAAGGAGGCCTCGCAGAGCATTGCACGCCTGCATGGCCTAGCGGACGCCCAAACGGTTTTTGCGCAACAAAACCCAGACGCCATTGACGCCGGAGTTTTCCACAACGATGTCATCTCCGTAGGAAATGGATCGGTATTTTTCTTTCACGAAAAATGCTTCGCTTCGCCAAACACTCTCGACGAGATCCAACGCAAGTGGACTGCTCTGAACCCCGAAACACCCCTCACGCTCTTGAAAGTAACTGAAAAGGAAGTCTCCCTAACCGATACAGTAAGTTCCTATCTTTTTAATTCCCAGCTGGTGACTTTGCCCAACGGCAAGATGGCGCTCATCGCGCCGCAAGAATGCGAGTCGAACGCCGCAGTGAAACGTTACTTGGATGCCCAAGTCCAAAGCGGTGGTCCCCTCTCGCAGGTGGTGTACCCCCAATTGCGCCAGAGCATGAAAAACGGCGGTGGCCCCGCCTGCTTACGTTCGCGGGTCGTTTTGTCCGAGGAAGAAATCCGGCACTGCGCACCGGGCGTGTTTTTAGACAAAACCAAATTGGCCGTATTGGAATCGTGGGTAAAAAAGCATTACCGCGATCGCCTCACCTTCGCAGATCTGGCCGACCCCAAACTGCTCAACGAATCACGCGCCGCCCTGGATGAACTCACCCGACTCCTCGGCCTAGTATCGCTATACCCCTTCCAGCATTAACGCTTTCCGAAAGGGTCCAGTCGCTTTTCGGAATTCCGAAAAGCGACTGGACCCTTTCGGAGAGCCGGCGTGAATTGTCACCGCTGTTTGCCGTAAACACTAGGTGGTCGGGGTGTATTCTGTTTGTTCTATGCCTGTGCACTGTTGGCATTCCCTTGCATTCTCAGAATCCGGGAATGTTTTTCTGAGGGTTGAGTCATGGGGAAAAGAAATTTCTTTGCGCTAGTTTTAGGAGCGGTTCTTCTGTTTACTTCCGCTTGCGGAAAAAATGACGGTTTCTACGGCTATAACCCGTACGGCAACGGCATTAATCAAGCTCCTCCGTACCAGGGCGCTTATCCCTACGGTTCCGGCTACACCGGTTACCCCGGTTATAACCAATACCCCAATTTCGCGCCCCAAATGCCGATGGCGAACTACCCGTCCGCATACACGCCTTTTTTGCCCATCGATTACTACATGCGCAACAATCCGCAGATGGCCAACTACTGGAGCGGTTTCTGGTACCAATGGCAAAACCACTGCTCGCAGTCGGGAATGTCGCCCTACAATTTTAATTATTTTTGGTATTCCTATGTACCTCAGCAATGGAACACCGGCGGCTACCAACAGCTCTACACTTACTTCAACCAAACCTTTTATTATTGGATGACGCCGAACGTGCAATTCTCCCAGAACCTCAACCCAACTACCTTCTGGTCAAATTACTCCGGTTACGGGTACGGACCGGCCTGGACCTACTAAGCTCGCACCGAGATTTCCGAAAAGCGACTGGACCCTTTCGGAAACTCGAAAAGTGGTTAAATCGGAAGAAAGCGGGCCCGGAGATTTTTCCGATCTATAACGGCTGGTATGGGCCGACCGTTTTCATTCGCCCCGCTTTTTCTTTCCATTGTCGCCGGACTTTCCAGTGAGCCAGCTCAGTCCGCAACGGAAGTACCGCTCTTTCTCCAAATAGAAAACGCACAGACACAGGCGAACACTCGGCCTGCTCCCGTTCGAGTTTTGCTCTCAGCGCCCTTACAAACCGAAGGATCCGATCCGCTTTGGATTTCGCTCCGCCCGGTTGGAGCAAGCGGCGCCTCCAGCCCTCGCTTGGCGTTCGCGTCCCTGGCGCCCGTCGCCCGCGCGGTGGTGAAAACTTTGCTCGCACGCGACTCGGAAAATTTCAGCGCGACCTCCGGCTGGGAGATTGGATTGCGTGGGCTGAAACGCGAAGCGGTGGTGGTTTCTTGGTTGTTCGTGGTGCGAGAGGGAGATCCCCGTCGCGGTCCCTTGAGAGAACTGGCTTTTCGGCCCACATTCTACGTGCCGGGTGAAGGTCTTTTAGAAGTGATCCGCTCGCTTAGTTTGGAAGAGGTGCGAAGCCGGGCTTTTACTTTAAACAACCCGACCGATTTTCGCCTAACTCGACGGCCGGCCTCCGCCGCCAGTACTGGGCTCATCTTAGGGCAAGCACCCGACACCGCCCCCGGCGCTCCCGACGGTTTGCTCTCCGTTCCGGGCGTCGTGGTTCTGCGCGACACTCCAGCGCAACGAGCGGCCCAGGTTCTCAGCGCCACGCTTTGGTCGACCACGGATTCGCACGGATCGGAGTATCGACTGACTTTCCGGATAGACCAGGATGCCCACCAAATCGTCTTACCCCAACAAGGTATCCGAGAGGCGATGCTGGCGTTGCAAGCCAACCAGAATTTTCAAGGCATACAGGTGGGCGCTCTGCGGTACGAAGGCCTGCAGCCCGTGCACTTGGAAACATTAATTGTGGATCTGCGCGGCGGCCATCCGTCTTATTACTTTCTTCTGCGCAAGCAGCACCCAGACCGAGCCGATGGAGACCTTCAGTTGGTAGAAGCTTCCCAAGTCAAGGCCATCGCGCCGAGTTTGCCCGCGCCTCGCCCGCTCGATCATTCGGTCGCCGTTTATTCTCGGCGGATGGATGCTGTAGTAGAGGATTTTATGCACTGGCGCGTTACCGCCCCCCTTCCGCCGGCGGGATTGGAACGCGATCTTTTCAGCTGGTACCTCGCCCAAAGCCGCCTCTTCTTTCAGGCACCCGCCCTAGGATTCCCGGAAGCCCTGGTGGTTATCGAACGTCTCTGCACGCAGCACCAGGTCGATCTTTGCGATGCCCCGTTGGGAACGCCTCGACTGAGTCTTTCGGACTTTCGCACACTGCACGGGGTGAATGTGGCAGCGGCCAGCAGCCTAAGCACGATCTGGGATTTGCCGGCCCCCTCCTACCATTCGGTATTGGAAGCGATCGCGCGTTCGCCAACGGGCCACGAACTGGTGGTTGCGGTTTCCTCGGCCCCGCTTTTTTCACAGCGCGCGCGCCCCCTGGCCGAGAAACCTTTGGGGGAGTTGCTCGGGCCCACTGTGCGCGACTTGCACTTGCGCCTGGTGCACCCGCAAACCGACCCTTTTAGTTTGTCGGATTTGCGCGCCGCCCACGCGGTGGAGCGAAAAGTGCTGCTTGAGCTCTTGCGATTGAATCCGGCACTTTTACCATACACAGGCGGTCTTCAGCCCCCCACAGATACCGAACTCATTACGCAATGGGGCTTGGAAAAGGATGAAGTAGCGCGCGAATGGGCGAGCCGCGAACAGCTCAACTGCCGCCGCGCCGTCGAACTCTTGGGCGTTTCGAATTGGAGTTCCTGACTAACGAATGATCCAGTCGCGGATAGCGACATCGCGCGGAGCGCGTGCGCCAAAGCGAGTCTTCAGAGCTTCGAGAATGGCTTTCTTAATCCGCGAAAAACCTTCCGGCGAAGTAAAGTCTTCTACCGTAAATGTGATGGTGGATTCGTAAACTGCGTCGCGGATCGAAGCCCTGTTCATCTGCATCCAGCGCTTGGATTCTTTGTCGGGGCAATCCAAAACCAAATTGAATTCCGCATAGGCGGCCAGGGTTTGGTTCCGATTGCCCAACGAGATGGTCATCCCTTGTAATTCATATGGCTCGGTGAAGGGGGCCGCAGTCGGAGTAGCGTGGTGCTCGGGCGCGGGAGGGGCAGCCGCTTCTTGAACGACCGCCTCCTCCACCCGTTGCACTTGCATTCGAATAATCTGAACCAGAATAAAAAGCGTGGTGACGATGATGATCCCAGCACAGGCGATCAATACCAACATAACAGCGCGTGCCCGTTTGGGCAGTTTGCGCGCCATGAGGGGTGGCCGAGCGGCCGTCATCGTCTCACCCACTTAGCGATTCCGTTCCGGGATTTGTTTGCGTGCGACTTCCGTAATTTTCTCACTGATCCAACCACCTAATTTTGTGCTCCATACGACAGTCAGCGCACGATTGATGACACCCGTGAAAAACGACTCGAACCATTGAGGAAAGAGCCGGCCCATTTTAAGCGTTCCCAGTTTGGTGCTGAGAATTTTCAAACGAACATCTTTCATATCCCCGCCTTCACCGAAGTGAACCTCGGTACGAAGCTGCGCGGAATCCGTGCCAACTCCCAGCCAGCCGCCCATCGGAAGGCAGGCCGTCGTTTTGGAGCGGTACTTACCATCTACCTTGGCAAAGATATTTGCCACGTCGGCTGTTGCCACCATGAAGCCCTCATCAGTCAACTCGAGGTCGACTTTTTTCAGCTCCGCGGTGAGATGGATTTTGTAATTATAGTACCCATTACAAAACCAGCCATCCCAGTTTTGAGATTCTTGCCAATCACCGGACATTTTTTGGTGGCTACACTGGAAATCATTGCCCAGATTTCCCCACTCATCCGCTTTTAACTGCCCAAACGAAAGCCCAGACACCCCAATAAAAAGGCACACCAACGCAAAACTATAACGCTTCACGATACCCCTCCCATGATTTGAACTTATTTTGGAGCCCTAGAAGAGCTGCTCCACCCCACGTAGAGCATCGTAAGCAGGTCGGTCGATGTCAATCCGTTACCCGTAACGCCGCGCGATATCAGCGTGCGGTACATTCAAAACCTCGGCGAGAGAACGCACACGATCGGAATGAACCCGGTCAATTTTACCCGATAGCCAGCGGCGCAACGTGGTTTTGTGCACACCGGCGCACTCCGCCACCCACCACCGCTTAAGGTCTTGTTCGCGCAATAGAGTGTGGATCCGATCGAGATCGAGCTTGCAGTATTTGTCGGACATTTTTCCTCCTGCGCCACTCACTGCAAGGCGGTGCCAGTGGAAATAGCTACAGCGCAGGGGGCCCCAGAATGGAGGAGACGATGGACGGGGCCGGAATTCGGACCGATTAACGTAAGGTAGTAAACGTTACCGTGTCGGAAACCGAGGTGCGGCCACTGGCGTCGGTTACACGCACACGGGCCTGGTACGTCCGATTGGGCGTCAAGCCGGTCAGCACGATAGACTGCGCCGCTTCGGAGGAAATCTCCGCAGTGACACTATTGAAGTTCCCCAAACCGTACTCGATGCGTGCGGACGCCGGAAGACTCGTGGTCCAGCGAATCACGACCGAGGTGCGCGCGATTTGCTGCACAGCCACTCCGCCCACCGTCAAAGGCGCGGCCTGCACCGACCAGTTGTAGGCCACCGGTTCGCTTCGGTTACCCAAAGCGTCGGTCGCCGAGATCCATGCCGTGTGCGCGCCGTCGGCGAGCCCGGTCCAATTCATAGGAGAAGTGCACTCTTGCTCCGCGCCGCTATCGAGTTTGCAGCTAAACGAGGTGCCCGAGGCAGACGCAAACGACAGCACCATTTGCGAACTGCTTGCAACCGCCTCAGGGGGAACGGCCGAGGTGATCTCCACCACAGGTTTAACCGTATTCACTGTCCAGCTCACGCCCGCGGCGGGCCCAGATACACCGGCCACATTGATGGCACGCACCTGGAACAAGTGATTTCCGTCGGCGACCGCGGGGAAATTCGCGGGACTCGTGCAGGAAGAAAACGCCGCCGAGTCCATAGAGCACTCAAACACATTCGACTGCGCTGAATTGAAATAAAACACCGCCACGGTTTGATTCGAAAGCGGTACTTGCGGGGCGTAACTGTAGATATTGGCCACTGCGGGGCTGGCAACCTGCCATTCGTATTTCACCGGCACAGCGGGGTTGCCCGCGCTGTCCACGGCTTGGAGCGTAATTTGGTGTAGGCCATCCGCCAATCCATTCACTACAAACGGAGACGCACACGGAACCGCCCCGGCAGCATCGAGCTCACACGTAGTGGGGGAATTATCCGAAACCTCAAAATCTAAATGCAGGCTGGACAACGCGGTTACGGCTTCACTCGGTGTAGCCGCGACACCGGAAATAACCGGAGCGACCAAATCCACTACCCAGCGGAAAGAGACCGGCTCTCCCTGGTTGCCGGCCACGTCGGAAGCAATCACTTCCAACAAATGCTCACCGTCACCCAAGCCGGAAATCAAGTAGTCCGATCCACAAACCTCGGCAGTTCCGGCATCCAAGGAACAGAGGAAGGTCGCCGTTTCACTCGGCACGAAGTGGAATTTCGCCGTGGTTTGATTGGTCGGCAATTGCGTCGGAGCAACCAGCTCCACCGTGGTCGTAGGTAAGGTCGTATCCACGAGCCACTCATGCGCAATGGCAGCACCGGCATTGCCAGCACTGTCGACCGCCGAAAGTTCCAAGCGGTGGTACCCCTCGGCCAAGTTTTCCAAACTTAGCGGCGAGGCGCAGCTTACCAAAGACACGCCGTCCAACGCACAAGTGACAGTCGCCGGCTCGGAAGCGGTATACGACGCCACCAAACGATTTAAATGAGTGGGATCTTGTTGCGGCATCACAGACGCGAAGGCCAATACGGGCGCAGTGCGATCGACTTGCCATTGAAAATCAATCGGGGCCGAAGCCGCACCGTACGAATCGCGCGCGGTGATGCTCACGGTATGCACGCCGTCGGTAAGACCAGTGACTTCCCAGGGAGAAACACACGCCTGCACCGATCCGCCGTCCAGTGCGCAATCGTAGTTAGAAGCGGTGAGGGATTTAAACTCAAAACGTGCGCTGTCGGAATTGGTCAGAGCCGGAGCGGTGCTCACCCATTCAACCGTGGGGGCATCCTGAGTAACCGACCAGCTATAGTCATCCGCGCTGGAAACCCAGAGAATCCCAAAATATCTTTTTGCCATCCGCACCAACAAGGTGTGATCGCCTCGGCCCAAATCGGAAAACGTAACTGGAGAAATACACGTCTTGTAGGCGCCTCCGTCCAACTTGCATTGGACAAAGCTACCGGCACCCCAGTTTTGGTTCTTTCGCAGCTCGGCCACCAACGTACGACTAGAAGTCGGGGATTGAGCTGGAAGCGTGCGTACAATCTCCACCGCGGGAGGCAGATAATAGGAATAGAAAGTATAGATGAGGCCCTGGCCCGTCTTGCCATTGGCCGCAGTCACGCGCGCGCGGAAGGTGTGCCAGCCGTTACTCAAATCAGAAAACTTCGCAGGCGATTGGCAAGCGGCATACGCTTGGTTGTCCATGCGGCACTCGACCGTCGCCGCCGGATCGCTGCTCTTAAACCCAAAGGAAGCGGTCTTTGACGTTACAACGTAACTGGGCGCCGCTAACCACGAGAGCACAGGAGTCGGGAACCAGTCCGTGCGACGGACAAAGTAGAGTTGGGCCGCGCGAGCAGAAACGCCCGACGCGATCCAGATCCGTAATGGACGCCCGCATTTTTGCATCGCCGACACGCGGCTTACAAAGGAGCGTCCATCAAACTTCATACGGCCGATATCGACCACCAAAACATGGGTACCGCCACGGGTTTCCCAGCGAGCGTAGTTGCCTATTTCGCTGGCCGAGACACTGGCGCGCAAGCCATTTACCGCAAGATGAAAAGCGTTCGGTTCGAATCGGGCATTGCCCCGGAAAGTGAACTCCGCGATCGCAACTTGATCATCCGTCAAATACCGAGAACTCAAGAGCGGGAAGTGGGCGTGGTGCCCCGAGAGTCCCAACTGCGCTTGGTACAGAGGCGACACGGCATCACTGCCATACGCGGTGTTGCCCACCAGCGAAAGAATGAGAATAGTAATGGAATAGAGAAGTGTTTTAACGATCCGCCAACGTGCCATAGTTTTATCCTGGATAGATTCGTTCAGTTACTAGTATCCCCCCTTGAAATGAGGACAATCCGCTTTCTCAAAGGAGATTTCTTCACAATTGCCCCTTCAATTGTGTGGAAACCTTCACAATTGGAAGCCCGCTTGGTATAAATGAGCATGCACAAACGCCCTTTGCCGTTGACACACCGCAAAGAACTCACCGTTTTTGTGCCCTCCGGCGACATTCCGTTAGACCACTTAAAACTGACCCAAACACAGGCTTTGGGCCCCGTACTGACGGTGGTTCCACCTGGGCGCGCCGTGCCCGCGGCCGCCCTACCCGGCGCGTGGACGCTCACTCTCCCGGACCACACCGCGTTTCTCGAAACCGTTTTGGGACACGCCGCCAAAGTAGTGAGTCCCGATCCGCATATCCACGCGCTCGCGGCCGAGTGCCGGCAAGCGCTTCAGCAAACCAAGGCCGCCGGGAGCGACACCTTTGCGTTTTGTT
>CAZBJE010000002.1:126876-148714 GCA_964492125.1 uncultured Pseudobdellovibrionaceae bacterium | reverse complement strand
TGGTTCGAGTTTGATCGGAACTTCGACAAAGCTTTTTTGGCTGCCAATGGTTGGGTTTTCCTTCTGCCGGCAGACTTCCATTTTTAAAGTGATGGAGTTGTAGAAAGTCTTCGGGTCGAAGAAGAAATCAGAAGGGGTGTTGCGCACCAAGGCGAAATCCGCGCCAAAGGGATTGTGAGTGCAATTTTGATCCCGCAATTGAGATGCTTCTCTATTCGCTTGGGATTGGAGCGCTTGCAGATCGAGATCGAGCACGGCGGCCACGTTAAGTAGGTACTTCTGATCGGCCGCCACCTTTTGGTCCGCCGCCGCCTGCTTGATAAGTGCCCGCAGGGTTTCATAGTTTCGAGAAAACGAACTCCGCCCAAGGGTAGTTTTGGGTTCGTTTTGAATGAAGATAAAGGCCGGCTTACGGCTTCCGAAATGGGCCTTATCCCCTCCATAACCGCTTTTGGAGGCCATTAGGCACTTCATTTCTCCGTCCGAAGCAGACAACGGGTTGGGGAGGGTAAGGTTAAACGCAAGAATCAGAGCGGCTAAGGCTTTAAACATGACTGGGCGATATGCCAAAGCGGCAGGCGACGCAAGAAGTATCAGCGTTTGTAAGTCTGCGCGCCTGTATCGACGGATGAAACCGCGAAGGCACCCCAAGCACTCGGCGGGGGGCAGCAGCTATTCGCGTCTTGTTTCGAGGGGAAATTCCCAATCCCGCAAAACCGCCGCTTCGCCTCGCTCGGCCAAGTCTTTCAGCATCATGTCGCGCCTAAACGAGATCTGTCGCCGGGCCGCCTCCGGAAACGGCCTTGTACGCCGCCAGATTTCGGCGTCGGTCAGTCGCGAAAGTCCGTGGATAAAGCGAGGTGTGTAGAGGCGGGGCAGCGCAGCGCCTAAAGAATCCGGGTTTCCGTAGTGCCAAGCAAAAGCCATTTCGAAAGCGCTGTCGAAGTCGTAGCCGGCGATCGCTCCCTCTGCGCTTACTTTAAAATTGCCGACCCATCCGTCGTTGTCTCCAATTAAGAAGTGGAAACCCTCGGCTTCGGAAAGCGAGGCGGGTTGGATGCGGCGCTCATGAACTGCCTGGTTTAAATACGCTTGAATATTCTCATTCGCGGCCGTGTCAGCCAGACACTCGCCAGGGACTTCATCGGACAAAACTCCCGAATGCCCGCCCAGCGTTGCGAGCCGGGTTCTGGGCGCTTGGTCGAGCTGCATCACCTGGTTCAGTGCAAACGCCACCCAGCTAAATTTGGAGTACCGGTGCCGAAAATAAAAGGTGCTGCCATTCACCGAATAAGGCCGCGCGTCCCCGAAGCCTTCTAAGGGTTCCCCTTCGACTCGCTCAAAACCCCGTGCGGGAAGTGCCTCTGAATAAAGAGCCAACTCCACACTTTCGGAGGGAGCCCGGCGCCCCAGCGCCTTCCAATCTTCGATTACCTGCTTAGCTACTTGATCGGTCCGAGTCAGAGAGGCGCGTTCGCGCAAAGCGTGCTCTAGAAGCCGGTAGTCCCGCTGCGCGGATTGGGACAAGGTGATTTCGGAGCACGCGGTTAGACCTTCCGTATCGGCCTGTACGGTCCCTGCAAGTAGAAGTACCGCCCCGAGAAGCAGGTACGCTAGTTTTTCCACGGGGAACGGGTCTTTCAAACGGCCTCGCTTGCTTGGTGGGCGCGAGGTATAGCAGAACCCGCCTAGTCCGCAAAAGCCTTACTGAATTATCTCGGGCGTTACGCTCGGCGGATCCACTTTCAATTCATCAAATACGGTCCAGGAAATAGTTTCTCTTCTGCCGTTACCTAGCCGCAGCACGAACTGGCCATACACCCCTGTTTCGTCGGGCGCAGTGCGATCTTCCCAGCGAGGAAGCTCCTCTATCACTCCTTCTAAGCACGGGACGCCGAAAGTATTGCGGGAATCATCGGGAAGCACAAATACAGCCCGCATTCCTTTGAGCACCGGAGGAAATCTCAATTCATTCGCCCTACGAAACTCAATCTTCTGCCACGTGGAGTACTTTGCGACTTGGGCTGGGGTAAGTGCCGCGATGGGTTTCAACCGCATTTGGCGAAAGCCCATGCCGGCAATTTTGTGACGCCCCTCTCGCAAGCGGATTAGAAAGTTGCCCTCGGTGAGTTGCGGGGTTTCTTCTATGACACCCACAACGATGCGGGGCTGCTGGAACTCGTCGTTTAGATAAAATGCGGCGGTACGGTTGACCAATGAAGCGGCGATGGTGGCCTGGCCTGCACTCTGGATTTTGAAATCAAAGACCGGCCAGCTCTCAATTTCCGCCAGGCTCGCACAACCAACAAAGGATGCATGGCCGAGCTGACTGACCAGCAGACTGAGGACCAGCAGAGCTTTTCCGATTTGAGGCTTCATGCCCCAGGCCTTTAGCACCCCTGAATTTCCGCCGCAATTCAATTAACCGAGTCGGCCGGGACCAGGCTTTCCTTGGGAAAGAAGGGGCTCACGTCGTGGCCCATATTGAAGAGTATCGAGTGGGTTTTCCCGGCTGCAATAAACCGCGACGCGCCGGACAAATCAACGCAGTCTTCCTCGCCCAAGCCGTTGATCTTTAGGTAGTAATTAAACGCCTCCGGGGAGGTAAAGGCGTGAGCAACGGGGTTGCCCTCTTCATCTTCCGAGGTTCGCAAAATGAGGGTGTTGGGTTGGTCGGGCTTATCCGACACAGAGGCCCAAAGCACGATTTCCGCTCTGAGCAATTCCACAACGAACTCCTCGGAGCCGATATCGACGCCGCTTGCGAGCATGCGCTCCAATTCGTTCGTAGGTTCAAATGGAGGGAATGTTTCGGGCTGCTTGGTTTCTGACATGGGCGGGACTGTACCGGACTTCGTAGTATTTTCAATACCGGCGACCGCTGTTAGGCTGCGCTATGCGCATCTTAGCCCTTTTGCTCGCACTCTCCTTCCCGGCCTTGGCCGGTGACTTCCAAACCTGGCTGGGCGGCTACGCCGATCTTCCCATCGGCGAGAACTGGCGCGGGTTTGTCGAAGTGCAAAATCGCTTCTCGCAAAACTCCACTTCCGAACAGCGCCTGCTGGTCCGAGGGGCGGTGGGGCTTCGGATCGGGCAAAGCCATAGCCTGTGCGCCGGTTATGGGTGGACACCCGTTTTCAACCCTGGCTTTCAAGATGAACACCGCTTTTATCAACAATGGATGACCGAGCGGGTTTGGGATCACTGGACACTCACCGCCCGATTCCGGTTGGAAGAGCGCTTTCTTGCCGGAGCTTCTCACTTGCAGTGGCGTTGGCGAGAAATGATCCGTGGGACGTACCACCCACAGGACCGGTCGCACTGGGGAATCGTGGTTTGGGATGAGTTCTTAAATGGCCTCAACGCCAACGAAGTCGTGCGCGCGGGGTTTGATGAAAACCGGCTTTTTCTGGGAGCGCGGATACCAGTGGGAGAAGGTTTGTTTTTGGAACCTGGGTATATGAACGTGCAGGTAAAAAACGCTGGCGGAGGTTTTGATATTTTGCACAACCTCGCGGCTTACCTCCATTGGCAACCCTAGGGTCTCAAGAGCGCCTTTATCTTTTTCGACGATAAAGACCGCCGTAGCGCGGGTGCCCACCAGCGCTCGCAAACCAATCGTGGGTCTCGAGCTGGTCGAAGTCTTTCCGCAGTAGCGCTTGCGTGATCTCTACTTCCTCTTCACTCGGATTGGTGACAAAGAGCAACCCTTGACCAGGCGTAAGGAGGCTAGTGACCTTTTCAAAAAACTGCTCCGGCTTGAAGTGCCTGAGCGGTAGCCCCCACGCCAAGAGCGGCGACTCGGTGACGAAAGGGTTCAGCAGAAAAATGCAATCCGCTGGCGTATCCCACTTTAAGAAATCAACCACATGAAACTTTGAGTCGGCGGTTTGAGACACAAAGTAGTCGGCGTAATCGCGCCGCGTATGCAAGTTGCTCATGCGCCGGTAGGCATCGATTTCAATCCCATGGATTTGGGGTTTAAAATGCAGGCCGCGCAAAAGCTGGTGAAATACCGGAGCAAGACTAAAGTTGCGTGCGCCGACATCGAGCACGGTCAACCGCCCCCCATGGGGATAATGGCGCAGCTGCTTCCTCCAATCGAACTTGCCGAAAAAAATCGCCATTTCTTTTTGGAATTGAACATCCGCCGGTAAGGCTTTATCGACTTTAAACCCAAGAGACAGCACGCGGCGCAGCGCGAAGTCCACGGCATTGCGTGTGCTCCGCACTTTGTAAATTAAGCTCATAGAAGAATTTTACGGGGATTCGGGCTCGGTGTCGATCAGTCCGTCGGACGGACATGCAGGTCGCTTCCACGCCCGCGATTCCAGCGGCGAGTCAGAGCGTTGCGGGGGCGCTTTTCCAAAGGCGGCAGCAAATCCACATTCAGCGTTTCAATCCCAAAATCCCTGAAACGGTCGGCGTTGAGTTCAAGGAATCGGCGGGCAAAGTAATACTTCGATAGCAAACTCAGATCGGGATTGCCCAGCATTGCAGCCGCCACAAAAATCGCTTCTATCGTCGCAAAACCACCATCGGGATCGGTCGCTTGCAAACCAATGCGCGGGTACGCGGTAACAAAACCCTCCGGAATGCGAGCGGGCACTGGCTGCCGGCCGCCCACCCAATCCGTCTTGCGCACCAAGTGAGGCAGGCGACGCCAAACGCAGTCAATCGCCGCAAGCGCTGGGCATGGGGAGTAGCCTGCCCGCAAAATACTCAGACACTCCCCTTCATGGTGCAGGAGCAACGGGGCAGTCAGTGGACCCAATTGCCCCTCCCCATGCACACGCACCACGCGAAAATCCGTTCGCCCAGCAAGGGGCGCGATAGTGCACTTGTTAGGGGTTTCGCCGTAGTCTGCGACGATTTCAAAAAGCATCTCTCAAAGTACCTAGAATAACCAACCAAGCAACCAGACGGTTGCCGCCGCCGCAGCGGTGCCGCCAGCTGGCTGTTTGGCTCTAATACCGCCTTATCGGCAGGCGCCCAATGGGCGACATGCTCGCTGCCGAAGCGTCTGCGTTCAACACTCCCTGCAGGGTATCTAGCAGATTATAGGTGCCGTAGTGGGGCTTGGGGGTCTTGGCAACTAGCACGATATCCTTCCAAAGCAACATGACCGAGTGCTGTTTGATACCCCACTTCCCATCTTCCAATACCAAGGTATTGTGCCACTTGGGCGTGACAAAATAGACTTCGTTGGGAAAATGGACAGGCTGTCGATCGGTAACCTTGGTCGGGTTAACCGGTTGCCCGTCTTGCAGCGAAAGAGTCCAGTCAAGAACGTGCCGGACAGAATCGTAATCGCTATGATCCACATTCGAAAACCCACCGTTTTCTTTCTGCAGGAACGTGCGACCGGTGTACGAACCGTCATCGAAAATCCCCAGGTAGGCTACGGCACGTAGTCCGACTCGTTCATTGGCCGGGCGATCCGCTTTGGCCAACTTGCCACTGGCGAGATAAGGCGGCTTATCGAACTTCACAACCGAAAACGGGAAGCCATTTCGGCGTACCCCGCCGATGGGCTCCCATTTGCCGTTTACCGATTGATGCACGCTGAGCGGCCGGAGGAAAAAGGTTTTGGCCCAACCCTCTGCGTTTTTGATCTCTGTTAGTAGGATGGGCGTGACCACCAAGTGCAGGCAGGTCTTCCCGTTCGGCAGGGATTTGCCAACGAGCTCCAAATCAAAAATTGCAGTTTCGTAGTTCCCCTCTTTCGGGTCGTCATTGTCGCGAGAATAACCGCTGCGAAGCACGAACGAAGCAGCGTCGTTTTGCATCGGTTTTGCATAGTCGAGAAAGGTAGTGCATTCGCTGGGAGTAAGCGGCGTCGAAACCCGCAATCCTGTAGATGCGGCCCCGGCTAGCCCGGCTCCCAAAATCCCCCACCCAACTACCCCAATCAACGCATGCGAAAACTTCACAAAATACCTCCTGAACGCACTTGAGCACTCCGCCGTAAGCCCGGCAAGACTTGTCGTAGTGCCCTGCTATAATCGGCTAATGAAAGCCCTCGGACTCTTGGTGGCCCTCGCTGGCGGGGCCGCGCTGGCCTATCAGCCGAGTCTTCATGACGCCTATGAGTGGCTGGTACCCTTAGAGGGAGCAAAAGCGGCTCGGTGGGTAAAAACCCAAAACCAGAAAGTAGCCAAGCAGTTCTTACGCGATCCGCGTTTCCCGGCCTTCCAGAAAGAGATTCTAAAAGTGCTTCAATCCAATGAGGGGATTGCCGAGGGAGATTTACGCGGCCATTCGTACTACGCGCTGGACAAGAGCGGCAGTCGCCAGCTGGGCATCTGGCGCCGTACGAGCTTTGATGTCTTGCTAACCGACTCCCCTTCGGTCTGGGAGCCGCTTCTGGATCTCGACTCCCTCTCAGCTCGCGAGAAAAAAACCTGGACGTTCAAGAGCGCCACTTGCCTCGGCCCAGCGTTCCGACGCTGCCTGGTATTACTTTCTGTGGCGGGCGCCGATGTCGCCGAACTGCGTGAGTTTGACCTATCGACCAAGAAGTTTGTCCCCCAAGGTTTCCATCACCGTGCCGCCGACACCCAGGTGCAATGGTTGGATGCGGACCGCATTCTTATCGCCACCGATTTCGGACCCAAGACCGTTACCGCCGCAGGGTATCCCCTGCAGGCCCGTATTTGGAAACGAGGAGAACCTATCGCCAAAGCAAAACTGGCGTACGAATCCAAAGCCCCGGGAACCACGGGTGTTTTGTTGGAGGTGCACGATGAACGGGGCACCGACCCGTTGGTGGTGGGAGAATGGATCTCTTTCCGCGAGGTGGTCTACTACCTCCAAGAAAAAGAACAATTTTCCCGCAAACTCGACTTACCCCAGGACAGTGCCATCCGAGAGATCCATGGGGGAATGGCGTACGTTAGTTTGCTCAGTGATTGGCAAACACAGGGGCAGAGTTTTTCCCGTGGCAGCGTCATTGCGTTGAATTTGCGCGAAGCGCAAGCGGGAAAGCAACCCATTCCAGAGCTGGTGTACGCGACCCAAGCGCAAGAAGTGGTTGTCGATATACAAGCGACCAAAGATTACGTCTGGATTAATTCGTTGCGCGAAGTAGTCAGTCGTGTGACCCGGGTACAGAAGAAAAATGGCAAGTGGTCGGGACAGCGGGTGGCTTTTCCCGACAATGGCACTCTTACGCTGATGGCCACCGCGCGCGATTCGAATAAGGTTCTGGCGCGTTTTGATAGCTTTCTGGTTCCAGACACCTACTACGCTTTAAAAGACGGTGGTTTGGAACCGAAGCAGTTTGCTTCTATTCCCCCCGATTTCAACTCCCAACGTTTTAAATCCGAAATGCGCTGGACTACGAGCGAAGATGGCACTCGGGTGCCCTACTTTTTGATTCAATCCAAAAAAGCCAAAGCCGACGGAAAAACCCCTACTTTGATTTGGGGTTACGGCGCGGGCAATGTGAGCTACTCCCCGTTTTACTTGTCGTCGATAGGCAAGGTTTGGCTAGAGCGCGGGGGCGCCTATGTGGCGGCGGTGGTGCGTGGGGGCGGAGAGCTCGGGCCAGACTGGCGGAAGGGGGGCTATCGGGAAACCAAGCCGCATTCTTTCGAAGATCTCATCGCGATAGCGCAGGATTTGGTGGAACGTAAAGTCACCAGCCCGGCGCATCTAGGAATTTACGGCGGCAGCTGGGGGGGCCTGTTGGTGAGTGGGGCATTTATCAAACGACCCGCGCTTTTTGGGGCAGTGGTCGCCGAGGCCTCAATGACCGACATGCTGAACTACACGATTTTTCGCGACGGGTGGGCCGGCGAGTTTGGAGATCCCACCGACCCCCGCTACACGGGGCTGCTGCGGAGCTATTCGCCGTACCACACCGCGAAGAAGGCCCCGAAGTACCCGCCCGTGCTCTACACCAGCGCACGTAATGACGACAGAATGCACCCAGCTCATTCCCGCCGCATGGTAGCCAAACTGCAGGATCTCAAACAGCCGGCCTATTACTGGGAAAACGATGTCGGCGGTCACGACTCGGCCACCGGCAACAGCGACACTTCCCAATCTCTGGCGTTGCGGTTCGTGTTTTTCGCAAAGCTCTTGGGATTGAAGAAGTAGGTTGCCTCTATCCTCTACCTACTACTTTGGTTTGGGTTCGCGAGAAATCCGCAGCGCTTCCAGTGCTGCAGCCTTTGCGTCGGATTCCTTCTTGGCTTTCTGGCGAGTTTTGATCCCCGCCACCAGATCCATCCCCGGCGTGGGTTTGCCGAAGTAAAATTTGCCGAACACGCCCCCAGCTACGGGTAAATACCCTTTACGCTCGTCGGCGCCGCAGCCCTCGACAGGTTCCGTTTCGACGTAGATGTAAGCGGGTGTGGCTGGGTCGACTTTAAAGTTCTTCACCACTAAGGGCTTGTCTCCCTGAACGTGGCAAATCCAATTTTCGGCGTTGGGTGCCGGAGTGAGGGTGATGTTTTTCTCTTTAGCCCGGTACCCATCGATGATGGGAGTGCCATCGGTGGGGCAAGTATCGGAGATATCTTCAGACCGCACAAAAATGCCAGGGCCAGTGGCAGGTTGAATCGAGTAAAATCCGGGATGGGCGGGTCCCTGGGCCGGTGCGCGGTTGATAAGCGAATCTTTTTCCAGGTAACCCCCTGGGATAATTTCCCCAGCTAGGTCATAAGTCAGTGCCACTTCGGAGCCATCGGCGGGAGCGACCGCAAAGGCACCGCATTCCAGCCACGCATCGGCGACCGGAGCGCCGGCTCCTTTTTTGATCTCTCCGCAACCCGCCGCCAAAACCGAAAGAACCGCCACTATCAATACTCTCTGCATCTTACTTCTCCGTTAAAACGTTTACCCGCAGGGCAGTTTTGCAAGGGGTGGACCAACCGATTTCAGCTCAAAAAGCAGCGGTTTGGTTCATTCACGTTTCAACACTGAGAAGCTCGGCGAAATTCGAATCAAAACTGAGCGGCGAAGCACTCTAACTCGACCGACGGCGACCCAACTCAAGTTTCAGCAGCCGCAGTTCCCGAGAAGTTTGCCCTTGGATGGAAGTATTTTCGCGGGCCCGCCGCATCAGGTAGGGAACCATTTCGCGCACGGGGCCATAGGGTACGTATTTGGCGACATTAAAACCTTCGGCCGCCAAATTGTACGATAGGTGATCGCTCATCCCCAGCAACTGCGCCGACCAAACCCGAGGGTCCCACTTAGCGATTCCGCCGGCCTTCATCAGCTCCGCCAACAAGAGCGTGGAGC
Source organism: uncultured Pseudobdellovibrionaceae bacterium (assembly GCA_964492125.1). Classification (GTDB taxonomy): domain Bacteria; phylum Bdellovibrionota; class FAC87; order UBA2466; family UBA2466; genus JAIEOG01. The sequence goes on along the minus strand of CAZBJE010000002.1, from coordinate 139,462 downwards.
GATCATTGTGGGTGCCCGCGCAAAGCGTAATGCGGTCTAGGTTCTGGATACACAAACGAAGTGCGTCGTCGTAGCCCTGATCGGTGGCGGCTTTGTCGGGGTAAAGCGGTGAGGGGTAACCCTGAGCGGCAGCGCGGTCGCGCTCTTTTTCAAGATACGCCCCGCGGACGATTTTCAAACCTAGAAAATAGTCTTTTTCGCGGGCATGGGCCAACGCCCTACCCAAGTAGGCCAACCGATCGTGGCGGTACATCTGGGCGGTGTTAAAGACGACGGCCTTCTCGGTGTTGAGTTCCGCCATCAGGTCTTGGACGAGCGAGTCGATGGTGTCTTGGATCCAGCTCTCTTCGGCATCGATCAAGACCCGCACATTAGCCGCCTTGGCGGCCAGTCCAATTTCGCGCAAGCGACGCACGGCCCGCTTCCATTCTTCGGAGCCGTCGGGTTTTTCCAGCAAACCAAAGCGGGCAATGCCGGTAACTTTAAAAACCGTAAAGGGGATGGCCGGGTTCCCCCGGGCTTCCTGGATGGTGCGAAGCAATTCTTGCTTGGTTTCTTCTAAGCCCTGCTCTTGCTCCCGACCTTCAACGGAATAATCGAGAATGGTACCGATACGGTGCTGGTGCAGTTTGGCGATCACCGGGCGACAGGCGGCGATGTTCTCGCCGCCGCAGAACTGCCAGAAAATAGTCTGGCGAATGATGGGCTCTACCGGCACGCGCAGCTTCATGGCGATGCGTAAAAAGAAACCGCCCACCCCAACCAACCAGGGATGGCTGATCAACTGAAATAGCCAATAGGATTTGCGCAGCTCCGCGTTGTTTTTGGAACTGAAAGCCGTTTGAGTGTTGTTAATGTCCAGCAAGCCGGGTGATTCTATCGGCGAGTCCGCCCGTTCGTCAGCTTAAAAGAGCACTCAGGAGCGCTCAGGGATTCTGGCTAAGTCGGGAACCACAAATACCCCGCCCGTTTTTTCCAGCAACAGACCCTGCGCCACCAGTTTCGCCAGCCGGGCTTGGATTGCGTCTAGGGGAAGATCTATTTGCATGTGCAGATCGGCTGCGAGCGATGGGAGCTCGATGCCCGCTTGTGTGTTGCGCCCCAAGGTGGAAGCGACCACCCGCAGGCAACTCAAGAAACGCTCGTCGTTATTGGACGAACGCAGTACGGCAATAAGCCGGTTGGCGCGCTCCAAGCGTTTTTCTGCGACCTCCAAAGCACCTTTCATCAGGCCTTTGACCAAATAGGGCGCTTCTTTCTCCATTAGCGCGATTTCGGCCGCACCAATTTCTACTGCCATCACCTCGGTCTCCGCCAACGCCGTGAAAAACCGTGGGTGAGGTTGTTCGTTCAGCACGACTTTCTCGCCCAAGAGATCGCCCGCACCCACCATGGCAGCTGTGTACGTGGGTTTGCCCGACGCCGCACGGGTGAGCCGCACACTCCCGCTATGGATCATAAACATGCTTTGGCCTTCGTCGCCTTGGCGAAAGAGAAACTCGCCAGCGCGGTACTCGCGGCGGCACTCTTCCAATAGAGGGTGATCAATATAACGAGCGACGTCCATGGAGGCCTCCTGGGGTCCTAAGCCACTTCGGGAACTTCGATTTTTTTGCTGAACCAGCTCAATAAACTATACACACACGGAACCACGAAAAGAGTCAGGAACGTGGATACCAACACCCCGCCAATCACCGCAATTGCCATGGGCTTTCGCGCTTCCGCGCCCGGTCCCAACGCCAGCGCGGCTGGCAATGCGCCGGCGATAGTGGCAATCGAAGTCATCAAGATAGGGCGAAGGCGCGTGGGACACGCAGCGAGAAGCGCCTTCTTCACTGGCGCCCCTTCGCGGCGACGCTGGTTGGTAAAATCGACGAGCATGATGGAATTCTTCTTCACAATCCCCATCAGCAAGATCAGACCAATCATGCTGAAGAGATTGAGTGACTGACCGGTAATCAACAGCCCCAGGAAAGCACCCGAGAAACTAAAGGGCATGGCCATGAAAACGGTGATTGGGTCGACAAAGCTATTGAACTGAGAAGCCAGAATCATATAGGCCACCACAAATCCCATCACCAAAGCGAAGAGGAAACTCATGAAACCTTTTTTGAATTCCTCAGCCGAACCAGCCAACTGGAAGTGATAGCCCTCGGGAAGGATCTCTTTGGCCACGACTTCGGCCTGATCGAGCACCTGTTGCTGGCTTTTGTCTTTGCCCAAGTTGCCGAAAATCAGAATCGCCCGGCTCCGGTTTTTGCGCGAGATGGTAGACGCGATGGTGGTTTGCTCTACCTTGACCACCGATGCCAAAGGCACCAATTGGCCACGGTTATTGCGCACCATGAATTCTTTCAGACGGTCGGCCGGGTTTTGGGCGGCATCTTCCACCTTCACTCGAATGTCATACCGATGGCCTTCCTTGGGGAAGGTTCCGGCAATAGAACCGCCAAACATGGTGTTGATAACGGTCCCAATCGACTGCACATCCACCGCATGGGCCGAGGCGGCCGCGCGGTCTGGGACGATGTGGATCTCCGGTGCCCCTTCTAAAAGATCGGTATCGATGTCGGTCATAATGCCGTCTTTTTTAAGTCGGTCGGTAATATCGTGAGAGAGCTTACCGAGCAGCTTCCAATCGGGCCCCTGAATCGTAAATTCGGCTGGGAACCCTTTGCCGCCACCTCCGCCGAAACCTTGCTGGGAGGGATCTTGGACTTGGGGCTTCGCGTCCGGAATAGTTTTGTTCAAGTATTGGCGAGTGACTTCCATGAACTGCTGGAGAGTGAGCTCTTTCTTGGTCTCAGGATCCAGCCCTCGCTTACCGCGTGGCTTGAGTTCGATAAAAAGCATGGCGGCATGGGGTTCACCACCGGTAAAACCGCCTGCGGAGGCAAAGGTGCTCTGCACTTCCGACCGCTCATGCAGAAACTTTTCAACCACCGCGACCTTCTCGTCGGTTAGCGAGATACCGGAACCGGGCGGGTTATTGAGCGAAATCATCATCGAGCCGACATCTTGTGGGGGCTGGAATTCGCCTTTAAGAAATTTGGCTGACCCAAAACTCGCCACAAAAAAGAGGAATGATAACCCCACCACTTTCCAGCGGTGGTTGAGTGCAGTGGCCAGGCCGAGCTCGTAGCGCTTGTCCAGCGCAGCAAACCATTTGTCGGTAAAACGCGAAAGCCGCGACGTTCCTTGTTCCGCGTCTTTAAACAGCGCCGCACGCATGGGCGTGAGCGTTAGTGCTTCCAACAGCGAAATCATCACTGCGGCGCTCATGGTGATTCCGAATTGGAACAAGAACTGGCCAATGAGCCCTTCCACGAACGCAATCGGAAGAAAGATGGCCACCAGCGACACCGACGTAGCGACAGCGGCGAAAGTGATTTCGCGCGCGCCTATCAAGGCCGCATCACGGCGAGCTTTCCCCATCTCCCTGTGGCGAATGATGTTCTCCAGCACCATGATGGCGTCGTCCACCACGATCCCAATCGCGAGACTCAATCCCAGCAGAGTGAAGGTATTGAGGGTGAAATTGGAGAAATAGAGCACGATGAAGCTGCCCAAAATGGAGGTAGGAATGGCCAGCAGCACGTTCAAGGTGGAGGCCCAAGAACCTAGGAACAGCCAGCAAACAATAGAAGTCAGCAAAGCGGAGAGGAGCAAGGTGAGCACCAGCTCCTCGATGGATTCCTTCACAAAGCGGGTACCGTCGTAGTTGACCGCAATGTGCGTGCCTTCGGGCAACATTTTTTGCACCTCGACGAGGCGCTTCTTGATTCCGTCGGCGACCGACACGGCATTGGCGCCACGCTGCTTAACCACTCCCAAACCCACAGCCGCGCGCCCATTGGCGCGAGCAAACTGCACGGCGTCCGCAACGCCAATTTCGACCCGGGCCACGCTCCCGATTGGAATGGGGCTGTAGTTGGGTAACCCTCCCCGCGTGTTGATGAGAATTTGTTTGAACTTTTCGACGGTGCTTTCCTCGCCCATGGTACGCAGCGAGTACTCTTTTTTATCAAACTCCGCTCGACCCGACGGCGGCTCAGCGTGTTCAGACTTGATGGTATTGAAGACATCCATCACGGTAAGCGCGTTTTGTTTGAGCTTTTGGTTGTCTACCCAAACCCGCAGCGAAGGAGACAGAAACCCAGGCGTCCAAAGATTGCCGACTCCCGGTACGGTGGTCAGTTTGTCGCGGATTTCGTCTTTTACGTACAGCATCAACTCAGGCTCCGACAGTTTGTCGCTTGCCACCGAGAGCCACATGATCGGAAAGTCCTCCGGGTTGATCTTCATCAACGTCATGGGCTCGAGCTGTTTGGGCAAAGCCGCCTGAGCCGCGGCTATCTTGGCCTGCACGTCGGTAAAAGCGAGGTCGATGCTCCGGGTGATATTGAACTCCAGCAGCAAGTCCGCGGAGCCATTGCGCACGGTGGAGGTGATGTTTTTTAATCCCTCCACACTCACCAAGACATCTTCGAGGGGATCGACCACATCGGCTTCCATCACCTCGGGTGCGGCGCCTTCGAAGCGGGCCGTAAGAGCGATCATGGGGAAATCGATGTCGGGCAATTCGCTTACGCCCATGCGCGAAAAACTGATTGCACCGAAGACAATTAGCCCGAACATCAACATCCAGGCGAAAACGGGCCGACGAATGGAGAGATCGGAAAGTGTCATTTGAGCGCTCCTTGCAGCGGGGCCGGAATTTGGGCGGAAGCGATTTGCAACTGATAGTACTCGAGCTGGGCGGCGAAACTGGCCTGGTCAAAACCGCGATTGGCTACCCGCGATTCAGACAGGGCAAGCTGCACATCGAGGTTGCGGGCGAGGCCGCGCTTGAATTCTGTTTGCAGTACTTTCACGTTCTCCGTCGACAAAGACACGGAGCGGCGCAGCTTCTCTAAATGATCGATGCGAGCACGCAACTTGGAATGTGCGGAGCGAATTTCCTGCAGTGCGGAGCGTTTGGTTCGCTCTAAGCGGAGTTCCGCAACGGACTTTTCGGAAACGGCCAGGCGAACGCCCGCAGAAGTAGCACCCCCCTCGAAAAGCGGGACAACCAATCTCACATTCACATCCCAGTTTACGTCTTTATTGAAACCGGGACGCAGCAGGTAGTAATTCGCTCCGGCATCCAAAGAAGGTAGATGAGCGCCCCAAGCCAGGGATACGGCCGCCTCAGCGGCTTTGAAAGTTTCCATCGCCGATTTGACGTCGTAGCGCTCGCCCGCATTTTTCAAGCATTCCTCTAAGGTGGGCAAAGTTTTAGGCACCACTCCATCGGGGGAAGCCAGCTTCGAGTCAGCGGGCAAACCGGTTAAAAAGCTGAAGTACTCGCGAGCCGCTTCCAACTGGCCCTCGACCATACGCAGCTCAGCCAGTAACGAGGCCTCCGCGGATTCCGCAGAGAGAGCCTCGCTCCGGCTTGACTCCCCGCGTTTGCGGCGCGTTTGCATTTCCTGGGAGCGATCTGCGTACACTTTGCTTTGCGCCCTTAAATTGCGCAGATCCTGCTCGTAGGTGAGTACCTGCAAGTAGCTAGCGGCTACTTCTTGGAAAAGCAGCAAGCGGTTCCATTCCTCCGAGGCGCTCTGCCCGTCCCGCATATGGCGCGCTTTGCGAATGCCCGCGAACTCCCGCAGACCTCTAAACAAAGGCTGGGTTACATTGAAATTTAAGGTGGTCTGGTGAGGCGGCGCAAACTGCTCGAACTGCACCCCCGGCGACGGCTGCATGAAGTGCTGCGCATTAAAAGTAAGCTGGGGGAAGAGGCCGCCGGTGACTTGGCCTATCCGATCGTCAGCTTGGCTAGTCAGCTCGCGCTGCTCTTTGACGCGCTCGTTTTCCTTTAAGGTGGAGCGAAAAGCCTCCTCCAAAGTGACCGAAGCGTGGGCCGAGGATACCGATAGAAGGCTCAGTACGATGAATATTTTTTTCATAAGTGTGATTGGGGATGGGAATAATAATAGGCGAGGTAGGCAGGACTGTCGATTCGGATCAGTTGGACATGGTTTCAATCTTGGAGAGGGGGCCTACTAAACGATCCCCCGTAGCGCGTACCAAGGTCAGACGAAAACAGAGGGGGCCTTTTTTGGTGAGGTCGGAGCGGCCTTCGTCACCGCGGTTTTCGATCGAGAAGTTGCGCAACGAAAAGCGGGGAAACGTGGCGCCGCTCAAATGGGAGAGCGGAATTTTTCGGGACAGAAGACTGGTTGCGCCATCTGCCACATTCGCATTGCCGTCACAGGCAAAAACATCGCCGATGATCAAAGGCTCCACCATCGTAGACCCCTCCCACCGGATGGGAAAATGGCCCCCGGTGAGGTCGACTTTCAGCATAAAAACCGGGACCGGTTGTTCCTCAAAAAAGCCGTGCGCTTTGACTATCCGGGGAATTTCGATGCGAAAACTGGCGTCTTCCACACTGTCGGGGTGCAAATCGCCGTAGCTGGCGCTAGCCAGAGCCGATAGGAGAAGCACCCATTTGACGACCATTCGACCTCCAAATTGAAGAGAATGCCAGGTCACACAAAATGGCGCATCGAGTCAATGCGGGATTTGAGCCAAATGGGACTAGGTCCACAGGGAGCGCAACCTCTGTTTCATATGCATTTCCCTTATAGCGGCCATTCACGCCTTCAATTGGCCCTGCCGCAGCCACGAAAGTAGTCTCAAACCAATGGAACAAAGGGAGAAAATGATGACGCAGTTTTTGGCTCTAATACTTTTGGTTGGTTCTTCAGCATTCGCCACTTCGCGCACTGTAGTAGACGAAACGTTCAAAACAACATTCAGCGATTACAACCAGCTGGATAAATTGCTCACTTGTCGGCCGGGGTTCCGGGGAGGCTACGCCACCGGCGATACGCTTATTCTGGCCAGCCACACCATTGAGCTGGGATTCTCCACCGACAACAAACCGTTCCAGGCGGACAGCTTGGAGGCTTTGAACAAAGAACCTCATAGTTCTCCTGGCAAGCTCCGGCCGTTCGACGACGGCTGCAAGCCAGCGCTGGAAGCCTTCAAAAAAGCGGTGCACGCCTCCGACCGAATGGAAGTCACCGTTCACCGGACCGTCACCGTGTACGGCGAAACCGGCACACGAGTGGACCGCCAGGTGGACGGCAAAATGCTGCACGTGGAGTACTTCAACCGGGATTTGTACTATGAAACGTTCTCGGTCGAAATCGGCGGACTCCAATTCACCCTGGGCCAATCGGTGAATGGCGTGGCCCGTAAGATTTAGTTCGGATTAATCGGCTTCATAGCCTGACGCAGGGTTTCTAAAACCTCAGGAGTAAACAAGTACCGGAAGGTCGTTCTTTCGTTTAAGACGATGGCGACTTCCGGTGCGATCACTCGAATGAAGAGATGGGACTGCAAAACCAAGTAGTCGAAGGCTTTGTCCTCGGCCCAAATTTTCATTTTCTCAAGCCGGTCAAAAACCGGCACCGCCCGAGCCTGTTCGTGGCGCAGATAGAGGGGAAAAAACCGATCCTCAATTTTCAGCTTTCGCCATTCACCCGGTTTTTTGTCCGCGCGCAGAGCGGGTATAAAAACCTCCGCGTTGAGAAAGGTGTCGTAGAAAAGATTTGCGTGGTTAGGGTTGGCCTGGGCCACCTTGAGGGCTTCGTCGAGCTCCGTGAGCGGTGCAGCTGCTTCATCCATGGCGAACGGTTTAATCGTCGGTTACTCGGTTTGCACCAAAAAAAGGATCAATCGTAGCGGAAACTGGGCTCGGGAAAATCACTCGCCGCTCTCTCGTTAGCGAAGCGAATAGCGTCCTGTGTTAAAGCTTTGAGATCTTCCAACATATTCTTGCTGGTGAAAAGTAACCGACCAGAAAGCGCGATCTTTAACTCCTCCCGCAGCCTTTTGATGGCTAAACGCTCGCGTTGGACAAGAGGGTAATGAAGCTTGTTCTTAACTCCGCTCCAGACGAGGGGCAACCAGCGGGCGGTGAATTCCGCCCTAAGACGCTGCGACTCTGCCGGAAACAGCTGTAGTTTCGCCGATAGCAAAACCAGATCTTCTAGGGCGTGTTGAGTATTCCTGTACGTAACTACCGAGACAAACCCAGCTCCCACTTCCATACCGACGCTTTGGCAGCGCTCCGTTTCGAGCGAGGGATCGCAAATGAACTCCGGGCCCAAAAGAGCCCGTACGGCAAGAGGCGTTATCTCTAGCTTTTCCACCAGTTTTTTTAGCAGACCACGGGGTACAGTTACCGCCTCGCCCGAAACGATTCTAAAATACAGGCTGCGATCGGTACACCCCATCGCGGCGTGTAGTTTTGTGGAGTGGATGTTGAGGGCGAGCTTGTGGGCTTTGACGACCGCTCGGAAAAGGCGCGTCAATGCTACCCGGTCGTCATCAGCTCCGATTTCGTATTCAGTCGCCATTCGCACCGTCGACTGCAAAGGCAAGCCGAGAAGCGCGACCAAGTTCACCAACTCGTCGCGGGTTAGGTGAAAGGCTTCGTCGGCTTTCAGACTAGCAATGCGCGGCTTACCCAGCCCCAAAAGGCGGTTTTGCGTGAGTCCCGAAAGGGCCTGGTTTTGCATTTCCCGACGCCAGAGCACTCGAAACGCGCGCGTGGGAATGAAGTATTCGGGCAAGTGCTCCTTCAGAACTTGCAGCGAATCAGTATCAATTTCCGAGAAGACTTTATCCCAATCCCGGTCGGGCAGCCGGGGCGAACGCTCTGGAGCGGTAGGCCCGGGCACTTCATCGGGGGCCACCGATTCGGTCACAGGGGGACTATTAAACAGCTTCTCCAACGTCTCGCTGACAGGTAAGCGCAAGTCCAATTCCGGCAACAAGAGCCGGGCCTGTTGGGTGAAGACTTCCGCGCGCACGATCTGGTCGTGAGTAGCCAAACCGAGAGCGGCTCCCATACGCCGCAAATACCACCCCCGCACCCGCAGCAAAAACCCATCGAGAGCGGATTCCTGCTGCAACTTAGTTCCCCGAGCCCCGGCGAATACAGCCAATGAAAAAAGGTCGGTACCCCACTCTTTCGGATCACTGTAGCTGGCATACAAAACGGAAGCTTGGCGGTGCAGCTGGTAACCCGTTTCTGGGAGATCGCTTTGCAGGGTAAGCGCGGCAGCTCGATTCCAAATGCTCGTTTGTATCCGAAGTAGCTCCATCAGCTTGTCGAAAACGCCGTTACGAACCGATTTCGCTTCCCCCGCAAAAATTTTTCGCACAAACGCATAGGAAATACCCAATTGCTTGGCGAGGGCGGGATCGCTTCCGGCGTAGTTGGCCCGATAGGAGGCTAGTAAGCGAAACTGCGCCCCACCCAACGGTTGAGAAACTCCGTCGCGCAAAGGCGCCCGAACGGGGCGTTCGGCCTGAGTATCTTCCAGCGGAAACTCCTCTCGGGCCGCCGGTGGCAACAGGGCCAAAAGCGCTTGAAAATGCGCCTCCGAAAGAGTGTATTTCCCCCCAAGAGCGCCCATGACAAAACGACGTGTCACACCCATTTTCTGGGCGGCCACGTCGACGGAACACCCCGCCTGATCGAGCGCCTGGCGGAACCGAGCGCCTACCTCTGCGCTGAGCACCACGCGAGGAGTCCTATCTGCGTAGACAAGCCGATGCGCGCAAGTGCTGGAAGTGGCGGAGCTAACCGCACTCAGACAGAGGAACAATAGTAAGCAGGCACGACAATGCATAAGGGGACGGGGAAACTACACACAGCAGCCCAAAATTCCAACCCTCATTTTGGGTGCCGGGCCGTCTGCAAAACTAATAGGCTGTCAGGGCTTAGACGTATTCCCACAGAGGGCATGTATTTAGCTACAAACAGCCCCCTGTAGCCGGTGCATACAACCAAAATCACCCACTTCCGAGCCTGGATCGTCTAATTTTTGGTCATTTTGCCCAGATTGGGCGCTCGTAACCCCTCGTATTCCCGTAGGGAAACTTGGAATACTGGTTGCACTACCTAGGAGTAAGAAAACCACGTTCCGGGGGGAGCAATGCGATTGATGGGGGCTAATCTAGCGATGGTGCAAAGAGGGGTATCCCTCGGCGTGCTGCTGCTGCTTGCCTCCACGGCGCAGGGCGAGTACCGCCACGGTTTAGATGGCAGTCGCCGGGAAAGTAAGCGGTCGATTCTCTCGGTAGCCTCGGATGAGGGCTTGGTAAATGTCCCTCACCTTGAAATTGATACAGCCGGCATTCTGCCTCCACCTACGGGATTTGAACCGTACATGGAATATGGCGGGACTTTCAAAATGCCGGCGGACCCTGGGGCGACTCCGGATTATTTTGACCCGGCGAAACTTCAGGCCAAAGGCATTCACACCGTCGATGCGTTCTTGAGCAACCCGGACTTGCCGGACATTTTCAAAAAACGTGTGGTTAGCATTCGCACCACCGGCTCGACCCATAAGTCGGACGATATGCACCCGCGCTTTCTCTTGCACAATTATGAGCCGGGCGGGCGTTCGGTGGATAACCACCCACTGGACATTATTGGCGTAGGCACGGATCCCAACGATCCAAACGTGAACCAAATCGAGCGCATTACGTACAACCCGCTCACGCGAAAGTTTGTCTTCTCCGCGCTAGATCTCAGCAAATCACCGCCCGAGGTTTTGGACACCGAGATTTGCAAAAAGTGCCATACCGAACACTTGCGACCGAACTTCGACCCGGCCCATAACTGGCCCAGTGCCATCGGGGTACGCGAGCGCTTCAATATTTTCGACAAGGGTGAAACCGAATTGATGCAGAAAATGCACGACGAAAACCCCATCGCCAAAAAGCACTTCACGATGGATGCGTTGGTCGGCAAAAACGAACAATCGCCGGCCACTGTTTTGTTCTACGCTTTGTTCGGTCCCGTTCAGGCATACGTATCCGATAACATGGTGAAGAACCAACAGTACGACTACAACAAGCTTTCGGTCGTGAAAGTCTTGGCGAACTGCAAAGACGAAATCAAGAGTTTGAAAGACCGCGCGCCGGCCTTCTTCAATAACAAGCGTTTGGAAATTTCTCGCAAGGTTCCTAAGTTTAACTTCCAAGTCAACGATAAGGGCGAACAGATCTTGAACGCCGAAGGCAAGCAAGCGCTCGATTACGAACCCGTCTTGGTGGAAGAATATACCGATCAAATCACCGCGCTGGTTTCTCTTTTGAAAACCAACACGGACCCCGATGAAATCGGTTGGCTGGGCAAGACTTCCAAAATCAAGGAAATGTATACCCACGCCTTCTCCAAACAAGATTTCGATATGCTCATCGGCGGCATTTGCGAGCGCGATGAATCGGTGAAAAACTTGCTCATTAAGCATGGGGCGAATGCCAACAACCCTTGCTACGACAAAGGCAATGCATCGCGGGATCTTTGCAGCGAACCATCGGTTCCGCCGGCGTTCCAAGCTCCGGTGGTCAGCAACGCCGTTAAGGAACTCGATAGCAGCAAAGTGGACGCCTGTGTTCGCAACTTCGGCGGACAACCGACCCGCACGTACTGCGTGGGTGAAGGCGTCGAGCAACGCAACGTCATGTTTAACGACAAACTGGGCTTTTACTTCTGCAAAAACGATCCGAACGTCCAATCGTGCCCCGGCCAAGAAATGGCAGTGGACCCACGCGGCGCGGATATGATTTTGGACAACTACGCGAAAATGGAACAGGCCTTCCAACGCGGCGAACGTTCGGGCGGCCTGAATACCTACCGCAACAACGCCCAACGCGAAATTGCGTTGCGCGCCGCCTACCAGCTTCGGGGCAAATCCCTTGAAGCAGTAGCTCGTGGCGGAGAGGCATTGCCTTCCACGACGGTAACTAACCTGCAACGTTGCGCGTACCAAGGCACCCAAGGCTACTGCTACAACGACAATGGCACCCTACGGTTGGTCCGTTGGGAACCCAGTATGGGATTCCAGTACTGCGTCCGCAGCGAAGTGCAGTGCGATCCCTCTGATCGTCAGCCTTTGCCGGAAGCTGCTCGCGAAGCGCTCTTGGGAACCTACAAAGCTACTACGCTCGCCGCCGAACAACGCAATCCGGCGTCCATCACGACTCCGGCTCAGCAAACTGCGGCCCAAAGAATTTTTTACCACTACAACGGCAAGGGACCGGTGAAGGCCACTGCCCGTGAAAGACAATTGGCGGACGGCACGAATCCGAATCCCAATCAGCCGAATCCGAACAATCCGGCGAATCCCGATTTGAACCAGCCGAATCCGCGTGCACCGGAAACGGGTGGCTTGCAAGCCGCTCGGATAGCGGCGGCCAAGATTATGGACAAGGCATGCTTCTCTTGCCACCAAAGTTCTCCGCAGAACGACAATGGCGGCAAAGATGCGTTCCCGTTCCCTAACAGAATTGATGCCGATTTCATGGCGAGTATTACTGGCCGAGCAAACTCCATCATGCAACGGGTTAACTCAGAGGATCCGGATACCCGGATGCCGCCTGAGGCGTCGGCAGCGGAAAAAGCGGAGATTCGCAGAGTCTTGGGCGCTTGGGTGCAGGCTGAAATGGCGGGACGTTAAGCCATGAAGCGCTGGAGCAAATTTATCCTGCTTCTGGCTCTGCTGCTCAACAC
>CAZBJE010000002.1:111995-126866 GCA_964492125.1 uncultured Pseudobdellovibrionaceae bacterium | reverse complement strand
ACGCTGCTGTAATCGTTTCCGATGACCCAGCGGTTATCGCTGAAGCTCAGCGCCGCATTGTCGCTGAAGCCAATCGCACCGGCGCTCCGGTCGCAAGAGTGATTTTAAGCGGCTCGGAACTCGAAACACTTTCACCTGAAGAACTCGCCCCGCTCAACATGGACGGATCTTCGACCGAGTTGCTTCACGCAGAAAACCTAGCCGAGCAGATGGACGCCCAACGGGCGAAGCAGATCGCCCGGTACAAACAAGGTAGCCGTATTTTGGCCGTAGTTCGCGGCGCCGCCGTCGGTGGCTTGACCAGCTATATTATGACTTTGGGTGCAGTTAAGAGTGGCAGCCAAGAACTTGTGCAGGCATCCGCTACCGTCGGTCTCGTTGTAGGCGGTGCGTACTCCTACTATCTTCAGGCCTTTCAACGAGAGAACTTGGCTTGGCAGGATACCCATAGCCTTCTGGCAAGGGACCCTGAGAATCGGCCGGCTGGCCGCGTTGTAAAAGTAATCAAGCAAATGTCCGTTCCGGTTCGCCTCGCCCTCTATATGACCGCGGGAAAGCTTGTGGCCAATAACTTTCCCGGAGTGGACTTCAAAACCTTGGCGTCCGATCCCAGCATGGTCGTCGACGTAGGTTGGATGGCCTTCATGAGCCTTACCTTTCAACATCCCTGGCTTGAGAAAAGTAAGGAACTGAACAAAGCAGAAAAAAATGCAGCCGGCACCGATGAATTGGCGCTCGCTCGTCAAAAGTATAACTCTGACATCCGCGCCCTAAAATTATCTTCTGCGCTCGCTCTTTCCAATTCGATGCAGCTGACCGGCTTACCTTTCGGAACGCCGCTAGCCGTTGCTTCATTCGTAGTGGGAAATATTTATCGCAAATTGACCGCTCCCAAAAAACCGGCTGACGGCGAATCTGCTCCCACAGCAAACCGGGGTCTTGCGTCCAATGAAGGCAACGCCTCTGCCGAAAAGCCTAAAGGTCTCGCCGCCAAAGTTGGCGGGGCGTGCACTGCGAGCTACTCCGCTCTGAAGGCTGTGGCCGGTCGCACTTTGGCCAGCGTCGGCGTTCGCTAATCCAAATGCCCCAAGACAAATTCTCTGCAGGGTGCCATACCTAAGCGATGGCGCGGTTCCGTTGGATTTTAATTTTGCTTAGTTTGGGCTCTCCTCTTCAGGCCTGGGCCGCAGAGTCGATCTACAAACCTCACTGGGGACGGGATCTCACCGTCACTGGGGTTTCGCTGGCGACTACCTCTCTGCTTTATCTTTTCGACAAACAGATTATTACTCCCCGCTGCCCCTGCCCGCTCACGGACTTAAACCCGCTCGATCGCACCGTGGTGGGCAATAAAAACAACGACGCCTTGCTCGCTACCGACGTAATTCTGGGGATTTCCTATGGGGCTCCTCTACTGGTCGACTGGGTAGCGATGGGCGGGTTCAAACCGGCTTTTTGGGAAGACACCATGGTCTTCGCTGAAGTGATGGCGGTGTCGGCCGTGCTGGTTAGCGTCACCAAAGTAATCGTCCAACGCCCCATTCCCCGGGCGTATGACGGCGATCCCAACTATGTAAACAACGTCGCGGGCTATCGATCCTTTTATTCAGGGCATGTGGCCACCACAATGGCCGCGCTCAGTGCAGGTGCCATGATGCTCAACTACCGATCGAAGCACAAAGTCTGGCCCTGGTTTGTCGTCGGCGGCACGGGGCTAGCCGTCGCTGCGGGCCGCGTCGCAGGGGGCGTTCATTTTTATTCCGACGTGATTGTAGGGGCCGCGGTGGGGACCCTAGTGGGAACGATCATCCCGTTGCTACACCACCGCAAGGGCGGCGGCAGTGCACTGATGGTGGTACCTCAACCGGGTGGCGCGCTGGCACTTTGGACCCAAGCCCTTTAGGAGCAAAGTGAAGAACCGCCGTTTTCTCGATCGATTGGGTTTTGCCTGGGAAGGTTTCGGCCATGCATGGCGAGGGGAATCGAGTTTTCGGGTGCACCTGACGGTGGCCGTGCTCGTGCAATTTTTCTTTCTGTCGACCCACAACGCTTTGTACTGGTGGGGACTCGCCACGCTAGTAAGCGCAGCAGTCATAACCGCAGAGCTTTTCAACACCGCGCTAGAACACGCCTTGGACGCAGTGCACCCCGACTTACACCCTTCAATCAAAATAGCGAAAGACTGCGCTAGCGCTGCGGTGCTCTGTTTGTGCGTGGCCGCGCTGGGGTTGAGCGTGCTCTTTGTTTTTGATTATTATTTTTCGGCGTAGAATAAGTGCATGCACTTACTCCTATTAGCCCTCACCGCTCTTGCCCCCACCTTCGGCGCTGATTTACGTGGCGACGGCAGCCTGCCAGGCCCCGGCACTGTCGAATACATCATGGAACGCGAAGGCGCCTTTGAGGAAGATTTGCGGGTGCAAGCACTCGTGCTGGGCCACCGAAAAGGCGGTGCAGTCGATGAGCTTTTGGTTAGCCAAACTTTTGAAGTTCTGCCGTCGCAGCCGAGCCGTACGGAACTTCAAGTGAGTGAAGAGCGGTTTCGGGAGTGGAAGCAAACCTACTCGCAAATCACCACCGGCCTGCGCGTGATCCCCCGCCCAGGAAATACTCGGCAGTGGGCTTATGAAAACTTGCTCGATCCGAAGCGGACTCCCACCAAAACCGGGGTGCACCAGGTCCGTGGCCGATGGACTCCTGCGCCGTAACCGATGGCACTTCGATTGCAGACTTACTCCGGCAAGGAGGTGCCTAATGGCACAATCGCAAAAAGACATGGCATCCAACAACAATAACAATCAATCGGGCAAACAGTTCGATCAAGACGCCTCTGAACGCAAGGGCGCCCGCAACCAGGACGGCTCTAGCGACAGAAACCTCAATTCGCGCTCAGAAAAGGCGGATTCGACACTGAAGGCCCCTGCACGTGAAAAGGAAGGCAATCGGTAGTCGAAAGTAAGAAATGCAGCCGTAAGGGACACCTTTGCGGCTGCATTTCTTATTTCATTTTCGTTGCATGATTCTGCAGCTGTTGGGGCGATAAGCCATAAGCGTAAATCGCAAATTTCCCCACAGCACCTTTGAAAAAAGATCGGAAGTCGCGTGTGCCAATTCGCAGCGGGGCTTTGCCCGCCCGTGGCACCACATGAAATTGGGAAAGTGGCGTGGACTGGCGCAGTATTCCATTTTTGTAGATTTGGATTGTCCCAGGACGAGTTCGAGTATTAATCACAAACGCCACGTGAATCCATTTGCCCACCTGCACGGTGTCTTGAAAATAGGATCCCGATCCTAACCCACCGGCGGGATTGAAAGCGTAAGCCGAAATGCGGTTGGGACGGTGAGCGGAATTTGTCTTGGAATACATGCGGCAAACATACTCATGCTCCCCGGCTTCTCCCTTCCCCGCCCAATGCACGTACCCATCGCCTTCGTCGTGCGAAAACTCCAAGGTATCGGGACGGATCCACGCCTCCAAAGTAAGAGCGCCCCCTCGGCGGACAGAGAGCGCTGCAGAAGAATCAACCTCCACATACTGGTTCACGCCGTCGAAAACAGTCGCCGCTTCCCCATTGGGTAACTGAGTCTTGGCAAAGGACGCGGTAGTAGGAAAGTAACGCCCGCTACGGCCGTTACCCGACTGATCGGTTTCGGTATGACTAGTGCCCAGCGCGGAAAGCCGGAGGTAGACCACCGGATGGTCCTGCAAGACCGCAGTGTCGTACTGCGAAACAGCGAAAAGTTTCTGAGTCAAAACCGCCAAGATTCCCAGCAATACCGTCCGCACGCGCATACGACCTCCCGCCTGATACGCGTAAACGGAGCCAGAAAGAGCTCATAGAACTGCGAGTGTTAGCAGGCCGGTTAATACGGCCACTTCCACGGCGTAATAGGTTACATAGCTCACGGAAGCTCCTTTCGATTTAAGCCGCCACTTGCACAGTGGCGGCGGTTTTCAAATCGCCAACTAAAGCGGCGTAGTATTCTTGTTTCTTTGCATCCGCCGCTCGCAAAATCGCCGACGGGTGGTAGGTCAACAAAACCCGGTAGTCTCCCGATGCCGGCAAGAAGGTGCCGCGGTAGCGCTCGACCGGCCAAAGCCGCCCGGTCACCGAAAGCGCAGCAGTGCTGCCCAAGCAAACCACCACTCGCGGGTTCACCAATCCCAGCTCCGCTTGCAACCAGGGCCGACAAGCAGCAACCTCATCTCGCTCAGGGCGTTTATGGAGACGAAAACCACCCTCGTACTGGTACTTGAAATGTTTCACTGCGTTGGTGACGTAGAGAGCCGTCCAATCGCTCCCGCTCTCGCGGACGGCTTGCTGCAAAAGCTGGCCGGCAGGGCCGACGAAAGGAGCGCCCTGCTTTTCCTCTTCGTCGCCAGGCTGCTCGCCAACCAAGAGCAACGCAGCATGGGGATTGCCGCACCCGGCAGTGGGCCTACAATGCACGTGCAACCGGCAACCCTCGCAACCAGGCAGTTTCTCAGCCAAAGTAGCAAGGCTGAACGGTGCACGAGGCAGAAACGCTTCCGCGGAGCTTTGGGCTTTGCGAGCCATCCCCGCCAAACGGGACTCGCTTCCACGAATGAGATCGGGGATAAGCCGCGACTCGGGCAATGTTTGCCAATGCCAAACGGGCATTTCTTTCTTCATGGCCCCCACCATCAAGCGCGCCGGATTGAAAATCGAACGATAATAGGTGCGCCAAAAATCTTCCCAGCCATCGGCCTCGCCTGGTTCGCCACCGCTATGCCCGGCGCCGAACTTTAAATGACCGTCGACAAAATGGGCCGACTCATCACTTGTAACGACAGACCATTCCATCTTGGGAAAGCGCCTGCAGAATAGGCGCACAAAAAGATCTAGCGTATCGTGTTGAGGGCGGTGCCAGGCAGCCAGTCGCTCGCGGTCCGCCTCCACTTTCTTAAAACGCACAAAGGCATGGGCCTTGTGGACATCGCGGCGAATGGCTTTTAGCCGGGACGCCCACTCGATAGAATCTGGATCGGCAGGGTTTTTGAAAAAACTCGCTCCCTCTTTTTCCAGGCGTTCGCAGACTCGATCGAGAAAACTCCAGCGACTAGCATCACGGTAACAAGATAGGGCATACGCTTCGCTCCTCAGATTTTCGGGTAAGATTTTGCCAGGCGCCGTGACGGCCGTAGAAAAAAGATCGATTTGGGCACCGGCCATTTCCTGCTTATCTCCACTCAGCCAACTATTGAAAGCGACCCGCGTAATACTGGCTTCTCGCAAATTCATAACTCCCCCGTGCGCGCCGCAGTGGCGGTTTCAAAAAGGGAAAGCTGTACGGGCTCAGGGCGCAGATGGGCATCCAAGCCTGCCGAGTCGACGTGTTTCAAAAACGGGTTGGGCTCGCGCGCCTGGATAAAAAATTTCGCTTTTTTCAACGAAGCGCCCATTCGCCGCAAGTCCTCTAAGGTGAGCCCACGAAAACGGCGCGCCGCTAGAATCCGCTCGACGGTGCGCACACCCAGGCCGGGCACACGCAAAAGCACGTTGCGATCCGCTTTATTTACGTCGACCGGAAAGACCTGCCTGTTTTGCAACGCCCACGCGAGCTTGGGATCCCGAGTTAAATCCAAATTGGGTGCGGCGGGAGTGGTGAGTTCCCCCACTCCGAAACCGTAATGCCGCACCAACCAATCCGCTTGATAGAGACGGTGCTCGCGCACCAGCGGAGGAGCCAATTGCGGCAGAGCAGAATCGGAATGGGGGATGGGGCTGTAGGCAGTGAAGTAAACGCGGCGCAGATGAAACTTTTTATAGAGGCCGACGGCCTTGTCCAAAATATCGCAATCGGAAGCGTCAGTGGCACCCACAATGAGCTGGGTGCTTTGCCCGGCGGGTGCAAAAGCGGCACGCCCTCGCTTGCCGTCGGCTAGCGACTCGGTAATCGCCTCTTGCAGCACACCCATGGACTGCTCCACCTGAGCGTGGGTTTTGGCGGGGGCAAGCTTCGTGAGGTCCGCAGGCCGAGGCAATTCAATATTGGCGCTCACCCGATCGGCCCAAAGCCCCGCCGCACGTGTGAGCTCTCCCGAACAACCCGCCACCGCTTTCAGGTGGATGTAGCCGCCGAACTGATGGGTGACTCGCAAGCTGCGCGCCACGGCGATAAGCCGTTCCATTGTGGCGTCGGTCGAACCGACGACGCCCGAAGAGAGAAAGAGCCCTTCGATATAATTGCGGCGATAAAACTCGAGCGTCAACGTGACGACTTCTTCGACCGTAAATTGCGCCCGGGCGACATCGCTTTATACGCGCTTCACGCAATATGTACAGTCTAAAAGACAATGATTGTTGAAAAGAATTTTGAGCAGCGAAATGCAGAGTCAGTCGTGTGCGTAACTATGGCAGATACCCATGCCCTCGGTGTTTCCGATCCCACCCATGTTGGCGCGTTTAGACCCGCTGCTAGCGCAAGAAGTGTCGTATTTAGCGGCGTCGGCCAGAATGGCTAGTTTTTCCCGAAGGTCCATTTCATATACATACAAGTGTATGTATTGAATTGCAACCGCAGGGCGAAAAGAAAAAGGAGGTGGCTTCGAGCGTGGTAGTTCGCCCCCACCCGGTGCGGAAAAGTGGTCACTTTTACTTCCGAGACTTTGTAGCGCAGACTCTGCATTAATGACGTGAGCGATATGGAATCGCATCAAATACAGGAAGGACACTCCATGCAAAAACTCATTCTGGCTCTTTCACTCTCCGTGGCCGCTTTCACGACTAGCATCGTGCGTGCCGACGACCCGGTGGTGCAACTGAGGAGCACAAACGGCTACTTGGTTCCCGTGCACGTGAGTGAGATCAAATCGAGCTATAAGCAAATTGTCGAAAGTGAAGTCGCGGCGCTCGAAAAGATTGCGCAGCAGGAACAAGAAATCTACAAATTCGCCACGTCCTATATGACCACGGACGATGCGCGCCCGTATTCCGAACGGCTGGCTCGGAACCTATCCGAACCCAAGCTGCTGGCGGTGGTGGCCGACGCCTTCAAATATGCCACTTCTTACGCAGGTCTAAGCTTGAACTCGACCGATGCCGCCAAGTTCGTCGAACGGCTCTGCAGTTTACCGCAAGCCGAGCAACGTTTGGCACTGCACAAAAAAACGTATGCCTTCGCAGCTTCCGGCTCGGGAATGAATCTCTACCAGAAGGACGCCCGGGAATATGCAGATAAGAAGTGCGGATTGATTACCAAGTGAGAAAACGGGGCCGGATTCCTCCGGCCCCTCATTTTAGAAACCGACTTTGGAGACGACGAAGCAATCGCCATTGCCCGGGTTGTAGACCTGAAATGCTTGGTGGTTGTTCGACTTCAACATCTTGCGAAGCCAACCGCCGCTATTGTCGTTGTTGGAATTGAAATACGAGTTCTGCAGCTGGTCCGGAAAGATCCACGCGCTGTAACCTACTCCGGTTTGCTTGATGCAAGGCGGTTCCGCTGCGGCAATCGGGCGATCCACCCAAGCGCACTCCCCAGCGTTCAAACCATGACTGACCTTGCCCGGGGCTTTCTTCATGTACATCACCGCCGCGCTCACTCCGCCGTAAGATGAGAACCCGAGCGTACCTGACCCGCCGCGACAAACCATCGGATACGATTTGGGCGCGGCCTGCACCGCGCTCGAAGCCAAAAGCAATCCACCCACTAATGCAATCATGCTGTTTTTCATATTCCCTCCTGTTGAGACACGCGCAAACGAGGAGAGAAAAGGGTCACTCTTTTTCACTTTTTTTTAAACACCACCTTTCCAAAAATTGCGCTCAAGGCTTACAGTGCTCGCACTGGAGAATCAAAATGACGGTGGAGCTTTTCTGTTTAGTTTTGATGACGGGTTTTTTTCTGTTGGCGTGGCTGCCCCTATCCATAGCCAAAACGAATGCATGGGGCATGGGCTACTTGATGTCCAATCGGGATGAGACTGGCTTATCGCCCCTTCCCGAATGGGGAAACCGAGCCGGCCGCGCGTACGAAAACCTCAAAAGCAATTTGCCGGGCTTTGCCTTCGCGATCCTGGTTTTGCACGCACTCGGTCGATCCGACACCGGCACAGCACTGGCGGCGCAGATCTATGTGGCTGCGCGCCTCAGCCACTTCGCGATTTACGTTGCGGGCTGGGTGACGCCGCGCTCGATTGCGTGGACATCGGGCTTAGTAGCTAACTTCTACCTGCTCGCACGGGCCTTTTAATGGAAGCGCTGGGCTGGGGAAGTTTCCTCATCTTATTTCTCACGCTGTCCAAACAACTTCACACTCAATGGAAAACGCCCAGCACAGAAGCCGTTTCCATTTGGCTTTACATTGGTCAGTTCGCCGCCGAAATCGGTTTCGTTTTTTATTCGTGGAGCGTGCAAAGCTGGGTGTTCATGGTGGCCAACGCGGTGCTGCTCGTGCAAAACGCGTTGGGTCTGGCGATCATCGTACACCACCGTAAGAAGCCGAAATTGTCCTCGGCTGCTTGATCCAGAACACCTCACCGCGAACTTCTGTTCTGAAACGACACGCCGGTCCGACAAATGTGTCAGCGCTGAGACTTTCACTTCCCTCGCACGCCTGAATCATCGTGGCACGGACTCTGCAATAAAGTCGTGTGCGGTACAGAATCGCATTAACAACTGGAAGGACATCCAATGAAAAAACTGATTCTAGCCCTCTCACTCTCCGTGGCCGCTTTGACGACGAGCGTCGCACGCGCCAATGACCCAGTAGTGGAACTGAGGAGCGCAAACGGGTACCTGGTTTCCGTGCACATTAGCGAAATCAAATCGACCTACCAGCAAATCGTCGAAAATGAAGTTGCGACTCTCGAGTCAATCGCGGAGAGGGAACAAGAGATTTATAAATTTGCCTCGGCCTTCACGGGTCTGAGTATGAGATCCATCGATGCGCGCCATTTTTCCGAGCGTCTAGCCCAGAACGTAACCGAACCCAAGCTGCTGGCGGTGATGACCGACGCCGGCCAATATGCCCTCTCCCTCCAAGGTTTAAACCTGAGCCATGCCGATGCCGCCAAGTTCGTCGAACTACTCTGCAGTTTACCGCAAGCCGAACAACGTTTGGCATTGCACAAGAAAACCTATGCCTTCGCAGTAGCCTTTACTGGCATGAACCTCACCCAGAGAGATGCCCGCGAGTATGCTGACAGGAAGAGCGGATTAGTTACAAAATAGATCCCAGTGCCCCGAGGGTGAAGGCCCTCGGGGTTTTTTGCGACAATTTTTCACGCGCCACGCAGGGTGCGCTGCGCCAACTGGCCGGCACGCTGGTTGCAATCCCATTTCGCAAACGGAGGATCAAATGGGAAACACAGCAAAACCAAACGAAGAACCAGGAAGCAGTGAATGGATCCGAATGCAGAAAAACACCCAGCCACAGGGGGGTGCGGAAACCAATGTGGAAGGAGTGGTGAACGAGGAGGATGAGGAAGAAGACATTGAGTCTCTCAATACTCGCGACACTCTCGATGAAAACACCGAGTCGGATCTCCCGAACCCGGTGAGCCACTAATTGGCAGTCGGATCCTGCCGGGAAACCCGGTTTCCCGGTGAGGTCCGGCTTTCAAATCAACCCCTTAACAAACAGCAATTTCTTGCCCTTCAATGAGCAATGGAGGGCGCCCAGTCTTTTCCACAAACTGTTATTTCGCTCCGCCAGAGGTGCGTATGACTCGGTTCGCGGTGTTTTTTGGACTCCTTTCAGCGGCGCTCCACCACGCTCTGAAGCACTCGCCAGACGACGCCCTGGTAAAGGGTCTCATCAAAGAAAGTACCTACTCCACTTTAAACGTCGTGTTGTCTCAGCTCATCCCCGCATCGGCCGCGCAAACGCGTGGCTTCCACTTCGCCCGCGTGTTTCGCAAAGTAACCGGACAAAGTCCCTTGGGCTACCTGCAGACGGTGCGTGTGCAACGCGCGAGAGAACTAGCGAAGTCGAAGAAACATTTGTCGAAGCTTGAAATTGCCTTGTCGGTCGGTTTTCAGTCGACCAAACAGCTCAAATACCACGAGCGCGTGGTCGGCCGAGCCAACAGACCCTAGCACCACGCGTTAAAGACATCTTTTGAGGAAATTGCTGTGCGCTCCACGTGGTTTTGGTGTTTGATTCCGAGACCATGGCTCAACTGATCTACCGAGGCTCCGCCCTCGTCATCGAAGCAGCTCTCGCCGCGCGCTACCGCGTCACCACCGTTTTCGAAAAAGGAGCCCGAGAGGCGCTCCTGGATCCCAACCGCGGCACTCTGTTGATAATGAACCACCCCACTTGGGGAGTGGAAGGGAGTAAGGTTTTTTCCCAAGTCGCTTTGCTGGGCGCTAAACCAGTAATCGTCATCGCCGATAGCCAACTCGAAGGTCCGTTGGGAAGTTTGGCGAAGTTTTTCGACGTTGTCTCGATTCCCGACATGACGAAAAAAGGCGGCGACACAGACGTGCTCAGATCCGCCACCGCCAGAATAACCACGGCGCTGAATGAAAAAAGGCTGGTCGTTATTGCCGGTGCCGGGCGTATTTACCGCTCGCGCACCGAATCCATGGGCAGCATGGTCGCCAGCGTTTTAGCGGACAAACCGAATGCCCACGTGGTCACCGCTAACGCGCAAGGTTTGTGGGGCAGTCGCCTCAGCATGGCAGGTACGGGCGAATACCCTGCCATCGGCAAAGTGTTGGCCTCCGGAATCATCGCTACCGTGGCAAATCTAGGGTTCAATCCCAAGCACCCTTGGTCGCTGACATTCACCGATCAAACCCAGGAGCTCTCCGAGCTGGAGCCCAGCCAGATCAACGACCACCTCAACAGAGTGTTTAATTCCAACGAACGCGGGATCTTTCATCCCGCCATGGCGATCCGTTACCGGCTCGGTTGGTGGGATGCCACCCAACCCATTCCCGACCCCGCCATTTCTCAAATAGCAGGGGACATCCACACCGTGCCGGACGATGTGCGGCAAGCCACCGTCGACAAACTGGTCGAAATTACGGGCGCCCAAGAGCTGCGCAGTTTGCAATTAGATAGCCCCGCCTTACTCAATCAACACCTCCGAGACAACCTCGGCATGGATAGTTTGGCCGCCACCGAACTCCTGCTCTGGGTGGAGGAATTTACATTCCGGCGCACCGGCACCAAGTTCCAAGCCGAGTCGACGGAATCGGTCCTCACGATCCAAGATCTCATGCTGGCTGCCAACGGTGCCGCACAAGTGCATGGCGGAACGCGCCTGCCACTGCCTAAGCGCCAATGGCTCCAAGCGCCTAAACCGGAGCGCCTGATCTACCAATGGGATGGAGTGCCGTTCACCACCAAGTGGTTGCAAACTGCGATGGACAATCCTCACGGGGTTACCTTGGCGGAACCCCGGATAGGTTCCCCCACTAATCGCGAAATTTTGCGGATGATATCGGCCATTTTACCGACGATAGAATCATTAAAGAGCGATCGAGTGGGCGTGCTGCTTCCCGCTGGGGTGGCGGTTTTTGCGTTGATCCACGCTATTCGCTTGGCGGGCAAGGTGCCGGTACTGCTCAATTTCACGACTAGCGACGATGCCATGCGCACCGCCGTGCGCACGACTGGTATCCGGCACGTTTTCACCGCCAGCGCCCTTTTGGCCAAATTGAAGTGGGGTGAAGAACAAGCCACTAAGCTGGGCATCGAATTTGTTGAATTTGAAAAAGTAGTCGCCGGGCTCACGCTCGGAGATAAACTCCGAATCCTGTACGAGTATTTCCTGCGCGCACCCCGCAAGTGGCTCGAACGAACAATCGCCCCTGATGCAGGGATTTTGGTGACCAGCGGCTCGACAGGCATTCCCAAGTCGATTGCCATTACCGACGAAATGCTCGGCCGTTTGGTGTCGGGGCTCTTAAATGGGGTGAACGTGAATGTGGGCGACCGGCTTTTGCAAACGGGGCCGCCGTTCCATATTTTGGGGTACCTGGCCGGAGTGGTTCTTCCCTCGGTGGCTCGGTTGAAGGTGGGTCTTCTGCCCAATCCTACTGACTACCCGCAGATGGCGGCTTTTTTGGAATTGTTCGCCCTCAATCGCGCGGTCTCGCCTCCCGCATTCGCTGAGGGATTGGCGGTGGCCTCGGCTCCGGGGCAAATGAATGGGTTGGAGCTTTTGGTTTACGGTGCGCAGGCAATGACGCCCGCACAACGGGAACTCATTCTGCGTCGGGCGCCCCACCTCACCATCTTGGTCGGCTATGGGTCTACCGAAACCACGGGTGCCCTGGCCTTTCAGCCGTTGGGCACGGACGGTTGGATGGAACTTTTTCCAAACATCGAATACCGACTTTTAGATATTAAGACCGGCGAAGAACTCACGGCCGGCGGTCAAGGCGAACTATACGTCCGTGGCCCGACGATAATTGGCAGTTACCTCCAGTCACGGGATCCTCAGCTTTCCGCAAGCAGCGATGCCTTCGTACAATTGAGTGGAGTCACCTACTACCGCACGGGCGACCTGGTCGAGGTGAACCCCGAGAACTTGCGCTGGATTCGTTACGTCACCCGAGTAGGCCGCACCTATAAGGTGGGCGGGGAATTCATCAATCCCGACGTCATCGAAGAAGCACTGGGCGTCGCCTTTCCACGGCTTGTTACGGATCCCAAGGGGTATCTCTTCGCGGTCACCGGCGCGGACCAAGCCGATGGCAATAAAAAGACCGTGCTTTTCACAACTCGCAATCTATCGGTCCTGGAAGCCAATCAAGGTGCCATGGCCCAAGGACTGAAGCCTATCGAGCGAATCCACAAGGTTTACCATGTTGATGCGATTCCCATGGCGGGGTCAGGCAAAGTTGCCTTGTCGACTATCGCCCGTTGGGGAGCTGAGCTGGAAAACCTGGATGCTTCCCGCCATAGCGAAGATCTGAAGAAAGCATTGGCGGGAGCCCTTCGATAAACTAGGTAATTGCCTATGAAGTACCTAGCCAGTTTCATTTTGGCCGTTTGTTTTACCACGCAGCTTTTTGCCCGCCCCTCGCGCTGCGATCTCGCCCGAATTGAGACGCTGCGAAATGATATTGTCGCCGCTTACCACGCCGGCGACCGCGCACGTTTTCGCAAAACGTTCGAGGCTTTTCATTCTCAATGTGGCGCACTTTCCTACGACCCACACTTCCTTACCCAAAAACACCTGCTGCAGGAATTTTATTGGACAGTAGCGAGCTGGATGGAATTGGCGGGAAAAATCGGCGACATCGGCGCGTGCATCGAACGCGGCACAGAATGGATTTATCAGTTCCCCCACTCCAATATCGAGGCGATTGAAAAACAAACTCCCAATATCCGCGATGTGCTGGTCCACCACCTGGAAGAATGCCAGAAGGAACGCTTTAGCACGTACGTTCGGCTAGCAAACCGCCCCTGCCCCTCGGGAGAAGCAGCCTCCATTGAAATCCCTGACGAGCTAAAAAAAATGTTTCCCACCGCTCCGTGGGCTAGCAGCCAATGCATCCGTTTTCACTCGCCGGAGGATTCCGCGACGGAGCGTGCGACAACTTCCCCGGGTCTTTACGTCACGGACTCCACCGGCACCGTCAAGGATGGTGGTTTGAAAGTCCGAGGCGAGGAGTTTAGCTGCGGTTCGGTGTCTCTGCGTTTTTATCGCGGCGCTAAGGAGGACAAGTATTTTCTGCACGCAAAAGGCACGGCTGTGCCCTGCCGCCGAGGATCTGCAGTGGAGACGGTCGACTCTTTCTATGAGTGGAACGCCACCGGGCTGAAGGAACTGCAAACTTTCGGTGTAGGCGTTCACTAACCCCCTGTATTTTCCGCCACCGACGTTGCTGAATGCAGCGCACTAAGGCTATTCCGGCACTCTTTTGCCCGGTTTGACCAGGTACAAGTCTTGCTTCCTCTAAGACCAAATGGGAGGCTCGCTATGACACGTACACAAACAAACTCCACCCCTGCGTTCGCTAACGGACTCGGATACTTCAGTCTGGGGTTGGGGATTACCAGGTTGCTAGCGTCGGAACCTGTCGCTCAAACGTTAGGATTGAACAAGTCGACCAGGGCACTCATCAAATGGCTGGGTGCTCGCGAGTTCGCCAATGGCGTGGCGCTGCTCTCCAGCTCGCAACCACTCCCTTGGCTGCAGGCCCGAGTGTTGGGGGACGCCGTCGATCTCTCCTTGCTTTTCGCCGCCTTCACCCAATCTAAAAACAAAAAAATCCTAGCTACCGCTGTTGCAATGGTGGCCGCTGTAACCGCCGCCGATATCTACGCAACCACGGTTACGCCAAAAGCACAGCAGGCACAAATTCCAGTAGCCGTCGTTATTAACCGACCGCCTGTAGAAGTAGAAAAGTTCTGGAACGACAAAAAGAGTGCTGCGTGCGAACTCGGCCTGAAATTCGAATACGCTCATGGGGGACGCGGGACGTTAGTTTCCACCACGGGAGAAATTGGCGATCGGTCCAAAGTGCGCGAACGCTTGCGGCACTTAAAACAGTGGATTGAGACCGGAGAAATTCTTCCAACGCACAGCCAACCCGTGGGCCTCGTTCGAAAGATGCGATCGTAAGCATGCATAGTGAGCCATTCCGTTAGCAAGTTACGCGTCTCAGATTGAACAAAGGTCCGCGCGGCGCCAGCCCCTTTCACCTCGAAGTTGTCGTTGATTGGCTGGGGACTGGGGTCGCGCGTGATTGACTAAGCGAGTTTTTGGACGAGATCCAAGAAGGGGTCCAGATCAATCGGCTTCTTCATAAAAGCCCGGACGGCTCCTTTGGCTAGCCGACCGGCGGCCAATTCGTCCGCCGATAGAACTAATACTGGCGTATGAGCAATGGAGGGGACTTTGGTCATTTCTTCTAGGAACTGGTAGCCGTTCATTATGGG
>CAZBJE010000002.1:85841-111985 GCA_964492125.1 uncultured Pseudobdellovibrionaceae bacterium | reverse complement strand
CCCCGCAGTGCATCGACGGCTTCGCGTCCGTTGCGGTAGGCTAGAACTTCGTAGCCCTCTAGCGCTAGCAATTCACTGAGGTCTTCGCGGATCGAGTCGTCATCTTCCAAAATGCAGATTAGCTTGCTCATCAATGCAAACCCTCGGGCACCGACTTGGGCAAGCGGACGAAGAAAGTAGTGCCCTTTTCCGCGCTGCTCTCGGCGCGAGCCGAGCCACCATGTGCTTCGGCGATCCCTTTCACCAAGGTGAGGCCAAGGCCCCACCCCTTTTGCCCGCTGCTATTGGCCGAGTCGGTCCGCCGATAAGGGATGAAGAGTGTCTCCAGTTCGGTTTCTGGCACAGGGTTGCCTTCATTGTGCACAAAAAGATCCACCCACGAGGCAGTTTGTTCAAAACCTAAAGTCACGATAGCCCCCAATGTCCCGTATTTCACGGCGTTGCCAATTAGATTTTCCATTACACGCTGAATGGCGCGTGCATCCCAGTTACCGGTGGCGTCTTGCCCTCCCAAGTTTAGCTGAAAGCGATTGCCGTGGAGGTCGGCCATTTCCCTCGTAACGTTGCGCAAAATATCCCCCAGTGAACAATCGGAGATATTCAAGGGGATGCCTTCCCCAGCGCGAATGCGGTTGGCGTCTAGAAGATCGCGGATCATACGATCCGCTCGATCCACACTTGCCGTTATTCGGCGAGCCATCGTCCGGACTGCCACAGAATCGTCGGCACGACGCAAAATCATTTGTGCATTGATTTTGGCCGCAGTCATGGGTGTGCGCAGGTCGTGCGAAAGAGCTGCGACAAAGCGCTCACGCAGATCGCGTTCTCTTTCCAAATTTGCCACTGCTTGTGCGAGATCTTCGATTTGAGTGTAGGCCTGTACAGACGCCGAAGTAAACTCCGCCAGGGCGTGCAGCAGACGGCTATCTTCCAAGTCGAATCGGCCGCCAGATGAACCATGAACCGCCCAGATAGTTCCCATCGCTCGACCGCGCTGGTAAAACGGCACCATCAATATTTCTTCGACCTGAAAACCGAAGTCGGCAATGTAGTCGAAGTGGCTTGCGGGCCGCACTAATAGCTGCGCGCAATCGCGATCGAGCACAATTCCGCACGGGCTAAAGTCGCGCGGAACAGTAGCGTGGAGAAAAGGTGCGAGTTCACCGCAAACGGAACGCCAACGAAAAATTTCTTTGCCATCCACCATTTCGGAGATGCTGATGCCTGTGGAATTGGCGCGGCAAAGCTCGCGCGCCTTTTCGGTGAGGCGATCGAGAATACCGGCGGGTGAATGTGCGAGCTCTCGCGCCAGCTCGCGCAAGGCACGGCTTTCGGCTTCGTGGTCAGGTTTACGACTGGGGCGGGCCTGCAACTCGTCCGTGCCCAACACCGATTCAAGACCTGTGCGTGTCGGATGCGAGGCAGAGGACGCTGGTTTTTGAATGACTGTTTCCAATGGCCCACTGTTAGCAAAATTAACTGAGAAAAGCCATGAATCGGGGAATCGGGGTTCCCTGTCCAGATCGCTAGTTGCAAATCGCCGATTCGTACCGTGCCTGGAGCAAAGTGCAAGTGGCCCGAACTTCCGTAGCGGTCAGCGCGCGGTCGTACACAGCCAGCCATGCGATATCCCCTTGGAACCTGTCACTCACCCCGTTGTTGCTGGCCCCGATGCTCAGCGTTTGCACGGTGTCGACATAACTGGGGGCGCTGCCCCGACTGGTCGGGGTGGCGTTCTTATAAAAGGTTAAATCCGACGCTGAAAAAATTCCTGCCACGTGCTGCCAAACACCACTGTCCGCGGTGGTTGGCTCGTACGTCACAGCCCCACCCACAAACATCCCGAAGTTGGAGGTGCCGGCATGCACGAGAAGAGATCGATTGAAGGCGCCGGCGTGGTTGTCGATGGAAAACAAGTGTTGTTCCGAACCGTGGTTTACGCGAGTGGGTCGCACCCAGGCGACCCACGCGGTTTCCAGCATCACCGAAGGCTGCGCGTTGAGAGAGGTAGTCACGCGCAAGTTTGCACCGTCGAAATAAAGTCGATAAGGGTCGGCAGGAATTCCCGTGCCGGTCCATCCACCCGCGCCGCAGCCCGAAACCGCGCCGTCATTGCCGTTAGGTGAAAGGTCGGCCCATGTGAGCGCCGCGCAACCCGACGCCGGAAAACTGCTCCCCGATCCTGAAACTTGCGTTGCGTCAAATTGAATGACCGCACCGCTAGGCAACTCTGAAGAGCTTGCGGAATCCAACGCGGGTCCCAAACCTGGCCCGCAGCTCACCGCCAGCACCATACTCACGGCCGCGACGACGCGTGCTCCATCTCGCCTATTCATTGGCCGATTTTCTCACAGTTTTTTTGCGGCAGGCGCTAAAATTATCCGCATGAGAACCCTTCTTTCTGCAGCTCTATTCCTGCTAGGCATCCAGTCCGCCTTGGCAGCAGGGGAGCGAAGAAGCATCGGGCGCTTTCAAATTGGTGCCGTTGGGATTGTGCAAGGAACCGGACAAAACTACACCGGTGCACTCACTTGGAATCCCACGCTGCTTTCACTCGGACCGCTTGGTTTAGATTTGATGGCGGAAGGCATTTTGGCAAAACGCACCGGCGGAACTTATTTCGCAATCGCTTCCGGAGGCGGGGCTCTGCATTTAAATTTGGGATCGCGTCTACGCCTCGCTGCGGGCGCACTCTACTCCTATTGGTCGGCCACTAGCGAAACCATTCTATCTCCGTACGGCGCGCTCGCTTACTACTGGAACAAGACTTCTTTTTTCCAAGGATTGAGCGGCGGCTATAGTTTCACGGATCAAAATTGGGGAAGAGCCCATATCGTTCGATTCAGTGCCGTGTTGGCTTTCTAGCTTTTTCTCCCAGAGTACTGGATAACTCAGCCAACAATCGCTCCAAGCCTAAATCCACAAAACGATCCTTCAGGTAAACCGCACTGATGGTAAAGGGAGCGTTCCATGGTTTGGGGAGGGGCAAGGCGTGCAGAGAAAATCCCGAAGTTTTTTCCAACCAATCGGGAAAGAATCCCCAGCCCGAGCTATTTTCCACCAAGGCGATTCCCACGCCATAATGATCAAAAGCAAATCGTGCGTGGGGTGTCACTCCATGGGTCTTGAAGACTTCGTGCGTTTCGCAAATATCGATTCCACCAAAAGCCTTGGGCAAAACGGCCGGGTAATCCGCGATTTTCGAAACGGGCGAAGGGAGCTTGAGCAAAGCGTGTTTGGGGCGAACATACACCTTCAAATTACCGGTGCTCAGCGTTTGAATGCGCAACCGCGGGTGGTTCTGTGGGCTGAAACAAATTCCCAATTCGAGCTGTTCGTCTAATACCCGAGTAATCACCTCGGCGGATCGCAGACTAAAAATATCTACCGACACTGTCGAACTTGCGCCGAACAACTGGGCGGCTACGGGCGCCAGCACTGTTTCCGACAATAAATGGGTGGCTCCCACGCGATAATGTCCTTGGTAGGCCGGAGCGTCCGCAGAAACATGCGCTCGCAAGTCGGAAAGACTGCGCTGCACATCGGGAATTTTTTTTTGCAACCGCCGTCCGGCCGGAGTAAGGAAAATGCGCTTCCCGCGTTTTTCAAATAACGCCACTCCGAGTTCTTCTTCTAAGCACGCAATACTGTAGCTGATGGCCGAAGGGCTTAGGCGCAAAACCGCTGCGGCCTTGGTGAGGTGTTCATGGCGGGCCGTCTCTGCGAATTGCAGCAGGTGGTCGAGCTTCATCGTTTCCTTTCATTCGAATAATTCGAATAACTCCACTCTGTTTATTGTAATTTACCGACTGATTCAACTCTCTAAGATGAGTCTTGGAGGTATCAAAAACATGGGTAAAAAGAACGACATTCAACAACTTCTCACTTCGATGGTAGCGGCAGCGGGGATCGTCGGGAGCGTCAGCGCTACGGCCAAGGTGGACCCTACAAGCGTGCCGCGAGGAGCCGACATAGCTCCCATAGCGGGTGCGTGCACCATTGGAAAGTTTCCTCAGACCATGAAGGTGGGTCACTACAACGCGCTCTGCCACACGATGCAGGACGCGGAGAAATGCCTGGCCTTCATCAAAGGGCACTTCGCTTCCGATGGCGACACTACAAAGACCGGGGAGCCCGCCAAAATGGAGTACTGCCTGGGAGAGCTGAGCAGAGTGCTGGGAGCCGACCCGCTCTGATGGCCTCCTCATTTCAGATTCTTGCCGTCGATCTTCCCTCGAGGCGGAACCTCGTTCAAAGACTTCAGTCTAAGAGCGAGATTCTCCGCTTCGAGGAAGATCCCCTCCTTGCTTCGCTCTGTACCTGTCTCGGTTTGGAATTTGAGGTAGGCAATCCTGCATTTGATAGACTCACTCCGTACTTGGGTGGCGGTCCCGGCGAGGCCTGGGAACGCGCGCTGGTTCTGCGCGACGGCGAAATCGGGATTCGGTTGCGCCGTGCCAACGGTCAGCCCCTCGAACCAAGGCACCCAGACTTAGCCCACCTGCTCGACCGCGATTCTATCGATAGCGAGGGGCGGCTCTCGCAGGCGCTCTTCTTCCCGCGCACCATTGCCGAAAAATACCGGCAACGGGGCTTTCACTTGGTCATCGTACGAGACTGGATTCTGAACTCCGCTCTGAGTCTAAAAGCGGAAGAAACCGTTTCCTATTTACTCGCAAATGAGTGGGAAATTCGGACTCGCATCGCCGAAACCCAAGCGCCCATGATGACCCGAAACGAACTCGCTTTCTTTGGCACCCACGATATCGTCGACCATCTCTTCGGGGCTGACGCCGAGCACTTTGCTGCGCTGCGCGGCGTGCACGAAAAAGTAGTGCACGTTTTCAATCGAGTCATGGAAGGACCGGCGCAGCAGTCTCGGGCGCACCTGCTGCTGGGATACCTCATTGGTATCGCCTTGGACGATCTCGCCCAACCACGCTGGTACGGCTCGACGACACACGCAGCGGTAGTCGAAAAATGTTTAGAAGCCCTACTCCAAGCCCCTATCATCCAGGGCGGCGTGGAAGTGCCTGAAGCCTTCCACACCGTTGCTGCATTGATGCGGGCCCCGGGAGAGCACGCTTCTCTGCTACAAATGGCATTCGACGTATTTCAGCAGAGCCTCAGCTGTTAGATTTTGCACAAATAATGCCGATAAGCACCTCATGTGGATCCCCAAACGCCCCGAGTCTCTGGAAGAAGCGGAGATTCAAGGTTTTTTCCTAGAAGACTGCATTCTCAAAATGGTGCACGCGCAAGGTGCCACCCGCGGTTCGGAACTGGTGCGCTCGCTTAGGCTTCCCGCCGGGCTCGTGGAACCGGTTTTATCGACGCTACGCGAAAAAGATTTTCTAGCTCCCGTGGGAGGCGGCGGGATCGGCGGCGCGATGGGTCTGATGCTGGGTCTCACACCCAAGGGCGCGGAATACACTGCGGGCATCAAGGAACGCTCCCCCTACTACGGGCCCGCGCCTATCTCCGCGAAAGCCTATACAGAGTCGGTCAAACAGCAGAAGTTTTCGGCCCGCATGGTGCGAAAAAAGCATCTCGATGCAGCTTTTAGCGATATTAAAATCGGCCAAGACTACCTCAATCAACTTGGCCCCGCGATCAATTCGGGCGGCCCTATTTTCCTTTACGGTAAACCCGGCAACGGTAAGACCACGATGTCCGAACGCATTGCCCGGCTATTCCGCCAAGGCATGTTCATTCCCTACGCGATTGAAGCCAACGGCGAAATCATCCAGGTATTCGACGAGAAAGTGCATGTGCCGATCCCGGAGGAAGCACTACCGGATGGGCACCCTTTGAAGAACAACCCAGGGGCATACGATCCGCGATACGTCTTTGCGCTGCGCCCCTTCGTAGTAGTGGGCGGCGAGCTAACGCTCGACATGTTGGATCTAAATTACAGCGAGGGCCAGCTCTGTTATGAAGGCCCCTTTCAACTCAAAGCCAACGGCGGCGTGCTCTTAATCGACGATTTCGGCCGACAAAAAGTTAAGCCGACCGAAATTTTGAACCGTTGGATTTATCCGCTGGAAAAACAGATGGATTTCTTGTCGCTCAATAGCGGTAAGAAAGTGGAAGTACCCTTTGAAATCTTTTTGATTTTCTCGACCAATCTCGAACCCGGTAGCTTGGGAGATGAGGCCTTCTGGCGTCGAATTCGCTATAAAATTGAGACGCCCAATCCCTCCGAAGCAGATTTCAAATTCATCTTTCAGCTCGTATGCAAAAAAAACGGCATCGAGTTCGATGAAGCGGCATTTGGCTACTTGGTAGATAAGCACTACCGACAAGCCAAACGCGAATTTCGCAGTGTGCACCCGCGCGACATTATGAATATCGTCTGCGATCACGTGCACTTTTTCGGCATTCCGCCCAAGCTCAGCGTGCAACTAATCGATCTCGCCTGCGCCTCGTTCTTTGGAATGGAAGCTGTAAAAGCCGCCGCGGAAGCCAAGGCCGCCTAGCCAACCTCTGCCTTTTACCCAGGCGCGCATTGACACCGTGCCCTACATTTCATAATTTCCTTCGACACTTACGTCAGTAGTGTGCTTAGGCAAAAACCAATGTAGGGAGAACTTCGATGT
Organism: uncultured Pseudobdellovibrionaceae bacterium; assembly: GCA_964492125.1. GTDB lineage: Bacteria > Bdellovibrionota > FAC87 > UBA2466 > UBA2466 > JAIEOG01. Next base: position 105,386 of record CAZBJE010000002.1, on the reverse strand, counting down.
CCGAAGTTTTGGTTAAAGCACGTACTGGCATAGCCGGTTTTGACGAAATCACGCTTGGGGGCGTGCCACAGGGCCGTACCGCCCTGGTGTGCGGCGGACCCGGGTGCGGTAAAACGGTTTTCGGAATGGAATTTCTCGTCCGCGGCGCGGTCGAGCAAAACGAACCGGGTGTCTTTCTCGCCTTCGAAGAGAACAGCCAAGAACTCGTCCAGAATTTCCACGCCATGGGTTTTGATTTGCCGGCGCTCTGCCGCCAAAAGAAAATCGCTATCGACTATATCTACATCGAAAAAAGCGAGATTGAGGAAACAGGCGAGTTTGATCTCGAAGGTTTGTTCGTACGGCTTGGTCACGCGATAGACACCATTGGTGCAAAGCGAGTGGTCCTAGATACGATCGAAATGCTTTTCTCAGGCCTACCCAATCCCTCCATTCTGCGCGCGGAAGTACGGCGTCTTTTCCGTTGGCTAAAAGACAAAGGTGTTACCTCCATCGTGACTGGCGAGAGAGGCGAGGGAACGCTCACACGCTATGGCCTGGAAGAGTATGTGGCCGATTGTGTCGTGCTGCTCGACCACCGGGTAGAACGCCAAGTGTCCACACGTCGCCTGCGCATAGTGAAGTACCGCGGTTCGTCCCACGGAACCAATGAGTACCCTTTCCTCATCGGCTCGGCGGGAATTTCGGTTTTGCCTATTACCTCGGCGGGCTTGAACCATTCTGTGTCGGCGGAGGTCGTATCCTCCGGCATTGCGGGGTTCGACAAGATGCTGGGGCATGGCGGTTTTTACCGCGGCACTAGCGTGCTGATCTCCGGAACCGCCGGGACGGGCAAGTCCACCTTTGCCGCTAACGCGGTCAACGCGGCTTGCGTCCGAGGGGAGTCCTGCATTTTCTTTTCTTTTGAAGAGTCCCCAGAACAACTCATGCGCAATCTTTTCTCGGCGGGAATCGACCTGCGTCCACACGTGGAGTCGGGCCTTCTCTCCATCCGTTCTTCGCGTCCGAGTTTGCACGGTTTGGAATTGCACTTGGTTACCATGCACGAAGTCATCCACAAAAGCAGGCCGGCGTTAGTGGTGGTGGATCCCATTTCGGACTTCACCGCCAGTGGCAACATGGACGAAATTAAATCGATGCTTACGCGGCTAATCGATTCCATTAAGTCACTCAAAATTACTGGCCTCTTCACTAGCCTTACCGCCACCGATGTCGTCGATGTGTCCGAGCAAAGGGTTTCTTCCCTGATGGATACCTGGATCATGTTGCGAGACATCGAACACGACGGGGAGTGTGAGCGAGGCTTGCGCATACTCAAGTCACGCGGAATGCCCCACTCCAACCAAGTGCGCGAGTTTTTCATCACAAGCGATGGAATCCAGATCCAGCCCGGGAGAATAAAACCTGCGAAACTGGGAGAGAAACCATGAACGATCAAGTCTCCGAAGTCGATCTCACTGGCAATCCGGACCCGCAGGCCTGGCATTTGCGCCTCTACGTGGCCGGCAGCACCGTGAAGTCGATGACCGCTTTGAAGAACCTTCGGCAAATCTGCGAAGATCACCTAGCGGGAAAATATGACATCGAAATCGTCGATCTTTTAAAGACCCCGGCTCTCGCGGCGGGGGATCAAATATTGGCTATCCCGACCCTTGTGCGCAAACTTCCCGAACCTATTCGTAAGATCATTGGCGATCTCTCGAATACCGAGCGGGTGTTGGTGGGATTGGATCTGAAACCCAAATCGAGCCCCACTCATGTCTGACCAGGATTCCGCCGAATTTGTCTTGCGCCTCTATGTCGCAGGCATGACGGCGCACTCCCTCACCGCCATTACAACAGTCCAAAACATTTGCGAAAAGCAACTTCAAGGCCGATGCGACCTACAAGTAATTGATATTTACAAACAACCCGAGCTGGCTAAAGCCGAACAAATCGTAGCCGTGCCCACCTTAGTGCGAAAGTACCCGTTACCTTTACGCAAATTTATCGGAGATCTCTCTCAAACTGAAAAAATTCTGGCTGGTTTGGGCATTGAGGAAAAGAGGCCAAAATGAATGGGGTCCAGCCGCCTATGGACGTCGCGGCTTTGCGTGCCGAAAACGAGCGGCTGCGCATCCAACTGGATGAAGCAGAGCAAACTCTGAACGCAATCCGCCAGGGGGCGGTGGACGCTTTGGTTATCGCCGACCATGTTTTTACCCTCGACGGTTCGGATAAAAACTACCGCCTATTGGTAGAATCGATTGGGGAGGGTGCACTCACTGCCACTCGTGACGGCACCATTGTTTACTGCAATTCCAAATTTGCGCAGATGGTCAGCCAGCCCAGCGAGAAAATCGTTGGCCATTGCATCACCGATTTCGTGAAAACCGATGAACGAGTTTCCTTTCAGGCTTTTTTGCGCCATAGCTCCCACGACTCGCTAAAACGCGAAGTCACCTTGCAGAATAGCGCAGGCGTTTTGCTATCCACGCAGGCCTCGTTGGGATTATTGGATGCTGAAGGGCTCAGTGGCATTTGTGTCATTCTGACCGACCTGACTGAAACCAAAATGGCGGCCCAACTCGTACACGCAAACCAAGACCTAAGCCGATCGAATTCGGAGTTGGCCCGATTTGCGTTTGTGGCCTCTCACGATCTGAAGGAGCCACTGAGGGTCGTCTCTAATTACGTGCAGATGATCCAGCGCAGGTACGAAAAGGGATTGGACGCAGAGGCTCATAGCTACATTGGGTTTATCGTGCAAGCTGTGCGCCGAATGTACGATTTGATTGACGACCTGCTTAATTACTCCCGGGTAGGAGCCGATCCGACGGAGTTTGGAATGGTTGATTGCACCCACGTGGTTCAGGACGTGCTACTCAATTTACGGCCTCTGCTCGACGAATGCGGTGGCACGGTCGACTGCGGTAACTTGCCTCAGATCGAAGGCGACCGAAACAAACTGCTACAACTGTTTCAAAATCTCGTAGGCAACGGTTTAAAATACCGCTCAGCGGCGCCACCGAAAATATCCATCCGTTGCTGGCCCAATGAGTCAAATTGGATTTTTTCAGTTTCCGACAATGGAATCGGAATCAAGTCGGAGTATTTCGACAAGATATTTGTTCTGTTTCAACGCCTACATAGACGCGATCAATACACCGGGACCGGAATTGGGCTCTCTATTTGCAAGAAAGTAGTGGAGCAACATGGCGGCCGAATCTGGGTGGAGTCCGAACTGGGCCAGGGCTCAACGTTCTTCTTCTCCCTCCCGATTCGCGACAATCCCGGAGGATTGCATTGAGACCTAGCAAGGCGGTTTATGAACTTCTCTTGATAGAGGATAGCCTCCCCGATGTAGGCCTGGTGAAGTACCTGCTGGCTGCGAGCACCTCGACAATCAATATCCAATGCGCCTACGATGGCGCCCAAGCCAGTGATTTTCTTTTTCGCCGCGGCGAATATGCAGGAAGGCCGGATCCCGATCTCATTTTGTTGGATCTGAACCTGCCGATGAAAGACGGTCGCGAATTACTGCGAGAGATCAAACCCGATCCAGTACTTGGAAAAATTCCTGTGGTAATGCTTTCCACTTCGAATAGCCAGGCGGAGATTGCGGAGATCTACGGCTTGGGAGCGAACGCTTTCATTTCGAAACCGACCGATTTGGAAGAGTTCCAAACCGTACTCAATTCGTTGGTGGACTTCTGGTTCAAGCGGGTGGCACTACCTTACCGCTAGGAATATAGGGCGCCATGCGGACTGCATCGGTCGCGGCGACCACCGCCCCACGGGAAATCTCGTTCAGGCTTTCGAACTCCAAACCAATCCCCCCCGGCCACTGGCTATCGGCGCTGCGGGTCCAGCGTACAACTCCGGTACCATCCAGAACCAAGATCTCACCGCTTGCAAAATGAATCTGAAACCCGACTCGTTCGCCCACTCCCGCATGGCGATCGAGCTGCTTCAAATATAGACCTCCCCGCCCTAGGCCTAACTCGCCCGCTTCCACCGCGTCTGCCAGAGTGGCGTAGCTACGTTGAATATTCTGTTTGCACGCAAATGCAGAAGGATTCTGCGCCCAGAGCGCGGACCGAGGTGTGAGGATGCGATTGAGCGCCGCGCCTATTTCATCTAAATCAAACGGCTTGGAAAGTATCCCTTCTGCGCCTAGATGATAGGCGTCGTCATGGGAGAGGTCTGAATAGCCCGTGATGAGCATCACTACTGGAAAACACTGATCGAGAGCTTTAATCTTTTTGAGCAGCTCCACACCATCGCCCCCCGGCATGCGGATGTCGGAAATGACTGCGTCGACCTTCTGGCTTTCCACGATGCGGTAGGCTTCCACGCCGTTCTTGGCCTGCAGCACGTGGAAACCGAGGGTTTCGAACTCCATAGCCAGCGGCTCGCGCAAGTCGGGTTCGTCTTCGGCGATCAGCAGCGTCTTGCTGAGATTGACTCCAGACATTTAAAGCCCTGCCGTTTGGTGCTTTTTTGGAAGCGTGACGACAAATTGGGTGTTAGCGGACTCCACATTGAGACGAATGGATCCCGCGTGCGCCTCTATTATGCCCTTGGAGATACTTAGCCCCAAACCTGTGCCTTTGCCGACTTCTTTCGTCGTAAAGAATGGCTGCATCAGACGCACCTGCACTTCGGCGGGGATGCCTTTGCCGCTGTCGGTGAAAATAATTTCCACTTCGTCTGGCTGCTCGCGCACCACCACCCGCACCCACCCGTCGAATATTCCCTGAACCGCATCGAATGAATTGTTGAGCAGATTGAGAAACACTTGGCTGATTTGCACCGGCTGGCATTCAATTTCCAGTTCTTCTGGAATATCGGAAAGCTGTAGAGCGATCCCGTGGTTTCTAAACTTGGTTTGGCAAAGCACCAATGCATCTGCGACGATCGACGATACACGCACACTAACGAATGGATCTTTATCCCCGTCTCGCGCAAACGCCCGCAGGCCTTTAATGATCTCGCCGATCCGCAGGGCGGTGGAGGCAATCAATTTAGCTTCTTGATCGATCATCTCCGGCGTCAAAGCACCGCGCTTCTGCAGACGCTCCAATTGATTGGCGTGCAAGGTAATGATCCCCAACGGCGAATTGATTTCATGAGCGATGCCGCCCGCCATTTCCCCCAGCGCTGACATTTTGGCCGAATGGGCCAACATTTTTTGTTGGTCACCCAGAACACGGTGGCTCTCTTCCAGCTCCGCTCTGCGAGCTTCCGATAACTTCGCTGCCTCAGCCACCGATAGTATTTGAGACCGCAGTTTTATTAGCCAGATCGCGGTTGCCACCGACGCGATGGCCGTGAGGACCTTCACCATCCCCGCCCACCAGTACGAGGCGTACCAGAGGTTCCAAACCTCCATAAAATGGGTGGCCCCGCAGGCGCCGATAAAGACACCAAACGAAAGCACCATGGCGGAGAACGGGAGCTTGATTTTGCGCAAGAGCGAGTAAAGCGTGAGCGAGATCGAGACGTAAGCGATGCCGATAAGCATGTCTGTCATCACATGCGTCCATACCAAACCGGGGCGCCAAAGATAACAGTGGCCGTGGGGCATGAAGTCGGCTTCCGAGAAATAGTTTACAAGTTGGGAGAGCAAAATTTCCTCGGGACTAGAAGATTAATGCAAAATGTCACGCCGTCAATATCGGGTCAAGCTGCGACTCCTCCGACGGCCTGCGTCCAAAAATTATTAAAGAAAGGGAACGATGGTGGTGCTAATATTAATAAACAAGCTGCCACTTATCGCTGTACCCGAAAAACGGGCCTAAAGTCCCCAATAAATCACAATTCTCATCACCAGTAGGAACGGCCCAAGGCTCACCTGGCGCCCATCCGAAGCTCTAGCAAATGCGAAAACTCCAGAATCCGCAAGAGGGTACCTATCAGCAGAGCGAGTTGGTTCGACCACTCACCAAAACCCTGTTTAAATACGCGTCGGAGTGCCCCACTAAACTCTTCTACGCGGGAAAGCCGAAAGAATATGCCGACGACAGCTTGGACGACTCGTTCTTGCGAAACCTCGCCAAAGGCGGCTTTCAAGTTGGAGCGCTCGCCAAGCATTCCTTTGCTGGTGGCAAGGAAGTGCAAGGCGTGGGTTATTCAGCGCAGTTGGAAGAGACTGAACGCCTACTGCAAGCCGAGAGGGTAGTGCTATTCGAAGCGGCCTTCCGATTTGGAAACTGCTTTGTACGTGCGGATATCGTCGAAAAAGACGGACGCACTCTCCGACTCTATGAAGTAAAAGCCTGCAGCATAGACCCGGAAGCGGATACTTTCTGGCAGGTCAAGAAACCGGATAAATTAGCCACCGAATGGCTACCTTACCTCGAAGATGTAGCTTTCCAGCATTACGTGATTTCCAATGCCTACCCCCAACTAGAAGTAGTGCCTTACCTCATGCTGGTCGACAAAACCAAGCGCACTACGGTCGATGGATTGAATCAAAAATTTCGGCTAGAGAAACGCGGTAACAGGGAAGTGGTACCACACAACCCCAGCCTCGCTGCCGCGGATTTAGGCAAATCGATTTTGACGGCGTCGGACCTCACCCGCGAAGTGCGCGCGATTCAGTCGGGGCGCGCCAACGGCCAATTGCCCCCCAGCTGGCCGTCCGGTTTCACCTACGCCCAATGGATTGACCATCTAGCCCAAAGCTACCTGCGAGACGAGCGAATTGCCGCGAAAGCTAGCCCCGAATGCAAACACTGTCAGTTCAATGTGAAACAGGAGAACTACCCCAAACTGAAATGCGGCTTTGAGGAATGCTGGACGACGGCGTTGGGGATGACCCCGCAACAACTGCGGGCTCGCTCGCCCGTTTTCGAGATCTGGAACCTGCGGCAACGCGACTTCATTGAAACCGGAACGACTTTTTGCGACCAGCTTACCGAGACAGATCTCTACCCCAAAAAACCCGCCGAGCCGCGCAATGGGCTGTCCGAGGGAGATCGGCGCAAGATTCAGTGGGAACAAATCCTTTCCAAAAAAACCGGACCCTATTTCGACAAAGCTGGTTTTCTAAAAGAAATTGCGGATTACCCAAAACCGTTCCACTTCATTGATTTCGAAACCTGCACGGTAGCTATTCCCTTTAACACCGGCCGGCGCCCGTACGAGCAGATTGCCTTTCAGTTTTCGCACCATATTCTGCACGAAGATGGGCGTCTCGAACACGCCAACCAATGGATGGGCGCCGAACCCGGCAAGTTCCCGAACTATGATTTTGTGCGGGCGCTGCGCAAGGCTCTGGGCGAACGTGGCGGCACGGTTTTTCGCTACGCTGATCACGAGAACACGGTACTCAACCACATCCGCGACCAACTGCTCGAAAGCGGCGAACCCGATCGAGGTGAACTCATTGCCTGGATCGAAACGCTTGCCAAACCCACCAAGAATAAAACTGCAACCTGGGAACCTAAACGCTGTTTTGTGGATATGCTCGACTTGGTGTTGCGCTTCTTCTGGCACCCCCGCATGGGCGGCTCGAATTCAATCAAAGTAGCCCTGCCCGCGATATTAGAATCTAGCGAACACCTACAGGAAAAATACGCTCGTCCCATCTACGGCGGAGAAGAAATTCCTAGTTTAAACTTTGAAGACCAAACCTGGGTTCTGACTGCCGGCGGCAAAATTCAAGACCCCTACAGTTTTTTGCCACCCGTCGCGGCCACCGACCGCAACACCCTCGATCGCCTTTTCGGTGACAAAGAGCTAGCGGACGGTGGCGCGGCTATGATGGCCTATATGAAACTCCAGTTTTCCCAAATGACCACCGCAGAACGCAAAGACGTTACGCAGGCGCTTTTTCGCTACTGCGAACTCGACACGCTCGCAATGGCCTTGCTTTGGGAAGGCTGGATGAATTTATAGCGACGGGCTAGTCGGTTTCCCGCGCCATGTCACGGACTTGCAGTCTTTCGGGATGCCCCAGCCCATCCACAAACCGCTCCGGAAATTCGGTACCGGGAACCCCCGGCTGACCGCTCCAATCACCTGCACCCTCGATAGTACCCTCGGCTCCGGCCACTGCGGCCCCCGCAAAATCTCCCTCGGCCCCGCCTGTTGTAATATCAATGCCCCGGACGGCACTGCCTAAGTTACGGCGAACCGCATCGAAGTCATCGATGGGAGGAACCGCGTCGTCATCGGTAAGCTCGTGGTGATCCGGTTTTCTCAGATGCGTTTTGTGTTTGGACATAGTTCTACACTAAGCCGCTTGTTGCGCGGTCTGGGTGCCTTTCCGGTTTTGAAAATGGCCGCGCGATTCGCTGGCGTCCGAGCCAGCAACTTTCACGACCTTATTGTAAAGACCAAGAATCAGGAAAGCGGGAGCCCACTGGCCAACGAAGAGGCTAGCTTGTCGCTTGCCCACGGCCTGCATGCCAGCGGAAATCACCATGGACCCGACCGCCGACCAAAGAAAGAGATCAGACGGAAGCTTAGACGTCTGACCTTCGATCGCCTTGGCAATCGGCCCTTCTTTGCGCTCCGGATTCAGTTTTTCGACTTCATTTTTCAGTTCATTTTTCATCAGCGTACTCCTTGATGCATTTCTCCGAGTGCAATTGCTGTACCCGCAGATTCCAAGGCGTTTAACTTGAGCGAATGAAGCCGGGGTTGTTACAGATCGCGACATTGCGCTGCGCGCGGTAGGTGAGAGCAACAGAAAGCTGCGACGTCGTGGACGCGGTTGCTCCAGAAATTCCGAGGGTTTCTTTGGCTGATTAGCGTTTGCTGAAGACGCCCACAACTTCTACGTGGTGGGACCAGTGAAACTGATCGATGAGCTGCACGCTCTGCAGTCTGTAACCCCCATCGCAGAGAATGCGCGCGTCGCGGGCGAAAGTTGCCGGATTACAAGAAACCCCGATGATCGTGCGCGTCTTGGCAGTGGCCATCAAGGTTACTTGCTCGGGCGCGCCCGCTCGCGGTGGATCAAATACGATTGCGTTGTAACGATTGAGTTCGTCGCGGCGCAAGGGATTGGTAAAAAGATCCCGGCGCATCACCTTCAGAGGTTTGGGCGATCCGGCTCCTGCCTTGCCCAACGCCTTTACAGAAGTAGCAACCGATTCGTATGCATCCACCGGTGCGCGTTCGAGCATGGGCCCCGAAAAAGTTCCGCAACCCGAAAACAAATCTGCAAAGTGCCCGCTCACCGGTAGCGCAGCCATCACGGCTGCCACCAGCGCTTTTTCTCCAGCGGCGGTCGGTTGTAAGAACGCTGCCGGCGGCAACGATACCTTGAGTTTTCCGAAGTAAGCCGTCACCGGCGCCTTTGAAAAAAGGGAGATGCTGGGCTCTTTCTCGTGCGAGCGCCAACTTATGCGCGTGAGAGAGGATTCAGCGAGTAAGTTTTCCAAAGCCGCTTGCACAAAATCATCCGGCTCTCCGCCCCGGCCTACGGGGCCGGTGATAACCATGTCGACCGCATCGCCCATCAGCTGCAGAAAAATGTCCGCTGGCTTCTTGCCCAGAATCTTGGGCAGGTACGGCAAAATCACTTCCCGTAATTTCAATAGCCGAGGGTCGGCGATCAAACAGGCATCAATGTCCGAAATATCCTGCGATCGACGACGGAAGTAGCCCATCACCGGTACGCCCCGCTCGAGCTTCACCGAAAAAGTGGCTCGCCGCCTCCCACCCGGCCCCACGAAAACCGGAGCGATCCAAGTACGAGGGTGGAGGTTTTGCCGGCGCAAGGCATCGCCCACCGTCGCCATTTTCCACTCCCGGTAATGCTTGGGCTGAAGATGCTGGATGGTGCAATTGCCGCATTGGTCGTAGTGCACACAGGGCGGAACTTGCCGGTACGGCGAGGTCTCCACCATGTCTACGATTTCAGCCCGCGAAATGCCTTTATCGTCCCGCTGAACGAGGCCCCGAACCCTATCGCCCGGCAACGCGCGCTCCACAAAAACCCGCCCCCTGCCCTGGAGGCAGATGCCGTCCGCCATGGGTCCCAGCTCGGAAATGGAGAGTTCGGTCAATTGCATGGCGGGTGTCTTAACACCTTAGGGCGCGGTCGCGCTAGGGGCCAAGTGGGCGGTAAGCAGTAACTGATTGAATTCATGTATTTTTCGTTGGACCTACACAATTCCCCACTCAATTGCGCCACAAAGTTTTGAGAGACTAAGCGCTGGTCTAGCTACCGAGGAATCCCTTTGAACCCGCGCCAACTCAGCCGATTTACTTTCTGGATCGCGGCCATGCTCTGCGTGGCCTGCGGCCAGAGCAGCGAGAACGACCTACTCAACGCCGCCAGCGCCAACGCGGTCACCGAAACACGGGAGTACCCTGCGGTGGGGTTGGTGGTAATGCCGGGCGGAAACGGGATTTGTACCGGTACGTTCATCTCGCCGCGGGCGGTTTTGACCGCGGCCCACTGCACCCCCCTCGCGGGCACGTATGGCGTGTACACCGCTTTTGGAAACTTTTTCACCACGACAAAACGGGTTCTCGGACCCGGCACGGTGGACGACCCCAGCGATCTAGCCCTGCTGCTCTTCAACCATGATGTCGCCGATCCGTCGCTGGGATACGTGGTTGCGGTGGGCTCTCAGCCTCGCGCTGGCGATGAAATCAAGATCGTGGGCTATGGCTGCAACGATCTCGATACCAAGCTGGGAACCGGCAAAAAGCGGGCGGGCACCAACCACATTTCCGCCATCGACGATTACCTCAATTTGCTGACCACCCCGCTTGAGACCGTGCGGGCAGCGAAGGCGGCCAAATTCATCTTGGGGCCTGAGAACCAGGCCGGTTCCTGCAACGGAGACTCGGGAGGTCCCATGCTGCAGATCCAAGACGATGCCTGGAAAATCACCGGGGTGACCCACGCCGGTGGCTATCGAGGCAAATTGATAGCCTCCCAATATGTGAATTTGAACCGTTCCTCCAATCTCAACTTCCTGCAGGATGCCGACCGCGACTTCTCCCTGCACCTATTTGACGGCTGCTGGACATCGGCGGACGCAGACGCGTGCGACCCGGTGAGTGCCTCGCTCAAATTCTTGGGCTTCCTCAAGCCTTTTGTGTCTTGGCTCTTGCATCTATTCTGGTAGATTGCCCGCCTAACTTTTTTAGGGAGCAGTCTAATGAGCGAAATTCGGGCAAGCCACATTCTCGTCGAAAAAGAATACCAAGCAGAAGACGTCATCAAGAAGCTGAAGGAAGGAAACTCCTTCGAATCTCTGGCCAAAGCTTTTTCCAGCTGCCCTTCCAAAGAAGAGGGCGGCGACTTGGGAACTTTCGGCAAGGGCCAAATGGTGGCTGAATTTGAAAAGGCCGCGTTTGCGCTCAAAGAAGGCGAAGTTTCCGGCCCGGTGCGCACTCAGTTCGGCTACCACATCATCAAGCGCACCTAGCTCGATTTTCCAACACCCGTCAGCGGGATTTTACGACACCTGCCGCATAGTCCCGCACTCAGCCGCACCTTGCCGGGCCTGTAGGCCTAGGCACGCGGCGTGCATTACGTCGCCGTCTTACGAACGGAGATAGAGCAATGCCTAGCGAGAAACGCAAGTGCGCGGCTATTAAAGCCGCGATGGAGAAACGGAAGAAGGAGGTTTTCCAGACGGATTACCCTTGGAATCCACGGGCGCCCCTGCACGTAGTCAATTCCGTTCCCAAAGCTCCATTCATTACAGCCTCCATCCAATACCGGGCGCTTCTACAAAATCGCGAGACGGACTAAAAGTCGGGACTCGATTCGAACCGCACCCGCTTCTGGGTGAGCGGATGGGTAAATCCTAGAACGCTGGAATGCAGACAAAGACGGGAATCGCCGAGATCCCCTGTTTGCACAGTGCCCAGTCGGCGGCCCGGCAAGTAGAGCTGGTCGCCAACGACCGGCCAGCCAAGCTCCCACAGATGCACTCGAATTTGGTTGGTGCGGCCGGTGAGCGGACGCACGCGCAATAGAGCGGTGCCATCGTCGCTGCGCGTGACGACCTCGAATTCGGTGCGCGCCGGTAGGCCCTGCTCGTCGCCCTGGCGAGCGCCCACGTCGGAAGTGGTTTCACTAATAGGCAATTCACAAACAAATTGATCGGCTGGGGGATGGCCGTGCACCTTGGCTAGGTATTCTTTTTCCACTTCGCCCCGCGAGAACTGAGGCTGCAACTGCCCCGCAAAATGGCGCGTCCGCGCAACCAGCAAGAGACCCGTCGTGTTCGCGTCGAGGCGATGGGCCGGGTGCGGGTGTTGCGGTGCATAGGCCCGATTCAGGAAATACTGCAGAGTATTGCGGCTAAAGCGCCCACCCGCATGCACCGGCAACGGCGCCGGTTTTTCCAAAACTAAAAGGGCCTCGTCTTCGTGCACGATCCGGATACCGGGATTCACCGGCGGTTCAGCCTGAATGGGGTAGAGATGAAAATACCGTTCCCCCGCCTTTACCTTGCGGGATGGATCGGCCGGCTGCCCGTCGCTATCTAGCACGCGCTGACTGGCAAACTCCTGCTGCCACGCCTCTCGCCCGATATGCTTTACAATCGCGCAAACGCAATCGAGCACACTGAGGCCTTCCCACTTTGCCGGGACTCGGAAAGGGCGGCGATTCTCGCGCGGTTCGCTCCCGGGCAGCGGACTGCTGGCCTCAGCAATTGCTGCGTGCCTACGCTCCAGGGAGGCACGCATCTGAGCCTCGCTGGATTCGAAACAATAAGGGCAAGAAACGCCGACTTGGTAAAGAGGGGATTCCAACTCCGTTTCGGTTAGGGGAGTTAAACAAGCGAAGCACTGCCCAAAACGCGACTCGTGCAATGTGGGATCGACTCCCACCCGCTGATCAAAAACAAAGCAATCGCCGTCGTAATGCGCGTTCCCGCACTCGGCGAAGTAATTCAAAATTCCGCCGTCGAGCTGAAAGATATCCCGAAAACCTTGCGACTCAAGATAGGGCGCGGCTTTTTCACAACGAATCCCACCGGTACAAAAAGTGACCACCGGTTTGTTTTTCCACTCCTCGGGCAACGATCCGACGGCTACTGGAAAATCGCGAAAATGTTTCACTCCCACCGGACGCGCATTCTTAAAAGTGCCTAGCTTGATTTCGTAGTCGTTGCGGGTATCGAGCAAAATGACGTCTTTGCCTTCGTCTAACCAGCGCTTTAGTTCCTTCGGCGGCAATCGCGCAGAGGTGTGGCGCGCGGGATTGATTGCATCGATTCCGAAGGCAATAATTTCTTTCTTAATGCGGATTAGCATTCGATTGAACGGCTGGTGATCGCTTGGGCTGATTTTGGGAGTCAAATCTTCCAAACCTTTTATTTGGCGAAGCTCGGAGAGTAGCGCTTGAACCGGGACTTCCTCACCCGCCACGAACAGGTTGATCCCTTCTGAGCTAAGCAAAATGGTGCCTTTGAGCCCCCATGCTTTGCATTTTTCCTGCAGCCGGCTACGCAGGGGCTTTAGGTCCGCCAAAGGAGTAAACCGGTACGAAGATAGGTTGAGATAATTCGGCATCCGGGCCGCGTTGTATCCGGCCAAGCCTAGGCTGGCAATAGGGCGGCCCAGGGCCTTAGAGGGGCCGATAATTTACTTCGCCCAGGTAATCTTTCTTCCCGATTTCCAGCCCGTTGTGCCGCAATATCGAATAGGCAGTGGTCATGTGGAAGTAGAAGTTTGGCACGGCAGCGTGCATGAAGAATTCAAACCCGGAGATAAATTTACCTTCTCGGCGTGGGTTGGTGATTTGGCGGTCCTCCCAACCTTTGAAGTCTTCGGCCTTGAAAGTTTGCAGGTATTGCACCGTTTTTTGGATGCGGGCCTGCAGCTGGGGCAAAGTGGTCTCGGTATCTTCGTCGCGCGGCACTTCCTGTCCGGATAGGCGGGCGGCGAACGTTTTAGCTACATCGCAAACCATTTGAACCTGACGAGTAAAGTTGAACTGATCCACCGCCAATCGCGAACCCAAGAGATTGGCCACGTCGAATTTGCGTGATTCGGAGTAAGCCTCCGCCTTGTCCAAGATGGCGGAGAGGTTGTTCAACATTTTCACAAACTGAGCGATGAATTGAAATTGCATCCGAAAAACCTATCACGCTTTGACGCGCTTGCCACTGCGTCAGGACCTCGCGACCCGCCGCGTAAAGGATCCCCGACGCTACTGGGGCCAATTTGGCGCGTGATTTTTTTCACGATCCCCTATTATTCGTGGCTAGCCAACCGGCCTCATCTTTGCTTTTATCCCTAGTTGGGGGGGGGGATTATATGCGTTCACAAAAGCGCTTTTCGACTTTGGGGATAGTTTTAGGTTTCATTTTTAGCACGGTAGTTTCAGCGGCCGACCTAGATTGGGCGGCGGCTAAACTGCGCTACGACCAACAGCAGGCCATCGCTGACCAGGCGGAGGCCAACTACAACCGCGACAACCAGGAATTGCAACGGGCGCAAGGTGCGCTGATGAAAGAAGTGAGTCGCGAAAACCAGTTGCGCTCAAATGTCACAAGCTATGAATCCGAACTAACCAGCATCAACAATCAAATCTCGCGATCCGAAACCGACATCCCTGTGGTCGAAAACAATCTCCGCATTGCCGAGCAACAACGCGATCGGGAACGCCAAAGTATTGCGCGATTCAAAATGGAAGAGCAACGGGAGGAGCGCGAGCTGCGCCGCTCGGAAGGCGAACTCCGTCGGGCCGAACAAGACCTGGCCAAAGAGCAAGCCAAACCCAAGCCGGACGAGGCGGTGGTAAAGCAATTGGAAGCGGAAAAAAACAAATCCGCCCAAGAAGTGCAACGCAACCGCAAGCAACACGAGCGCGCCGAACGGGAGCTGCGGGAATGCCAAAACCGTTTGCGCAATCTGGATAGCGAAGTCGTCTCAATCACCAACGACTTGCAAGTGCGCCGTTCGAACCTTGCGCAACTCAATCGCAATCGCCAAGACACGATTCAGTCGCTTCAAAGCGCACGGGATGATTTGCGTCGACAAGGCGACGATGTGCGTACGGCCCAAGGACGTGTTGCCGATGAGCGCCGCCAGGTGGGCAACAGCAAAGCTGACTTCGACCGCCAAACGCTGCTCGCCCAGCAGGCGTACCAGTACTACCAATCGGTGGTGAACAACTATAATGCCGAGCGCACTCGCGTTATCAACGCGGCACAGAACTTGGGCTACAGCCATGGTGCCAGCGAAGCAACCGACCGCGCGCCCACTCCGGGAGCCGCAGAAGGCCGTGCAGTGGCCCACCGAGTGGGTGAACTGAGCGGCAACAACGATGCTCGCGTGCTCCGCACCAACGACGGTTACCGCTCTGGCCGCGCCACTCCAACGCAGGAGCCGGCTGCGTATAAGCTGGGTACCAACGAAGGTATCGCCATGGCGGACCGCAAGGCGATCGCGGAAGACTACCCGCGCGGTTATAACGACGCAATGGCAGCGACTCTCGCTACCACACCGTCGGCAAACGACACCGTTACTTTGCCCGAAACCACCAGCGCTCCTGTTACGGAAGATGGCGGCGAATGGCTCGTCGCGAGTTCTTTAGCTCTTGGGACGGAGCCCTCTCCTTCTTACGGCATGCCGAGCGATCCGGCCTACCGAGTGCCTTCGGCTCCTGCTACAAGCGTCGCGCCGCCGGATGCAGACCGACGCTACTTTGGTCCTGATTGTGGCGGCGTGGTGCTGGCCGAATTTGGCCCACTCTGCCGAAGCAGCTATGAGAGCTCGTACCTCGATGGTTTCACGCGTACCTACAGAAAGGTATTCGGGGAAAAATACGTGGCCGCTTTCAATAGCCAAATTAAGAGTGAGTACGACGCTGGCCTAACTAAAGCGTATCCCACCGAATATGCCACGGCCCTGTCCAAAGCAGCCAGAGACCAGGGGGTTTTGGATGGCTTTACCAAGCGTCTAACAGTGGCCCGCGGCGAGCAATACACGCGCGGCGGCACCGCTTGGGCAGCGTATCTTGCATCGGGTCACCTGATCCGAGTGCAATCGGCTGCTCTGGAAGAAACCAGCGGCGATACGCTTTTCACCCCCGGAGAAAAGGCATCGATGGCAGTTGTCGTCGACAACTTGGGCGGAAAAGTGGCTCCTGCAGCTACTCTCTCGGCCACGCTCAAACAAACCACCGGCATGACGGTGGCCGCGGACGCGCGGGCTCTCCCGCGTTTGGCCCCGGGCACCCGCACCACAGTTAAGGGAGCGCTCTATGGTGCATTAGTGGCCAATCAAGCGGGCGCGCAAGTGCAATTGGCTGCAAACATAAGCAGAGGAGCTACCGCACTCGGCACAACGGAAGCCAAGGCAACCGTCCATTTCCCGGTCGAATTGCAGACGATGACGCTCGCCAAGAATCCCAAAGTGGATGAAGCGGTGGACGCCACTCTGCACTTCAAGAACCTGCTCACTACCAAAACGGCGGCTACACCGTTGGTAATGAATGTGGTGCCGGGCGTTGCGACGGTAGCAAGCGCGGGAGTGCAAATTCCTGAACTCGAAGCCGGAGCTGAAACCGATGTCGCGGTGAAAGTGAAACCGGGCGTTTGGGTTGGCCGCAACACCGCAGTCGGTTTCGTAGCTGAAACCGAAAACCTCGGTGGGATCACCGGCAAGATCGCGCAACAGTTCCCGCAGAAAATCCAAGTGGACCGTGCGGCTTCTCTGCTGCTCTTTGACTGGGCAGGGAAGGAAATCCCGAATTCCACGCTCACGGTGAACGCAGGCGGGATGGCGCGCTTCCAGGTGTTGTTCAACTTCGAGGAAAAAACGATGACGCGGGGGCCTTATGCACTGCGAGCGTCGACGGTGAGCGATCCGGGGATCAGACTGATAGACGGCTCAACCACTGGTGTGACGTATACCTCCGTGTACAAGTACACGCCGGTATCGTTTCAATACAACATCCCCGCGAACCTGAAGGGTAAGAGTGGGTACATTCTGATCTCTCTTTCAGAGGGCACGAAATTTGTTCACGTGCTGCAGGTGATGCTGGATATTCGCTAGTCGATTGATTCGGTAAATACCCGAGAATAAGGGGTGACGGTTCGCCGTCCCCCTTATTTTTTTTTGCCCGGCTTTTTGATGGAAGGGGGCAAGAGCAAGCAAGCTTGTTCAAAGGTTTGTTCCGATAGGGTCTGCCACTCCAACCCACCGTCAAACGTTAAGTATTCCACGCAACGCCCAGACAATAGACCATGGATTGCCAGTGCCGCTTTCCAATCTTCGCTCTTCGCATTCACCGGTTTGCCGCCGGTAAGAATGGCGTGAACCCGCTCTACTCCCGCGTACTTGATTTGGTAGTTGAGCGTGCGACTCCGCTTGTCGAAATAAGCTAAGTGCCAAAGCACGGTGATGGCTCCCCCGTGGAACGGGTTAGAAGCAAGCCAAGCAAAGGTACCCTTGATATAGCCCGCCAGCAGCTCGCGCGTCCCTTTGGCTTCGCGCATATACTCCTGCACCGTTGAGCGGCCGGTGGCGTAGCAGAACTTGATAGCGGACTCGATGAGGGTGTCCCACTCCGGGTAGTGGTAGGCCACGTGAGGGCGCTTTAAACCACAGATCAGGCCCACGGTTTCGTAGTTGGTCTTGGACCAGCCGTTTGTAGCCAGGCTTTCAATCGCAGCCTGCAATATCTGCAACTTACGCAAGTCGCCTTTCTTGAGCTCGGGCTGGGCGACTTCTTGGAAAAGCCGTTGAGTTTTGTCAGATGGGGGTTTCTTCATGGGTGGGGCTTATACCCCAATTTCGACCCCGGTCTCAATCCCCTTAAACGAGGGTAAAAAAAGAGCCGGAGAGTCTCGCCCACGAACGGGCGTGGCGAAATTCTCCGGCTCATTCCGGCGGGTACGGGCGTTGGTACTGACTTTCCGCCCCGCTGGAAACTAACTACCGAAGTACTTAGTGACATCGAGTAGCAAATTGCTTGGCGCTGAGTCGTCCTGCAGCGCCTGCACGAAGGCGTCTCCCAGGCGTTCCTTTCTTAGGTACGCCAAAATGAGCACGATCTGCTGGTGCTTGTCTGATGTACTCCCCACAATGGCCGCACGCGTGACTGTGGAGCCGTAAGCCTTAGCGAGTAATTCATCGATGCCTTCAATCCGACCCAGGTAACTGTTCATGGCGTCGACAGCGACCTTTTGCTTGGCCAACATCACTTGACCTGGGGTCTGCCGCTGACCAGCGGCCTGCCGCGCAACTTCCACAATGCCTGCAGGCGCCGCATTCGGAACGCTCGAAGTCGAAGTGGTCTCGGCCACTGCGTCTGGCGGCGCCATAGGTTTGGGTTCCCACTCCGTGATGACGAAAACCGGAATGCCGGTACTCACATGCCGAATAACCGCAATAAACGGGTGGTCCGCTCGAATCGAGGGGTTTTCAGCTACGAACGCCGACTCAAGGCCCCCACCATACGTCACGAAGGCGCCCTCACTCCCTAGTTCATTGGTCTTAACCACCGTGGCGTGAATAACCGTACCCAATTTGGGTGCCGATCCACTCTCCAACATGGCCGAGAAATTAGCGTCTCCCTGAAATACTTCTGGCATGCGCTTAACCAAAACGGCTTTAAATACTTCCTTGAGTTCCGAACCCGTTTCCCAGCGAGGGATCGCAACCACATCCAGTTTTTGGCGCTTCAGGCTTTTTACCCAGGCCGAATAATTCTTCTCACTGAGCTGACCAGAAACCCGCTCCAAGGCCTTACCCGGAGTTTCACCCGGGTTTATTTTTGGCACAATGACATCCATCGTGAAATCGGCGTTGCGGTAGGGAATGGACGCGATCTGGAATTCCGAAGTTTCGTAGTAGGGCAAGGTCGCGTCCCGGTGGTGCATCATAGGGAGTTCTCTTGTGGAACCATCGCCTAATTTAAAGAGATACTTCTCGACCGTTGCTTTGACATCGAACTTAATGGCCCAATCGGCCTTGTAATAGCCGGCATTGATCAACGCCCAGATTTCCGGCGCGTCGTCGTTACCCAAAAGCTTGGGAATCATTTGATTGGTGTTATTGGCGATATATTTATTGATGTCGTGGATCAGTTTATCTGTATTGCTAAAATCCCAGGCTTCGGCTGCAGCGCCGAAATGTTTCTTTACGGCCGCTTTGAATTTAGGGTTTATCAGAGCGCGCTGCTTATCGACGATAGACATATTGCCGAACGTCAGCATCAAGCCGGTCTTTACGGTGCGTAACTTACCGGAGAGTTCTTCCATTCCGGTATTGAACGCCGAAAGGCTCCCCCGGAAGTTTCCAAGAGAGAGTTGCATTTGGGTGGCCGTGTCGCCGCTAGCAGCGTTGCGCAGCATCCCTAACATGCTCATGATGCTAAAGGGCGAAGTGACCACTGTTTTGTTGGGTGTGCTCTTGAGCACATCGCCATGCACATCTAGGCCGAATTGCACCATCGCGCGCAAGGCCTCTTGAGCCTCGGGAGAATTCCCAGACTGACTCGCCTTTTTGATAGCTTCTGCGCAAATTTGTTCAAAGGTTATTTCTTCCCCATCGTTTGCCGCCCAAGCGAAAGTCGCCACCGCTAGCAAAGAAATTATGACACCGCCAAACCAGATCGCACTT
>CAZBJE010000002.1:67590-85831 GCA_964492125.1 uncultured Pseudobdellovibrionaceae bacterium | reverse complement strand
CATCCTGCCAACCTCCAACAAACCCTTAGTAGGCTGAGCTTTCGCGACGTGTCAAATTTATTTTAACGCATGTTAAAAAATGGAGGTGGGGCCGAACTCGAGAGTAAATCGGGGCATACGGATTGCATTGCTAAATCGCAAACAATGCAATCGGGAGACTGATGATGGATTACTACGTTTTGCCCAAGCTACCTTATGCGTTCGACGCACTGGAACCGTTCATCGATGCTAAAACGATGAGGGTTCATTACGAGGGACACCACGCTACCTATGTAAAGAAACTCAACGAAACGTTGGCTCAGCACCCAAGTTTGCGTAAACCGGTAGAAGAACTTTTGACTTCGCTGGGGGATTTACCGACAGAGATTCGGACCGCCGTGCAAAACAATGGGGGCGGCCATGGAAACCACGCCCTGTTTTGGACAATGCTTGCAACCCAGAGCTCTGGAAAGCCCACCGGCGAGCTCGCTGTACAGTTGAAAGCGAGTTTCGGGAGCGTTGAGACCTTCCAAGAAAAGTTCACCGATGTAGCAGTAAAACATTTTTCCAATGGGTGGGCTTGGCTCTGCGCGAGCCCCACCGGAGAGCTGAGTGTTTTTTCTACGAAAGATCACGAAAGCCCGCTTACCAAGCATATGACCCCACTGCTTACGCTCGATCTCTGGGAACACGCTTATTACCTCAAACACCAAAACAAGCGGCCCGACTTCGTAAAGGATTTTTGGAAAGTCGCGAATTGGGATGAAGTTGCAGCCCGTTGGAGTGACTTCAAGGCGAACGGCAGCAGCTTGCGCGAATGGCGTTTTGCCTCCTAGTCGCCCCTCCCGCAGCGCGAATCGTCGCAGACCTCTAATTCTTGGGCGGTTGTTGAAGCCGCGTACACCGTGTGTGCGCGGTTTCGGCACGTGCCGCTAACCGGCTGAAGGAACTAGGAGAATACATTCAAGAATACATTTGGCGTCGCGTATGCAGTTACGTAAGGGCGGAAGGCAGTTGATAGAAAGTGAGGCTTTCCTTATGAAAACGCTAATGATGTTCTCGATTCTATGTTTAACCGCAGCGACGCTTCCTCAAGAAGCATTCGCTGGATGTGGTGGCGGCGGTGGCGGCCACTCGGCGCAAGTCGGTAATGGCGGCTGCGCAGGCGGCCGTTGCGGACGACCCACTCGCTGTTTCGGCCGTCAGTGCCGTAAACGCATGTCGGTGTCCGCTTGCCGTGGTGGACGGTGCTTCCGATAAAATTCCTGGTCGCGCTTGGGAGTGCCCCCTTGAACGGGCATTCCCAGCTAGATCTGGGGCGGGTGCCCGGGGCACACCGGCCGCCGTGCTTTTAATCAATTGCTAGGCGCTCGCATCGCAGATTGGGTTTGGGTGTTCTCTAGCTGGAAATGCCCTTTCAGGAGGAGGCTCGCGGATCGGGAGCCGGATTGGTGGGCAATTTCGTCACCTGTTTAGGGTGATGGGTCGGTGTCGGACCAAAAGTCGGTTACTTCTTTTAGGATTTGGCGAGAGACTAGTTCGGATGGGGATTGGTCGAACCAGTCTGTTGGCATCGACTGGGAATAGCCTGGGGTGATGAAGCGGTTGTCCATGAGCACGATTAAGCCGCGATCGGTTTCGGAGCGCACTACGCGGCCTGCTGCTTGGACTGCTTTGGACATAGCTGGGTAGCTATACGCGTAGTCGAAACCGGCGTTGTAATGGGTTTGGTAATACTCGCGCATTTTTTCGCGCTCGAGATCAAAATTGGGAAGTGGTGGGCCTACCACGAATGCACCGATGATGGTTTCGCCAGGGTAATCCACCCCTTCTGAGAAAACGCCACCCTGCACTGCAAAAACCAAGGCGGGAGCTACTTGACCGCGTAAGTGATCGACTACTGCTTGAATATCGTCGGCCTTCATTTCCCGTGTTTGTTGAATCACGGTAAATCCATCGGGCGGCATGAATCGCTCTAGCGTGCGTTCCATGAATTCAAAGCTTGGGAAAAAGGCGAAATAGTTGCCCAGTTTCAACGCGGCGATTCGGCTGATCGCCTCGGCAATTTTGCCGTAGTTGCGTTCTCGTTCGGAATACTTTGTCGAAATCTCGGGGATAATGAGAAGTTTGCGACGGCGTTTCGGAAAAGGGGATTGGAACTCGGCTGTCTTGATTTTCTCTGGGTCGAGGCCTGAGAGTTTGGCGTAGTAGTCGAATGGCTTCAGCGTGGCCGAAAAGCCCACTACTTGATCGTATTCGTCGTAGCAGGCCTTCAACATTTCCGAAGCGTCGCAGCACGTGATCTTCACGGTGCCTCCCGCCCCGAATGCTCGGTACGTCGTAAAAAACTCGGGTCGCTTGGGGTGTGCCACGAAATCCAGAGCAGCGGTAAATTCACTCCAATAAAAACACAGCCGCAACACCACGTCGCGCGGTTGGATTTCGACGTCCGACTCCAAATAGCGGGAAAGAAACGCCCGTAGATCGGCGTCTTGGGCCAAGAAAAGATCGGCCGGCGCTTCGATCACCATGCTTTGCTTTATGCCTTCCGGACGGCAGGCGGCGACGGTGGCGATGCACTGATCTAGGAGCATCTCGGCGTCGGCGCGAAAACGCGGGGGAAGCGCCTGCACATCTTTGCGCATGCGCTCCAGGGAATAGCTGGAAACTTCGGGCGAGTAATATCCCATAGCACGGGAGTAGAGGTTATGGGCTTCGTCGATTACTAGATTCGGGTGGCCCTCTTGTCCGGGTGATGGCTCGGTAAGTTTGCCGAATGCCGTACGAGGGCCAAAAGCGTAGTTATAATCGCCGATCACCACTTCTACGTCTTTCGCCGCTTCGAGCTGCAACTCGAACGGACAAACCTCGTACTGTTCGCCGATATTGCGAAACACCCGCGAAGTAAGCTTTTTCTTTTTCGCCAACAGATCCTGCAGACCCGCGGCGTGCACCTTTGTGTAGTAGTCTTTGGCGAATTCGCAGTAGTCGGGATTACAAAGCGGCTCGTTCTTAAAACAGATTTTGGCCTTAGCTGTGATGGTAAGTGAACGCACCTTGGAACCCGTGTCTTGAAAACGCTCCACGGCGTCTTCCGCCACCGAGTGCTGGCTGTTCTTGGGCGTCACGTACAAGACGCCCTGCCCCCGACTCATTGCCTCACGCAACGTAGGGTACAAAACCCCGGCCGTTTTTCCCAACCCTGTGGGGGCTTGGATCAGCATGCGGATACGCTCTTTCATCCCGTCTTCAATCGACTCGATCAATTCCACCTGCCCGGGACGGGGCTGCTCAAAGGGAAAAGGAAACGCAGCTGCTACTTTGCGACGCCGCTTGGAGCGGGCCTCGCTGCGACGGGTTTCTTCGACTAGCTCCGCCATGCGGCGATCAAACCAGATCTCGTACTCTTCCAAATCCAAGGGGATGGGAAGGTCTTCGGTGGCGTAGCTCCGCGAAGACACCAAGTGGAAGTTGAGCTTCGGCACCACTTTGTGTTCCAGGTAATAGAAGTAACCGTAGGTTTTGAGCTGCAGGCAATAGGGGTGATTAGGGCTCTTGCGGAGCTTTTTCTCCAGCTCGTGGGTATTGAAGGTAGATTTGATTTCCTCGATGCGAGGCGGATCGGTAGCGAAAAGTCCATCGACTCGCCCGCCAAGCACGAAGAGATACCCCTCGCGCTCAAACTCCGCTGAGATTTTGACCTCGGCTTGATACTTGGGATCGGCTTTGAGGTTTTTGCGCTGAATATTGAGGTGGATCTCTTGGCCATCCAAAGGCATTCGCCCGTAGCCGGAGTTCAGCTCGATACTGCCCACGCGGGGTACGGGCAAAGCAAAATCTCGGACTGAAACGGAAACGCGAGTCATCTATTTTCTTCCGGGTCAACGGCGAGGAGAAAGACGAATATGCTACTGCTTGGGTTGCGGGGCAAGGCGGATAGTGCGGCCACTGGGGAGCGCCAATAGGGAAGAGTCCCCCGCCGCAGGTAGCCCTGCCTAAAACCGTTAAATTTCAGTGCTATCCCCCGGAACCACTGCCTCCGTACTCAGGGCGGAATCCAATAGGCGATTGAACCAATTCGGGGCCACCTCCGCGCTGGTGTAAACGCGTGAAGAAGAAAAGCCGATTTGCAGCGCTACCCCTTTGCGGCGCAAAATGGATAGTTCGGTGTAGAGAATGCGCATCCGATCATAGGTTTTGAGATCCAAAGCGACGCGCTCGCGGTAAATCTGTCGAGGCCGCGAGAGCGGGATGGCGCTCGGGGCAGGAGCAAAACCGGTGTCGACAATCTTTCCCTGTTGGATTCGCAGATAGCGCCACGGGGTTTCGCTGCCCTCTACTTTTAATGCCACGGTGCAGTCAGTGAGCCAACGCAACCAGGCCCCGTGGTGCTGCCGCCGGACACCTCGCTTCAGTTTGCGCTGCACCGATGCACGCACTTCGTCTTCTTCTGGCGGAGTGGGCAGAGGCTTTTTTCCGGCGCGCAAGAGATCCGCAATGGAAAGGCTGGCAAAATCGGTCATGCCCTGCGAGCGCAGGATATCTTCCAGCACCGCTTTCATTTCCTCCGGCGGGTGATTCAAAATGGAAAGATCTAAGGCATCCAATTCACCCTTTTGAATATTGAGCAAGCGCTCCAACGATTCGAGCGGCCGCTCTCTCCCTACGTTTGATTTGAGAGCTGCATTGTAGGGAGGCAGTTCATCTTTGATGCGATCGTTTTCCAGCAGTGCGGCCTCCAGGGCGGTGGCGGTTTGGGTGACACGAATGTCTCCCACCTGCGTCATCAGCTCGTTCATGCGCGCCCGCTTGGTATGGCGCTGGCGAAAATAACTATTCACCCGATCGCGCAATGAAGTGGCTTTGCCGATGTAGAGCAAACGGCCCGAGGGAGAAAACATTTCATAAACACCGGGGCCTTTAGGCAGATCGAGACGCATTTCCCGCGAGGTTAAATACTTACGGGGTTGTTTGGGGATACGCTTCGCTGCGGGGGCGGCCAACCACTCTTGCAGCTCCTCCCAATTCCGCACGTTTTCCTGCGTGCGCAAGGTGGCAGTAAACCGGTTCCAGATCAACCGGGTGGCGGCCACGTGTGCTTCGGTACGAATAGTCTCTGGCAAGTCGAGTCCGAAGTGCCCACTCAGAGCGCGAATGGTACGAGCGGGCAAGTCGGGATGCAGTCGGCGCGCAAGTTTATAGGTGCATATGACTGGCCAGGGCAGCTCTGGAGCGGCGTGCAACTTGCGCAAAAACGGTACTTCAAAAAGAGCGTAGTGAATCACCGCGGCCACTACACCGGCATCACGCGCCGCCTGCAGCACCTCGGCCCAAGCCACCGCCGGTTCGGTAGCCGCTTCAAGTTGAGCAGCATCCAGACCGGTCATCCGCCAGATCTTTTTCGGGATCGAGGGCGGATCGGGGTGCTTTAGCAAACGCGGGAAAATACTCTCGGCGGTGGACAGACTCCACCCCAGCTCCAATATCTCCGCTTTGGCGGCGCTCAGTCCTGTTGTTTGGCAATCAAGGAAGAGAACGGGGGTTTGGTCCAGTTCCATCACCCCCTAGGGATGCTGGAACCAAAGGCCTTTGGCAACCGGCGCCGCGCTATTATTCTAAAACGACCCGCCGGCCGAAACGCCCACGCTGTAAAGGAATTGGTTCGGCGAGGCAGAGTCGACTAGCGTATTGAAAAGGTATTTAGCGCCTAGATTTAGATTCAATCCGCCGGTGCGCACACCGAGCCCGGCCTCCAAGAAAGGGGCGCTGGTGCCAAAGGTCACAAAGCGGTAACCCGCTCCGGCCATCAGCGTGGGAGTGAAGTCGCCAGCAGGAAAAGACGTCTGCGCCCGAACCGAACTATCCAAACCCAATGCCGAGTAGGCGCCAAAAAAGCGGTAAAACGGGGCGTTACGCCAAACCAACCAGGGGTTGAAAAACATATTCACCCCGCCCTGCAATTCATAAAACGATCCGAAATTATTTGCTCCCGCCGCGCCGCTGACATCGAAAGTGAAACGCGGGTAGTTGAATTGTGCAGCCGTGCGACGGCTCTTGGCCTCGCCCGTTTCTAGATCCGCGATCGGATCTTGCACAGCTTGCACCTGGCGGGTGGACACCCACATCGGCTTACCGGATTTGGTCTTAAGCTGGTAAAAGCCCGACTTTTCCGCCAAAGCCTGCAAGCGCTGACCTACCTTCACCTTGGTCACCACAGGCGATTGGGCCGAGGGCTCAGCGTAAATTACGGCGCCCGACTCGGTTACTTCCAAGTCTTTGACGGTGTCAGCACGGGCGCTGCTCAAAGCAAAAAGCAATCCCAGAACTATTTGGCCGACGAATTTCACGAAGGCACTCTAGTGCAATTTATCGTAGGTAACGTCGATTTCGCTGTTTTCATCCGCGGTGAAATCAAGGTCGTAAAACGAAATCGAATTGAGATCGAAATCGTAGTACCACTTGTCGCCATTTTTCGGATCGGGACCACCGGCCAGTATTCCGCCCTTGTAGGAAACCCGCAAGCTATCGACGATAGGACGGTGCTTGAGGTTGACCTTGGAGTGGGTAACCGTGCTGGCCATATCCTCGCCGACGGCCGACAATTTTTTGCCGAAGTCCGCGTCGCAAAGGGAAAATACTTTTCCGCCAGTTAAGTTGATGAAGTACTCAAACGGGCTCCCTGGGTACAACCAATGAGGCTCGGAAGACCGGCAGGCGAAACTGGCACCGGCGAAGGTGCCGTAGAACTTCACGTACTTCATATCGCCCTTTTCGGCGCGGAAAGTACTTTCCATCTTGGCCTGCAATCCAGCGACTTCTTCCATCGTATCGGTCAACGCCATGATCACCAGCACCGAACGCTTGCGACTGAAACTGGGATAGAGCTTAAGGTTATCGATAATCGGTTCGAAAACTAACTCGGGGCAACCTTGGTTCCACCCCAACTTCTTTATGGCATTTTGAAATTTACCGATGGGATCCGGAGTGTGGTTGTCCAACAGGTCGCCGGGTTCGAAACCTAGGTAGGGTTTGTCGCCCACGTGGGTGGAAAGCATTCCCATCTTCCAATCCAGCGCCTTCTTGGTGGTGAAAGCTTTCATGAACTCGGAGGAGTTATCGATAACCAATTTTTGGTGCGACATCATGCTGCCGCTGTTGTCGATGACCCAAAGCACATCGAGTTTACTGATGCCGTGCATCTCTTTCACACGAGTGGTTTGGGAAAAGGTTTCGCGATCAGCCTGGGTTACGCGGTACAAAAAATCTTGTGTCTTTCCGCAAGCCAGCAAAACCAAACCCAGTAAAAAATACACGGTATATCGTCGAAAGATTTGCACTCGTTCCCCCTTGAGTGAATTCGTACCTTCTTTTTATGCCCGTGTTTGTTAACGAGCAAGAGCGAACAGAGCTATTGCAGCGATAAGCAAAAAAAAGGGCGAATCTCCCTAGGGGGAGATTCGCCCAATCTTATAGAAAACAGAGAACCTTAGGCCTTAGCGGCTTTGAGGTGCTTGCTGACCAATTTGGTCATTTCGAACATCGAGACAACGGCCTTGCCGTTGAACACTTTCGTCAAAGCGCTGTCAGCGCGCACGTTGCGACGATTTTTAGGATCTTGGAGATTGTGCTTCTTGATGTAGAGCCACAATTTCTTGACCACTTCAGTGCGCGGAACGGCCTTCGCGCCGATTACGGCGGAAAGGGCTTCGCTCGGCTGCATGGGAGCCATGAACGCTCCGCCGGCCTTCTTGGCAGTGGTTTTCTTTGCAGTCGTTTTCTTGGCCGGTTTGGCCTTGGTCGTTTTTTTGTTAGTATCCATTAGGTTTCCCCCAAAAAGTTATTGCTGAACAAGTACGTATAATAAGACCTTTTTCGCGTAGATCCATTCATTTATTGTGGTTTTGCCTCCCAAATTCGAGGTAAACAGCTCTCCTGTGTCGAGACTGCAATTCAAAATCGAAGGCCGTTCCCCCGGTTCGGAAGCCCGCGCGGGGTCGTTCACGACCCTCCACGGGGAAGTACAAACCCCCATCTTCATGCCGGTGGGAACCCAAGCCACGGTGAAGAGCCAAACCGTAGAGTCCTTGAAGGAAGCGGGTTCGCGGGTGTTGCTGGCCAATACGTACCACCTGCTTTTGCGTCCCGGCGCCGAGGTATTTCGGCGATTTGGGGGCATCCATCGCTTCATGAATTGGGACGGTCCGGTACTCACCGACTCCGGCGGATTCCAGATTTTCTCCCTCCCCCACTCCCGGCAAATGAATGAAGAAGGGGCCTCTTTTCAGAGCTATTTAGATGGAAAAACCCATCTTTTGTCTCCCGAAGAGAGCATCGGGATGCAAAAAGCCATTGGGAGCGACATCATGATGGCGCTCGATCAATGCATCCGCTCCACTGCTGGAAAGGCGGAAGCCATCGCTGCAATGGAGCTTACCCACCGCTGGGCCAAGCGCAGTTTGGACGCGCGCGGGGATTCTCCACAGGCGATGTTTGGAATCGTACAGGGAGCCTGCTTCTCGGATCTGCGGCGCAAAAGCGCGGAGTTTCTCAACGTGCTCCCCTTCGATGGCTACGCCATTGGTGGCTTGGCCGTTGGAGAAACCAAAGAGCAGCGCGAAGAGTTTTGTGGCCTCACCGCAAAACTGCTTCCGAAACACTTGCCCCGCTACCTCATGGGCGTGGGTACACCGCTCGATATTTTGGAAGCCGTTCACCGAGGGGTGGACATGTTTGATTGCATTATCCCCTCCCAAATCGCCCAAAGGGGTGGCGCCTTTACGTCGACCGGTCGGCTGCAATTGCGCCGTGGCACCTATAAATTTTCCGAAGAAGCGCTCGACCCCGATTGCTTTTGCCCGACGTGCAAGAGCTACTCGAAAGCCTACCTGCACCACCTCTACAAAACCGGCGAACATCTGGGCTGGACCTTAATCACCCAACACAACCTCACGTTCTACCATCGCTTGATGCGCGAGATCCGTGCGCATATTTTAGCGGGAACCTTCTTGCCGTATTACGAAACCCGACGGGAATTGCTGGCGCTTTCGGACAACGAGTACGACGGCCCCTCCATGCCCTCCAAACCGCCAAAGAAAACCCGCAACTGGGTTTTGGGGGACTACGATATTTTTGCAAACACCAAGGGCTTTCACAGCATTCGCCAAGTAAGCTCGGGTGAAATCATGCACTCGGTTACCGAGCCCACCGAGGAAGCGCAGTCGCTCTACATTTCGCAATCCAATTTGGCGGGCCGATTGGTCGAGCCTATCGACGAGCCGCTTACGGTTTGGGATGTAGGGCTTGGAGCCGCTACCAATGCCATGAGCGCGGTTCGTTGCTATGAGGAGTTAAAAAAATCCGGCGCGACGGTCCGGCCGCTCCGCATGATTAGCTTCGAAACCGATCTCGATCCCTTGCGCCTTGCCCTTAAACACCCTGGTTACTTCAGTCATCTGCGCCATGGTGCTCCACACTCCGTGCTAAAGACTGGCCGCTACGATGCAGACGGCTTGGAGTGGACGCTGATTCCCGGGGACTTTGCCGCCACCTTCGAAACGGCGGTATTTCCTCCCGACCTGATTTACTACGATATGTTTTCGGCCAAGACGAACGCGCACCTCTGGACTCCCGAACACTTTGCCCGCTTGTTCGCTTTCTGCGCGCCGAAGCCGGCAGAGATTTACACCTACTCGGCGTCCACAGCCGTGCGAGCGGCGCTTTTATCCGTTGGTTTTTATGTAGCGCCGGGAATTGCCACCGGCCCCAAGGCCGAAACTACCGTGGCCTACAGCCGTCCGACGAAAACCAAAATGCTGGGCGCTGATTGGCTAGATCGATGGAAGCGCAGCCACGTGCGTTTTCCCGCCGGTATGGAAGAACAGCACCAGCCCCTTTTCGAATCCCGGATTCTTTCGCACCCCCAATTTGTCGACTAACTCCAAGGAGCCACCATGAAAGCCGTCGGATACACCCAGAACCTCCCCAGCGCAGACGAAAATAGCCTGCAAGACATCCAACTGCCCGATCCCACTCCGGGGCCGCGCGATCTTCTGGTGCGGGTGGAAGCGGTTTCAGTAAACCCGGTGGACACTAAGCTGCGCAAAAAGAAGCCTTCCGTCGGGGGCGCTCCAGTAGTCCTCGGCTACGACGCCGCCGGAATCGTGGAGGCAGTGGGCCCAGAAGTCATTGGTTTTAAGGTCGGGGATGCCGTCTACTACGCTGGCGATGTCACGCGCCCGGGAACTAACAGCGAATTGCATGCCGTAGACGAACGCATCGTGGCTCACAAGCCTCGGTCGTTGGAGGCGGATCATGCGGCGTCGTTGCCGCTCACGTCCCTTACGGCCTACGAAGCCCTTTTTGAACAACTGGAAATCCCCCTCGTGGCAGCAACACACAACCGTACCTTGCTGCTCATCGGAGGCGCAGGGGGCGTGGGATCGCTGGCCATTCAGATGGCCAAAATCGCAGGCGTGCGGGTGGTGACCACCGCCTCACGGCCCGAGACCACGGCGTGGGTAAAGGACTTGGGAGCGGATTTGGTGTTGGATCACCGCCAACCATTGAAGCCGCAAATGGAAGCGGCGGGCATTGGGTTAGTGGATTGGATTTTCAATACCGCCGACACGGTGGCTTATTGGCAGCAAATGGTGGACCTAATCAAACCGTTTGGCTCGATCTGTTCCATTGTTGAGGCACCGACGCCTTTGGATCTTTCGTTACTCTTTAGTAAGAGCGCAAGCTTTAGCTGGGAGCTCATGTTCACCCGCGCCATGTTCCAAACCGCCGACATGGAAAAGCAGGGGCAGATCCTCGGCCAAGTGGCCAAGTGGATCGACGAAGGGCGTATCCGCCACCCCATGACCTTCTTTCTCGAGCCGATTTGCGCGACGAACTTACGCCAAGCGCACGCGCTGATCGAATCGGGCAAGAGCCACGGTAAAGTGGTCGTCGCCGGTTGGTAGCGTAGGAATGGTTATTTCTTTTCAGCCGCCGCGGCTTCGGCCGCCGCTTCCGCCGCGCGCTCTTTCAAGTAGTCCATGAAGCCGACGGATTGACCGGTGTAAAAACGGAGTACCAGGTCCTGATCCTTGGGGGTAATCGATTTGATTCCTTCGATCCCCACGTACTCCAACTTCATTTCTTCTTTGTCTAAAATCGGGTAGTACTTTACGGAAACTTGGCCGGTCTCTTCATCTAAAACCGCCTGGCCCCGGGTATCGAACTTTTTAATTTCAGGATTGGTGTTCATGTAGGCGTGCATTTCGCCTTTTTTCTTAATCCCAAAGACCGCATATTTACTAGTTTCGAGCTGTTTGAGTTCTTCTCCACCCATCACGTCGCGCCAGGGACCGACCTTCCAACTGAATTTCAACTTACCGTCTTCCAAGCCGACCGACATGCCTTTGAACTCCCGGATGCTTTTGATATCGACCCCGGATTTGTAATTCGTAAGCCCGTCATACGAGCAGATTTTCTTGCCATCGCCGCAAAGGTAATGGACCACATCGCCAATCCGCTTGGGTTGTTCGTCTTTGGGCAGGTTCTTATCCAGTTCCATCTGGTGTTCGTAAAACCTTTGGACTAGTTCGGGCGCCTCGGCGAGCAGCTGTGCATCACTCTTGCTGGGCAATTGTTCCCGCTGAGTAGCTTGCTGGGTAGGAGCGGCCGCGCCGGCACCGGCGGCACCGTGGTCCTCCGGCTCGGCAAATACGTTTACCGAAACCGCGCAGACACAAACAAGCAAAAGGCGACTGAGCATTCATCCCCCTGGAACGTTTGCTCAATCAAAAGCAAGTTTCCGGCCAGGGGTCGGCTTCGTTCCCAGGCTGCGCATACAGTAAGTGTGCGATTCGCACTGACCAGAATGCAGGGGAACAGCCAGATAAACGGCGATCTTTATTGGCCCGCGCCGGCGGGGGCCGGAGATCCACGGTAAGCCCCGTTCGACCAGCTACGGCTCCCAGATACTTCTAAAACTCGAAACCCGAATCCATTCTTTACCCATACGTGGGGTCGCCGCCAAACGGGGGAAAAAGCGCAACGCCGACAAGTCTCCGCATGAAGAGCGTCACCTAAGTGACGCTTTGGCTCTAGCGACCGTA
Organism: uncultured Pseudobdellovibrionaceae bacterium; assembly: GCA_964492125.1. Classification (GTDB taxonomy): domain Bacteria; phylum Bdellovibrionota; class FAC87; order UBA2466; family UBA2466; genus JAIEOG01. The sequence goes on along the minus strand of CAZBJE010000002.1, from coordinate 73,748 downwards.
AAAATTTTTCCGACTCGCGAAACACGCGTGCCTAAATTACTGGCACCTCGCTTGCTCTATACAGAAAGCGAGAGGGGTAACGATGACGAGAATAAATGCAGTAGCACCGAGAGCCTGGATGGCGCTTGCGGTGGGGTTATTTTGTGGAGGAGCGCACGCGGTTTCCTCGGATGCACGAATGGAGTTCACGGCGAATGGTTTGGTTTTCGCTTCGCAGCAGCTGGTGAACTCTCTTAGGGGGTGTCACGACAACGCCCGCTTGGTCGACGTTGCGCAGACCTTTCTCTACGCCAGCGAGCATTTCAAAGAAGGCGTCGACGTCAACGCGCGCGACTTGGGCGACGACTTCAACCGCGTGGAACAAACCTACGATCAACTCAGACGCGGCATGGTGGGAAGCATTGAAGTGAGAAACAACGCGCAGGCGCGTGGCGCGTGGTTCAACGTGGAAGAAGCGTACTTGGGAATGCGCCAAGCTTATACCGCCCACTGCAACCCGGGCGGCGGGTTTGGGGGCGGCTACGGCGGTGGGCGTCCGGGCTACCCTGGACGGCCGGGCGGAGGCTATGGGGGCGGCCACGGCGGTGGAGGCTATGGTGGAGGTAACCACGGCGGAGGCTACGGCGGCGGTGGCGGCTATGGCGGCGGTCACAATGGCGGAGGCTATGGGGGCGGTCGCGGCGGCGGAGGTTATGGTGGTGGGCCCGGCGGCGGCGGCCATGGGGGTGGTCCTGGTGGCGGCGGCTACGGAGGCGGCGGGGGTGGAAGCCACGGCGGCGGCCCTGGCGGTGGTGCCGGCGGACATGGTGGCGGACCGGGCGGGGGGCCTGGACCGCGCCGTTAAGCCAAAAAAAGACCCGGTGTCCGCAAGGGCACCGGGTCTCTCTTATTCTGAACAAAATGCGTAAACCGGTTTAGGCGTGACGGCGGTGGTGGCGGTGCCGACGGTGGTGCGCACGGCGATGGTGCCGGCGGTGGCGACGGTGACGGCGGCGACGCGCGATCTCACGGACCACCGGGCGTTCTTCTCCGCCCGCGACAACCTGCGTTTCCGAACCGGCGGCACTTTCTTCCGCGGCAGGAGCTTCCACCGCGTAGGAAAGGGACGAAAAAAGCATCCCGACCAAGAGTAACTTACCGAATTTTGTCATAACCCATCCCCTTTTCGGCACTTCGTCCCGGTCCAACCTCGAACCCAGGCTCTTTGCGCCAAACCCGACCAGGCAATGAGCAATAGCCGTGCCGTCGCCGCAAAACGGCAGTATCCTAAAGGCATGAACTTCGACGAAGCCGAAATCCAGTGCCCGCATTGCGGGGAGATGATGTCTGTACCGATCGACCCTAGCCAGGGTGAGGAGCAGGAATTTATCGAGGACTGCGCGGTTTGCTGCCGGCCGATTTCCATTCGGATTTCGTTAGCCGACGAAGAACCGATCGTAGAGGCGGTTGCTAGCTAGCGCCTTTTCGCAGCGGAGAGCCGCTATCAGCCCTTCCAGCTATCGAGCGCTAGCTGCTTTTCAATTTCTTGCGGCGTATGGACCCGGCCCTTGCCCACCCCCGGGCAAAACTTTGCCACCTCGGTGTTCCAGACTTTGGCGTTCATATTTTCCGGCCAAAACGGCCAGGTCCGGCATTGGGCGGGGCGGCCTTCGTATACGGTGCATTTTTTGTCGCTTAAAAAAACGCAGTCGCCTTGCATGTCTTTCAGGTGGAACCAGCCGTTGGTCTTGGTGCAGTACTTGCGAGTGAAGTCGCGAGTCGCCAATCCCAGCTCGCTCGCCATCCGTTTGCGATCCCGAGCCGACAAGTAGACGAAACCGTAACCGCCGCGCGAGACGCAGCACCGACCCGACCCCTGGCACTCGAATCGAATACCTTCTTGATAGAATTTCTTGGCCATTTCGCATCATCGCTCGCCCTGGCGAAAAGTAAAGCGGTAGGCGGGCTCAGAAAATAGTCGCGCGCCCAGGGCAGGATTTGTGTTAAATCCCCCTCATGCAGCCAACCGAAGCCGAACGTATCTGTCTCATCAGCTACGAAATCACCCATACCTTGCTGGGTGGGGGCCCCGACTCCCGCCCGAGCTTTTGGAAGGTGTACCGCACGGAATTGGCGCTCAACCTTAAAACGGGCTACGAGAACTACCACACCCATGTTTGCCGGCCGGTGCTGGCACCAATAATCCCGAAGTTGAAAGACCCCTATTTCTTTCGCAGGGGAAAATTGGTTATGGAAAAACCTGCGGCGGTTCCCGTTCGTCCCCTGGCGCAATGAACACCGATATCGAGATCGCTCAACGGGCTAAACTGGTCCCCATCACTGAAATCGCCGCCCAAGTCGGCATCCCGATCGACGCCCTCGAACAGTACGGAAAATTCAAAGCCAAGATCTCCCTCGATTACCTGCGCAGTTTGAGCGACCGCCCCAACGGCAAACTCATTTTAGTCACAGCCATTAGCCCCACGCCCCCGGGCGAAGGGAAGACCACCACCACGGTCGGCTTAGGCGATGCCCTCAACCGCATCGGCAAAAAGGCCATGATCTGCCTGCGGGAGCCCTCCCTGGGCCCCGTATTCGGCCAAAAAGGCGGCGCGGCCGGCGGCGGCCACGCGCAAGTGGTTCCTATGGAGGACATCAATCTCCATTTCACCGGCGACTTTAGCGCGATTCAGTTGGCCAACAACCTTTTGGCCGCTCTCATCGACAACCACATTCACCACGGCAATGCCCTGGGCTTCGACACCCGTCGCATCACGTGGAAACGGGTGGTAGATATGAACGATCGCGCTTTGCGCAGCATCGTTATCTCCTTGGGCGGCCCACTGAACGGTTTCCCACGCCAAGACAGTTTCGACATAGTGGTCGCTTCCGAAGTGATGGCAATTCTTTGCTTGGCCACGTCCGTACCGGATCTCAAGAAGCGTCTGGGCAATATTGTGGTGGGATTCACTCACGATAAAAAACCCATTACCGCTCGCGATCTCAAAGCCCAAGGTTCCATGGCCGTGCTTTTAAAAGATGCTATCAAACCAAACCTTGTGCAAACGCTAGAGCACTCGCCGGTATTTGTGCACGGCGGGCCTTTTGCCAATATCGCTCACGGCTGCAATTCAGTGAGCGCTACCACTGCCGCATTGAAGTTGGCCGATTACGTCGTAACTGAAGCCGGATTCGGCGCCGATTTGGGCGCCGAGAAATTCATCAATATCAAGTGCCGCAAAGCTGGCCTCAAGCCGGAAGCCGCCGTCATCGTGGCAACCATCCGCGCGTTGAAGTACCACGGCGGCGTAGGGCTCAAGGAACTCACGCAAGAAAACGTTTCGGCGTTGGCCGCTGGAACAGTGAATTTGGAGCGGCATATCCGCAATTTGCAGAACCGCCACGGCATCCCTTGCGTGGTGGCCATCAACCACTTCACTTCCGATACCGCAGCCGAAATCGAGTTCTTGAAAGCTCAGGCCAAGCTTTGGGATGTGCCAGTCGTCTTGGCGAGCCATTGGGCGAATGGTGGCGCAGGTGCTGAAGACTTGGCCCGAGTCGTGGTGGATACCATCGCCCAAGGCAAAAATGATTTCCGGTTTCTTTACGAAGCCAAGACCCCGCTTTGGGAAAAGATGCGCCTCATCGCAACCCAGATTTACGGCGCCAAGGAAATCCAAGCCGACAAAACCGTTTTAGATCAAATTCGTCTTTTGGAAGAAGCAGGCTTTGGCGAATTTCCGGTTTGCGTAGCCAAGACTCAGTACTCTTTTTCTACCGATGCGAAGCTGCGGGGAGCCCCCTCGGATCATGTTATCAAGGTGCGAGAGGTTCGCCTGGCAGCGGGAGCGGAATTCGTGGTGATGGTATGTGGGGACATCAACACCATGCCCGGTCTACCGTCGGTGCCGGCAGCGAATGGGATTGATCTGGATGACCAGGGCGTGGTGATCGGCCTTTCGTAAGGACCACCGTCTCGCCCTGCACCGGCAGCCCTTCCATCACCTGGACTAACCACTCCCCCAATCTGGCTTCACTTCGCCCGAGGTGGAAAACCTGCTCCCGGCGAAACTGAATCGCGCGCTGTTCAAAAGCAGCCGGATCGAGCTCGTATTTTCGGATCGCTAGAGCTATCTGCTTTTCGTTCGAGGCTACATTCGAAAATCGACGGCACTCTTGGAGAAACCGACGGAACCGGTGATTGAAGAAGCCGGGCTTGGGCAAAAAGAAAACCGCCGGCCGCAGTGTCGCCGCCTGAAAAGAAAACCCGCCAGTAGAAGCGTCCGTCACAAAGATGGTCGTGGAGCGATAGACTTCTGCCGTACTGCGACCTCCCGAATCCAAACTAAATCGGGGGTGGGATTGAAAACGGGCCTGAACCCGCGCCGCGATCGGGCTGGTCAACGCATGCGGGTAAGGCCGAAAGACAATTTGGTATGTAGGGAATCGGTCCAAAAGATAACCCACCACTTCTTCCGCACGCGCAAATACCGACATACCCTTCGGTAGGTTATCCGGTGCCGTGGGCGCGAACGTAATCGTAGGCACCTCGGGCCGTGTATTGTTGGGATTTAGCTGCGCATCCAAACGCGCTTGGCCCGCATCAATCAGCTGCACCGACGAGCGGCGACTCCGGGCAGGAGTTACCGATCCATCGGCCTGCGCATTGGGTCGTCGGTTCGTGCGACCCAAGCGCGTGCGCGCAAACCGGAGCAGCCCCTCTCGCACATCGCGCAGGGGTGCGGGCCCACCCAGTAGCACGTAGTCAAAATAACTAGTGGCATCGGACCAGAAATATGTTTCTGCGGCCGGCAAAGTGAAAGCCCCGTGCACGACCGACGCGAGTTTCATTTGATCGGGCAACAAAACGGCCATGGTGTTCGCGCCGTCGAAAATGCCGAGCCGAAATCCGTGGTCTTGCGCGAGCAAAATCTCATCGACATAAAACAACGGCGCCGGAAAACCGACCAGTTCCGGTACTCGAGCGGAGGCCAAAACCAAAAAAACCGTCGGGTAGTCGGGATTCAAACGCGTAAATGGCTCCAGGTAATCCGCGCCCAGGCGGCCCATATTGGCCATCCCGATCAACGCCACCGCATTGGGGTTACCGGCGCGAGCCAACTGAATGTCTTTGGCCGTCTGCTCACGCAACCCACCTAAGAAACCGGCCAAAGTCGGGTGCATCTCCAACAGAGTTTTCACAAGCCCAAGACGTTCGCTGAATTGTTCCACCAGGGGTCGGGTACCGATGATTTGAGTTTTCCCCAGACGAATCAAAGCAGCCGCAGTGACTCCGCCCTGGCGCGCCTCTAACCGAAGCAAAACAAAAGCAGCGTTTTCGTCGTCTGATAAACTCGCACACGCTAAACGAATATTCGAAAGTTCCTCCGGCCGATCACTACAATCCAACCACCCCGCGAGCCCCCGGACGTCGCGTTCGGGGGATAGAAAAGCGGTTTTGAAAGCAGCCGCAGCCTGCGATTGATCGCTGCGCCCCTGCAACCAGACACCCCGTAGGTAATGGGAGCGGCCGCGCGCGGGCGCGAGCTTCACCACGAAGTCCACCAGCGCTTCCTGCGCGGGCGCGCTTAAATGCGGCACGAGCGCTTCCGCGGCTTCTAAGGGATCGGCAAACTGCAGGGGGGCCGTTTTTAGCCGCAGCGCTATCTGATTGGCTACCGCCACCCGTGTAGCGGAATCGCCGAGAAGGAGTTCAACCCAGTCTGGCCGATCCAATTGCAAAGCCAGCAGCATGAACGGCACGGCGGATTCGCTCTGGTAGCGGTACGCTAGCGCCGCACCGAGCGTCCACCCTCTTTCGTGCAAGCGCCACGCTCTGACCAACGACCGCGCGCAAAGCAATCCTATTGCCGTTTGCTTGGCTGCCTGAAAAAGCCGCGGGATGATTTTCATCGAAGAATCTTTGTGCCGGAGACAGTCCGGACTGTACCTGCATCGTCCACTTCAAAAGCGGGCAGCGGGTATACGGGCGAATCGTTGTGCAGTTCCACGCTTCGCAAACGATGGTCTGAAATCTTTTTGGAGAACAGGCTACTGTAAAATCGAAAGGCCGCGCGGTTGGATCCCACCTTCAACTCCATCGGCCCGTAGATCGAAAAGCGCTGCACCAGCTTATCCGCTATGTCGTATACGCTCACCCGAACTGGATCGGTGGAATC
>CAZBJE010000002.1:6729-67580 GCA_964492125.1 uncultured Pseudobdellovibrionaceae bacterium | reverse complement strand
CGAATTCCCACATCACGCCCCATTGCACGGGTGTCGTGGTGCAGGTCGGGTGCTTGGCTAGGTTGGGAAACTCCAGCACGACCTTCAGGCTGGCACCTATTTTTTCTAACCGGTATTCCAACTGCTTCAAATCGTGCGCGGGGGGATAGTCCGTGCACGCCGCGCTGCTCACGCCGCAAACAAGAAGTAGAGGGAAGAGATATTTCATGGGGAAACCAACCCTATTTCTGCGCGCAGTTCCGGTGAAACCAACGCGTTATTAAAAAGAACCAAGTCACCGGGGTCACCATTCGGCAATGCAGCGTACACATCTTCTGGCGGTATCCCGCCGGCGCGGGAGCGCTCTGAGTTTATTACGGGGTACCGACCGTAGGCGGTTGGGCACCACGAGCACTTGCCGTGCAAGCAGCACTTTTTGCGGATGCCCAATCTCCAGGCCTGTTTGAGCTCCTCGGAATACCCGGGCAAGACCGTGTGGGGCTCGGCGGCGGTGCGGTATGTTCGACCGGCGTCGAGCAATGCTTTCAACGCCGCCTTGTCTTCCAGCGGCGGCGGGGTTCGCACATTTTTGAGGATCATCGCCAAAGTATCGACGTCAAATGGGTTGGGCTGCAATCCATTCCGGATAAGCATCATTGCGCCCCTACGCCGAGCAGCTTCCGCTTCCAAAACTTTTAGCAAGGTGGTGAGCTGGTTCACATAGGCGCCCACGAACGGCCCGCGGGCGTTTGCCCCCACCAACTCGGCCGAGTTCAAATGAGGGAGGTTCAGCTGTTTACGTATGAATTGCATTTGAGCCTCAGTGAGTTTTTTCACTGCGATAGGCTCACCCGTAGGGCCACGTCCTTTCAACGCCGCGAGTTCTTCGCTTACCGCCTTGTGGGCTGCGCCTAGCTGCCGAATATCGGCGTTGAGAGTGTCTAAATCGACCGGCTCTTTGGCACTCCAAAGGTCGGCGTAACGTTTCGCACAGCCGGCAGGGGAGATCGGCTCAGTGGCATGACTCCACAATGGAAAGTTGGCGAGTAGAAAAAAGCCAAGGCGGAGAGCAATCACGGCGCGCATCTAACGTCATCTTACCCTTCGCTCCGGCAAGTGGACAGCGGGGTTTTTACGCCTTTTTAATGTCCGCCGCGAGAACCTAAAGGCTCCTGGAGGTTGTCGTGCCCTTTGCCTTACTCGTCTTACTCTGGATCCCCTGGGTTGCCTCTGCAGCGCCGGCGGAGCCATTCGCCTTCGCCGACTTCACTTGGCTCAACGGAAACAGTCGGCACAAATACAATTTAATCGAGACTAAATATTTTTCCGGCCAATTCCAGGCCGATACAAACTACGTCTACAGCTTCAATCACCCCGCAGACCATACGATAGATGGGTCGTGCGAAACCGGCCGACATGGGGAAGTTCAGGTTCAGCAGCTCGGCGTCGGCGGCGACTTCCACTTTGAAAATGTGCGTGGGCGCATCATGACGCAATTTGGGATGTATTCCCAAATGACCCCTCGCAACGATCCGAGCGTACTGCGGGGTCAGTGGAACCTTGCCGATGCCTACCGCTATGTATCCGAGGCCTATGGAGGCTATCACTTCGACGTGATGAACGGCCTAAACATCGACGTAGGCATTTTCATGTCCTACGTGGGTCTTTTTAGTTACTACAACTTTGAAAACTGGGCCTACCAACCCTCGTATGTCTCCGCCAATACGCCGTGGTTCTTCAACGGCATCCGCGCCCAGCTATTTCCGACTGAGAAATTAAAATTAGAACTTTGGCTGCTCAATGGCTGGCAGTCGTATGCCATGTTTAACGAACACCCGGGGATTGGCTTTCAGGTACTTTACCGCCCCACTGGAAATCTCTCGTTTGTGTCTAATGCCTACTACGGCTACGACTCCAGCTCCGCCTACACTAGCCAAACGGGTTCCGTCCTTCCCTCTCGAATGCGAGTCCATAGCGACAGCAGCGTTCAGGTGAAATACTACGAAAACCAGTCCACTACCGTCAGCAAAGCAGCCATGTCTTTTACTTTCGATGCCGGCTGCGAAAGTGGTGCCGGTGTGAGTTGCACCGGCGGCACCGGCCCCGCCCAATATTTTGTCGGTTTTATGCTCTATAACCGGCTTTGGTTTCTTCAGGACAAATTTGCTTTCACCGTGGGCGGAGGCGCCATTTCCAACCCGGGCCGGTACTTGGTGGTCACGCCTCCCATCAACGGCGCCACCACCGCGACCGGGGGAAATTATTTTACTGCCAACCCAGGAGATCCTTTCAACGCATGGGACACGTCGCTTACTTTTGACTACCTACCCAGCCAGTTCGTTACCTTCCGATTTGAACTAAACCATCGCCAGGCCGATGTCCCCTATTTCGTAGGCGCCGGAGGAGTCACGCCTCCCGGAGGCAACCAAGGATCGCCGGGATCCGTGGTTACGACTCCTGCCGGTTGGCAACCCGACTTGGTCAAGACGGAAACGCGCATGAATCTAGCAATGATGGTGAGGTTCTAAATGATCGCTTTTTGGGAAATCGGTAGTTTGCTGGGGCTGATTGTGCTGACTGCCCCTATCCTCGGCGGCGAACTTGCACGGCTATTCACCGACGGAGAAAAACTTCCAACTTGGACCGTACCGTTTCAGCCGCTGGAAAAAGCGGTGAGGCTTTGGCTAGGGCCGTCCGCACTCGCGCCGATGGACTGGCGCACTTACTCTCGGGCCGTGCTGGCGTTTAGCGTCGTTAGTTTGGTCGCGGTTCTGGCCATTGAGCTCACTCAAGCGCACTTACCATTCAACCCCCAAGGGCTTCCCAACGTTCCGTTTTGGTTGGCGCTGAACACGGCCGTGAGTTTTGTCACCAATACAAACTGGCAAGCCTATTCGGGAGAAGCGACCTTGAGTTACTTCACCCAAATGGTCGCACTCACTGTGCAAAACTTTCTCAGCGCTGCGGTCGGGATTGCAGTGATGGCAGCCCTTGCCCGAGGAGTGGCCGGCGCTCAAACGGCCAAGCTGGGAAACTTTTGGTCCGATCTGACGCGCGCAACCGTCTACGCCTTTTTGCCTATGTCACTTCTGTTCGCCGTTTTTCTGGTCTCGCAGGGAGTCGTGCAAAATCTTTTGCCCTACGTAAACCTCGGAGGAGATTCGCTGCTACCCATGGGGCCCGCTGCTTCGCAGATTGCGATCAAGCAACTGGGAACTAATGGTGGGGGATTCTTTGGCGCCAATAGCGCACACCCATTTGAGAACCCCACGCCGCTCACCAACTACCTGCAATGCCTGGCACTACTCCTCATCCCAGCGGCGCTGCCTTTCGCTTTCGGCCGTATGGTGGGAAACACACGGCACGGCGTGGCGCTTTTCGGCTCGATGTTGCTCCTCTTTCTCGCCACCTTACTTCCCGCGCTTTGGTCGGAGTTCCAAACCAACCCCGCCTTCGGAGGGCTTCCGTTCATCGAGGGTAAAGAATGGCGGTTCGGAATCGGACCCAGTGTTTTGTGGGGTATCAGCACCACGGTGGCTTCCAATGGTTCAGTGAACGCGGCGCTGAGTTCCTTCTCGCCGCTCGCGGGCGGCTTGGCTCTGCTCAACATCCTATTCGGCGAAGTGGTTTTTGGAGGCGTGGGCTCCGGGGTCTACGGAATGGTTTTGTTCGCGGTTCTGACCGTCTTCATTGCCGGGTTAATGGTGGGTCGATCGCCTGAGTACCTGGGCAAAAAGATCGAAGCAAAAGAAATTCGCTTCGCTGTTCTAGGGGTCCTGCTACCCAGCACTGCGATTTTGTTGCTCACCGCTTTGGCTTGCTCAGTCCCCGCAGGACTAGCAAGTCTCTCGCATGCCGGTCCACATGGACTAACAGAAATTCTTTACGCCTTTGCGAGTGGCGCGGGAAATAACGGGAGCGCTTTTGGCGGACTAAACGCAAACACGCCTTTCTATAACATTCTTCTAAGCGGTGCGATGGTCCTTGGCCGTTTCGGCGTCATTCTGCCGGTGCTTTGTATCGCCGGTACGCTAGCGAACAAAAAGCCTACTCCAGTATCGTCCGGAACATTTCAAACCCAGGGGCCGCTTTTTTCCCTTTTGCTCTGTTGCGTTGTCGTAATCGTAGGCGCGCTCACTTTTTTCCCAGCGCTTTGTCTCGGCCCCATCATGGAACACCTAATGATGAATCAAGGCCGATTATTTTGAGGGTTCAATGCGTTCAATAATAGATAGTTTTCGTAAGTTGGATCCAGCCACCCAGTGGCGCAATCCGGTGATGTTTGTCGTCTACGTAGGAGCGCTGGTTTGCTCCGTATTTACCTACCTAAACTTCGACTCTTTCCACCTCCAAATAACACTTTGGCTTTGGTTCACAGTTCTGTTTTCCAACTTCGCCGAGAGTCTGGCTGAAGGACGAGGGAAAGCCCAGGCAGAAACTTTGCGCAAAACCCGCAAAGACACTCAGGGCCTGCGCATTAACGATGGGAGGGAGGAAATAGTTTCTGCCGCTTCTCTAAGAGTGAACGACTTAGTGCTTTGCCGCGCAGGCGACACCATCCCCGGAGATGGCGAGGTAGTGGAAGGCGTGGCCAGTATCGACGAATCCGCCATTACCGGCGAATCCGCCCCTGTTATCCGAGAGAGCGGGGGCGACCGCTCCGCGGTAACCGGCGGCACCAAAGTACTCAGCGACTGGATCAAAGTTCGAATCACCGCGGAAGCAGGCAATAGTTTCTTGGATAAAATGATTTCGATGGTCGAAGGCTCCAATCGCAAGCCGACCCCCAACGAAGTCGCACTCCAAATCTTACTTGTCAGCCTGACCGTCGTGTTTGTTTTGGCAGTAGGGACTCTGCGGGCATTTAGCGCCTATTCCAGCGCCCAGTCACTGAGCCAAAGCACGGCGAGCATACCCGTGCTTATCGCGCTGTTGGTTTGTCTCATCCCCACTACTATCGGTGGCCTTCTTTCCGCCATTGGCATCAGCGGCATTGATCGGCTGATCAGAAAAAACGTCATGGCCATGAGCGGAAAGGCCGTAGAAGCAGCCGGAGACATTGATGTGCTGCTGTTAGACAAAACTGGGACGATTACGCTCGGTAACCGCATGGCCAGCGAATTCAAAGTGGCCCCCGGGGTGAGCGAAATGGACTTGGTGGAGTCCGCACAACTTTGCTCGCTCTCCGATGAAACGCCTGAGGGCAGGTCAATTGTGATCCTAGCCAAGGAGCAGTACCAGCTTCGCGGACGGGATCTCGCAGGCCTACAGGCAGAGCCAGTGGATTTCAGTGCTCAAACCAGAATGAGTGGCTTGGACCTGCACGCCCCCAATCAACGGGCCCGCCAGATTCGCAAGGGCGCGGTAGACGCTGTGGAAGATTTTGTTCGCCAGCAGGGCGGGGTCATTCCACCAGAATTCAAACTGCTCACGGAGGAAGTGGCCCGCTCCGGCGCTACTCCGCTCGCGGTATGCGACGGCCCTAGACTGCTGGGCCTGGTGGTTCTCAAGGATCGGGTGAAAGGCGGAATCCGCGAAAGGTTTGCGCAAATGCGGCGCATGGGAATTCGTACAGTGATGATCACGGGCGACAACCCTCTCACGGCCGCGTCCATCGCGGCCGAAGCAGGAGTCGACGATTTTATCGCCCAAGCTAAACCCGAAACCAAACTCGAACGCATTCGCTCCGAACAAGCTCAAGGCCATATGGTGGGAATGATTGGCGACGGCACCAACGACGCTCCGGCCCTAGCCCAGGCCGACGTGGGCGTGGCCATGAACACCGGAACGCAAGCCGCGCGAGAAGCAGGCAATATGATCGACTTGGATAGCAACCCCACTAAGTTGATTGAGATAGTTGAAACAGGAAAACAACTCCTGATGACTCGAGGGGCGTTAACCACCTTCAGCATTGCTAACGATGTGGCTAAGTATTTCGCTATTCTCCCGGCCATGTTTGTCATGCTGTACGGAGTGGAGGGCGGAAGCGGGCCTCTTGCAGCTTTGAATGTCATGGCGCTTCGAAGCCCTCAGAGCGCGATTCTAAGCGCTGTGATTTTCAATGCGCTCATCATCATTGCACTGATCCCCTTGGCGCTAAAAGGAGTGCCATATCGCCCCATGGGCGCAGCGCAAATTCTGCGACGTAATTTAGGTTTGTACGGGCTCGGAGGTTTGGTCGCGCCGTTCGCCGGGATCAAGATCATCGACTGGGGCTTAAGCCTACTAGGTTGGGCATAGGAGCGAGACCATGAAAATAAATATAGCGGCAATGAAGGTTCTGTTGTTTTTCACGTTACTGACCGGCGTGGTTTATCCCGCGTTGCTTGTGGCCATATCCAAATTATTCTTCGCCGAACCAGCACGCGGTAGCTTGGTCTGGTCCGACGGCAAGCCCGTGGCCTCGATGCTGCTGGCCCAAAAGCCAAAGAGTGCACGCTACTTTCAACCTCGCCCCTCGGCCACGGACTACGCGACCGTGCCGGCGGGTGCCAGCCAATGGGGGCCGACCCACCCTCCTCTGGAATCAGCCATCGCCAAACGCCGAGCTTTTTGGGGCAAAGACGCACCGGCAGATTTACTCACCACCTCGGGGTCGGGCCTGGACCCGCATATCAGTCCGGCGGCGGCTCAGTTCCAGGTGCCGTTGATCGCCAAAGCCCGGGGCTGGAACGGCACCCAAACTGCGGCCCTCGAGCAGCTGGTTGAACGCTCCATTGAAAAGCCGACTTTCGGGTTTATTGGACAGGCCCGCGTGAATGTCTTAATGCTGAACCGGGCTTTGGAGACCCTATCCCCTTGAGCAGCCAGGACGAAAACAGACCCGACCGGTTATTGAGCCTGATTCAGCGCAGCGAACCCGGCAATGGCGAAGGCCGACTGAAAGTATTTCTGGGGATGGTCGCGGGAGTCGGTAAGACGTTTGCGATGCTCCAACGAGCGCACCAGCTCAAGTCCCAAGGGGTGGACGTGGTGGTAGGTCTCATCGACACGCATGGCCGTGCCGAAACCGCTAAGCTACTCGAGGGTCTCGAAGTTGTTCCGCGCAAAAAGATAACCCACCGCGGAGTAGAGCTCTGGGAAATGGATTTGGACGCTATCCTCCAGCGCCGACCGAAAGTCGCACTGGTCGATGAGCTTGCCCACACCAACGCACCGGGCAGTCGCCACGAAAAACGCTACTTGGATGTGCAGGAATTGTTGCGAGCCGGAATAGATATTTTTACGGCGGTGAATATTCAGCACATCGAAAGCCGGGTGGACACCGTCCGAGAGATTACCGGCATCACCGTGCAGGAAACGGTACCCGATTCGATTTTGGATGCGGCCGATGAGGTGGTGCTGATTGACTTACCTCCCGACGATCTCTTGCTTCGTCTCAAAGAAGGGCGCATCTATCCTCCCGAGCGAGCCGATATGGCTAGCCACCATTTTTTCCAGCGCGGAAATCTTACCGCATTGCGCGAACTAGCGTTGCGCAGTGCCAGTGATCGAGTCGATCGCGATCTCCGGGATTTCAAAACGCTTCATGGAATTGATCGAGCTTGGAAGAGTAGCTCCCGACTCATGGTAGGGGTATTTGGCAGTCCCTATTCGGAAGCCCTTATTCGGTGGACGCGGCAGCTATCGGAGACCATGCGCGGCACTTGGATTGGAGTTTACGTCGATACCGGGCGACCTCAATCCGCAGAGGAACAAGCTTTACTCGAGCGCAACACTGCGCTGGTTCGCCGAATCGGCGGGGAGTTTATCGCCACCCAGGATCAAAGCCTGGTGGAAGGCTTGCTGCGAGTAGCTCGCCAAAACAACGTCACCCAGATCATTGTTGGAAAGACCCACCGCCACTCTTGGACCAACCGTTTGCAAGGAGGGTCGGTCGTACAAAAGCTGCTTCTTCGGAGCGGGGATATCGACGTCTACGCCGTGGCCGCCAGCCGAGAAAAAACCGGGACCGATGCCAAATTACCCAAACCCGTGCATCAATTTCTACCGGCCAACGAGATCGGTTGGCTAACGGCGGCGGTACTGATGGCTTGGGCGGCGGCCAGTGGGCTAGTCGGCCTATTGGGGTATGAATCGATAGGCATCTTATTTCTGATGGTCGTCACTTTGGGTGGTTTGGTTTTCTCTCGCACCAGCATCTTCGTACTGGCGGCCCTGCTCAGTTTGATCCACAATTTTTTCTTTATCCCGCCGGTCTATGACTTCGCTATTCAGAAGCCGCAAGACGTCCTCATGCTGTTGATGTTCTTCCTGGCGGCGAGTGCTATTGGAAGGCTTACCTCACGCTTGCGTCGACAAAATAGCTTAATTGTAAAAAGAGAACTTCGCTCTACCCAGCTATATCGACTGGCCCAACGCTTAAGCGAAGCGCGCGATGTTTCGGAAGTGGTCCAAGCTGGGGTAGACATACTAGCGCAAGATTTCGACGCGGCTGTCGCAGTAATGCTTTGCAATCGGATGGGCGAGCTGGAGCTGCATCCAAACAGTTCGTTCGCAGCAGACGCCAAAGAGCGCGCTGTAGCGGAATGGTCCCGACAAAATAAGACACAGGCCGGGCGATTTACCGATACTCTACTTTCCTCCTACGGAACCTACTTCCCGCTTACCAGCCAACAAACCGTATTGGGCGTGGTGGGGCTCTGCCTTCCGCCTGAAGCAAACCTGAATTTTGAAAACCGCAGTCAAATTCAGAACCTGGTCGAACAACTCGCGTCCGCGGTAGAAAGGGAGCAACTCCACGAATCGCGTCGACTATTATCCAACCTAGAACAGGCGGAACGCCTCTATCGCTCGCTTTTTGATTCCGTTTCCCACGAGCTCAAGACGCCACTAACTACCATCCAAGGAGCAGCGTCGGTTCTGAGCGACCCACAAGCCAGTTCCACTCCGGAGTGCGTGCGTGAGCTTTCCGCTCAAGTGGGGCATGAAACGGATCGAATGCTGGGCCTAGTGAATAACATGCTCGATATGACTCGCTTGGAGAGCGGTGCGGTGAAAGCGAAAATCTCACTTTGCGACGTGGCGGATGTCATCGGACCTGCACTGGCTCGGGCAAAGGAGCTAAAGACCGATCGTATCCTTTCCACCAAAATCGAGACAGGCGTGCGCTCGCTCTACTGCGACTCCGCCCTGCTAGTTCAAGCGCTACTCAACATCATCAAGAACGCTCTCGTTTATACACGCCCGCAGGGACATATTGTGATCCGTGCCCGCAACTTCGGTGAAAACAAAATAGAGATTGCGATCGAAGACGACGGACCCGGCTTGCCTCAGCCCAATCCAAACGTCGTGTTCGATCGTTTCTACCGAGAAAACCCGCGCACGAGTGGTGGAGTCGGGCTAGGGCTATCTATCGCCAGAGGGTTCGTCGAAGCGCAAGGCGGAAAACTGGAAGCCTCCAACCGCGCCGAAGGTGGAGCGCGATTTACTCTTTGGTTGCCTTCCGGACAAAAGGACAGCGAATGACCAAGGTACTGGTCATCGACGACGAGGCATCGGTACGCCGCCTTCTGAAAACGGCGCTGGGGCCCCACGGATTGGAAATCGTCGAAGCCGAGTCTGGCAAGGAGGGCCTTTATCAGGCGATTGCTTTACGCCCCGATGCCATTTTGCTCGACCTTGGCCTGCCCGATATCGACGGGATGGAAGTCTTACGGCAACTTCGAGAGTGGTTTACTAAACCGATTTTGATTCTGACCGTGAGAGACCAGGAAGAAGGAATCGTGCAAGCGCTCGATTTGGGCGCCGATGACTATTTGACCAAGCCTTTTAAGGTGGGCGAGCTGCTCGCCCGTATCCGCGTAGCACAACGCCACCGCAGCTCCGCAAACGAGCCGGTCCGTTTGGCGGGAGAAGTCAGCATAGATTTTGAAGCGCGTCAGGTGCGCCTGCGCGGCAAGGAAGTAAAACTAACGGCCACCGAGTTTGATGTGTTTCGCGTTCTCGCCCAGAACGCCGGCCGCGTACTCACCCATCGCCAGCTGCTGCGCGAAATTTGGGGTCCCAACTCGGCTGAGCACGTGCAGTACTTGCGGGTTTACGTTCGGCATCTTCGGCAGAAATTGGAAATAGACCCCAATGCACCTGAGCTCATTGTGACCGAGCCGGGCGTGGGGTACCGACTAGTCTTGGCCTAGGCCGGACGGGAACGTCGCCGCTGCCACACACCTAAGGGGGCAGCGAACTTGAGCTGCTTTTCCACCATCCAATTGAAGGGAGCCAGCATTTTGGAAAGATTCTCCGCGCCGTCATCCAGCAACCCAATCAAATGATGGGTGGCTTCAATCGTTGAATAGCAAAGCTCATTGGGTTGGGTGCGCACCCGAAACGATGAGGGTACCGTCGGCGAAAACGCAATTTGCTGTAACCGGTGCAAGTTCGTGCTCATACGCCGAATGCGTTTGGCGTGAGACCACGTGGCGTCGATTAGAATGACCACCGGTCGTTTGCCTTCCGGCAGCAACCCTCGCCGATCGGTCGAGGACAAACCGGTGAGATTCACGGCCCGCGCTCCCGGGTAGAGCAGCATCGGGTGATTGGATGGGTCGTTGATTATTTCATTGAGTTTGCGGTGATTGGAAAAGTCGGTGCCTTCGAACAAAACGGAATCTGGTAGCGAAAGGTGGGTCATCCGACCGGTCGCCACGCTGCGTTTAATTTCAGTGCGGTGAATGAGAATAACGAATTGGATGCGTGTGCGCACCGGAGTGATCTGGCCGCAGTAGCAAATCACATCGCAATTGCGGCAAACCAAACAACGCGGGCGCGGTTGGACTTCCCGCGCGAGGCGTAGCTCCCGGGCCTTTTTAAAATCGGCTAAATTCAAAGACAACTACCTGACTACTTGCTCTGGGGGCCATTTTTGCGAACGGCCGGCTTGGCCGCAGGCTTGGGGTGCGCCTTGCCGGCATCCGCTGCCGGGGCGTCCTTGCGGGCTAAGGTCTCAACCGGGCAATCCCGGCCTTGCTCCGCTTGAGGTGTGGAACTACAACCGACCATGAGAGCGAGTATCGGAACGAGATTTAAAAGGCGTGCAGTGAGTTTCATTCTCCAAATTTTCCGCCGAAAGTGGCCCGGTGTCAAAACTTCCCTGATCCTTGCTTGCTCGGCGTGCCTACTCCGCCTAGCTTTTCCGGGGGATGTCCCCTTTTTAGGAGATGAAGCCCTTCTGCTGGATCGAGCTCTGGCCGACAACGCTGCCGGCGTCCTGACCACCCACGGCCTAACCGGCTCGCGCGGAACCGACTACGGGCCGGTGCCGATTTTATTTTACCGCGCCCTGCTTGGCCTTTCCCACGACCCCCTGGCGCTGGTGCTTTTGAAGACGGCGCTGGTAAGTGCGTTGACGCTGCTAGCGGTTTTCTCGGTGCTACGCCAGTGTCCCACCCTTCCCAGTTGGACGGCGCTATTTGTTTTTTTCAGTCCTTACTTTTGGTTTTATTCCCGCGATCTTTGGGACAACACCCTCAATTTCCCGCTCACCGCGCTGGCTTTTGCCGCCTACTTGGAATTTCAACAATTCCACCGCCGCCGTTACCTTGCTCTAACCTTCCTTTTCATGACGCTTGCCCTCTTGGTTCACCTGCTGGCGCTCCCTCTTTGCCTCGCGATACTGCTGCATTTGCTATGGCGCGATCAGCAATGGATCCGCGACCATCGAGCTTTTTGCCTGGGCACTGTTTTGGTCTGCGCAGGACTGAGTGCCCCCTATTTGGCGCATTTGATTGGCGTATCGAAACCGCCAGTTCCGATCCCGCCGGGCCCCGGGATGTTGCACGTCGTTTTCGGGGCTCTGGGCGGGCGGCTTTTCACGGGCGTGGGATTTGAATACTTCCTGGGCCCCTACTGGTACCTGCGCGCGCCGGCAATGGGGCTCGGGTTGGGTGCGCTGGCCATGGCGACCAGCGGGCTCGGTTTCTTATTCACTTTCCGCGGAATGGGCCAGGTCTTCAGACAGATGCGCGGGGGCTCTGCTCCGGCGGCGGCTTGGGTGGCCGGCGCGACAATCGGCCTGCACCTCGCCTTGGTTTGCGTCCAGCAGCTGATCAATCACCCTCATTACTATGGGTCGGTGTGGATCGCATTCTACTATTGCTTGGGTTTGGGTGTGGCGAGCTTGCGGCCCGCCTGGAACCGGGCCGCCGCGGTATCAGCTGGGGCCCTGGTGGTTTGCCTATTCTGGGTGATCGCGGCTGCGCACGGCGGGGTCGGTGCGACACAAGCCCACTACGGGACGAAGCTGTTACATATGGCTGAGCTTGCTAGGAATCGATGCGCGGCGAGTTTGACTGCTGACTCCTCCCCGGTTGGCACGCTCCAGCGGCTTATTTGCCCTTGATCCGCGTTTCATGTTAAACCCCGGCGCGTTCTTTTTTCGGAGGCCACATGCGCGACGGTTTCACGGTAGTCGAATCCTTTTCCACACCCGAGCAGGCTCACATCGCCCGCGGGGCTTTGGAGTCCGCCGGAATCGAATGCTACATGGCTAACGAAAACATCGTGCGAGTCGACTTTTTCTGGTCGCAGGCAGTGGGCGGCGTTCAGCTGCACGTCCCCGTTGGCGATGTGCAACGAGCGCACGAAATTCTCCACACCAAGGCGGAATCTGTTGGCGAAGACCTTTTCGCGTTTTTGGATGAAGTGGTGATGTGCACCAACTGCGGCAGCCGGCGCGTGCGTTACCTCAAAGAACCCATGCCGGTGACTCGGGCGTTTTTCTTTTTCGGCATTCCGTTGCCGTTCTTTCGCAAAACCTGGCGCTGCTCCGCTTGCGGCCATGAGTGGAATGAAAAAGTGAAGGGTAAGGGTAAAAAGGCGGCTTAAAATCCGCCGGAGTTTACTCTTTGCTTCCAAGCCTGTTCCATCTCTTCCAGACTTTCGTACCCGTAGTATGTCTTTACGGATTGCGGCCAGTCTTGGCTGTCGATTCCCGCTCCCAAGAATTCTAGGAAGTGTTTCTCGTCTTTGGCTTCAATTAACATCGTGGTGAGTGTGTACCCTTGAGCGTATAGAGGCAGAATGTCGGAGGGGTAGTCCGTCATGGAGAACATGGGACCAAAGGCGATTCCGCGGTTGGCCGCCAGCGACCGAGTGAGGCTTTTAATCAGTTTAGAGCGAACGGCCTGGGTTTCAACGTGCGAGGCAAACCCTTCGTCTGCCCAGCGTGGGATAATCTTGCGGTAAAACGTGGCCAGAACCGTATGAGAAACTTCGTGGGGAATCACGTCGTCGATTAACGAGCGCGGGGTGCCCGCAACTTGCATGCGCCAGCGACTGACTTCGCCGCGGTCTAAGGTGTAAGACGTGGAGCCACTTCCGCTGCTTTCATTCACCGTCACGGCAATCGGGCAGCGAGTCGACCAACGACGAAACGCTTTGCCAAACCATCGCTGGGAATATTCCTGGCGCAATGCCTCGGCAGCCGTGGCGATGTCATGGGCCAATTCGCGGTCGTGGGCGAGCACAGAAAAGTTAGCAGATTCTACGTGGTACTGTTCCGCAGGCACCTGGGCCGGAGCGACAACAGAAAACGAGGCAAGCACCAAAACAACAAGATAAACCAAGAATCCCCCCCTACCCTAATGCGATCTCTTCCGGTTTACGAAAGCTGGGGCCGCTTTTCAAACGGTTTGTGCGTCGCGTCCAAAAACGGTCCTGGTTGTGCCTGTCGTGGCCTTGCACTATACTGCGTCGCCAAAGGGAGTACGAATGGGCGCTCAATGGAAAGCAGCAGGTAAGCAGGAAAACTCGGCCAAACGAGGGGCTGTCATCAGCAAACTCGTGAAGGAAATCATCGTGGCGGTGAAGCACGGAGATCCCGACCCGGCCAATAATCCCCGCCTGCGAGCGGTTATCGAAACTGCCAAGAAGGCTTCCGTGCCCCGGGACAATATTGAACGCGCGATCAAAAAAGGCGCAGGCCTTTTGGAGCCGATCAACTATGAGCTGGTCACATTCGAAGGCTTTGCCCCCCACAAAATTCCGCTGATCGTCGAGTGCCTAACGGAAAATCGCAACCGCACCTCGGCCGACATGCGTAACCTTTTCAACAAAGGCTCTCTCGGCGCCCCTGGCTCGGTAGCCTATATGTTTAACCACGTTGGATTGGTCGAAGCCTCTCACCCAGATAAAGCGATCGACATTGAGAGCGAAGCCATTGAAGCCGGCGCCCAAGAAGTGGAAAAAACGCCCGAAGGCGCGCGTTTTATTAGCGAAAAAAATGACCTAGTGGCAGTTACCAAAGCCCTCACCGAACGGGGTTGGACCATCAGCTCCTCGGAGTTCGGTTACACGCCTAAAGATCCGATGGAAGTTTCGGAAGCGGCGAAAAAGGAAATCAGCGAGTTTCTGACCGACATCGATGATCACGATGATGTGCACCGCATTTTCCCCGCCATGAAATAAGCCAGTCGCATTTGGTGAAGTCGGGTGCTAACCACCATCAGGTGGGTTGGCTTCGAGCTTTATTTATTCTGTGGGTTTCACTTGCTCCCTCGTTAGAGGCCAGCCTTTGTCCGCAATGGTTGGCTAGTTGGAGTGGGGCGGCCGCTCGCTTTCTTCGTCCGGAGATTCGGGAATGGAATCGCTACCGTTACGAAATCGCTCGGGGCCAAGCCGAACGAGGCGCGCTTTCACTTGAACAGCTAGACACCCCCGAAAAACTTTTCGCGTTTGTCGACAACACCAGCCAGCAGCGCCCCTTCCAGTCCCAGATTGCGGCCATTGAATCTCTTGGCGGCAAAGTAGCTTTTAAAAACTTCCGTATGCCTCTTCAACTAGAGCGGCAGGCCGGCACCTGGAATGGGGAATGGGTGCCGCGTGCGCCCGATGCGGTTCTGCGAGCGCAGTGGCGGGTGTACCACGGGTTGCCTTACCGTAGCCGCGAAGCCATCTCCATTATCACCGTGGCCAACGCCCCTCCCCGCTCTGCTCAGGAACTTGTCGACTGGACCACGGCCTTGGCCAGCCAGCTCACGGACCACCGCCTGCGTTTGCGGGCGAGTTATTCAGGGTTGCTGTCTGGGCCCTGGAGTTTTTCTGCGGGCGCTTTGGACGAGTTGGAACGCGCGGAGAGTGACCAGTACGCGGCGTTACAGGGCCTGCAAGCGGCGCTACCCGGTGTTTCGCTGCCACTACCCAAAACGGATGGCGTTTGGCGTTGGCGCAAATTGCAAACCACCTTGGGGCTTCCATTGCGGGTTTTGATCCCGTCCTACAATGCTTTGGCTCCCTATCGAGCCAACGTCGAGGGTATGCGGGCTTGGGAGCAAGGGACTTTGCGCGCGCACTTAGAAAGGAAATACCAGGCGCGTTTGCGTTGGAAGTGGCTATTCGACCGATACCGCAATTTCTTTTTGGGTACCGCGCTCGTGGTTGTTCCCACTTCGGTTTACGAAATGGGTAAAGATTATCTTTCCGGCGAGCTCTGGGAGCGCTTGGGAGAGATGCAAAAAGATCTAGAAGAATTACCAGAACGATACGCCGCCCCCCGCCTAAACGAAGACATCCGCCACTACCGTGAAACGCCGGGCGGCGATCCGATCATCAATGAGCACTACAATTCCCAGATTCGGGAATTGGAGGCCACCATCGCCGAATCGGGTGATACCGACGGTAAACTGCGCAAGAAGATAGAAAAGCTCGTCGAAACTCGCGAAATGCTGAATCACTAAGTCAAAAAAAAAGCGGGGCCGTCGGCCCCGCTTTCATCGCCAGATACGCTGACTATTTGTGTTTCTTTTCCAAAACCGCCTGGATTTCCGCGATCTGCTTGGCCAGATCATCGCTGGACATAACTTCTACCTTTTCGCGGTTATCGACTTGCTCTTTCAAGCGCGATCGATTCGCGTGCGGAGAAGTGCGGTTATTGCCCAAGAAAGGGACGGGTAAACGGAAGGTGGAGTTATCCGATGCCACCCAAATGTTGAAAGCCAGCGCTTCCAGCTGTCCCGACGGAGGGCTGGTTTCGCCGCCCAAACCGTGAAACAAAAAGACCATGGCCGCTTCTGGAGGCTTAAAGGCCACCGGTTGTTTTGCGTACAAACCGAAGCTCAATGTGCGAGACACTTTGCCGTTCTCGCCCGCGGGAGTCGATATTTCGCCGGCACCGCCCCAATACACCCCTTGCATATCGCCGATGCTGGTGGCGCGCAAATCTTCGACCAAAGGAACCACTACCGCAACAGCCGGAACTAGGTAAGTGACGCCCGCGCGCGGGCGTAGCTTATCGTGTTGGCGAGTGCCGAAAGTGAAGTTGCCACCGGCAATCTGGGAAATACCAATCGCAAGACTAGGACGGCTCGTGAGTTCGTCTTTGACTACAGCCAACGTAACGCCCGCACTGTACTGCAAGCCTGGCTCACCAAACTTGATTTTGCTCACTCCCGGAATCAACGAGAGAAGGCGGGACGGTAGCTCCGCTCCAAACTGAATGGAGAGCGATACCACCACAGGGGCGATATTCACTGCTTCATCAAACAGCACCACGAGGTCCTTCATTTCTTTTTCTTTGGTCGCCAGTTTCTTGGTTTGTGCCGGGGTAGGGTTTTTGATTGCTTTCAGAGTATTGATGTCAGCGCGGCAGGCGGCAAAAATGACACGAAACAGATCGGATAAGCGCGCGGCCTGCACTTGGCTCTTAGGGGTGAGGGGCTGCGAGGAAATTTCCAGCGGCGTATCGGAATCTAATACAGCTGAAGGTGCGGCGGCCGGCGCACCGACAGGGGCTTGCGGTTTAACTAATTCGACGGTGGGTACCGATTCATCCGCCAATAAACTAACGGGCAAAACCAGAGCGGCTCCCAGTCCCAACTTCAACAAATAATTTTTCATTTCTCCAACTCCTTCTAAAACCCGATTTGGGTGGGAGAAAGGTAACCAGGCTCGTCAAGGAATGGCAACGTGTTACAAACTGGCCCACCTGATTGTGGGGAGTGCGTTCTGATTGGAATCGGCTGCTGAAAGGGGATTTCCGTGGATCTCCAGCCCGCGCCGGCGGGGCCGTCATTGCAGCCACCAAACGAATGGAACGCTAGAACTAATCTGCAATGGGAGCGCCTATGGACCCATTGAAACTCTTGTGAGAACCGGTGTGCCCAGCCGGCGCGGGCTGGAGATCCACGGAAAGCCCCGTTCGAGCTAGAACGGGTTAGGTGGGAAGCGGAACCGATACTGTAAACTTTGAACCTCGATTTAATTCACTGGCAACTCGAATCGTTCCGCGGTGCAAAGAAAGGATCTCGCGCACAATAAAAAGTCCGAGTCCCAAACCCGAAGCGCTATCCGGATCGCCGACACGCTCGAAACGATCGAAAATTCGGTTTTGATCGACGGGGGCGATACCGTGGCCTCCGTCGGACACTTGCAAGAAAGCCTGCCCGTCTTTGCGACTCACTTCCACCGTCACCGGTCGCTTATTGCCGTACTTAATGGCATTGCTCAACAGATTGGTTAGTACTTGTTCCATGCGGAACCGATCCCAATCTCCCAATACGCCGCGATCCAAAGCAGTGGTGACCGCCACGCCAGCCGCATCAAATTGTGGGCGCGTGCGCTCTACGACTTCTTCCGCCATTTCGGCGAGATCGAAACGGGTCCGCTGCAAACTCAGCTTGCCAGAATGAATGCGGGATATGTCGAGCATATCGTCAATCAGTCGGGTGAGCCGCAAGATTTGCCGATCGTAACCTTCTAGCAAAGCGGTCCATTGAGTATCGGAGTAAACCTTCCCTTGGGCCATCCCGCGTTTGCGCATTTGGGTTTCGAGCTTTAGCGAAGTAAGCGGAGTACGCAGCTCATGAGAGGCCACGGACAAAAACTGATCCCGCCCCTCAATAGCTCGCTTTTGTTCGTCGATGTCGATGAGCGATCCGACGTAGCCCATAAACTCACCTTGCGAACCGCTGCGCGGGCTCGCGCTGTCTAACATCCAACGGTACGCGCCATCTGAACGACGCAGACGGTATTCCATTCGGAAGGGTTCCCGGGCATCAAATCCCAAGCGATACGCGGCCAACACCCGGTCGCGATCCGCGGGGTGCACGCTCCGCAACCAGCCTTCGCCAAGACCTTCTTCTACAGCGACGCCGGTGAACGAGACCCACTGCGCATTTAGCCAATCGAAAGATTTCGATGGATTGGAGGTCCAGATCAAAACAGGGGCAGCATCGGAAAGGCGACGGAAACGATTCTCGCTTTCCTCCAACTCCCGCTTAACCCGGTACGACTCGGTGACGTCACGGAACACCAAGACCACACCCAACATAACGCCCTTGGCGTCACGGATAGGTGCGGCACTGTCTTCGATGCAGGACTCCGCGCCGTTGCGGCCAATAACGACGGTATGATTTGCTAACCCCACGATCACGCCACGGCGGATCACTTCCGCAACGGGGTTATCCACCACTAGGCGGGAGTGCATGTTGACGATATTGAAAACTTCCACCAGCGGCCGTCCCACAGCCTCTTCACGTTTCCACTCTGTGAGATTTTCCGCGATAGTATTGAGAAACGCGACAGTGCCATCGACGTGCGCCACGATCACGGCATCGCCAATACTGCTCAAGGTAGTAGCCAACCACTCTCGGGCTTCGTTCACAGAACTCAGCACCGCTTCATAGTCGTCGGAGGAGCGGACTAGCCAACCTTTGACCAAGAAAGCCAGAACGATGCCAAGGATGAGTGCGGCACCCCCGCCCCCGAACAAAGCCCAGGCCGCTGCGTCCTGAGTGCTCTTTTGGCGCTCTTTGCGCAGACGCACTTCTTCATCAATGAACGTGCGGAACTCGCCGCGTAACCGATCCATGAGATTCTTGCGCAAACGCAAAAGCGGAATCTGCCGAGAGAAATTGCCAGCGTCGGCCGTATCGAGACGGTCTTGGTTTGTTTGATTCCACGTTAGGTAAGTTTTGCGCAACTGTTCCACGGCTGCGGCCTGAACGGGGTTATCCGCCACCAGCCGGGCAAGAGATTCAAACTCCGCACTCAAAACTTGCTGTGCTTCTGTAAAAGGTTGGAGAAATATGGGATCCCGGCTAAGCAGGAAACCGCGCACGCCCGTTTCGGAGTCCACGATCAAACGCTGCACGTGGTTGGCGACGGCGATGACCTCGTTGGTGTGCTCCAGCCAATGACCTGCGGAAATGAGCGACTTAATCTGGATCGAGAAAACAGCAGCGAGTATTCCCACCAGCACAAGCGGCAATACCACGGCCTGAATCAGCAGGCGCCGAAACTTCCAGGGGCGCAAACGAGCTAGGTCGCTGGGCATCGAAGTAAACGCCTCGATCGACTTGCGGTTCACCGGGAATTTATCTTTGGCGAACAAGACTCAACCTTTGAGCAAATGCCCTGCGTGGCGGCGGGCGGCTTAGGGGGGGTGTATAACACACTGAGCGTAAGCGGTTCTAGCGTAGCTGTTGCCTATACCCGCAAAAATCACGGGTGCTGATCGGTCATTTTTACCGGCTCAAAATGCCCCAGTGTCAGAATGCGCTTTACACCCCAACTGCTAAGAAACTAAACGCTGACTAAAAGATCGACAGTTTTCAGGGCCGCCCAGCCTCGCTCCGCACGCCGTTATCTGCCTGAATGCACCGCATTCTAGGCATGCGGCGCGGATTGTCAGCGATGTCTAAAAATCTGGCACCGCTTCTGCATCACTATAATCAGTGGCGACTTTTTTGGGTAAAGTCGCCCAACGCAGTTTATGTTCTGGAGGCTCTTTTATGACTAAAATTAGCAAAGTATTGGCGGTCGCGATGTTGGTTGGCGGGATGGCTGTGACGAGCTGCAGCTCGAAAGAAGTCGCCTCGAACGAGCCGGTAATCAGCGGCGGCACGACCGTAGCCGAAACCAGCACAGTCGAATCGGCTAACGTCGGTGGCGCTTCCAGCGGCCAAGGCCGTTAATTCGATTTAAAAAAACCGTTTAAATGTGAACTGCCGACTTCCATTTTAGCCCGTAGGCTAGAATGAAAGTCGGCTTCGCATTTTAGGCCTAATAGCGCCGACAAGGCGCCCAGCATATTTTTCATCGCATCGGTATAGTAGATAAGCTTTGGGCTGGTGACGGTAGCCACATGCGCATTAGCCTCTCGCACACTTTCCAAAAAATGACCGGTCGAAGCACACGAAAAAAAACCCAGCAGTGGTAGCCGCGATTGTCTCAGCTTTTCGAGCAGCGGCCCCATTCCCGGTTTATGCTTCGCGTACCAATCGTAATCGACATGCCTATCCACCGCCAAACGGGGCGGGCCAAAATCGGGCCCACCGCCATCGCGAGAGTGGCCGTCGTAAAAAACTGCATCCGCATTTTCGATCCCTTGCAAGAACGTTGCGGTGGCGCGTTCACTCAGCCACTTTTGGAAAAGGTCTTTTCGGTTTTCGTCGTCGTCCGCACTGGCTGCGCTAGCCACCAAGGTCAACCGCACTTCCACCGGCTTTCCATCCGCACCTGTAACCAATTTGCGAAAGAGATCCGGATCGGCGCTGTCGCGGGTGAAACCACACGCGTACCAACCCGATTCGCAAGGCGCAGTAAGGTAGGTGGCAAACCAGGCCGCTTCGTAACGATCGCCCACAAAACGAGACGGCCGAGCGTCTTTATAGCCAAATACGATCCGGATGTCGGTGCGCTCGTTCTTAAAAAAATGGGCGTATGTTTTTTCGCACGTTTGTTTCTGTTTCGGCGTCAGGGCCGCAGGCGGTGGGTGAATACCGAGCAAGTCGCGCGGAGCGGGTGCTGGCAACCCGGCTGTCCCTCTTTCCTCGCTTCCAAAAAACTGACGCACTTTATCCCAGAACGACTGAGGGCGTTTGGCGAAGGCGCTTCCGGCGGCAGCTTGAGTCTGGATGCGAATGTACTCGGTGGGATCGCCTAACCCACGTTCAAAAACCTCCCGGTACTTATCCTCAGTCGATCCTCGCCGCATCAGCCGCGCATAGTACACAGCAGCCGAACGTACCATCGGCTGTGGGCTTTGCATGAATCCGTTCAACTGCCCTTCGGGCAGAGGGTGCCGCATGCGGCCCAAGACATCCAGGATGGCGAGCGTAGTGGGAACCGAGAGCGCCTTTCGATGCACGTTCGACAAAAAGTTTGTGTAGTTTTCGATAAGAAGTGGACGAGTTTCACTCGTTAAAAGCGCGTTGATGGCTAGTGCGACCGCGCCGCTTTCATCGTCGGGCACGGATTGAAAGAGCACGGGCAGCAGCTCGGTAAACGATAGGGTCGAAATCACGTCCAGCGCCAGGTAACGGTCCGGCCCGGCCAGGGCCCCGGGCAGAATCGACGGCAAATTGCGCATCCGCTTGAGCGTGGCCAAAGAGTTGCGGTGAGTCGCGTCCGAAAAACCGGTCAGACGACGGGCGTGGTAGCGCCAATCGGGTTCGGCCGATTGTACCGTGGCGAACGAAAGAGCAAGCAGGAGTAAGAATTGCATCGTACTAGCATTCTACCAGCCCGCCGTTCGCTGGGATCAAAAGATGCCAGAGAAACCGACTTGTCCCATTGCAAGCAACCGAGCGCTGTAACCGGCCTCGAAGCGGATCGTTGGGCCCAAACCCACGAAGATGGATTTCCAGCGCAAACCCACCGACGGGCCAATGAACCATTGAGTTTGCGGCAAGATACCTAGGTACCCAAAGACCCCTAACGTCGCGCCGATGTAGGCGTGCAGATCCTCGGCGCTTTTGGAAAAGCCATAGCCGATGTCCAACGTGGAACCGACGCCAGTAGAAAAACGTGCGACGATCGGCATTTGGGGAGGCCCCCAGTAGCCGACAGTCAAACCCGCCAAAACGGGGTAGCCCACCACCGCTCCAATTTCTATTCCGTGATCGGCTTGACCGCTGCTCGGTTCATCATAAGAATCGGCCATGGCTGAGCCGGACAAGAATAAGAGAACGAGTAAAGTTTTCATTCCGACCTTTTATCAGAGGAACCGGATCATTCCAACTGGTCGAGGCTCGCTGGGCTCGCTGAACGAACGGGGCTTTCCGCGGATCTCCGGCCCACGCCGACTGGGCACACCGATTCTCATATAATCTTAATTAGGTTGAGGCGCTCGCATTGCAGATTAGTTCTCGCGTTCCACTCGTTTGGTGGCTGAAATGACGGCCCTGCCGGCGTGGGCCGGAGATCCGCGGAAAGCCCCTTTCGGTAGTTGAGCTCTTAGGCCACTTGTTCTGGAGTAATTTTGTAGCGGGCGGCTTCTACTTCCGTGCAGAGTTCAGACGGGGTGGTGGTTACTACGCCTAGGTAAGTGGCGCCCAGCTTGCGCATTACGGCGTTGGGGGCTGGGTTGGTGGCCAAGGGTTCACAGAGAATAAACGGCAACTGAAAGCGTCGGAAGAATTCGCGCAACGCTAGTCGCATGAAAACCACCCCGTAGCCGCGTCCGCGCAACTCTGGAGTCCACATATGGAGGTGAACGTCTGCTCGGACTCCGAACTCGATTCGCTTTAGCGTCGTGTAGCCGACCGGGACGCCGTTTACTTCCCAAACAAGCGAGCAAACTTTTTTTTGTCGGTCTGGCGTTTGGGCCATGGCGCGAAAATCTGCCGTCATCGTTTCCACCGACGGTATTTTTGTGCAGTCCAGACCCATTCCCTCCCAGAAAGAGGCGTCGGCACGGGTCCAGTAGCGGGTGATGTACGCGATATGCTCTTCGCGGACATCCGAGATCGTAAGATTCGGTTTTTTGTCCATCGGGGGTGATACTAGTCGATTCGGGTTGTTTTTTGAATCCGAACCAGCTGATATTGCGCCATGTTCAAACGCATCGCGGCTTTCACCCAAAGCCGGTATTGGCTGCCTCTTTTGGTATTTTTGGCGGCGATAAGCATTGAAAAAAAACCCTTACGTTTCTTGCAGCCCCTAATCGATTTGGCCCGAGATCCTTTATTGCACCGAAACGGCATGGCTGCCTCCCTATTTACACCCGCGATCAACCACGCTGGGTTGCCGGCGATTGCGAACCAGGCGCTGGAACTCCTAGCCGCCGGTAGTTGCGCCGAGTACCAATTGAGTGAACTCCTTTTGGGCAACGAAGAATGGGACCAACGCATTACGGAATCGGCCTTTCCCCGTCGACAGAATTTACATTCGGTGTGCCGACTCCAACGCCCCCAGGAAACAGTGGGATCCACGTGCCGTGTTTCCGCCCAGGCAAAGGAGGTCGTGCTTGTTCTTTGCCCTTAGCTGCGTAGCAGCGGCTTTTATTTATTTTCAAGGGCTGGGTTCTTGCCTGCTCTGGTTTTGGCGGAGCCAGTGGCCGGAACTATCCCAACCGTCCAACGCTCGCAAACTCCAGGCGGCGGAGTTGGCATCGGGCTTGGCTTTGCACCACGCTCTCACTCTGGCGTTTCCGTATTTTAGTATGGCCTGGTGGGCCGGAGCTGTTCTGGCACTGGCGGGGTGGTGGACTTCTCAACGTACAGGCCTTACGTGGCGTTTGCGGGTATGGCCTTATTCCGGGCGTGCTGGCGCGGCGCTCATTTTATTTTTGGTTTGCTTCACGCGCTTTTGCATCAGTGGGCCGATCGACGGTTGGGACGCCCGCTCGATTTGGTTTTTTCACGCCAAAATTCTTTACTACTACCAATCCCTCCACCTGCCGCAGGTGTGGAACGACCCCGCCATCGACTTTTCTCACACTCCCTACCCGAAACTTTTGCCGGCCTTGGCAGCCCTTTGCGCCCGACTGGCGGGAGGGTGGAACGATACTTTTCCTCGCTTGGGATTTGTATTTTTGGGGTTGCCTGCTTTTTTCTGTTTGGCATCGCTGCGCGACCGGTTTTGGCCACTGGCTTGGCTTTGGTATGCGCTAGTGCTTTCCCAGTATTCGATTCTGAGTTTCGGTTATGCCGACGGCTTTCACGCGCTGTATGCCTCCTTGGCGTTGTTGTTTTTTGCGCGCGCTTTAAAGGCAGCCGGTTCTCTCGACACTTGGCAGGCCATTGCTTGCTTAGCCCTGGCGCTGCAAATCAAGAACGAGGGGGGTATGGTGGCTGCGGTGCTAGCCGCTTGTTTGGCCATGGCTTTTTGGAAATACCGACGACCGCGGTGGAACCTCCCGCTCGTGGGCACGGCGTTGGTCGTATTGGCGGGGTGGATTTTATGGGCGGCCCTAGTCAAAACCTGGGGCGTGCGTGAACCCTTGCCGCTCGGTGGGGGCGAGTTTGCGAGCCGCGTCCTGTCTCGGCTCGGCAGCGGGGTACCGGTCTTGCTCAACAAGTTTTTCTGGGTGCATAAACTCGCTGTGTATTGGGCGATCGTGGCTGTGGCGGCGTGGTCGGGGCGTCGCGGCCCGGCACTGCCCTGGACGCTGCTACTAGGAGCGCCTTTGCTTTTCACCTTGGCGCTTTCGCTGGTGTATCTAGGCACCCCGCACGACTTCAACTGGCACATCGGGACCAGCATCGATCGCACGTCGACGACTATTCGCGGGTTCTTGGTGGTAGCGGCTTACTTTGCTTTTTCTAGAGCGGGAGTGGCAAGAGACGCGGCCCAACCCGATACCGAACGAGCGCGGTAGCGGTCTGGCAAATTGGTAAAGGCTTTCTCCATCGGAGTGAACCAATTAAAAGAGACCAAGTGGAAAAGAGCGGCCACGCCGTCTTTCCAATTGATCTTCTTCCCCTGCAGATAGGTACGGGGATAATAGTAAATGGGCACTTCAAAAACGCGCGCGGCGGTTTTGGCGACGTAAGCCGTTAGCTCCACTTCCACACCAAAACGCTTAGATCGCAGATTCATCGCTTGGAAAATTTCGGTGCGCCCGACTTTATAGCAAGTTTCCATGTCGCTCAGATAAAGACCCGACATCAAATTACTGAGCAAAGTAAGCCCGCGGTTGACGAACGAGTGGTACGTCCGGTGCACCTGAATGCAATTTTTCTTAAAGCGGCTACCGAAAACGATATCCGCGCGGTTTTCCAAAAGTGGCGTGAGCAATTCCACCACGTCGCGTGGATCGTATTCAAAGTCGGCGTCCTGGATCATGAGCAAACTACCGGTAGCTTCCTTGAAGCCACGCGCGACAGCAGCGCCTTTTCCCTGATTCACGTTTTGGTTGAGAAGTTTGAAGCCATGCTGAGCGGCCAACTGTTCCAGAATCTCGCCCGATCCATCGGTGGAGCAATCGTTTACAAAAATCCACTCCGTGGCCACGGGGTATTTGAGCGCCATAAAAGCGTCGACCACCGCACGAAGGTGCCCCGCTTCGTTGTATACCGGCACCACGATAGATAAGCGATTTTCCATCGAGCTAAACTCCCTTAGGGCGCCAAAAAAAACAAGCGCGATTACTTGGCTGAAGCGCTGCCCAGCAGGTTAACCGTCGAGCGCCGTGGCAAGAATCGAGTGAGTCCCGCAAACAAAGCATTACCCAAACCCGAAATAACGGTGGGCGACTTGCGTGCTTTGAGGGCCTTCAAGGCTTGGTCTACCACCTGCTCCGGGGTTTGGGTGGGGCCGGCTTTCTTGCCCATGATTTCCTCGCCACCCCCGGCGTTTTTGTTAAAGGAGGTCGAAGTCAGCCCGGGACAAAGTCCCATGACGTACACACCACGTGCTTTTTGTTCCCACCACAGGGATTCGGAAAACGAAGTTACGAACGCCTTGGTGGCACTGTACAAACCAATCCCCGGCATCGGCAAAAAGGCCAAACACGACGATACATTGATCAGCGCGTCGCCCGATTTCGCTGTTTTGAGATACGCGTGGGAGAGGGTCACCAGCGCTTCGCAATTAAGCCGCATCATTGCCAGCTGCCGATCCAAAGCGGTATCGGCAAATTTCCCCAGTACCCCCACGCCGGCGTTATTTACCACCAGATCAAAATGTTGGGCCCCAATCGCTTCCGCCGCCTTGGCCTGGCCGGCGGGAACGGCGAGGTCCGCAACGAGATAGGAGTGCCCCTCGCCCAGCTCCTTTACGAGAGCCTGCAAGCGGCTTTCGGTCCGCGCCACCGCGGTGACCGACCAACCCTGCTTGGCCAGTTTTTGGGCAAAAACCCGCCCAATTCCATCACTTGCCCCAGTAACCAATGCGCGTTTTGTCATGGCGCTTATTGTACTAGCCCTCAGCCCAATTGGTATAAAAACAGGCGCTTATCGCCACCGGACCAAGCCCAGCATCCCGGTCGTGCCTGCTTTAGCACTGGAAAAATGGCGGCCTTTTATGGTATTCCCCGCTCCCTCTACATGGGACATTCCGGTTGGATAAGCCGCCTGGCCTTTTGCCTCGTGGCGTTAGGGTACTGCACTGAGAATTTTGCAACGCACGAGCCTCCGCGAGGAGTTGCCACAAGCCCGTGGCTCGACACTCCCTCTTGCCCCGAGCTTCTTGCTCAGGTCGAGTTGCTCAATCCCAGCCCCCCCGGAGTACCTCCCAACACCAATGCTCGTCTGTACTTCCTCAAAAGTCCGCACCCCGAAGCAGCTCTGCGCCCGGTGATGGTGCTGATTCCCGGCGGGCCCGGCCTAAGCTACCGAACGCTCGCCCCGCTCACCGAGCTGAATGCGCAAGTTGACCTGGTTTTTATGGATCCGCCCGCAGTTGGTGAAGCCAAAGGCCTAGCGTTCGAACACGACCTGGGAAACCAATACGACCGAATCATTGAAAATGTAGCAAGTACAATCCACAACGAGATTGAAGTGAAGATGGACCGCGATGTTTCGCTGGTCGGTTTTTCAAGCGGGGGAGTCATCGCTGGTGAGGCCATCGCCCGCTTTTCTCCCCACCTACTCCGACGAGTAAAAGGCCTCGTTGTGATTGCCGCGTGCATGACCGACTCTTCCTATCGCGCGCTCTGTCAAATCCGAGAAAACAGCCGCCTAGGAAGCGCCGAATACCAAACCACGAAAAGCAAAGTCCAAAACTTTCCCCAGCCATACGTCACCCCACATATTCGTAGCGTGGCCCAGACCCTATGGCATACCGTGCCCACCGAAAGCGAAATCAAGCAGGTCGAAATGGCAATGGACCGCGACAATTTCGTGCAATGGATTTTGCAGCACGGGGATTTGATTTGGAATGAAGACGAAGAAGCTGAAGTAGCATGGCTGCTGCTGAACGATTCGGCCTACTGCTCACCCGAGTCTGTCCGTAAGCTAATCAAAAATTGGCGCCAAGACCGCAAGCAAGGCGATGCCACCGCTACGCGCTTGAAGGAATTGCAAATTCCCATTCTATCTATAATCGGTGGCAACGATCGCCTCATCCCCGCTCAGTACTTGAGAGAAGATGCCGTTAAGATGGGCGCCACTCCCTTGGTTGTCGACGGGGCATCCCATTTTGTTTTTGTTTCAGATTTGGAAAAAGTCACCGAAGCGATCTACCGCTTCCACTTTATCCCGAGCCCTTAAGCGGAATCGGCTTGGCGCTCGCCAAAGCGCCGCAAAGTCGCAATCAACTGGTGAGGATTCACCGGCTTAGATAGGTATTCATTGCAACCCACATCCAAACACTTCAGGCGCTCTTCCAAAAGTGCGTGAGCAGTTACGGCGATGATGGGCTTATCAAAACCCTCTTGGCGCAGCCGCAGGGTGGCCTGGTAGCCGTCCAAACCCGGCATTTGGATGTCCATCAGCACCAAGTCCACCGACTGCGTCTGAGCCAAAAGAATGCCCTTTTCGCCGTCGTCGGCACTGAGCACTTCTGCTCCGGCGCGGGTGAGAATTTGCTTCATCAGCAATTGATTGGACGCATTGTCTTCCACCACCAAAATAGTCATTCCGTGCAACGGTCGAGCGGCCAACAACGAATGCAAAGACTGCTTGGGCTCCCGCACACGTCCCTTGAGCAGCGGCGGCGCCACCCGCACCGACCGTGGCCAAGCCTCGAGCGTAATGGCGAAACAGCTGCCTTCTCCCGGCTCACTCTCGGTGAGCTCGACATCGCCGCCCATGGCCTGCGCCAGGCGCTTGGAGACGATTAAGCCAAGGCCCGTGCCGCCGTAACGGCGGCTGAGAGAGCTATCGGCCTGGGAGAAAGAACGGAATAAGCGCTTCGCCTCGTCGGAGGAAATACCGATGCCAGTGTCCGCGACCTCAATACGCAGCAGGCTTTTGCCGCTGGTAAGCACACGTATGCTGATGCTGCCGTTATCGGTGAACTTGATCGCGTTTCCCACGATATTAATCAAAATTCGGCGCAAGGCCACTTCATCGACGTAAGAACTCTCAGGCAATTTGCCCACTTTTTCCCAACGCAATTCAAGCCCTTTGGCGTCGGCTTGGCTGCGCAAAGGCTCAAGGGAAGCGGTGAGCGCTTCGTCGAGCCCAACCCACTGGCATTCCAGAGTGAACTGCCCGGCTTCGATTTTGGAAAGATCCAACACTCCGTCAACTAACGAGGAAAGATGTTCCGCATTGCTGCGAATGTTGTTTAGAAAATCGGCGTGCTCTCCGTGAAGCCGTTCGGTCTCGGCCAGTAGCTCAGAAAAGCCAATGATGGCGCCCAAGGGGGTGCGGATTTCGTGGCTCATATTGGCCAAGAATTCGGTTTTGGCGCGGCTGGCGATTTCGGCCTGGTCCTTGGCCGTTTGCAATTCTTTTTGGCGATGGCGCTCTTTGGTCACGTCGCGAAACACGACAATGCCCAGCTCTGCCGAGATGGGATTGGAATCCGCCGTGATCACCCGCACAGTAGCGCCGCCGCTCTTTACTAGCAGTTCCTGGCCTCGCACGGTTTTACCGGCCAGCGCTTGGACCATCGGCAATAAATCATGTGGGCAGAGGGTGTCGCCGTCGGGCAGGTACAACCCGTAATACTCCGCCCATTGGTCAGACCCGGAACTGGTGAGGGGAGAGCCCAGGAGCTCGCGCGCAGCGGTGTTGAAGAGGATAAGCCCCCGGTCGCGGTGCCCTACGGCCACCCCTTCGGAGAGGCTGTCGATGATGACTTCCAGAAGGCGTAAATGCCGAAAAACCTCCTGCGAGTACTCAATCCCATTACCTGTAACCATAAGGGGTCTTAGATACTGAAATCGCGAGGCAGAACGAAGCAAAAAATGGGGGCGATGAGCCCGTTACCCAATCCCAGCAAGGCTCTCCAGCCTAGCCGGGATCAATCCTTTGGGTTTTTTCAGCGCCCCTCGATCAGTCTTTGGACACGGGGGAATCGGCGCTGTACTTGCCCTGCAGGTCGGGTACGCGCCCCTCCCCTACGGCTAGCCCTTCCCCGCGGGGGTCACTCACGCCGTGCAACTTAGCGCCTTCAAACGCCACTGCCTGGATTTTGCACCCAATCTCAGAGTTGACGACATCGTAACCCAAGCTCCTGAGCTGAGCGCTCAGGCCTGAGGAGAAACCCGGAGCCTCCACAATAAGCTGATCGGGCGTCCATTGGTGGTGGTAGCGCAAAGCGGTTACCGCGTCATACAAAGGCATTTTGTACGTAAGGTAATTCAAGGCCGTAAGCGCCACGCAGGTAATAATCTGCGAACCCGAGGGGCTGCCCAACGCCAAAACAGGCTTGCCGTCTTTCAAAATGATCGTGGGAGACATGCTGGAAAGTGGGCGCTTACCCGCGGCGACCGCATTTTCCTTACCCCCCACCAAACCGAACTTATTAGCCACACCGGGCTTTGCGGAAAAATCGTCCATTTCGTTGTTGAGAACCATGCCGGTTTTCGGAACTACGACGCCCGCACCAAACCAACCATTAATGGTTTGGGTGGAAACCACTACATTGCCGTCGGAATCGGCGATGGTGAAGTGAGTAGTTTCTTTGGATTCGAACTTCTTCGCATCCGGGGCTTTAACCTCGGTGTACTTTTTGGCTCGCTTGGGATCGATGGTGGCTTGTAAAGTTTTGGCATAGGAATCACTGGTCAAAGTCTTCAGCGGCACTTCGACGAAGTCCGGATCACCCAAGTATTTGGCGCGATCGCTGTAGGCCAACTGCATGGCGGCTACCGTCGAATGCACCGACTCGGCGGAATAAGCCCCGGTTTTTTCAAGCGGCAGGCCTTCCAGCACATTCAAGATTTCAATGACGTGCACGCCCCCTGAGCTCGGAGGTGGCATGGAAACAATCTCATACGCGCCAAAATCGTCTCGCACCGGCTCGCGAGTTTTGACCTGGTAGTTGGCCAAATCTTTCAGAGTTAGCATTCCCTTGAGCTTTTTTTCCTCGTCGACAATGGCTTGCCCCACCCAGCCAGCATAAAAACCGGCCCGGCCTTTTTCGGCGATAGTTCGCAGAGTTTTGGCCAGGTCCAATTGCTTCAGCGTATCGCCGACGACTAGCGGCTTCTTTTCGCCATGAAAGAAAATGGGGCGAGCGGCTTCGCTCTTCCAAAGCACATCCTGCTTTTCTTCGAGGGCGGCGGCTAGATGCGGGTAGACGGAAAAACCGTTTTCGGCGAGTTCGATGGCCGGAGCCATCAACGTCTTGAGTGGGAGCTTGCCGTACTTTTTGTGGATCTCCAGAACGCCTGCGACCATGCCCGGAACCCCTACGGCCAATGCGCCTTCGGTGGAGAGGCCCGCTACTACCTGACCTTTATCGTCTTGGTACATTTTCTCAAAAGCCTTGGCCGGGGCCCGTTCGCGAAAATCAAAAGCAACGGTAGTTTTGGAAGTGGGTAAATGCACCACCATAAAACCGCCTCCGGCAATACCGGTAGACTGTGGACGCTCCACCGCGATGGTGAACGACGCGGCCGCAGCAGCATCGATCACATTCCCGCCGAGCGAAAACATTTTACGAGCAGCGAGCGAGGTAGCCTCGCCCTGTGACGCGACCATGAATTTCGCGCCGGTGGAATCGTAAAGCTCACGTCGGCGTTCCGGGAAGTTTGCGGCATGGTGTGCGCAAGACACTAGCAATAACACCGAAACTATCGATTGAGAGAAGGCCAACAATGAACGTGTCACGGTATCACCCTATAAGTTTATCTGTCCCGGCCGGACTGCCCGAGCCCCAGGAAGAACAAAGTACCCATCAAAGTTTGGGTATGAAAGAAATGCGAATCAAACGCCGTACCCACCAAAAAAGCCACCCAGGCTCCTAGGCCCGCTACCAACGCAGGGTTCTCGACGGGGGATCGCAAAATCGCCGAAACATACCCACGCACGGTGGAGACAGCAAAGAACACAAAGGCCAGGAGCCCCACTAGGCCGGTGGTCGCCAATAAATCGAAATACAGGCTATGAGGGTCGGTCGGGAAGTTGGGATTCTGCTTCTCTTCCTCACTCATGTACTTGATTCGCTGTTGCTCGAATCCATAGTGGTACCCAGTGCCAAGCAGGGGGTGCTCGCGAAACATGTCCATCGAAACTTGCCAGAGGTGCATGCGGTCCGCATTTTGACTCGGAGCGATCGACTTAAAACGACTAGCCATCGGCACGGCTAAGACCGCAGCTAATAATAGACCCGCGAGACCCAAACTCGCAAAAAGCCGCCATTGGCGACGCGCCAATACCAGAAACAGCGCCGCCATCGAGGCAACCAGCGCCACCCAGCTCCCGCGCGATCCGCTCAGCCCTAAACAAACCAGGCAGGCAATACAGGCCCCAAAATAAATCCAACGCCCTCGGGTGGCCGCCAAACCATAGGCGAATAGCAGGTGTAAAAGCAGCAACGTGGTGTACGCAAATGGGTTGTGGTGATAGAGCAGGCCTCGCGCGTGGAAAGCGCCGCCACCGCCGGACAATTGCGCCAATTCCAACCAGGTGAACCCCCATGCGACCATGGGATCATGGCCGCGGAACTGACTCAGGGCCACCCACATCAAAAAGAACGCCAGCGCGACTCCGCCTTTTGCCAACCAACCGCGCATCCGAGGGAAGGCCTGAAAATAAAAAACCAAGAAAAAATAGACGAGAAAATATTTGATCTTACCGAGCGACTTGGAAAAGCCGGACCCCTCAGCAAAAAGCACGGAGAGCGATACCGCCGCCACAAAAAACAAAATGGGCCAAAAAAGCGGAAGGCGATGCCAGCGCTTCAATTCCCCACGGAAATAAAACAGACCCGCAAGGGCTAGCAGCGCAGAACCCAGGCCGATTCCCGATGAAGAACAAAAAACCGACAGGAAGAGAAGCCCCACTGCCAAATGCAAAACGAAACGCGCGGCCGAGTTCATCGGCCCACTTTCGCCCAGCGGTAGGCTCGCTGTCAAAATGCCATCGGAGCTGCCCGACCGCCAGGTTCATTTCCTTCGCAAAACGGCCGAATAAATCGCGAGCAGAATAACGGCGCCAAGGACCGACGCGATGAAGCCTGCCGGTTCACCGGGCAAGTACCATCCCATAGCCTGCCCCAAATAGCTGGCTACCACCGACCCGGCTATCCCCAGCAACGACGTAGCAATAAAACCATGCGGGTTCGGACCTGGGTAAATCAGCCGTGCCAGCAACCCAATAAAAAGCCCAATAATGAGAGCAATGATCAGTCCCATAACTTTCTACCTCCACAACTGCATTCGATTCTTACAAGGCGCGTCCGCGGCCATCCGCGGACAATAGGAAAAGCGCAACCACCAGCACCAATAGCCCGCCACTTGGGAAATAACCAACGCTCCAGCCGCTGCTATAGGGCCAAAGAGGGAGCATCCCCACCATCAGCAAAACTAGGAAGACAATTAAAAGGGTACGCATTTTAGGGCTCCTCGCTTACGCGTGAAAATTTCCGCCCACCGCGGCGGAAAGTCTTGGGCTCTTTGATTTAGGCGGCGCGCTCTCTGTCGACGACGCAATGTCCGTTGCCCCAGTTTGTTTCAGTAGCTCTTCCGCACGTTGAATTTCGTACGAATCTTGGCAGTGAACGGAGAGCAGTATCCCGCCCTCGCTCATATAACTCGCATAGCGCTTGGCTTCGTACTCAGGAATTCCAAGTCCGATGAGTGCTCCGCTCACTCCACCCAAAACGCCACCCGCACCCGCTCCCGCCATGGCCGCCATGATCGGGCCCGCAGCCACAAACGGTCCCACGCCAGGAATGGCCAATGAGCCAATACCTACTAACCAGCCGAGCGCGCCGCCGAGCAGAACGCCGGTACTCACACCGACGGTGGCGCCTTCTGGCGCTTTGGTTTCCTTTTGGTGCGCAAACGTGTGCGTGCCGTGGTTATCGGGAAAGAGCACCGAAACATCGTTATTGCTAAAGCCGGCCGATTTCAGAAAATCGACCGCAGTTTCAACTTCGGCCTGGTTCCTGTACATCCCAAACACTGCGATATTCTTATCTGGCATTGGAGTCTCCTAGTTTTCGCCGTTCATTGATGAATGGCGATTTCGATTTCGTTCCGCACGTTACGAGCACCCACCACACTGCGCGCGATGGAGGCCACGGCGACTTTCTCCGCCTGGCTACGAACCGGCCCCTTCAACGTAACCAAACCGTCATTGGAAATGATTTTTACGTTCTGCGCATAGGTCGATAGCCAGTCGCGGTTCATGACCCCGCGGCGAATCTGTCGAGTAATATCTAAATCTTTGGCGCTATTGCCCTGGTCCTGAGCTGTGAGGGAATTGCGGTCGCGCTCATTTACTGCACTATTGTCGGCGGGAACGGCCCCTGCTGCCTGAACCAGGACAACGCCCAGCATAACGGAAAATAGTTTCATCATAGTGGTCTCCTTACTCGGGGAGCAGATTGCACATCCCGTGCCGAGCGCTCTCAGCCCGCATCATGGAGGGGACAAAACAAATTGTTGCTTATTGCCTCTCTCGGCACGCTGCATCCTGAACTTAGAATTGCAACCCGGCGGTTAACTGAAAGCTATTGGACTTCCAGTCGCTTGGGCTGCTGACGATATTGTTGACCGTGCCTTCATAGCGCGCACCGAAGAAAACCTCCATCGCATTGAGCTCATCGGAAAGTGGAAACGCGACGCCCGCACCCAGCGAGAGCCCAACTTCCAGCGCCGAGAAGGTCACGACCACCGGTGTACCCGATGCATCCGTGTGGTTAGCGAGCAGGAAACTCACATAGGGACCGGCCAGGAAAAACGGCCTGGCGTGCGGCACAATGAACTTCACCTTCGCCAGAAGTGGTACCTGCAGGTATGAAAGTTTGGTGTACGCCGGGGGACCAAACGCCGCGTTTTGCGCCCCCTTCTGGATGAAATTTACTTCGGTTTGCAAAGATAAAAAGCCCGGCATGATGGGTGAGTCCAGCAACGCCCCTACTTTCACTCCGACGATATTGGAAGAGACCGTAGCCGGGAAAGTTGAGGCGCCGGAGATAGTGAGCCCCACTTGCGCGCCAAGGCCCAGCTTATACAGATCCGTCTTCTCTTTGTCGGAATCCGACAGCGGCTCATCCGCCGCGAACGCCAAACCTGTAAGCGCCAAAATACAAAATAGATACCGCATAAATGCCTCGTAAGGGTTAGTCGACTTTAGCCGGGCGGATGGTTCCGCACGCTACCCGACTACCGGAATCACCGGCAGGTTGGGATTTTAAATCGTCCCGTTTCTCGTGCACCACGATGGATTTACCGACCACATCGTCCCAGCCGGCGAACTTATTAGAAGTGGGATTAGGAATACCGATATCGACTTCGGCTACGCCACTAGCGTCCGCAACCACGTTACCGAAATCACCCACGTGGTGATCGGCCGCGTGGGGGCCTCCGTGTTTGGCCATAATCGGGTTGTAATGCCCGCCTGCACTGGCCGCGTCGGATGAGCTG
The DNA here is from genome assembly GCA_964492125.1 of uncultured Pseudobdellovibrionaceae bacterium. GTDB lineage: Bacteria > Bdellovibrionota > FAC87 > UBA2466 > UBA2466 > JAIEOG01. The sequence goes on along the minus strand of CAZBJE010000002.1, from coordinate 32,950 downwards.
CAATCCCCTTTTTCATGGATGTGGATGCCGTGCTCGCCCGGACTGAGCTTTTCCAGCTGCCCTTTAATCGACAGACCCGCTGGGCCTTGGGTAAATACCAAAAGACCGCCCACCTTGGAGCCGCTCTTGGCAGCCATATCCGCCTTCGCAAAAGCGAGAGGGGCTGCGGAAAGCGTCGCAGCGCAAAGAGAAGTCGCGGTGATGAGTGCAAACTGAATCAGTTTTGGCATGATTTACTCCTTATCGACTGCAGGCTGCAATTTGGGGGCCGCCCATTTCTCGAGAGGTGATTCCGCCGGCCCGGCGAGCACACTGCCGTCGCAACTAAAGCGCGAGCCATGGCACGGACAGTCCCAAGTTTTCTCGGCTCCATTCCAATGCACCAAGCAACCCATGTGCGTGCAAACCGCCGACACGGTATGCAACTTGCCTTTTTCGTCGCGGGCACATGCCACTCGTTTGCCCTCTACTTTGAGAACCTTGCCATCGCCCGTCTCAACCGACTTTGGATCGCCTGTTTCGACGGGAGAGAGCCAGTCGCAAATCATATAGCGAGGGTAGTCGGCATTTTCTTTGATAAAATTCCAAAGACCACCCGAGTGAATTTCTATTCGCTGCGGAGAGAAAAGTTCCGCCCACGGATTCTTGCGGTGCAAAACCCAATCATGAGCCATTACCCCGGCGAGTGTGCCGAACGTAAAGCCATTGCCGCAATAGCCAGTGGCAATGAACTGATTGGCAGTTACCTCCCCTATCAGCGGCAACCCGTCGTGGGTTTCCACCACCTGTCCAGACCAACGCGTATCTGGTTTCGCACCCGGGATCAAAGCAGCGAGCCGACTTTCCAGTTCTTCGTAGGCATTTTGTGTTTGCTCCGCCTGTCCGGTCTTGTGATCCTTGCCGCCGAAGATCGCATAGAGCCCGCCTTTTCGGCGGTCGGTACGCAAATAGAAGTAAGGGTCCGATGTATCCCACAGACTGATTTCCTCGACTGAACCCTTCGGCAGAGTCGCCCCGATTACATAAGAGGAATAGGAACTGATTTTGGTTTGGAACAGCGTTGCGGACAGCAGGTTTTGGTCGCCGATGATCGGCACATTGGTGGCAATGACTAGGTGCTTGGACTGCAACGTCTCGCTTCCACAGTGAAGAACCAGAGGATCTGAATCCACTTTGTCGACGTTGGTCTTTTCAAAGATTACCCCCCCTTCTTTGACGATCGCCTGAGCTAGGCCCACGATAAATTTCATGGGGTGGAACTTGGCCTGGTTGCTGAAACAAATCCCCGGGCGGTGCGCGATGGGGACAGAGTCGAGAAAGCGCGCTTGAATCCCCAATTCCAGCGCCAGCTCCGCTTCCTTTTTTAGCGACTCCGCTTCTTCGGCGCCTTGGTTTGAAGCATCCAGTGAAGCGTGCAAATAGCCCGGCACTCGCCGGAACTCGCATTCGATCCCGTTTTCTTTCGCGACTTTCTCTATTAAGTCGGTGGCAAAAACACCCGCCTCCCACACCAAACGCGCCTTTTCTTTGCCAAAGCCCTTTACCAAATCTTTCAAGCGCGTATCCGACACGGCTGTTAGATGGGCCGTGGTCGAGCCGGTATCGCCCGCCGCCAAATGGTCGCGTTCAACCAAACAAACCTTTAACCCACCCTTGAGTAAGAAGTAGGCCGACATCAAGCCCGTGATCCCACCCCCCACCACCACTGCATCAAATTGCAACTTCTGCCCCGGCTTACCGCTGAGTTTGGGGAAGTGAGGCAGGGTGACGTCCATCCAAAGCGGTTCATTCATCGACAAAACTCCGTGATTCTGGTTGTTTTGCCTTCGATTTTGCAGGTCTCGTGCCATCCTGCAGGTGACAATTCTTGCTCCTAGATCGCCCCCCTCCAAAAATGGTATAAGTCCGCCTCGCAATAGGGAGTTCGCATGAAGAAGTTTTCGTTCATTGCAGTGGTGGCCGGCGTGGCCGTGATCGCTGGCTGCGGCAAACCCAAAACCGCTCCGGCTCCGGTGCAAACTGCCGCCTCGCAAAACATTCAGCGCCCCCTACAATGCCGCCGGCCCGTTTTTCGGATCGCGCTGACGCCGCTCAAGGAAGTTTCTCTTTCCGAATTGGCCAAAAAGGGTGCGAAGAAATTGCAGCTGGTTTCGATCGAAGACTACACCACGTTTAAGGTTACCCGAGGCAACAGCTCTCGCCTGGCCGTTGCACACACTAAAGCGCTGGTATCTCCCTCCTCCACGGTGGAAAATTTAGAGGTAGAGAAGTCGGTTATTTGCGAGGATCTCGAGAGCATGCGAAAGGGCAGCTGGGACACGGTAGCGCTCTTTCCGTTTCAGATCGATCTCACTGATGGAACCCAATCACCGCTCATCAAATCGGATTTGGAAATGTCGGTGAAAGTTTTCGGCCCTCAACGAAGCGAAGCGGCCCAACTCAATGTGCAAACGCTAGATTCTCTAACCCCGAATTGGGAATCTTACCTGGATGCGAACGGCAAGCGAGATGACCAATACTCTCTGTATGAAATAAGCCCGGGCCGGATTGGACTCACTGTAGAAAAAACCCACTCTGAATCTGTATACGACACCAAAGCCGATCTCACTCAGATCAACGAGTTCGAGATGGTGCACCACGCCGAATTCATCGTCGAGTAGACTCCGCCGGTAGGGCTTATCTGAAGAACCGCCGCCAACCTTTTCGGGGCGGCTCCACGGTCTCGGGAGCCGAGGACACTCGGGGGCTAGCGTAAAAACGCTCAACCGCCTCTTGGAGATATTTCAATGTAAGCGAATGAAAAAGCAGTGCGACCTTTGCATGCTCGCTGCTACCATCCCAATCCGACGGAGGATTGCCGAAGAAGTCTTCAAATGTCGACGGACGATGCCCTGCCTTACGCTGCCCCGCTCGAATTTGCCGTTCCCATTCCGCCACCACGTTGCGGACTGTCTCATCCAGAAAAAACTCGAGGTCGGTGGCTAGCTTAATCTGTACCTCGCTCACTTGCGTCTGTAGCTCCGGTTTTTCCGCATACCGTTCGGAATCGAAGATCCCCTCAAATGAAAACGTTCGCTCGATCGCCGCCAGCGCGGCGTAGTTGGATTCCGAGACCGCACGCGCTGGGGTGTAGATCGGGCTACGTCGTCCCGACGGACCCGCGGACTGCGCAAGGGACGCTTCCAGCTTCGCCTGCAAAACGCGCTGCCCCGTAATCCAAACCCCTTCGGGGGTATCCAACAATTCCACCGCTAAATATTGAGCCCGCAATTCCGGCATTTCTTTGCGCAGTTCCGCCGTCAATTTTTGCCAAAGAAGGGTTCTTATCTCTGAGCTGGGGAGCTGGTACCCGAGGTGAGCCCGTTGGCTCGTAGCTGAGTGAGCTTGGGCCGCTTGTCTTTGTTGAGCCATGAAGCGGTTCAGGGGAGACAAAAGGCGCTTATGCGCGGGATCCAGCCCCAGGCGCGCCGCTCGTGTGATTAAGGATGTGCAAACCGCGCGCGCCTCTTGCCCCTGATCAAAAACCGCCGAAACGGGCCCTGCCAAAGCGACAGCAAGGGCTATGAAAAGTGGGCGTACGGCGTTCATGCGCGGGGTTACTTAGCATATCCCCCCACTCGCGCTCAATCTTGACCGTGGCCCAGCGGGAACTAGGCGTTGTTCTCAATCGCAGTGAGTTTCCAGGTATCGCTGCCAGCGTAGCTCCCGCGCGGACGAGCGAACGTCCAGTACTCATCAAACTTCACGGGAGTGTTCTTATCTCCGCCGACTACCGCACCCGTTTTTTCATCGACTGTAAAATCGAGCAAACTAGCTTTGAGATGGAGCGTGGCGAAGTCTTGATCCGCTTCCTGCCAAGCTTCGATAATTTCACTTTCACGCACGGCGATACTTTCAATGCGGTTGATTTGGCCTTTCGATTTGAGGACGCTGATGTCGTTCTCCAAAATCGCGGCCATTTCCGTAGTTAATGTACCGCGCACGTGCGAAAGCTCTCGGTTCATGATCGCTGCCTGGAGTTTGAAGAAATCATCGACCCGCGCCTCTTTGAAAGGAGTGAGGTCCATCCCAACCACCGAAGCGATATCGTCGGACGCAGCCGCGGTCGGCAAAGGAGGCAAAACGCTCGGCTGAAAAGGGGCCGCACCAAAAGGTTGTGGCGTAGCGGCATGAGAGCGGCTGCGCCGGAACCAACGAAACGCGAGAAACGCTACCCCCGCCAAAAGAATGATTTCTAAAAACCCAAAACCCCCGCCGCCACCGCCCAGGCCGTTGCCCGCCCAGCTGGAATTGCGAAATAGCATGGAGCCCAGAAAGCCACCGGCCAAACCGGCCGCCATATTACGCATGAAACCTCCGCCACCAAAGGAACTGGGCGGCGCCTGGTACCCGGGAGCCTGGGGCGCAGTGCGGTTACCGAAGCCCGGCTGGGTAAAGGGCTGGGAATAAGGTGCCCGCGATGTGCGCGGGCTAATCCCGCGCGACCCGCGCGAGCCAAAGGAACGGCCACCACCCGCGCGAGCGTGGGATTCAGGGGCAAAAATGCACAGTACTAGGAGCAACAGGAATAATTTCTTCATGGCCTGCTTATACCATACTGCCAGCCTGAGTTGCCCGGCGGGCACCTAGGTGACAGTCGACGGCTGAGGTGCTAAGAAAATGGGTTTTGGGGGCCTATAGCTCAATTGGATAGAGCACCAGATTTCTAATCTGGTGGTTGATGGTTCGATCCCATCTGGGCCCATTTTCTCCGCTTTTGGCCGGGCTCCGCGTCGCTGCTTCATCGGCGTCGCTTCTGCGTACAGGAAGTACGCCTCCGCTCCTTCTCCTCGCGCTCCTTGATCCCGACCAAAATCGGAGAAAATGGCGTGCCCCTCTCTTGGCTTTTTGGCTTCGCCGAGAGGGGTAGGGATCCGAAGAAAATCTTTAGGGAGCCTCCAGAGCTGTAATCTCCCATCCATACCGCCAAGGACCGGTGATGTCCCATCTACCCTCATTAAACTTCTCGTTCTCATTAGCAACGTAACTCTCCATCGCTAACGTGCTTGCTTGGTCGGCAGGAATAACCCGAAACCTGGTTTTTTCTTCGATATAGGCGTTGCGTCGGTTGTCGGTTTGCCTGGCGCTAGAAGACGTGAAAAGTATTTTACCACCGGGATTGAGCCAGCGTGGGGTTTCGGCAAGTCCTGTTTCATCCATGACCTCTGGGACGGGAATCGATTTCTGAAGATAGACGTCAGCCTTTTTTACTCCATCTGTACCGGGAGGTTTTACGAAGAAATGTTCGACGTCGGCCTTTACAAAGGTAACTTGTCGACGAGAGTTTGGGATGCCAAGTGCTGAGTTCCCCCAATCAAACCACAAGTGGAGTCCACTAGCGTCTCTCTCTACTAAAACGGTCTTTGGATCGACTCCCATTTTTTTCAATTCAAGTGTGAGCAGTCGTTCATGAGTCCAAACCAGCAGAATATTGTTGTCCCAGTAGCCGCGAACTCGTCGTACCTCAATAGAGTTCAGAAGGTCGTTGTGAATAAGATCGGCCGGAAGTGGGCGGTCTTTAATTTGATATCGCCTGGGCAAAACTCCGTCGGGATCGAGCGGGGGTAAGCTTCGGGTATCACTGTCCACAGAATCCCAATGATCAATATAAAAGCGCAGCCGGTCGGCATCGTATGGATAAAGGTCGATACCGGTGATACTGGTGGCGTTACCCACCAGAAGCGGAGTTGTTACGTCCGGGCCCATTCCACCGTAAATCATTCTCAGTGGTTTGTTGCTGGGATTTACTTTGCTTCTCCAAATATTGAGGTAGTTCAGGTTTGGATCGCTCAAGTGTCCGAATCGCGAGGGAGCTGCTCCAGAATGGAGGTCGAGGGCAAAACGAGTGAGAATACCGTAGTTGCATGGTTGAGGCTCAGTTCCAAAACAGAAAAAACCGATTAAGAAGGTAAGTATGCAAACCCCACACGCGCGCCCTAGCATGCCCCGAGTATACCAACCTATTCTTTTCAGTCCTAGCAGGCGGTGAGATGCGCAAAAGCCGTGGGACTTCTGTGGGATATCACCCACCGCAGACACCCAGGGCTCCGCGTAGTTGCTTCGTCGGCATTTTGGCTTCGCCGAGACTGAGGGTTGGCTTCGCCGGGAACGGGTTAGTTGGGAGTGATTGCGAACTTGTTTTGCAGGATTTTTTTCTGCCAGGTGAGCGCTGTTTCGGCGGTTTGTTTCTGGGATGCTTTTCTAATAGGCAGTGAAAGAAGTTTATCGAGCTTTTGGACCCACAGAAGTCGGAGCTCTTTTTCAGAATGGGGTAGATCTTGAAATTCGGCGGGAATCTCCATCTCATTCACTAAATAAGAAAGGGCGTTGGCCACTCTGTCGGCGTCTTCTTGGGCCTTCCGTACGTTCAGTTCAAAATCATACTCTGGGTTTCGGTGGGCGGCTGAGGCGGCGGCTTCTTTTCCGAAAACATCCTTTACTAGCACCGTGTTTTTGGTGTCTGTCCCATGGTAGAAGATTTGATCTGTTTCCTGGTCATAAAGAAACTCCCAGCGGCTTTTTTCGTCGATCGTATAGCACTTAAGTTTATTCACTCTGCGGCTTAGGTGGTTCTCAATTCTGCTAAGCGAGGTGCTGCTCTTGTTTCCAAATAGGACGACTTCTAGGCTTTCGGGATCGAAAGAGTCACGTATTTGTTCCAATTTCCACAGGTTATAGTCGTCTACTTCCCAATAATGGTAGAAAACAAGCCGCCCGGATTTACGGTTTCTGAACATCACTACGTTGCAGATACGCAAGTTAGAAGTAACAACCTGGTGGCCGGGAGGAATATCTTTGTATCTGCCGGTGGAAACGAACGTTTTATCGGCGTCGGATTTCCTTAAGCCTTTCGGTAAGGGTGGTGCGACGTCCCCTTCGTAGCGTGAACTCTGGAGGGCGACATTTTGAACCACGTGCTGGAGTGGCTCACCTTTGACAAGGCGACTGAAAGCAATGCGGCATTCGGTTGTCACCGCCATTCCCGGCCCGCAAAGGAACGTGATGAGCAGGCACGCGATGACATGGAAGGCACGTTGGTTCATGGGATGTATCAATAAGTATAGCCGACGGGGACAGGGAACCAAAGTCTCGTCGATTTCCCAGCTAGCCTTAGTCGAACGTGGCTCTCTTCAACCTCTCGCGAAAGAGGTTGGGCGCTGATGCGGAATCGGAATAAAATCTAGCCGTGCCTTTTGGCTAGCTGCCCAACAAGCGTTCGGAGCTGAATAAGCCTGTCTTTAGGAGTTCGTCGATTCCAAATAGCGTAGATTGAGACTTTTGGTTTTTGTGGGATAGCTTTGGCGATGGCGAGCTCGGAGTCGGCAAACTGATCAATCTGCCATGAACGAATGTTGGATGCAGTCCAGCGACATGGGAGGCGCATCGCGGACATTGAAGAAGTTCTCGTTCCTGAGATTCGGCCCACGTACTCGGAGCTAAAGCTGCTCATTGAAGGCGAAAACATGAGAGGACTCGACTACGACAACGAAGAGATTCTAAAAAGCCTCTTGATTCTAAGGTTGGGTGACAGCCGGTCTGCTAATTGGACAGATGACGTGGAAGGGCTCGAAGCGATACTTGCCCAACTTGTAGCGGAAATCGCTATTCGGGAATACCGACAGAACAATCGAATGGGCGTAGTCCGACGCCTCATCTGGCGCCCACAACCTAGCAGTCGAGAACTGGAGCTTCATCGAGCGGGGATTCATGGGGGCTTCGACGCGGTTTTGAATCGAATGCGACACACTGTTTTCTGGGAGAAGATTAGGCCCTGAGCGTTTCTGCTCACTGCCCGTAAACGCCCATCGGCGAAACCGTTTTCGATTGGGTCTGTCTCAATTGCCGCGCAAATGGATTACCCGGCCGTTCTCGGACTTAATGTTCTCCCTGGAAACGGAATTATTTGCGAGTCGGATATCCCCGTTTTAAGATTCGCAATTGATCGAAAAAGCCGTATGAGAATCCAGGGAGATACTTCCGCTGCCGGTTTCAACTTTGATATTTCCCCTGCCCTTGCGCAGCACAACGTCGCCCTCCATTCCGGAAACTTCGAGGTCGCCTAGCGTCTCTTCAATCGTAATGTCACTGACGGATCGCACTTTGAATTCTCCGCCAGCCTGGATCTTCCGAATGGCAATCTTCGCCATCATCGAGTGAATCTCCACTTTTCGTTTTTCCCCAAGTTCGTCCACACCGGGATAATCCACTTCAATAGCGCCGCTTAGGGAGCTAACAGTCAGGTCCTTTAACATCCCCCGAGGAATGCCGATGCTCAAGTCTACCGGCAATGTCTCTCCGCTATCTAGGCCGGCGTCATAGCCAAAAAGCAGACCCTTTTTGCCGTCTTGCAGACGTACTGGAATATTGTCACCTCGCTTTGGATAGCGCACGAAGATCTCGAGCGAGTCTTCTTTCATCTCGAAAGCGACCGGAATGCTTTCATCCGATTCGGTCCGCGCTGTAATTTCAATACGGTGTTTGGACTGATAGATTTTATTCACGCCGGCCATGTTGCCTACTGTTAGCGATACCGGTGTCCTCAAAGAGAGAGCTTTTTCAACCGAAGCATCTTTCGAAACACTCATTTCGTCGCCCAAAGAGAGCGAAGAAGCGAGGGCCAATATTCCTACCGTGACTTGAGTGAGTTTTCTCATGCGGGGGCTAATAGCACACTCTCAACGGGGTTGATAGACCTGCTCGAGTGAACGACCCGAGGCTATAGTAAAATAAGCCCGAAATATCGAGCACTTCCATTTTCCATCGAATAGAAAACCGTAGTCGGATGACTCTAATCAACCTCTCGCGAAAGAGGTTGGGCGAAGGGGAGCATCATCGAGCGAGAATTCATGGCGCCGGATTTAGCCTGCGCGCCCCCGCCTACAGAGGAAACACTGCCTACGCCCGTGACATTCCTAAGCCAACTGAATTTCCCTACACTTACCCAAGAATCCCTCCCAGATGTCTAAAAGTACGACAGCTGTTTAGAACCTGTGCAGCCTAATAACTCTTAGGCACATTGCTTGCACTCTTTAGTGCCAACCAGCCGCCCGGACATCTCGGAGAGACACTGTGATGAAAGCAAAACAATTCTCAACTACCCTTTTAGTACTTATCCAGCTTTTCGTTTCCTCGGCGTCCGCGGCGCCTGCTGCTGCAGTTCCTATCGAACCCGAGCTGTCCTCCGCCGAAGCGGGAAAACCCTTTGATGAAAAACGGGTCCCTGCCAAACGGGCAAAAGCCACAACGTGGGATGGCCGCCTTGCCTTCGATTGCGATGCCTCGTTGACGATCGGGTACAGCCCCAAATTCTGCTACGCACGGGTCTTTCAACCGTTGGTCGCCGTCAGTGGAAATTCTGGCATCCCGAATTTGAGGAACAGCTGGTCCGATGACGTGAAACTAGTTGGAAGCAACAATCTCCCGATTGTTTTGACTTCCGAAATGAACATTCACCTTTCGGCGACAATGAATCCCGTTGCCCAGTACCCTAATGGCAATCCCTACCGCTCCAATGTCGACGGCACAGCGGAAGCTTTGGGCGAGTACGAATTTTATCAAGTGATGATTGTGTCCTACACTGCCCAGGTGTCCCGCATTTTCGACGGTCGGTACACCGCGGCTCAAGCCAATGTGATTGTGCATGCGTTTGACTCGGTGAATGGCAAATTGGTGCGCAAGGAAAAGCCCACCATCGTAAAGTTCCAAACACCCACGGGCTTCTTGACGATGACGGCGGGAGGCAGAGGAATCCAGGACTTCGAACCTGCGCTCACGGCCGATGGTCGCCTGATGTTCGGTAATAAAGCGGTCTATCGTACAAACAACTACGTTCCCAAAAACAACGCATCCGACTTTCGGTCGTTTATCGCGTCATGGTCCGGTCCTAAGGCCACCTACCAGCTTTTCAACGAGAATGCTGAATTCAAGAAAAAATACCCCCTAGCGCAAGTAGTTTGGAAAGACGCTCTGGGTAGACCGTGCAACATCCCGCAAAACCAATGCGGTGGTTCTTACCCTTGGATCAGCCCCGACGGATCGGAATTGTTTTTCAACAAAGGGGACATGTACTCCATTGGAACTCAGCTCGAAATTAACAACTTCTTTATGGTAGGACCGCGTACCGGCTTCCAAGAAGTAAACGTCGACGGCTACCCGAACACCAACCGCTATTCCACCATCGGCACCATCCAGGCGGTCGGTGGCGTCACCGGAAGCATGTGGCACCAGTTTCCTGAAGTGAGCGCCCTTGCGCCGCTCCCCATGCGGAAACGCCGCCCTGTTTATCCGATGTTTAAAAACGCCTACGCTGAAATTGACCTCGTTCCGTTTAACTCAGACTACCGTGTCTACCTCCCCATGAACGAACTACTGACCGGAAAAGGCCAAGCTTTTTCATCGGGCCCGGAATACCGAATGGAAGAAGGAAAATGGGTTCGTATTTATACCACCAAGCCGATTTCTCATAAGCTAACCCCCGATGTGTCAGGCAATTTCCACACCGGCTTGCTGAACGACGGCGCCCACTTCCCCTTGGAATACTTAATGGCGCACCCGGGTACCGAGTTCCAGGACGAAGCTGTTGGCCTAGTGGGCCGAGGCGTCTTTCTCCAACCCAACGGAGCGGTTCAACTTCGATCCACTCAAGACGAGAACATCAACCCCAACGCAAGCGCACCCCACACCATCATGGCGGATCATGCCGGATTCACCATGGAAGTAGCCTTCCGCGTGCTGAGAAATTACCCGGATAAACTTAATTTAGTCGATAAGGTCGGTTTGTGGACCTTGTTCCGCGAGCGAGGCGGTCGCTTAGGCGTTTCCTTCAAGCAAGGTGGCGGCAGGGAATTGACTTTCATGACCCAGTATAATTTGGCGGTCAGCCCAAAATTTCACCACATCACATTGATGGTGAGTCACCGTCGGCCGTTCCTGAATATTTACGTTAACGGAAAGCTTATCTACCGGAACACCGACAGCCAACTTCTTAACACGAGCTCCAAGCTGGCGAACGCGATCGTCATCGGCCCTAAGCTTGCCGTCGGCGCCAACGAACCCGCAGTGCTCATAGTCGATGAATTTGGGTATGCGAACCGACTGAGACGAGATCTTTTCATTGCTGAACGATTCGGCGAGTCCACCGAACTTGCGGCCAATACCGTTACCGTTGCCGCCCTGCAAAAACAAAAGGTAGCCCTACCAAGCGAGCTTGTTCCTCCGCTCGGACTGGATGCGGGTGAAATGCGAATCCCCACTGAACTGGTGGAAATCATATCGAAGGGGCAGTTTAGCGCCTTAGTGCAAATTGGCGACAAGGCGTTCCACGATGCCAACATCACTGGCCACAATATTTCGTGCAACACTTGCCATAACAGCGAGCAGAATTTTATCGACACCCGCCGCGATCCCCGCGGGGGCCCGGCTCGCTTTTCCGAAGGCGCCGTTGCGGGAACGGTGGGACCACGCCACACTCCTGTCGCGTTTAACCGCGCGTTTTCGACCGAACAGTTTTATGACGGGCGTTCGAAGGACTTGTTAGCTCAAGTCAGCCGTCCCCTTTTCAATCCAATTGAAATGGCAGGCACGCCACAAGATATTCTTCGCTACCTGAGAGATCCTAGCCGCGGGTATGTGGCGGACTTCGCTCCGATCTTTGCTGAGCGGGTCACCATCCCGCACCTTTCCATGGCACTGACGGCGTATCTCCTGACGCAAATGCGCGCCGATAGTAACGTCGACAAGGTTATGAATGGCGTTGAAGTTCGAAATTTAAACCAGAATGAGGTGGCATCCATTCAAAGAGGCTTGGCTCTGTTCAACGGTAAAGCCCAATGCATTGCCTGTCACAGCGGAAGCAACTTCACGGATGAGCAATACCACAACACCGGCACAGTCGTTGACGCCCAGGGAGCTATTCTTGATCGAGGTAGAGGCGCTATTTCGGGTCTTACGAAAGATCTTGGGGCCGTCAAAACGCCCACCCTTCGCCAGATTAGCGAAACGGCTCCCTACTTCTCCAACGCCCGCACGCGTACGTTGGAAGAGGTCGTGGTCTTTTATGAAAAAGGCGGAATTCAGAATCCCCACCTAGACGCGCAAATGATTCCCTTCACCTTAACGCAACAAGAGCGTGCTGACTTAGTATTCTTCCTGAAGAACCTTTAAAAATCCCGATCAAGATTCGCGGCCTCATTCTTCAGCCAGTCGGCGCAGTTCTTGTAAGTCTCGATTCTTCCAGCCGCGCGAGCGAATGCGCCATCGACGCCGATGACAAAAGCAGAGGAATCCCCGCTCTTCTCTTCACAAGTTAAACAATTGAATTTAAAAGACAATATGCGCTATTTTTTTAGCTCTTTAATCTTATCCCGGAGCTCGGTTTGGCCTTCGGCGAGATCCGTCTTCAGCCAGGCAGAGAGAAGTTCAAGATAAGCGGCCTCGAATCGGTCGAGGGCCTGCTGCCCCTCGCGGCGAAGGACGAATTTGTAGAGCGAACCGCCCCGCGCGCGGCTTTGAAAATCCACATTCTCGAAATCCAAGTAGCCTCGCTGGGAAAAGCCCATCAGGCGTGTCGTGACCGATGTGGGGCTCGGGGGTTGAAAGATCGAGTAGTACGAAAGCTGATCCGAAATCTTTTTGTAAACCTCGGTGGAACCCGCTACTTCGCCGACATTGAATTGAGATAAAATCAGGTAATCCGACAAACTAAGGTCGATATGGGAGGCATCGGGTTTGCGGCCCACCACCAGCTGGCTCAGGCCCTTCGGTTTCAGCTCCTCGCGTTTTGCGCGGGCTGCGTACGTTTCGTAGAAAGCCGCAAAGTTTTTCCGAGCGGCGATCTTTCCGTAGCTGCTAATCTCTACTCCTTGGCGCCCATTGTATTGAATTTTGTAGGCGAAGCCCTTTTTTACGAGCGGATTAATGTACCGATTCCATACTGCGGGTAGCTCGGGGCGAGGCATTTTAAACAGGAAATCCAATCGGTCCGCAATTTCGTCGGAGTAAGTGAGCCCATCGTAGTACCGGTTTAGGTGGTAGGCCGCCGTGAGCCCCGCGAGGTGACTGAACGAAAGGTGGAAATCATACCCCTTTTTGAGCACGGCGTTGTGGCAACCAGACGGCAACCGATAGGCCAACGCATTCGGGCTTTGGAGCGCGGAAACCAAAAGACCCATCGTCAATAAAACTGGCAGAAATCGCTTCATAGGGCGGAAGCGATTAGCACACCGCTAACGGGGGATCAATCCCCCTCAGGTGTGGACCGCAATAGTAGAGCTTGTAAGCTCCTGCCATTGCCACTATCTCGCATTTCCTATAGAGGATTGCTCGCCGGCGTTTGTCGTTTGTTTAAGGAGATTCTATGCGGTTTGTTTTCGTTTTTTTGAGCCTTTGTCTCAGCGTAGCGAATGCGCAGGAGCCGCAACTCTCCGGCAACTACCGAGTAATGGAAGACCTCGCTAACCCTGCGAACAAAAATCCACCGAAAACAATCGACTTGTATTGGGATACCGAACACAAATGCCCCGTGGTGCGGATCACCGATGCGGATCAGATGGAGCAAAAACTTATTCTCGCCACGTTCGACGATACACGCAGAGGCGGCACCCACGCGGCGAGTATAAAAAAGTCCACCGAATCGGTTTTTCGTTGGGGGTCTACCTTTAATCAGGCGAGCAGCATCGACAATTTCCTCGAGTCAGTCACCACAATCGAACTTACCAAGCGGGAGGGCAGAACGGAAATCACCCTCACCACGGTTTCTACGTCCACACGCTATGTCGACGATAAACCACAGGTCGATTCAGCCAAAAAAGCTCGGCACTACCTGCTCGAATTAGAAAAATGACTATGAAACCGACGCTTATTTTCAATGGCACCGGAGTTAATTACTCCTGGCATTTCGAAAGAATGAATCAAATTGATTGGGCGAAGCTCACGCAGTTCGAAGGCCTACACCTTATCAGTGGGGGCAGCGTTGCCTACGCTGTTTTCTTTGCGCGCGAAAACAACTTATTGAAGTGGAGCCCCGCCGACTTTTTAGAATGGAACCGGCATATGCGACGGGCTTATGGTAACGGCTTGCTCAAAGGTGCATTGGCCTTGGCAAAGCTGCGACTTGGCGTTGGCCTACCCCTGATCAGCGAAGCGCAGTGTCGTGACGCGTGGGCGATGGCAGTTAAACCTGAGTTTTTTGAAGTGAAGGTACGCGACCTGCCGCCGAATGTGACGATTCCCCTGCACAACCACCAAAACGACTGCATCGAACTCGCCCATTCCAAATCGAAATTCGCCGATTTCGAACTATACCGGGTGATATTTGCCGCCACGGCCATCCCGAAAGTATTCCCGGCCTTGCAAATCGACAGTACGGTTTACGGCGACCCTATGTACTCTAAGGGATTCCTTCGTTGGCTGAAGCAGCTGGAGGGCGAGGCGGGCTACTTCCATAACTACAATTTGGTCAAAAACGCCAAACTTGAAAACGGTGAGTACCATTGTCTGGTACCCGAAAAACAAGGCAAGAAAATCATCGCCCGCGACAACTTGAAGTTCTTGTTCGGTCAACGAATCGACTCCTATCCAAGCAATTTCAAAAAAATGGGGTGGTAGACGAGCAATGCAAATTCTCGCTCGCAATATCGTTTTAAGTATCGCTTTCTTCGGAATTTTCTCGGGGGCGTTCGCTGTCGACCTAGAAGATCTACCGGCTTTGAACCGGCTCTTGGTCGCCCACCTTCCAATGGGAATTCAACTCAAGAGGGCTTCCGCCCAAACTAGAGTTGGTGAATTCGACCTTAAATTGGAATTTTCTATCTTGCCGCTCGAACTAACCATTCGAGCGCATATTCTTGGCACTATTCGGGAGGGGAGAGATATTTTCAATCTCACCCATAACGGGGTGCTTTCCGCCGCCGATTACGAGCGTATTTTGGACGAGCCAGGGTTAGCCGAAATCGACATCGAGTGGGAAAGCGATTCGCATAGATCTATTTCGGCTGCCGAACTTGTGGAGAGCGCTAAGAATACCGGCTTCATGGAAAACAACCCCTGGATCCCGGGAGACAGAAAAAATGTCTCCTACCAAAGAACCCCATCTGGAGCCCTTAAGGCCACTGCCGTACTAAGTCTAACCCGCGATGAATTCATGGACGTTCACGGCTTGGTGAAGCAATTGCAAAACAAAGTAATCCCGCGTCTAAACACAAAACGGCGATTGGATTTCATGGAGGTCGACTACTTGAGGAACCATATTTTCTGGGCCAGTGGGCGACACCGAATAGATAGCAGCCTTATCCAACCAAAATTTTCCTGCTCGACTGCGCTGGCCAAGCATGTTGCCACACTCATGGAGCTCAATTGGGACGGCGTTGAGGAACCTGAGCGCCACTACCCGTTCTACTGATTCAGTTCGAGCTCTTGATTGATTCGGGCGTGCAAATGAACCAGAGCCGACGACGGGTAATTGAATGAAACGTTCACAAGCAGCATCTTTGTGCTTGGCCCCGACTCCAACACCTGCACTTTGAGAAGAGAATCAAATACGTCCACGGCAGGGGCGGCGGCATCTCCCACGCTTGCCAGATCTTCGGCATACCATCCGACTATGAGCGAGCGCAGTTCGGCTTCTAAAGTTGCCGAGCTCTTGGCCCCCAATACAGAGAGGGGCCGTCTAGCGGAAACCTGCAGCCTCGTTTTGATGGAGGCAAACTTTTCAAAGGACAGCAACGATCGTGTAAAGGTTTTGGCCTGCCCCCGACGTAGCTCGCCTTGCACATCATATTGTCGCCGGGTGATCCACGCGACGGAGGGAACGCCCGAACGATCATTGGGCGATTTTCTGCGTACTTCCCAGAGGTAATTGCGGACAGGCAAATGAAGCTGCTGCCCTATCCGAACGATTCCGGGAGTTAGTCCAGCGGCTGTTAGCGCCTCATCGCAATCCACTTCAGCCGCAACTAAAGCCACCGGGGTCTGGTCGGCTGTACGCTTCATTATCTCGAGAATCGACTTTGCCAAGCACGGGCTAGTGGCAATCCATGTGAAAAGGAAGAGGTAGAGAGCTCTCGTTCTTGGCATAGCGTAAGCACCTGAAAAGGGTGCTCTATAGCAAGATCGTTCGACATACGCAAATGCAGCGCCAGACCGCCTACTCTAGCTTTGGTATTGACGAGCTGCGACTCTGGCAGACTATTGCAGAGTATGCTGCAGCGACTGAATGGGTACTGGCTCGGGTTGGTTTTTGCGTTGGCTAGCGCGCCGGCCGCTGCCGATTGGCGCGACGAGTTTGCACGGGCTGCTCTCGGCACTTCCCAGGCACCGGCGTCGGTGGCGGTCCCCGGCAGACGGTACGTTCTGATTTCTGGCCTGTTTACCGACCTAGCCGGCGGAAGCTACGCCGCCACCCAACAAGCCCTGTTGGAAGGCGGGGTCCCGCCGGAAGACATTATCCTGCTCAGCGTTAGCTCCAGCGAAAGCTTAGTCTCCAACTGCGCGAAGACCCACCGACGGATTGCCGAAGCGTTGGAGAGCGATCCGGTGCGGCCGACAGTTTTTGTGGGGCATAGTTTGGGTGCGGTTTCTCTCTGGTGCGCAGCCCTGATGGATCCCACCTACTACGACCGGGTGGGCAGTCGGTTTGTTTTTATCCAAGGACCCTTTCAAGGCTCACCTTTGGCCGAGGGTGCGCAATACCTGTCCGAGACGGCGGGGGGTTCGGTTGCCGAGTGGACTGGTTGGACCGGCCTTCTCGCGCGGGGCGCCAGCTCGATTTTGTCTGCAGCAGCGAGTGCAGTGACCAGCAAGTTACTGCCCAACGCAATGGTGGCCGACCTCAAACAGATTCAGACCACCCATTTGCGCCGGGCGAAAACAACTCTCGCTGATCGCCTGCTCTTTCTAGCGACAACTTTCAGCCCCACGGACGCCTTGACCGGCGATTTCGCGGGCCTCAGCATTTCGGCCTGCGCCCTGGGAATGCAGCTCTGGGGTGCGGAAGGCGACGCGGTGGTTCCTTTGGAGTCGCAGCTGCCCAAAGGGCTTCCGCTCGAAATGCGTCGGGTCCTTGCGGGTTTCCACCATTTTTCCTTCACCGGCACCGACCCTGCCGGGCGATCGCTTGCAAACGCTCTTCTGGGCTTACCGTAAAACAAATCCGATTGAATTCACCCTGGCCTGCGCGCATTCTTTGGAAATTCGGAGGCTGTCCTTGATTCAGTACCCCATTCATTTTGCGACCCATGCGACCACTCCCGGCGGAATCCAAGCCGCTTGGCCCGTTCGCTCCGCCGACTTTGAAATAGAAGTAGCCATCCCTACCGAATTCGAGGGCCCGGGGGGAGCCTTCAGCCCGGAAGATCTTTTCGCGCAGGCCTTAACCAACTGCTTTGTGGCCACCTTCAAAGTGCTGGCCGAAAAATCTCGAGTTGGTTTCGAAAAGCTCGCTGTTTCGGGACACCTTACGGTGGAGCGAGACGAAGCAAAACGGCCGGTCATGAAAGCTTTTCATTTCAACATCGAACTCACGGCCCCTTCGGATGCCGACCGCGCCACGCGCCTAGTTCAAAAAGCGTTGGAAAGTGGCTTTATCCTCAACTCGGTTAAGACCGAAATTACTCACTCGGTTGTGGTTAAGTAAGAATCCAAAAGTGTGCGCGCATCGAATCGGGCACCTAGTTTAGACATCAAGATATAGATGCCCCCCGCTTTTCGATTCAAAGAAATCATCTCCACCGGCGGCAACTGAATATTCGGCTGAAAGATAAAATGGCGGGATTCCGCTAACGTGCGGGAAGCCAGGTTGCTCTTGCCCCAATCGTACTTGTCGTGCGACAGGACCGGCTCCATGAAGATGCGGCAGAGATCAAACAACCGATCACTATGGGCCTGATCGGCCTGCTCCGCCAAAAACCCCAGCTCGATCAATACCGATCGTGTGACCTCTCTTTGGTTCGCCAACAGTGCCAGCAATAATCGACGATAGATGGAAACGAATGATTTCGACAGTGGCAAAGCCGCCCCGAAATCAAAACAAACGATCTGATCCGCCAACCCAGCCGCATCTAAACGCACTCGGAAATTCCCGAAGTGGGGATCGGTTTGCAAAAAGTTGAATGTAAAAACCTCTTTGAGAAAAAGCTCAAAGAATAGCGTCCCCAGTCGATCGCGCCGCTCTTGCGATAGCCCCAGGACTTGCTCGCTATCGAGCGCCAAACCCTCTTCAAAGCTCGTCGCTATAATAGTATCGGTGGAAAATTCGGCCACCGGCCGCGGGATCACAAAACGCGGATCGGACGCGAAAAGATCATAGTAGCGTTGAGTCAGCTCGAATTCTTGCCGGTAGTCGACTTCCTGGTGCAAAACCCGCCGCGCCTCTTCAAAAACTCGCTCCAGGCCCGGCGTAAAGGGAATCCAATTCCCCGCTTTGAGCATCCAACGCAAAATGCGCAAATCGCTATCGATGGCTTTGCCAATACCGGGATACTGCGCCTTGAGCGCAATCTTCTGCCCGGTGGTCTTCACTACCGCCGCATGCACTTGCCCTAACGAGGCAGCGCCCACCGGTTCGGGAGCCACGTCGAGAAGCTTCCACTTTTTCTCTCCGAGGGAGTCTTTGTAAATCTTCTCCATGGTCGCCCAATCGAGAGGGCTTGCCTTTACTTGCAAGGTCTTGAGAATTTCCGTGAACTCTGCGGGGAGAAACTGCTCACCGTAGAACGAGAGCACTTGCCCCACTTTCATGAAGCTTCCCTTGAGCTCTCCTAGTTCCTGAGTCAGGTGGGCGGCTTGGGTCTTGAGAAAAGCGCGCATGCGATCGGACTTGGCCAATTCGTCCAACCCCGTCGAGCGAACTTTCTCCCAACTGGTTTTGAGCGCGCCACTCAAAGTGATTTTGGCCAGAGAGAAGGAGCGAGGGAGTACCCCAGAGCGGAATTTCTTTTTTGCCATGAGCAAGGCGGCTTATAGCACGGGGTCGCTGGGATGGGAAAGAATGGGCCGGCGGAGGGTTGCCCTTCGAACGGGGCTTTCCGCAGATCTCTGGCCCCGCCGCCGTGGGCCAGAGATCCGCGGAAAGCCCCTTTCAATGGGTAGCTCTCCGGGCGGATCTTCCTTCCCACAAGCGGCTGAGGCGGAGAAAGTTAGTCGACCGGGAAGCCGCGCTTGCGCAGCAGCGCCTTGGTGTCTACGTCGCGACCCCGGAATTGGCGAAAGCCTTCTGCCGGGTCGATGGTGGCGCCCACCGAGAAGACGTTCTTGATCAGCGATTGAGCGGCGTCTTTGTCGTAATAGCCACCAGGGCTATCTTGGAAAAGATCTGCCGCATCGGCAGTCAAGGCATCCGACCAAAGGTAGCTGTAGTAGCCCGCTTCGTAACCATGACCGAAGATGTGCATGAAATGCGGGAGGCGGTGACGCATGACAACTTCCTTGGGCATGCCCAGCTCGGCCAGCGTTTGCTTTTCAAAAGTCTTGGCGTCAGTTTTTCCCTGAGCCAAGTGCAGTTTCATATCCAGCAAAGCACCCGAGAGGTACTCCACGGTTTGGAAACCTTGATTGAACTTGGAGGCTTTTTCGATTTTCTCTAGCAACTCGTTCGGCATTGGCTTGCCGGTTTCGTGGTGCAGAGCAAATTTCGTCAGCACTTCTTTGGTGGGGAACCAGTGTTCGATGAGCTGGGATGGAAACTCCACGTAGTCGCGCGCCACATTGGTACCCGCTTGAGACGGGTACACGACTTTCGACGATAGACCGTGCAAGGCATGGCCGAATTCGTGGAAGAGCGTCACGGCGTCGTCCCAGGCGATGAGCACCGGTTTGCCGTCGTCGGTTTTTACGAAGTTGGAGTTATTAGAAACGATGGGCGTGACCCAATTGCCGTCCATGTTTTCTTGGGCGCGGTAGTCAGTCATCCACGCGCCGCTGCGTTTACCATCGCGCGCGTAGGGATCGAGGTACCACAGGCCGACGTGTTTGCCGGCAGCGTCTGTCACTTTATAAACCCGTACATCCGGGTGGAACACCGGGACGTCGTTCACCCGAGTGAGGGTGAGTCCGAAAACCTGCTGGGCCATCCAGTGAAGGCCCTCAACCAGCTTCTCCAACTGCAGGTACTGGGAGATTTCATTGGAATCCAAGGCGTACTTTGCCTTGCGGACTTTCTCCGCATAGAGACGGTAGTCCCAACCTTCGATGGTGATGCCCGCGCCTTCGCTATCGGCGAGCTTTTGCATGTCGGCGACTTCTTCTTTCACCCGCTGCACGGCCTTGGGCCAAACTTGCATCATCAGAGCCATCGCGTTCTCAGGCTTCTTCGCCATGCGCGATTCCAAAACCAGGTGCGCGTGGCTTTCGTAGCCGAGCAGTTTTGCACGCTCCAACCGCAACGCCATTACGGAAGCAATGACGGCGTTGTTGTCGTTTTTGTCGCCGTTATCGGCGCGGCTGTAATACGTTTTCCAAACTTTTTCACGTAAGGCGCGATTGGTGGAGAAAGTGAGGAACGGCTCCATCGCAGAGCGGGTATTGCGCACGGCCCATTTGCCAGGCTTGCCCAAATCTTGCGCCGCTTTGGCGTATCCGGCTACCAACGAAGGGCTCAGGCCTTCCAACTCGGCTTTCGTTTCAATCCAGGTGACCAGCTCTTGCTCGTCGTTCAGGACATTTTTGGAAAACTGGGTTTCGAGCTTGCTTAATTCTTGGTTGATCGCCGACAAACGCGTTTTTTGCTCTAGGTTTAACGTGGCGCCCTGGCGGACAAAGCGTTTGTAGGTTTCATCCACCAACTTTTTTTCAGGTGCGCCCAAGCTGTCCATGGTGTTGTAAACTGCCGCTATCCGGGCAAACAACGCGAGGTTTTGGGTGAGGCTATCGTCGTAAGCGGAAAGCTTGGGGGTCACTTCCGCCTCAATATCGGGCATGTCACCCACGCTTAGATTGGCGGTGAAGACGCCGAAGATATTGACCAAGCGAGTGAGTTTGCGCCCCGCTTTTTCCATCGCAATAAAAGTGTTCTCAAAAGTAGGGGCCTGCGGGTTTACCGCAATCGCTTCCATTTCCTGTTTGGCTTCGGCGATAGCGACATCGAATGCAGCGGAGAATTGTTTGGGTTCCACTTTGTCCCAAGGCGGCACTCCACCGTAAGGACCTTCCCATTCCGCCAAAAGAGGGTTGGACGTCGTAGCCGAAACTTGCGGCGCTATCTCGCTGGATTTTTCCATTTTCTTCGAACAAGACCCCGTCGTTAGCAAAGCTGTAGCCACCAATGCCGAGATACTCAGTTTAGCCGCAGTCGTTTGATACTTCACGTAAACCCCCTTACCAATAAAGCCAAAGTCCAACTAAGCAGGCCCCGCACGATGAGTCAAAAGCAGATTACCCAACGCGGCATTTACCTTAAGATCCGAACCGTTTTTGCCGATGGTATTTCGAGACCATGGACTGCTCGCCGCTTCTTCGAACCGCATTTCTGCTAGGGCTTTCGGCCAGCGCCAGCGTGAGCTTGTCAGTGCGCGCTGCGTCACTGAGTGATTTGGAAGCATTCACCCAATCCGCCGGCTCCGCCAAACGCGTGTTTTCCGACCGCACCGTCCAGAGCAACTACCGCAAGACGTTACAACGCTACGTTCCATCGACTGGCCCGTCCGCGCAAGATTTTGAGAAGGTTTGGGAGCAACTGGCTAAGCTGCGCAAGCAAGTCGGCCCGGTGAGCGAGCGACTACTCGCTCAGCGAAAACCGATGGCCATCCAATATTCCGGAAAGCCGTTCTATCGCTTCGAACGCGTCACACCGCTGCACTCGGTGTGGTTGTTGGAATCCATGCGCGAGCCGGAAGCGGCCTGCGGCGCTCGCGATTCCCTATTGGTAGACCGATGGACCCCGCTGCTCCAAGACGCAGCGTTTTTCGCGCTGGAGAGGGATGGAAAATTCACTGGCGCGTCGGTGACGATGGTGCCGGTGCGCAGCGGTGGCAGCTCTTATTTGTTGGTTTCGGCCAGCGACCGAAGCGCCCCCATCCCACCCAAACTTTTGGAAGCATTCCTACGCGACTACCGCACCCGCGAACCGCGCGCCTTACCTTTTGCTTTATTGACGAAGGAAAACGGCGCGTACCGCATGAACCGCGTTGATTCAAAGGGACAAAAGGGCGGCACCTTGGGACCGCCAGAGGGCTTTCAGCTAGTGGACCCCACGGCCCGTAAAATCGTGGATGCCGTTCCTGTTCGTTGCGCTGCCAAATCGATCGCCATGAACTCCGCACCTCTCTCGCGAGAGGTCGCCAATATGGCGCAGCCGAGTGCGCCGGTAACGATCAATGTTCCCGCTCCAGCTGCGACGAATTTTAATGGTGCGAGCGTACCGCCCGCTGCCGACGTGAAACCCGCTGCGGCTCCTTCGGCCCAAGATCGCAAGCTGCAAGATTTGCCCGCAGGGGGAAATGCCCCTACTCCATTGTCGAGCAATGGCACCGGTAAGCCGGTGGTGAATAGTATAGTGAACAACAACCAGTTCTCGCCAACTTTGCCCGCGGGAAAAGGCGCAGGCGATCCTCCGCCCGAGCTAGTGAACTTTGGCGGCGGAAACCGAAACCCAGCCAGCGTGGGGAATGCCGCGCCTAGTGCGCCCTTTAACGGTAACCGCTTCGCCGGAGTACCGCCCATCGTGAACGCGCCGACCAACGTCGCAAGCGCGGCGAGTGGAGCCGGAGCGCAGGCCACCCCTCAACAGACCAATCATTACACCCCAAACGACCGCCGCTTGATGGACGCTATCCAGAGAGGAAGAAGCGCCCTTGAAGGAGGGCAGTCGATCCCGAAAGGGACCATTGCGGATATCGCCCGGGGCTCACTCATCACCCAAGATCCGGAGTTGAAGCGGGAAGCAAAAAGAAGCATGTCCGAGCTCTACTTCAAAGGGAATCCCGCCACCGCCTACCAGGAAATCCGGGCGGTGCAGGAGAAATACCCTGAGGAAGCGCGCAACCTGATTCAGCAGATAAATAGCGACCTATGCACCCATTGTCCGGATTGCAATTCCTGTAAAAAGATCAGAGAAAGTGCGCTCGGAGTAAGTAAATGAAACGCGCTCTATTAGCCAGCCTCTTCCTTTGCGCTCTAACCAGCAAAACAAGTTTTTGCGGAGGCCACTCGGAAACCGCGACCGAGAAAACCGGCCATTCGACCGCGCTTGAGCCAGAGCTCGCGCTCTCTGAGTTTCCGAAATGCGCTCTATCGGAAATACGATGGGAAGAGTTCGAGGGTGTCCAATTGGTCGCCGCCTTCATCAAGAAAGGAACTGGGCCTCTCATGCCGTCTAACCAGGGTGACAAAACCGGGGAATGCGCGCTGATCGCGGTAAAGGACAAAATCATTTTGGGTGCCGTGCAGATAAGAAACAACCTCGCCGATCTGAATAAGTATTCGGTCTTCCCTCCTGAGATGTCTGGCGAGATTGGAAATGTCATCCTCCTCCCCACTGCCGATCCCGATTTGCCGCAGAAGCCCATCCTGGCACCCTGTCAGGCTCAAGATTTTGAACCTCAACTGCTCTATCGCCGCGCCAAAGACGGAAAACAAGACAAGTACGTTTTCGGCAAGGCGCCCATCAACGAACCCATAGATTCAGAGGATCCCAACTCATGAAGCGTTTCGTATTACTAACAATGCTTGCCATGAATGGGATTGTTTTATTCGGCGAGCCGGCCCAAAATTCTCGAACCCATAAAATACCAACTTTCGCCGACTCTGCCAAACGAGCCGAAGTGGATCCCGCGCGGATCCCGCGCCTAATTGATTTGCACAAAATGAAATCGGAACCCGCCAAGGATCCAGATAACCTACTGCCGAACCGCCTATATAAACGTTGGGAACCGGGAATCATAAAAAAAGATGGAACCAAAGGCAGCTACTGCTTCGATCTTACCGACGAGAAAGGGAAGTTTTACCACATTCCACGTTGTTTATCTTCCAAACCACCTTCCACTATCCCAGGCAAGTGGGCAGGTGGAGACGATGAACACTGGTTTATCTTCAGAGGTAAAACGGCGGACATGAAGAGCTGGGAAGAGTTTGAAGTTGGGAAAAATCCCTCGACGGGCTATTACTATATGGATTACGTCGACAAGTCCCGCAGCCAAGGAGAGGAACCCCACTCGCAACCCGCCGATTTTGATAAATTAGAGTAACGCAAAAAACTCACCAGTGCGGAATTCGAACCTTCGAGTTCTTTTCCAACACGCGGTACCCAGACATCCGCAAAAACTCCTGCTTCCGCTGGGCCGACATAAACGGCACAAAGAGCCGACCAAACCAAGGCATGGGAATCGGCCGTTTCAGCCTTATCGCTTCTTCGTTGATATAAAGGGTATTTCGTTCTTTCCAACCGTGGGTTTCGAAAAACCCGGTCCAGTCGGCCGGGTAAAACCGGAACGGCGCGTTTTTCATTTTCTGGGTGCGCACACCGCTCTTGAGATAGGGATACACCTTGGGGTTGAAGTACTCCGCTATCCAGTACTCAAAGCTGGGATGGGCGTGCAGATCCTCCGCCAGGGCGGCCACCTCCTGCTCGCTCAGGTAAGGCAAAACTCCCTCGGTCAGCACCACCGCTTTCTTGCAACTCGCCGCTAGCTCCGTCAGAAAAACCGAACGGGTTTCACGATCGGCTAAATCCATCTCCACCCGGCGCAAATCGCAGTGCGGCTTCTCGTCGGCAAGGCGCGCATTTTTCAAACCAACGATGTGTGGGTAGTCCACCTCGACCCAACGCAAGCTTGCCGGTAGGTTCATGCGGTAAGGCCGCGTGTCTAGGCCGGCGCCCAAATTGATCACCAAGTCCACGCCCTCGGCCACCAGACGCTCAATAAAAGAGTCGATGATCACCGTGCGGCCCACGACAGACCACCGCACGTAGCGCCCCATCACCTTCATATCGTCGGCAATCACCTTACCGCGCTCGCCGATTAACCGACCCGCCAAGGGATCCTTAAACAGGGCGTCGGGGCGCTGGGTCTCCTCCGCGCGGTAATAGGCCACCCAAAGCGATGTATCGGATACGTCACCAATCCGAGGATCCAAAGTATTCATGCCCATCTCCTAGCGCGGCCAAAATAGAAACAACGTAAGCAAACCACCGATACCTAAGACCAGCATCGGTTCTGTGACAAAGTAAGGAAACCCCATCAACGCTGTGGCCAGCGCCATCTGCCGCACACTCGCTTCGCGGTACCCGTAGCGCCACGCGGCCACGCCCACCAAGCCAAACATCAACGATAAAAAGAGATAAAGAGGATCGAAACTCACCACAGAAGGTTAATGCCGCGCACAGGTAGTGGCGAGATATTAGTTGCGAATACGACTACTTCCGAGTGAAGGAATCGTCCCAATTTGCCGAAATAGGAGCATGACACGACGGATACTCGCCGCCGCTTTGCTGCTATGTGGCGTGCCTGCATTCGCTCCCACGGAAGTGGATACCTACTTCCGCAAGGCTAAGGGCGATACCGTCACTCAGCGGATCGAAAGCGTGAGCGCCGCCTTTCATGGCGTGCCTTTTCTCGACGCACCCTTGGGGGAAGGACCCGGGGCCGCTTACGATCAAGGCCCGCTCTATCGCTTTGATGGCTTTGACTGCACCACGTTCGTCGAAACCGTGGTGGCACTAGCAACCTCCAAAAAAGCCGCGGAATTTGAAGGTAGACTGAAAAAGATCCGCTACCGCGGAGGGAAAATAGCCTTTGCGCAGCGCAACCACTTCCCCTGCATCGACTGGATTCCCAACAACACTCGCTCCGGTTTACTCACCGACATTACCGAGGAAGTCGCCGGCAAATGGGGCACCGAACGGGCCACCGCCACCGTCAACAAACGCGCTTGGTTTGAAAAACTAGGACCCACCACCATTCGCGTAACGGGGCTGAACGAAACCGAAGTCGCCAACCGTCTGCAGCAGCTCCACGCAGAGGGCGCCCGTTTCAAACCGCAAACACCTTCCCTTCCGTACATTCCTTTGGCCAAAGTACTCACCCGCAAAGAGGTCTCGCCCGAGGAGAAAGAGCGCCGGACCCAGGAGGAATTGGCCGTCGCCAATCGCCGCCGCGCCGAGGCCCGCCAACCCCAGGCGGAAGTCGCGGAACTGGAAAAACAAATCCACGATGAGTTGATCGAGACCAGGCTGAAATACCTGATTCAAGATGTG
>CAZBJE010000002.1:0-6719 GCA_964492125.1 uncultured Pseudobdellovibrionaceae bacterium | reverse complement strand
ATGTGGAGGTGGATCCGCTCTTTATCGCTGCGATTCCCTCTGGTTCGATATTGAACATTGTGCGGCCGGGATGGAGCATCCCCGGTACTGCGATGAATATTTCTCACCAAGGTTTCGTTATTCGAAAAAAGGAAGGCACCTTCTTTCGCCACGTCAGCAAGAGCGGAGGCCGAGCCAAGGATGTGCCTTTGGCAAACTACCTACGTCTCTGCCTCCTGCTTCCCGCCATTCGGGGCGTACACCTGCTCCGAGTGAACGAAACTTAGTCCTCTAGAAAACTTACGACTCCAGTGCTGATATCGTAAACACCGCCAACTATCTTAATTTGCTTTTTCTGTTCCAAATCGGCAAGGATGGAGGACCTAGCTCGCAAATCCTGCATGCCAATCAAGACGTTTTCTCTGGTCACCGCGGTCAGTAAATCTTCATCGCGAGTGGAGCCAATCGCTTTTTTCGCATTAGGAATGCAGCGTTGAACTTTGCGGGTGATGAAGTGGAGGTGGCCCAGATCCACATCATCCACCGCACCTTTGATGGCTCCACAGGAGGAGTGCCCTAGTACCACTACCACTTTTGCGCCAACCACTTTGCAGCCGAATTCCGCACTACCTAGAATATCTTCATTAATGACGTTCCCTGCGATTCGTATGCTAAAGATATCGCCTAAACCTTGATCAAAAATAAGTTCAGCCGAAGTTCGGGAATCCATACAGCTGATGATCACTGCGAATGGGTGCTGTGACTCGGTCGTTTCATTCACTTGCTGAAGTAAATTTCGGTTCACTTTCAAATTGCTGACAAAGCGCTTGTTACCCTGCCTCAGAATTTCGATAGCCTCAGTGGGGCTGATTTTCTGTTGTGTTTCTTTATTTAGCGTACGCATATCGTTCTCCAGTTTGAATTTCTTCGGTCTTCAAAACGACTTTTCTACGGTGCAAGACAGAAACGAGAGAAAGTGCCGCAGAGATGACAAAAGCGATGTAAAACACGCCATAACTCACTCTGGGAACAAGGAGTGCCGCCATACAGGACCCAACGGAAAAGCTGACCAGAGTTGCGATGCGGACGTAAGTTACCGCGCGAGATTCCGGGTATCTTGAACTAGTGCCTGAGGGACGAAAAATCTTTGGTAGGTGTAACCCGATATCCGTGGCTAAGCCGGTGATGTGCGTCGTACGAATTTTCCCGTGGCTCGCCCAAGTCGTAAGGGCATTTTTGATGCCGCAAATAGCACATAAAAGAGCTACGAGGATGACTGAGCTCTCGCTGTGTCCAGCCACCACATCCGGTCTGAAAAATCCGGTCGCAAATCCAACTGAAACAATCCCGATGAGCGCGGTGATGGAAAGTTGAACCAATGGATAATTCGGGACCTTTTCTTTGGAATAATCCCTGTCCAAAACTAGTGAGGTGAAGAGTGCGCCGCCGATAAAAGCAAAGGGAATAACCAATAGCTCAGCACCAAAAGTGTACTCTCGGTGCCCGAGCGCAATCCCCATCTGCGTTCCAAATCCTGTAATGTGTGAAACGAAACTACCCGCAATGAGGAAACCAGACGCGTTTAGCAAGCCAGCCTTGAACGAAAGCAACACCCAAAGCAACGTGTACTTTAGTCGATAAACATCTTTCAGCTCAACATGAACCATGACAAAACCCCATTTTTCAATGCACCACTAGACTGAACAATCACCCAATATAGTTAGGATACGGAATTTCAGTGAGATTGGTAAACTGGATAAATAAAATATTTAGTATCGATTTATCCAATTCAATGGCGCGCTCTAACCATTGGAAGTTCGACGATTTGGCTTGTCGGAGATTTTTTCGAGTTCCCTCGCTAGTTCTTGAGCGGCCTCGGAGAGCGCGACAAACAGACTAACCGCCTCTGAGCTTGCAACTACCCCCTGGGCAGCACCCCCCTTGAGCCTCATGATCACGCGAAACAAATCCGGGGCGGAGGTCGAAGGGGAGTGTTTCATTGAAAGGCTGACCCGAATGTTACCGTTGATAACAAACGGGAATTGCTTGAGGACAGGAACAAGGCTTTCTTCGACAGCTTCTTTTGCCAACTCAGAGCGATCTAGATTGAGGAATTCTAAGTGAATCACTGTGTCTCCGCCTCCCTCATTGTAGAAACGCCAAGAACACAGCAGAAATAGATAAAACAAATCGATTCTATCGGAAAAAGCTATAGGACGAAGCTGTTGAATAACTTTGCGGCGATGGGGTTCCCTATTTTTCGCCCAGCAGTTACGAGAAAGAGCTCCTCATAAACACCTTGTAGTTTTCCTATCTGGATCAACTCACCTTCCAGTACCTGTAGATTTACTGTGTGCTGTGCAGCGGGTATCAAACCCAGGCCACTCGCTGCCATGAGCTTTTTCACCGAAATGTCCTGGCTCTCAGCGATAGCGTTCAATTGAATTTTCGTAAGCATAGACCAGTGCTCGAGATCGTATCTCAACTTACTATCATAGGTTGGAAGAATTAAAGGCTGACCGGAGATGGAACCGGGAAATCCTTTTCGAAGCTCCTTAAACTTGGGGGCTCCATAAAAACCAATGTTATTCTTTGTGAGCGAGCGATGAAATACACCCTTCGCATCAGCCCCTGAGGGAAGGAAACTAGTAATCAAAATATCGATTCGGTGACCAAGCAGCTCTCTCAATAACTCATCAAATTTCCCTTCCACCAACGTAACCAGACAGTCAGATTGCTTGTAAGCTGCTTTCGCCATCTGAACAATTATCTGCTTGGCAACGCTATCTAGAGAGCCGATGTGCAGTGTTCGCTTCTTTTGAGCTGGGCGGTCCTGAAGCACTTCGACCATTTCATAGCCCATTTTGAAGATGCTCTGAGCATACTCGAGTGCTACCTGCCCCTGCTCGGTCAGTATCAAGCGTTTATGCTTTCGTTCAAAAAGCACGACTCCGATGGTTTGCTCAAACTGCTTTAGTTGGGAACTGAGAGTGGGTTGGCCAAGCCGTAGTTTTACCGCGGCCTTTGACACACTCCCTTCCTCGGCGATCGTCTTAAAATAAAAAAGGTGGTGGTAATTGATCCACTGGGTCATGGGAGCCTCACATTCATGAGCTAACGGCTACTTATCGCATCTTTTTAAACAATACTAAATACTAGAATTATCTATTTATACAAAACCACCAAAATCCGTAACATATTAATAAGAGGTGGAAACGATGTGGGGTGCGGCATTAGACGCGATTAAGAAGATACCTGTTTACTGGCTTGCATCTGCAGTTCTCACATAGGACTGCTTCTGTCGGGTTTAAAAGACATGCGAATAGCCGTCCCTCAACAGGACGAAGCAGCCAAAGCACCATTAGAGATTGTGGATGAAAAAAGTATTTCACCCACCCCGCACACGCCCAAACGTTCGTTGTTCGTAGAATCGGAGCAAGCGGCACCATCAGCAGCCCGGGGCCTGAGACTCTCTCTATCTGACCTAGGAATAAACAATGACTGGAAAAAAAAAGCGGTGCAACAGATGACAACCTGGAAGGGATCGCACTTTCCGCCCGTACAATCCTGAACACAAGAAAGCACCGGTACCATTCATTTTACGAAAGAGTGAAGGACCAGCTGCGGGTCTATTGGAAACCGGAAGTAGAAGCTAGATCGTTACGCTTGGCGGAGACGGGATCGTGGCCCGAGGGGAAAAAACTGGAGACCAAGGTAGTCGTTTTGATTGATGCCGATGGGAAGATCGCCAGTGTATCGACGGCTAAGAGCTGCGGGTACTCAGAAATAGATGGGGCTGCAGATTATTCGCTCCAGAAAGTAGCGCGGTTTCCGAATGTACCAAAGGGAATGATCGACTCCGACGGCTACGCGAGACTTTATTGGGATTTCATTTTGCTCGCAAACGGTTCGCAGGCGGTTCGCATGGCAGACAATTCCCCGCCAGCGGTGAACCGAATTGACTAGCTAGGCTTTCTCCAAATGCAAATTAAGCGGCAGCCCGTCGATCTCCTGCTCGGTACTCCAAGCTGTGGTGGGGGCTCCGGGCACGAGAACTTCCGCCAAAACCTCTGATGCGATGTGTACCTTATGCTTCTCAATAGCCGTGGAGAGCGATGCGTCAGGCGTATAATATTTAATACGTACTCGATCAGTTATCTGCAGGCCTGAATCTTTGCGCAGCTTTTGAACACGATTCACGAACTCCCGCGCCTGGCCTTCCGACATCAAAGCTTCGTCCACCGTTGAATCCAACCATATGGTCACCGAACCGCTCGTTTGCATGGCACCGGCCACTTTGGGTTGGCGCTCGATGGTGACTTCCGAAAGCAGAATGGTCTCTCCATCGATGTCTACCGAGCCCTTTTTCTCAAAACCAGCCACGGCGTCGGGTGTGAGCTCTTTCACCTTTTGCAGGATCGATTTCATCTTCTGGCCCAAGCGTGGGCCCAAAACCTTGGCATTGGCCTTCGTGCTCAAAGTAACGAAACTAGCCTCATCCGTGCTAAACGAAACCGTCTTCAAATTCAGCTCTTGCGCGATCAGTGCCTGAAAACGCTCGATGGTCTTTTTGTCGCTCGGGTTGCGGGTGATTACTTTGATCTCTCGCAGCGGTTGGCGGGTTTTCAGTTTATGGGTGCTGCGGCAATTGCGTCCCATAGCAACCACCGTTTCCACCAACGCCATTTGCGCTTCCAATTCAGGGTTTAGCCAGGCTTTCTCAAAACGCGGGAACGGGGTGAGGTGCACGCTCTGCGCCGCTTCCTTAGGACCTTTCAGGTTTTGGAAAATTTCTTCGGTGATAAATGGAAGAATGGGCGCCAACGTCTTGGTGAACTCGGTGAGGGTGAAATATAAAGTAGCGTAGGCCTGGTCTTTGTCCGCGCCCTTTTCGTCCGACCAAAAGCGTCGGCGATTGAGGCGGATGTACCAGTTCGTGAGGCCATCGATAAAGCCGGTCACCGCCGGGATCACTTCGTATAAGTGATACTCATTCATCTTGGTTTCGTAAGTCTGAATCAAAGTTTGTAGACGAGAAATAACCCACTTATCGAGATCGTTGTCGAGCTTACTCAGAATCGACGGATCGAAGCTCTCTGGCTTCCACCCATCTGCCTGCGCGTAGGTCACAAAAAAGCTGTACGAATTCCAAAGAGGCAGAAGCACCGATCGAATGACTTCCTTTACTCCGGCTTCGGAGAATTTCAGATCTTCCCCATGCGCGGCGGGAGAAGTCATCAGGTAAGCGCGCAGAGCGTCGGCCCCGTACTCGCCCAATATTTTCTGCGGCTCCGGATAGTTCTTCATCCGCTTGCTCATCTTCTTGCCGTCCTCGGCAAGCACGAAACCATTCACCACCACGTTCTTGAATGGAGCCTGGTTGAACAAAGCGGTCGAAAGCACCGAAAGCGTATAGAACCAGCCGCGGGTTTGGTCCACGCCCTCGGCAATGAAGTCCGCGGGGAAGTTAGCTTTGAACGCCGCTGGGTCTTTGAACTTGGGGTCGAACGGGTAGTGTTGTTGGGCGTAGGGCATGGAGCCGCTCTCAAACCAGCAATCAAACACTTCAGGAATGCGCTTCATCAGCTTGCCGGACTTGGGGGACTTGAATGTAACATCGTCGACAAAATGTTTGTGCAAGTCGGCCACGCGGACGCCGCTCAGCTTGAACAACTCTTCCACCGAACCAATGCACATCAACTCTTCTTTGTCTTCCGATCGCCAGAGCGGCAGCGGCGTACCCCAGAAACGGTTGCGGCTAATATTCCAATCGCGCGCATTCTCCAGCCAATTGCCAAAGCGGCCATCCCGCAACGCTTCCGGGACCCAATGAGTGGTCTTGTTGTTTTCGACCAGATTTTTCTTCAACGGTTCGAGCTTCACGAACCAGGTGGAAATCGCTTTGTTCATCAGCGGCGTGTCGCTGCGCCAACAGTAGGGGTAATTGTGGGTAAACGTATCGTGGCGAAAAATACTGCCGCGGGCTTTCAAATCGCGAACGACCAATTTGTCGGCTTCTTTGAAATTAATGCCCTGGTACTCAGGCACTGCGTCCGTGAATTTGCCTTCTTCGTCGGTGGCGTCCACCAAATCGATGCCGGCTTTTTGGCAGACGGCGTAATCCTCTTCCCCGTGCGCAGGAGCGGTATGCACAATTCCGGTACCGTCGGTGGCGGTCACGTGATCGCCTACGTAAACTTGAAACGCTCCCTGGTTTGCGCGGTCCGCAAAATGCGGAAACAAAGGCTCATACTTCAACCCGACTAGCTGCGCGCCCGTGTACTGGGCATGCTGGGTGAGCTGCTTGCCTTCGAAGTAGGCTTGTACCCGCTCCGCTGCAACGATGTAGCGCTCGTCCGGCTTGTCGGAACTGCTCACTTCGACGTAGTCGATTTCTTTGCCGACGGCCAACGCCAGGTTGGCTGGCAAGGTCCACGGCGTAGTCGTCCACGCCAAAACATACTTGGTGGGACCGGAGCCCAAAACTTTGAATCGTAACGTCAGCGCAGGATCCTGCACTTCTTTATAGTTTAAACCCGCTTCAAAATTGGACAGCGGCGTCGATATCCGCCAGGAGTACGGCATGACACGGTGACCTTCGTAGATCAGCCCTTGGTCGAAAAGCTGGCGAGTGATCCACCAGACCGTCTCCATGTATTTGGGATCCATGGTGCGGTAGGCATTTTTGAAATCGGCCCAGCGCCCAGTGCGGGTAATGACTTCTTCCCACTCTTTGGTAA
>CAZBJE010000001.1:160753-228183 GCA_964492125.1 uncultured Pseudobdellovibrionaceae bacterium | reverse complement strand
GATCGGCCCAGATCCCCGAAAGCAGGAAAAAACACCCCCAGCCATAGAGCCGCGCTGGAATCGCGTACTCGTAACCAAAAAGGTACCCGAAAGCCACCAGAGCAGCGACCCGCAGAGGAAGGAGCGGCGAGAGCAAGATCATGCCGACAGCTAGAAGAGATCCTGCCCAAGAAACTAAAAAACTGAGAGGGACAAAATGCGACGGGAAAAGCCGCGCAAAGGGCCAGAGCAAAAGATAATAGACGGGCCCTGTGGCTTCGGCGGAAGCTCGATAGAGAAGCTCCCAAAGGTTGTCGGAGTACCGTGCGACCAGCCACGCTTGGGCTTCGTCTCGCCACGGCTCGTGAAAGCAGTAACCGATCCAAGAGGCCGCAATCCACGCCAACAAAGCAAAAAGACGCCGATTTCGATCCATGGTTGGTTTAATAGTGTGATTTTAAGTAGAGATATCGGGGTGCGGGGAATTGAACCCCGGACCTCTTGCACCCCAAGCAAGCGCGCTAAACCCCTGCGCTACACCCCGTTAATGGGAATAAGGGCGATAACCTACTTCAGCCGAGGGCGTGGGGCAAGCCTTCACAAGCTTTAGGGTCCCTTTTCGACCAGCGAAATCAGCGAAAGCAGGTCCTGTTGGAGTCCCTTGAGCACTTTGCGGTCCAATGGCTGAGGCGCGGGTGGGGTGTTGGCCTGCCGGCGCATTTCGGTCATTTTCTGCTTGGCTCCCTGGAGGCTGAACTTTTCCACGTGCAGCAGGTAGTGCACCATCGCCAGCTTTTGGACGTCGCGGCGGTCGTAAATGCGCTGGCCGCTGCGAGACTTCTTGGGGCGAATGGTGGCGAACTCGGACTCCCAGTAGCGCAGCACGTAGGCTTCGACACCAATGAGCTCAGCGACTTCGCCGATACGGAAGTATTTTTTGCCTTCGGGAAAAGCAACGTGGATTTCGCGGGGCGGCTGCGCCAGCGGAACTGCCTCGTCTTCCGTGTGGTCGTCGTCAATAGTCTTGGGCTTGAGCAGTTGGTCTCGAAGGGTATCGAGTAGAAACTTAAAGCCCTGCTTTTCACTGTCCTTGGGTAGCTCGCTCGAAGGTGTCGTGTCTTTCATGCTGCTATTATATTGAAAGCAGCGCATCAAAGCGAGCGGACAGCTTTTCGGAGTTATTCGCGCAAAGTGGCCGCGTGTTTATCGCGGACGGACTCGACGATTTTCTGGCGCAAGGAAGTGACTTCTTCATCTTGCAGCGTGCGTTCAGCAGATAGGAACGATAGCCGGAAGCCAACACTGCGCTTACCCGCTGCGATCCGGTCGCCTTCGTATGCATCAAAGACGAAGCAGTGGTTGAGCAACTCTCCACCGGCCTGGCGAATAGATTCCTCCAGCGCGCGGGCAGAGACTTGTCGATCCACGAGGAAGGCGAGGTCGAATTCCACTGCCGGGAATTTTGAAGGTGTCTTGAAACGCACGCCAAACCGCTCGGACTTGCGCAAAGCCGCGAGATTGATCTCAAACAGCACGACGCTTTCCGTGGTTTTTAGAATATTGTCGCGCACGATGGGGTGCACTTCGCCAATATGCCCAATTTCGCGATTACCCAGCTTCACGATCGCCGCCCGGTGAGGGTGGAAGAGTTTGGAAGCCGACATGGGTTCAAACGTAAGGTCTACGGTGGTGAGCTGGCGCACCAAGATTTCCAAAACACCTTTGGCGTGGAAGAAATCGACGGTACGCGCATCGCCCGCCCAAGTGGGAGGCAAGAGTTTTCCCGAAAGCAGAACACCCGTGTAGAGGGTTTCCTTCACTTTGGTTTCGGCCTTCGGCTCTTGGCGATAAACATTGGCGACTTCGAATAAGCGCTGATCATGGATCTGCCGATTGCGGTTGTGCTGGTAGGTTTCCAGCAGCGACGGCAAAAGGCTGGTGCGCATGACTTTCATTTCTTCGCTGAGCGGGTTTTGGATGACCACCCGATTTTCATGCAGCAGCCCATAGCGGCTTAAATTCAGTTCGGAAGTAAAGCTGTAGTGGATGGTTTCTCGCAAGCCCAACCCAGTGAGGATGTTCTTCGTCTTGCGTTCGAAGTCGTACCGGCTCTCATCGGTGCGATCGTACATCGCTACCGACACGGGGAACTTGAGAGGGATTTCTTCGTAGCCGTTTAGCCGCGCGACTTCTTCGATCAGATCCACGCTTTCCTTCAAGTCCGGGCGGAAAGTGGGCAAGCGCACCGAAAGCACGTTGGTCGATTTTCGGTGCGAGCTGATGCCGATCGAATCCAGGTGTTCCGCAGCGGCTTCCAGAGAAACTTTGTCGAGGCCGGCAATGCGGCGCAAGTCGCGCATATCGAGCGCCAAAATGGGTTCTTTGACCCCAAATTCGTTGGTGTCGATGGCCGGGTGGTAGACGTTGCCGTTGAAGGTGTCTTCGAACAATCCAGCGGCGCGATCGCCGGCGGAAGGGACGGCGGCAATGTCGCTACCTTTTTCAAAACGTTTAGAGGCTTCCGACGACAAACCGAGCCGCTTAGCGGTCTTGCGGATTTGTTGGGGTTGGAATGTGGCGCTTTCCAGGAGGATGGCGGTGGTGTCCGCTTCCACTTGGGAATTGAGACCACCCATAATACCTGCGAGCGCGATCGGGCGATCGCCGTCGTAAATCATAATATCACCGGGTTCGAGGCGAACGACGGTGCCATCGAGCAACGTAAAATCTTGGGCTTCCTTGCACGGGCCGACGCGGACGGTGCCGGATTGAATACGGCGCAAATCAAAAGCATGCAACGGCTGGCCGTACTCGTACATCACCAGATTGGTGATATCGACGACGTTGTTGATCGGGCGCAAACCCACCGACTCCAAGCGCTGCTTGATCCAATCGGGGCTTTCGCCAATTTTGATACCGTCGATAATCCGGGCTACGTAGCGGGGACAGAGCACCGGATCGTCCACTTCGACTTTGATAACGGAAGAAGTGCGGTGCTGGGACATCCGAAACTTGGGTGGCTTGGGCTCGCGCAATTTCGTTTTTAGAATAGGCGCGATTTCGCGAGCTAGGCCAATAACGCTCAAGCAATCCGGCCGGTTGGCGGTGAGCTCAAGTTCAAAAATGGTGTCTTCTTGCTGGCCGCCCAAAAGACGAGCGACGGGCTCACCCAGCACGGCGTGCTTGGGCAATTGCAAAATACCTTCCGAATCGTCGGCCACTCCGAGCTCTTTGGCGGAGCAGAGCATGCCCGAAGATTCGACTCCCCGGACTGCGGCTTTCTTGATCTTGATGCCGCCTGGGAGACTGGCGCCGACTAAGGCGACCGGTACGATGTCGCCTTCGGCGATATTTTTTGCGCCGCAAACGATTTGCAGAGGCTCAACCCCCGCTTCGCCGGATATCGTCACGCGAGTGACTTGCAGGCGATCGGCGTTGGGGTGCGGTTCAATTTTTTCGATGCGGCCGACGACAACGCTTTCGAGTCCGGCGGAGGGTTGGCGAATCGCGCCCACCTGGATCCCGCGCATGGTCAGTTTTTCGGCCAATTCGGAGGCGACGATTTTGACGTCGGGTTTAACTAAGTAATCGCGCAGCCAACTAAGAGATAACTGCATTTAGAACTGCTCCAGCATCCGCCGATCGTTTTCGAAAAAAGAACGTAAATCGCTGATACCGTACTTAATCATGGCGATTCGTTCGATGCCCAGGCCGAATGCAAATCCGGTGTAGCGGTCGGGATCGTAACCGACGGCGCGCAGGACATTGGGATGCACCATTCCGCAGCCACCGATTTCCAACCAGTCGGAAGGAGACGGCGTCTTGCCTTTGCGGTCTCGTGGGTCTCCCCACAACATGTCTACTTCCGCGCCCGGTTCAACGAACGGGAAGTAACTGGGGCGAAACCGTAGCGGGCGAGTTCCGAAGAGCTCGTCCACGAGGTAATGCATGGTGCCTTTGAGATCGGAAAATGAAACTTTCTCGTCGACCATTAGGCCTTCGAGTTGGTGGAACATCGGGGTGTGGGTCTGGTCGTAGTCCGACCGGTACACTTTGCCCAGCGTGATGATCTGCAACGGCGGCTTCATCGCTTTCATCGCCCGGATTTGTACCGGCGAGGTGTGCGAGCGAAGCAGCACGGGCTTATCGATGTAAAAGGTGTCCTGCATATCGCGAGCAGGGTGGTGCTCGGGAGTATTGAGGGCTTCAAAATTGTAGTATTCGAGTTCGATTTCGGGGCCGCTGGCCACCGTGAAACCCACGCGGCGCAAGGCCTGCACGGCTTGATCGGTCACCCGAGTAATCGGGTGCAAGGAGCCGGGGTTAACCGAATAAGTACCGGGAAGGGTGACGTCGAGCGGCGGCGTGCGGAGCAGTTCCGCTTCCACTTGCTTGCTCTCGAGTTCCCCCTGGCGGGAAGAAAAAAAGGTCTCAAAGTCGCCTTTGACTTTATTGAGCATGGCGCCCGCTTCCCGGCGTTTTTCCGGGGTCAGGTCGCGTAGCTGAGCCAGCATGCTGGTAATCAGCCCTTTTTTGCCGAGATAATGAACGCGCAGCCGTTCCAGCTCACCGGTGTCGGGAGCGGACGCAATTCGGCCGCGGGCCTCCTCTTGGATCCGTTGAATATTGTCGATCATGCAGCCTGAGGCCGCGCAAGCTCCACAAGCTGAGTAAAATGGGCAGGGTTCTTAATGGCGAGATCCGCGAGGATCTTCCGGTCCAATTCGATGTTCGCCTTTTTGAGGCCGTGGACAAACTTGGAATAACTCAGGTTGTGTAGTCTGCAGGCGGCGTTAATCCTTACCTGCCAAAGATACCGCATTTCCCGCTTATGCGTCTTCCGGTCCCGATACGCATAGCGGTCCGCACGGTTCGTGTATTCACGAGCAACTTTGACGATGCTTTTAGCGCTACCAAAGAAGCCTTCGGCTCTTTGCAGCAGCTTTTTCCGTTTCGTTCTTCCAGCGGGACCGCGCTTTACTCTAGGCATTGTAAAACCTTTACTACTTCAAAAACGTTAAGAGGCTCGGCTTACGCCAGGAGCATCCGTTTCACTTGAGCGAGATTGCTCTTATCCACCGTGCAGCCCTTGCGGAGCTGGCGGTTTTGTTTAGGACTCTTGTGTGCGAGCAAGTGGCGACGATAAGCTTTTTTACGCTTAATACGACCAGAACCCATCAGCTTGAAACGCTTGCGGGCGCCGGATTTAGACTTCATTTTCGGCATGGCCGGTAAACCTCTTAAAGGGTCACGATCCGTGACCCGTATCTTCCGTGGCCTCTTCTACTTCTTTGGACTCTGCTTCTTTAGCGGCGTCTGTGGAAGGCTTTGGCCCGGGTTTTTTCGGAGCTTTCACCCCGGGTCCGAAGGTCATGGAAAGGATCTTTCCTTCCATTTTCGGATTGGCCTCGACAATACCCAAAGTTCCAACCATGTCAATAATCTGCTTGATAAGGACATACCCGTGATCGGCGTGGGCAGCCTCTCTTCCGCGAAACCGAATGGAAACTTTCACTTTATTGCCTTCATCGAGGAAGCGGATGATGTGCTTTACCTTGAAGTCGATATCGTGTTGGTCGGTTTGGGGGCGAAACTGAACTTCCTTGAGTGTGGTAACCGTCTGGTTCTTCTTGGCGACCTTGGCTTTTTTCTTCAGCTGGTACTTAAACTTGCCGTAATCGAGGATTTTGCAGACCGGCGGAACGGAAGTGGGTGAAACCTCGGCTAAATCTAGGCCTAATGCCGTGGCCATCTCGATAGCTTTGCGAGTTTCCATCACGCCCAGCTGGGCGCCGTCGGCTCCGATGACCCGGACTTCACGGGCGCGGATGCGGTGATTGATGCGAAGGCCGTCTTGCGGCCGCGACTCGGGGCGGAAACGTGGGTTAAACGGACGAATGGGTAGATCCTCCTTGAGGGGTTGATATTAGGGAGCCGTGCTCGCCGGGATCGCCCGGTTTGAGCTGAGGTTCCAGGTACTTATGAAACTCTTCCCAAGACATCGGGGGCAGGTTCTCCCCAGTCGTCTTGCGGACGGTGACCGTGCGGCTTTCTTGCTCTTTGCCGCCCAGGACAATCATCCAGGGCACCTTCTTTATCTGGGCCGCGCGGATTTTGTAACCCAATTTCTCATTTCGGAGGTCGGTTTCCACCCGGGCTCCCCAAGAATCCATCTTTTCGGCGAGCTCTTTAGCGTATGCCGCTTGGTCGTCTGAGACAGCAATAATCACGGCTTGGAGAGGGCTGATCCAGGCGGGCAGATGGCCGTTATGGTGCTCGACCAAAATTCCAATAAAACGTTCGAGGCTGCCGAAAATCGCACGGTGGATCATCACCGGCCGCTTGGCCGTGTTGTCGGAGGCGATGTATTCGAGCTCAAACCGCTGGGGGAAGTTGTAATCCAGCTGGATGGTGCCGCACTGCCAGAACCGGCCAATGCTGTCTTTAATGTGGAATTCGATCTTGGGGCCGTAAAAAGCACCTTCGCCTTCCAAGATGGAATAGGGCTGCTGGTTTTTAGCTAGAGCATTGGCCAGAGCTTTGGTGGCCTTTTCCCAGGTTTCGATGGTGCCCAGGTATTTTTCGGGCCGGGTGGCCAGGCGGACCTCAATCTCGGTAAAGCCGAACGTGCGGTAGACGTGAAAGGTGTCGCGGATCACGGCGCCGGCTTCGGACTCGATCGAGCTCTCTTCGCAGAAAATATGGGCGTCGTCCTGGGCGAACGAACGCGTGCGCAGCATTCCGTGGGTAACCCCCGCGCGTTCATTGCGGTGTAGCCGCGAAAATTCCGAAAAACGCAGCGGCAAGTCCTTGTAACTATGGTGGGTGGACTTAAAAAGCGCCGCGTGGCCGGGGCAGTTCATGGGCTTGAGGGCCATGGCGGTTTCGCCTTCGGCCACTTCGGTGCAAAACATATTGTCGCGGTAGTGATCCCAGTGGCCGCTGGTCTTCCAAAGCTCGGCGTTCATCAGCTGGGGGCAGATCACTTCTTGGTAGCCGCCCTTACGGGTGACTTCGCGGATGTAGCTGGTCAGCTGGTTGTAGAGCAACGCGCCCTTGGGAAGGTAGAACGGCATGGCGGTGGCCGCCGGCAAAAACGAGAAAAGTTCCAGTTCGGGGCCCAGCTTGCGGTGATCGCGTTTGCGGGCTTCCTCGATGCGGTTGAGGTGCTCATCCAGGTCTTTTTGGTTTGCGAAAGCGGTTCCGTAGATGCGCTGGAGCATCTTATTCTTTTCATCGCCCCGCCAGTAGGCGCCGGCGACGGACAGTAATTTGAATTTCCCCAGGCGCTCGGTATTGGGGACGTGGGGGCCGCGGCAAAGGTCGGTAAACTCGCCTTGGTGGTACACGCTCACCACAGCCTCTTTGAGGTCGCGGATGATTTCGGCCTTGTAGGCTTCGCCTTGCTTTTCAAAGAAATCGACCGCTTTTTCGCGGGGCCAATCCTCACGCCGAATATCGAGCTTTCGGCCGGCGATTTCTTCCATCTTCTTTTCGATGACCGGAAGATCTTCGAGCGTCAGCTTCTTTTCGCAGTCGATATCGTAGTAGAAACCGTCTTCAATCACGGGGCCAATGGTGATTTGGGCCGTGGGATAGAGCTCTTTAATCGCCTGGGCAAGCAAGTGGGCGGTGGAGTGGCGCAGCACTTCCAGGGCCTCTTTTTTGTCCCGCGTGATGATGGCGAGTTTGCAATCCCCAGGCAGCGGCCGGTTCAGATCGTAGTCGGCGCCGTCCACAATGGCGGCAACCGCCGCGCGTTCGAGGCCTTTGCCGATAGAGGCAGCCACAAATTGGGCGGATGACCCTTCGGGTACTTCGCGCACGGAGCCGTCAGGAAGCGTGATTCGGATTTGCTTCATAGCGAAGGGCTACGGCGTGACTGAAAAAGGCAGGTATGGAATATAAGCATCCAACCCACTAGATAACGCTTCGTCCCCCGCTAAATCAAGAAAGAACTACCTTCTTGCGAATCCATCACATTAACGCGATGCCGAAAGGATTCCGAAAGGGTCCAGTCGCTTTTCGGAATTAGATGTAGGTCAGCCAGTGGCGGAATTGGGCTACGTCGCCGCGGACTGTTTTGAAGAACATGTCCGTGAGAGCGCGGGTGATTTCGCCTGGTTTGCCGGCGCCGATTTGGTGGCCGTCGATTTCTCGAATGGGGGTGACCTCTACCGCTGTGCCGGTGAAGAAGACCTCATCCGCCAAATAGATCTGGTTGCGCGTGATGTTTTCCTCGCGGACCGTGATGCCTTGGGCGCGGGCGAATTGCATGACGCTATCGCGGGTGATGCCCGGCAAGATCGCGCCCTGCGGGGGCGTGAGCAAGACGTTGTTCTTCACCATGAAGATGTTTTCTCCCGAACCTTCGGCGATGTAGCCCTGGGTATCGAGCAAGATGGATTCGTCCAAACCGTTTAGGGAAGCTTGTCGACGAGCGAGTACTGAGTTTAAGTAACCGCCGCTGAGCTTTGCCCAGGGCAAACCGGTGGCGACGTCAGGGCGGCGGTAGCTGCTGACTGCGACTCGAATACCTTTGCTGGCGCCTTCATCGCCCATGTACTTGCCCCAAGGCCACGCAATTAGCGCGGCGTGGGCTTTGGCGTGGGACGGGAGTTTCAGTCCGCGGAAAGAATCGTCTACATACGCCAATGGACGTAAGTAACACTCCTTAAAACCATTCTCTTTAATGACCTGTTTGGAGGCCTCGATCAGGGTAGCGGGGGAGTACTCGAGGACTAAATCGAGTGCTTTGCAGGAATCGTGGAGTCGGCGGAAGTGTTCTTCGGCCCGAAATACTGCAGTGCGTCCATCGGTGGTTGCATACGCGCGGATACCTTCGAATGCCGCGGTGCCGTAGTGCAAACTGTGCGATAGAATAGACACTTGCGCGTCGGCATAGCGCAGCATTTTTCCATCCATCCAAACATGATTAATCGCGGAACTGTCTTGCGACATAGAACCTCCCCAAAAGTCGCAGCCTATTGGTTCGAGGTTTTCTGGTCAATCCTTTGCAGTTCTCTTATAATAATCAGGTAGCCTGCTCTTCACTCAAAATAAGCACATGATGAAACGCCTTCAAAACCGGTATGGGTTTGCCTTGCTCTTACTGGCGGTTTGCTATGCGCCAAGGCCTTCGACGGCTGCCAATATCATCGAAGAACAGCTCGCGGAGATTGGTTCTGTTCCCGACGAGGAAATCGTCGTGGTGCAGCGCAAATACACGCGGAAAAATGGGCGATTGGAATTGACGCCGGTAGCTTTCGGCGGAGTTCCCTTCGGAACCGTTCGCAGTACGCTGTTTGGAGGAGCGAGTCTGACCTATCACTTAAATGATTGGTTAGCGCTAGAGGTTCCCAACTTCGTCTACACCAAAACTTTCTTCACCAGTTTTACGAGCGACATCAACAAGGGACAAACTGCGGGCAGCCAGCCGCAGATTAATATCGACGAGCAGCGCCTTTTGTTCTTTCTGACCGGCGGGATCGATATCACCCCGTTTTACGGAAAGCTTTCGACGTTTTCGCGCTACATCGCTTACCTCGAGCCGTTTATCTCGCTCGGGGGCGGGCTGGCGAAAACCGAATCCAGTAACTATTTGACCTTTTATCCAGGCATCGGCTTCCGGCTCTTCTTCAAAGAATGGTTTTCGATGCGGTTTGATCTACGCGACTACATCTATACGGAAGTCTCCGCAAGCCAAGGCAGCAAACTCAGAAACAACTACGCCTTTACGGTGTCGTTGAGCTTCTGGTTGCCCAAGATGCCGTCGAACTAAACGGGAGTTGTAATGAGACGCTTCTTACTGGCGTTGCTGGTTGTGTCTAGCATGGCATCGGCCGAACGCCGGGCTACGCCGCAGCCGCAGCGTTCCTCTCCACTCGACCTAGGAAAATCTCAATACGAGAAGGGCCGCTACGCGCGCTCGATTGAGCTTTTTGGTCAGGCTATCCAAAGTAGCGCCACCGCCAGCGAACGAAACCTGGCCTATTACTACCAAGGGTTGGCTCTTTTCGAATTGGGCTTTTACTACTCGGCCTATGTTTCTTTCCGCAATGTCTTGATAACCGCGGACGCCAGCAACAAGGCGATCTACGAAAAGGCGATTAAGAACGCGGTCATCATTACGGACAAGCTGGATATGACCGAACGCTTGGGCAAAACGCTGCAGGCTTTGCCGAATACCTTTATCTCTCCGTCGGTAGCGGGCCACGCTAACTATGCGATCGGATCCTACTACCAGAGCGTGGGCGAGGACCAAAAAGCGGCGAGCTACCTAAAATCCGTTTCGCCAGAGAGTCAGTTTTACGCAAAGTCCTTGTTCTTGTTGGGAGTGAT
The DNA here is from genome assembly GCA_964492125.1 of uncultured Pseudobdellovibrionaceae bacterium. Taxonomy (GTDB): domain Bacteria; phylum Bdellovibrionota; class FAC87; order UBA2466; family UBA2466; genus JAIEOG01. The sequence continues at coordinate 217,863 of CAZBJE010000001.1, read as the reverse complement.
GGCCACGCGTGCGCACAACTACGCCGAGTCCAGTGCAAACTTTGACCGCGCTATCCAGGCGTGTGGACGGGAAAAAGATAAGGCCTCGCTGAAAGAACTCGCCCGTTTAAACTTGGCTCGCACGGCGTACTCCTCCGGCCAAATTGAGCGTTCCATTGAGCTGTATTCCCAGTTCACTAGCTCTTCTCCGCACTGGATTACCATCTTGCTGGAAGCAAGCTGGCCATTGCTGCGGGTCAACGACACCACGGTTTCGCTGGGTAACTTGCACACCGTCCTCTCGCCCTTCTACCAAGAAGATTTGGTAGGCGAAGGGTATGTGCTGCGCGCGACCATTCTGTTTTCGCTCTGCAAGTATGAAGAAATGCGCAAAACTTTGGCGCAGTTCTTCCAGATTTACGATCCCATCCTGCGCTCGATGCAGGCGGAAGAGAACAATCTGGGAAGCGACAATTCTTTCTATGAGGCCTATGCCAACGGCAAGGGCATCAACCGTCCGTTTGTGAATTTCGCCAAACGCGATGAAGGCATTACCAAGTCGATGAAAGTGATCGAAATCTTACGTCGAGAACGGCGCGAGATGGCGGGTTTGGGCCGGGGCGAAAGCATCATGCAGCTCGCTTCCCAGGTAGACGAAGCCATTGGGGTAGCCCAGCGTGAAGTCGGCCGCGACCTGCGTAAGCTCCACACTCGCAAGGCCAAGGAACTGACCGGACAACGGGAACAAGCAAACTACCTTAAGGTCGAAATCGTTACCGGTGAAAAAGAGTTGATTGAAGGGCAAAAGGGCCTGCCGCCTAAGCGCGTGGTGGATGTGGAAACCAGCGTGGGCGAGAACTACCATTTCTGGCCGTATTACGGCGAGTATTGGGAAGATGAACTAGGGGCCTATGTCTACACGACGGAGAGTAGCTGTGTTAACTAAGTTAATAAAAGCCAGTTCTATCGTCGGTATCTGCTGTATGGCCGGCAACGCGTTTGCGGCCAAAGACGCCTCTCCGTATTCCAACTTTGAGTTGCCCAAAGCCCACAGCTACGGACCCGATGGCGCGGGCAAGCAGTACGTTTCCGAACGCTTGTATTTGAAGAATGCCGTGCGTGAACGCACACCCAAAGTAGACGCTAAGAAATTCTTCTTCGCCAAAGAAGCATTCCTCGCTGAGAAACGCGAAGAAGCCATTAAGCTATTGCGCCAGCAAATGGATGCGGGACTTAACGTAAACCGCGAAAACATGCTGCTGCGCTTGGGTCAGCTCTACGCCGAGAAGTACATGGAACTGAGCTACCAAGAAACCGAAGTTTTCACCACCAAGCTCGCTGAATACGAAAAGCAAAAAGCCGCGGGTGGCAAAGCTGCTCAGCCCAAGGCCGACAACTCGCGATCCAAAAAATACCTCAAAGACGCGCTAGCTTTATTCTATGAGCTGGAGCGAAAGTACCCGCACCACCCCAAAATCGACGAAATTCTCTTCTTCATCGGTTTTGTGGAAATGGAAGGTGGCAATGCCACCAAGGGCGCGCGCTATCTCGAGCGGGTAGTAGATAAATTTCCGAAGAGCCGCAAATACGAAGACGCTGTGATCTACCTGGGCGATCACTACTTCGACAAAAATAATTTCAAGGCCGCTCAATCTAAATTTGCGATTCTCTTACGTCGCAAGGACTCGCCCATGCACTACTACGCGGTCTATAAAACCGCCTGGTGCGATCTGAACCAACAGCGCGGTGCTGCTGCGTTACGCGAAATGAAACAGCTGGTGAGAGCGTTGGAAGGGGAAAAAGACCCCGCCAAGTTTAACCTGCGCGAACAAGCCTTGCGCGACCTAGTCACTTTCTACGCCGACGCGGGTGACATTGACGATGCGATGGATTTTTTCAACGACACTGTAGGCAAGGAAAAGGCGCTTTCGAATTTGCGCATCTTGGCCGACACAATGCGCTCCAAGGCCCGCGACAAAGAAGCCATTGCTGCTTACCAGCGCCTAATGCGCGAACAACCGGATTCTCCTGAAGCGCCGCTGATTCAGCTGGGCATCTACCAATCCCTGCAACAGATGGATAAAACGGGGACCGCAGTAGAGGCTCTCGCATACGCTTTAGATCACTATGGTCCCAAGTCCGATTGGGCAGGCGACTATAAAGGCGACAAAAAAGAATTGGAAAACGTGGAAAAGACTTTGGAAGCCGAAGGCTCCAAGGCGGCGTTTTTCTACCACGCTTCAGGCCAGAAGGGCTCCAATAAGGTGCTCTACGGGTACGCGCTTACGTTGTACGGCGCAATGCTACGCAACTTTCCGGAACACCCGGATCGCAAAAAGTTTCAATTCTTCAGTGCAGAAGTGCTCTACAGCCAGAAAAAGTGGCTGCAAGCCGCGGATGCCTACGTAGACGCATCGAAAATAGCGCCCAAAGATAAGATGACCGACGAAGCGGTCTACAATGCGCTTCTCGCACTCGATCAGCTCACCGCCAAAGTAGATAAAATCGAGCGATTCACGGAAGAGCAGCAAAAGAATTTTGATCTTACGCCGCGGGATATCCCTGAGGGCGAGACCAAGTTTATCGATATCGCCCAGTACTACATGAAGGAATACCCAAAGGGTGACCGGATTGTGGACGTGGAATTTCGGATCGCGGCGATCTACTACCGCTACCGGCATTTCGACCAAGCTTTGCCGCTTTTTGAAAAAATTGTTTCCGATCACCCCAAACACCGCAGTGCCGTGACTTCTGCATCCATCGTATTGGATGTGCTTAACATGCAAAAGAATTACGACAAACTCGACGCAACCGCCCGCCGTTACGCGGGAATTGCGGGTCTGGGTGATGCCAAGTTCAAATCCGAGATGAAAACGATCAGCCAACAGATCGGGTTCAAGCAGGTGGAAAAGTTAGAAGGCTCGTCTAAATGGAAGGAAGCCGGGGAAACGTACCTCGCTCTCTACAAAGCGGATCCGAACGGCAGTCTGGCCGAGAAGTCGCTCTACAACGCTCTGGTGAGTTTTGAAAAATCCGGTGACACGGCCAAAACTCAGGAAGTAACTCGGTCCTTCATCACCAAGTACCCGAAGTCGCAATACACCGAGTCGTTGGTCCTTTCGATGGCCAAAAATGCCGAGAAGCTTTACGACTTTGAAGAATCCCAAAAGCTGTATCACGATTTCTACCGCAACCACCCCAAGAGCAAGGAAGCCCGCAAGGCGCTTTATAACTCCGCGGTGTTTGCCGAGCTGCTCGAGCATAACGGCGCTGCGGTGGAACGGTATAACGAGTACCTCAAAACGGGCAAAGTATCGGCTGACGAGCGCAAAGCGATCGACGTGAGCCTCGCCAAGCTTTATCGCAAGTCCGGCAATTGGGCGCAGTTTTCGCGCAGCTACCACCAAATGGCTAAAGACGCCGGCAAGATGGAAGACCGCATTTCGATTTTGGGCGATCTGGCCCACCAATTCGAATTGGCTGGTCGGGCTGCCGACAAAGCCGAGACGGTCCGCGAAATCAAAGGCCTCTACGCCCAACACAAATCGTCGAAAAATATTGGTATCGCGGCCAAGTACATTGCCGAAGCGGAATACCAAAGCGTTGCGGGGCAACGCAGAAAATACGACGAGACGGTACTTAAATTCCCCGTCTCGGACTTGGTTTATTTGGTCGGCATGAAGCAGCGCCGATTGAAGAACCTTGGCACCGCCTATGATCATGTGATCGAAATTGGTGTGCCGGAGTGGGGCGTGGCTGCATTGCACGACAAAGCCGACGCCTTTGCCGCCTACGGAGTCGGTTTCCGCAAGTTGGAAATTCCCAAGAAGATGGTGGGCGACGAGCGTAAAGAAACCGAAATGGGCCTGAAGAAGATTGAGGCCGATGTGGTCGTGGCTTTGGATAAGCAGGCAGAGGAGATGTTTAAACTCTGCGTTGCCAAGGCGACGGAATTCCATGTGGCAACCGAGTTTGCTGGTCGTTGCCGCGCCCGTGTGAAGTCCGATGCGATTGTGGAACCTTCTGGTCAAATGCCGCAACCGAGTGTGGCAGCAGAACGCTTCCGCCAGTGGGAAGGCACAGCACCGAGCGTGGATGATTCGTCTTACGTCGATTACCTGGCCTCCTTGGTCGGAAGCCGTGGCGAAGGTACCGAGAAAAAATTGAAAGACTATCTCGCCAAGCATCCCAGCGATCGGCGCGCCGCTTATTTACTGGGGTCGCATTACCAGAAGATGAAAAAAGAAGAGCTGGCGCTCTATTTCTTCAGCGCTCTGGAGAAAGACCCGGCGTTCGAATGGAAGGCCGCGCTCTACAACCAGTTTGGCCTAATGGCGCTGGCTGATCGCAATCGCCCTTTGGCGACGGAATACTTTGAAAAAGGCAGCCAAGCCGAACCCGCCAACGCGGCACCGTTTGCTAACCTAGGGGCTCTCTATCTGCAAAGCCGCAGTTACGGCGATGCGGAGAAAGCTTTCCGCCGCGCCGAGGCGATCGACAAAGAATCGGAAGATGCGGTGCTGGGTTTGGGAGCGGCGTTGGAAGGCCAGGGTAAATTCGACGCGGCGCATGAAATTTACGCGGAGTTCCTATCCGACAACGGCAAAGCGCTCGGCGTTCTTTATAACGATTCGATCTTGTTGGGGAACCGACTCGGCCAGAAAGAAAAAGCGGCGCAGCAAATGCTGCGGTACATCCAGGCAGGCGGAAAGGAATCCGCCAAGGCTCAGGAAACCATGCGAAACTGGCGATAAGATTAAGAGAATCAATTGAAAACGAAACTACAAATTTTACTCAGTCTGGTTTTGGGCGCGGCTATGTTTGCTCACACGGCCGCCGCGAAAAAATCAGTTCCCCGAGCTGCCCCCGCACCCAGTTCTCGAGACGCAGGAGACTACGTCACCGAGAAACGGTCGGACGGTACAACGGTTAAGTACAAAAAGAAAAATACGTACGATTTCGAAGGCGTGGGTATCGACGGGATTCACAATAAACCGTCGGGTTCTTACGTCTCCAATATCAAGGACGTTAAAGCCAGAAGTATCATTCGTATGCGTGAGAATTTTGACGCGGAAGTAATCGATAGCTCACGCCAAATGAAATAAAAGGGCTCGTATGGAAGCGAAAGCAAACGCGATCATTCCGATTCGGTTGGACGTACTGGGCGAGGATGGAAAAATCATCCACGCCAGTGAGTTCGTGAAGGAAAAGATCGTACTCGGTCGTATCTTATCGGCGGATGTCCGCATCGACGACCCGCGCGTCTCGCGCATTCACGCTTTGATTGAAGTCCGCAACGGCGGAATTCTCATCACCGACTTAGCCAGCTCCCACGGCACCTTCGTGAATGGCAAGAAGGTGGTGGAGTCCAAGCTCGCTTTCGGCGACAGCCTAAAGCTTGGCTTTGTGCAGATTAAGATCTCAAAAGGGTCTGGCGTGGCGATGAGTTCGCAGCCCGCCTTCGATGGCAAACCGGTGTTTGACGGGGAAGCCACTCAGGTTGAGATCTCACGCGAGGAAGTTTCGCGGGAAAAAGACGACAAGCGCAAACCCACTGAGCGCCGTAAGAAAGATGCTTTTCCGGAAGAAAACCGCATGGACGACCGCCGGGACGGTGATCGTCGTGCGGAGCAGCGCGAACGCACTGACCGCCGGGCGCCTGTGGAGCCGGGGTCGGCTCCGAAATTGCCGCCAGGTGTGGAGAAAGATCGCCGCTCCAACATGGACCGGCGCACCGAGCTGGATTACGAACGCCGTTTGGGAGATCGCCGTCGCGGAGATCGCCGGGTTTTCGACATCACGAGCCTCGAGCGTCGGATTGAAGACCGCCGCACTCGGCGTTCGGACGATGACCTATTGCCAGAAGAGCTGGAAAAAGCCTTCGAAGCGCCCAACCATGCTCGCGAACTAGAAGTGACCGCGCTTTGGGGCGATCACATCCTCGATGTATCCAACTATTTCGACCCGGTAGTTCTCACGGTTGGTGAGGCTCCTTCTAACGAATACATCATTCCCAGCGACGGGATTCCGGAAGAGTTTCCTCTGGTCACTGTGGAGGAAGACGGCTCGGCCTATCTTGCTTTCACCGAAGAAATGACTGGTACGGTTCGTGCGCGCGATAAAATTTACTCATTGGCGGATTTGCGGGAAGAAAAGTTCGTTAAACGCTTTGCTGACTACTACGTGGTCTCCCTCAAGCAGGAAGACTTTGCCAAAGTAGCCATCGGGCCCATTAACTTTTTCATGCTGTACGTGCGTCCGGCTCCGCGGATTAAGCCGGCGCCCATGTTTGAAAACGACGCCATTCTAGTCCGCACGATGATCGGCTCGTTCCTCTTCCTCATGCTGCTGCTGTTGGGTATGAGCTTTATCGAACCGCCTAAGCCAGTAACCATTGAAATGGTGCCTGAGCGTATTGCCAAAATCGTCGTCAAAAAGCGGCCGAAGATTCCAGATGCGGTTGTAATCAAAGGCGCTGAGACTCAAGAGGGTGGCTCCGTAAAAGGCGAGGGTGGCCGCGCGGCTGAACCGGAAGGTAAAGTCGGCAAACCGGATGCCCCTAAAAAACCAGAAACGCCGCAAGCGATGGCGCCTAAGACGGCGGAGAAAAAGCCCGAACCGCCCAAGCCCGCGCCGCCAAAACCGGAAGCAGCGAAACCTGTAGCCGCTCCGGCTCCGGCCAAACCGGTTCCCCAACGTAAAGTCGTCGACCAGCAAAAAGCCAAGAAGGTGGGCATGCTGGAAGCGCTGAGCCGAAGCGGAATCCAAAAAGACTTGAAGAACCTGATCAACAACAACTCCGGCTCCGCCGGCGGCTTTGAAGATTTCGACAAAGCGGTCGTGGGGATGCAAGGCAAGAGCATCGAGCAAACCGCGGGAGCGGGAGGCAAGGGCTTGAAGGGCGTGGATGTCGGCGGCGGTGGCAAAACCATCGGTATCGACGGTCCGTCGACCAAAGGCCTGGGCCGTGGGTATGAAGGCGATGGTATCGGGGAAGGTATCTCCGGTCCGGGACGTCTCGGCCAAAAGGGCGAGCACTCGGTCAATATCATCTCCGAAAACGTCCAGGTTCTGTCGGGATTGCCTAAAGACGTGATCAACGAAGTCGTGCAACGTCACCGCTCGGATATCCGGGCGTGTTACGACGCGGCTTTGCAACGTAATCCTGGCCTGCGCGGCAAGATCGTCGTGGCGTTTAATATCGCCCCGAACGGAATTGTGCAGTCGGCTAGCGTGAAAGAATCGACGTTAGGTGATTCGGCGATTGGGAATTGTATTGTGGCACGGGTGAAGAGCTGGATATTCCCGAAACCGGAAGCTCCGGTCGTAACCGAAGTATCCGCGTACCCGTTCTACTTGAATCCGGCTAACTAAGCGGAGCGCCCTAAAAGACAACGCCCCAGATGGCGGGTCCTGTCAGCTGCACTGTCTACCCGCTTCGCGGTACGACAGTTCCGCTGCCACCCCCCATCTGGGGCGTTGTCTTTTAGGGTGTCTTACTTGGAGCAGGATTCAATCCGTTCGAAGGCATTGAGTTTTGGGACTAGGGATTGGGGGAGGCTTTTAGGAAGCTCGTCAGGTCCGTACTGCCGCCGGGGAGAAGGGTTTTGATGGCGGTTTTGGCGTTGGTTGAAGCACTCGTTTTGGGTTTTTCTTTCGGTGCGAATTTCGACGGAGCGTTGTAGGCGATGCCGAAGTTGTCTTTCAAAATCTCACTCACGGCGTTTGCGGCTGCGCGTAATGCGGGGCTGCTATTGTCGATAGACGCCAACGAGCGTTGGCTTTCTTCCGTTTCCGCTTCGTCCATTCCCATCCATTCTTTGGCTTTCTCAATGTACGGATCCAGAATGCTGCTTGCTTCAGCTACTTGGCTTTGGCTCGGCCTAGCCCAGGTATCTCGGGCTGCGCTACCGGAATTGCTGCCATAGATCGTGCGAGCGGTAGCTGGGCGCGCGGTTTCTTCGCTGGGGCGTTCCGCAATGGAAGGTGCGGATTCTGAATTGTCCACTGTGGTTGAAGCCGATACGCCACCGCCGTTTGCCGAGCCATACATATCATCGAATTTAACTGTATTTGGGTTGGTCTTACGGCCGATGGAGCGGACGTTACTGCCTGCTGTTTTACCGGGCATTTCACCTAACACAGATGCGCCGGTGGACATTGCGTCCGGCAGGGCCGATTCACTTGTGACTGCGCCGGGAGCTTGCCCGGTAGTAGTCGCGGCCGGGATTGCCGTGGGCGCGCTAGCATAAACGTAGGTATTGGTACCGCCTGTGCGCGGGTTTGGACGGCCTGCGGGACTGGCCGCCGGAGTAGGGCCAGAGGCCGGGACTTTCGGTTCTTCCTCCGACGCTGAGAAAGGCATTTCGGGCGATGCCACCGCGGCCGTTTTCGCTTCGGGCAGTGTCGTGGAGCTATTGAACACCTGGGCCATACTATTAGAAGAGGCCGACGACGCGGGGAAGCGTTCCGCGCTAGGGGCAACGGGTTGAACCAAACTGCTAGCGCCCGACTTTGTGCCTTGCGGACCATACCCGCCGCCAGAACCCTTACCGTTCGACGGCTGAACCGTGCCGATTTGTGCCAGCCTTTTCGTCAGCTCGGAATCAATGGGTTGCGTGAGAGGGGAACCGGGCAACGGAGATTTTGTCGACGAAGCTGGCGACGTCGATCGGGCAGGCTCGCGTTCTTGCGTGTGTGTCTCGGCTTTCGGCAATCTTGAGCTTTTCGGCCTCTCCGTCTCGGGTGCGATAGGCAGCTCGTTCATGGAGATGGGTCCTTGCAGCCGGGGCGTGCGAGTAAGTTCCAAAATCTGGTCCACCGCATTCCGGCCGGCCCGTTTGTCTGCGGCGGTCACCTCAGGCAGTGGCACTTCAAAAGGTTTGCGGGCGGCATCGGCGAGATTGTTTAAAATTTTTCCGGCTTCTTCAGCGGCTGTGCCGGGAGTGGGGACTTCGATCGGATCCTTTTTTTCTCCATAGCCCAAAAGACCCAGAAGCGCATCTTTCGCTTTGCCACCGACATCGGAAAGCACTCCCGAGATATTGTCGATTGCACGTCCCGCTTTGGAGAAGGTACTTGGCGTTTCATTCTCTGGGCGCAAAACTATTTCCGGCTTTTCCTGGAAGGCGATTCCGCGCTCAATCGCCACGCGCAGCTTGGCGTTCAACTCGGGTCCGAGGTCTTCGCTCAAAAGCCTTTTCTCCAGCAAATGAGTGGCGGCTGCCAGAGCTTCTCCGTCGGTAACTTTGAGGCTGTCGTCGCCCAATAGCAGGCGCGCGGCGAGCGCGATCTTATCCCATTTGGCTAGGATTTGTTGGTTCACGCGATCCATTTCGGTAGGATTTTCTACCGTTCGGAGGCCTTCTTCGATTTTGGTAATGAGAGCTTGATCAGCGGCAAAAAGGACCGTGAAGAGATGGTTCGCTTCCTCAGATTTCTTCGCCTCTTCAGGCGTGAGTTTGCGATTCTTAATTTCTTCTGCCTGAGATTTTTTTTCTTTTTCCAGCTCCGCTTTTAGAGCGTTCCACTCTGTCGGCAGAGTACCGTCGGATCCTTGCTCTGCTTTCAGGCGTGGGTCGGTGATGTGCAGCTCCGCAGCGGCCCGTTTAATGGCTTGTACCAACATGCGGGATGTTTCGTCCGGAGCCCCTTTGGTCTTCTCGGAGTGGCGGATAAGCGCTTCGCGCAAATCAAAATCCACTGCCATCAAGTCTGCTCGCTCGAAGCCACCACGCGTGTCGTCTCCCATCAGGTAGATTGCGGCGTTCTTGTAGGCTCGTGCGTCGTGGCCTTGGAGGGCGCGGATGGGAATGGTCCCTTCCACTGCGGCCCCCTGGTTTGGATCATGGAAAAACTTGCGGAATTCCGATAGCGCTGCAGCCTGCATTTGCTCAATCGCGGGATCGAGCGCCGCTTCCGGGGCTTGTTGGGGAGGCACGAATGCACCATGGCCGTCGAACTGGCCCGCAGCCCAAACGGCGCTATTGAGCAAAAAGCTCAAGCCCGTGGCGATGGTGATGGTTTTCCCGCGCAACATGGAATCTGATTCCCCTTGGTAGGTAGCAGTGCAAGCAATGCGCCCAGGCTATTTCGTGCCTACAGCAAAGGATGTTTGCGCGTATACAACGGGTTTTGAGTAACGGATCGCCGCTAAGAATTTAACCCCATGAAAACCAATAGTTGAGAAGGGTGTATTCTCGGTGTTTTGGCTTCGTATGAAGCGGAGCGTTCCGACTCTAGTCACCGTGCAGGAACTCATTGGAAGTACTGCTGTGTTCTGGCGGGATACGGATCGGAGAATTTGTCCCCGTGTCCAAAGTTTGGGCACGGAGACAAATTGCGGCAGAAGCGGGCGGGCGAAACAACTAGCTTACTTTTCGCTGGGCGTCGGCCGGCATGTCGTAAAGGACTTGCTGGCGAAACTCCACTTCGCTTTTATTCAAAAACACGCATTCGTTGCGTATGGTCTCGACCCAGTCTGCTGGGATCCAGCGGTGTTTTCCTTCTGGTGCATCAACCCGCCGCAGTTTGATGTATTTTTCACCATCGAGGTGATCCACACTCCCGACCGGCCGGCCGATCGCGGCTTCTTCGCTACGCCCATAAATAGGCATTCCGTGTTTAATATTCGATTGGTTCATAATTTTTCTCCTCTTGTGATTCGCTGAGTGCAAAAGCGGATCCAAAATGAGCGCGCTCGAGCTTAGTGCGCGCGGTGGCCGTTGGAATTTTGCTGAGGTTGGTGGGGATACGGTTGGGCCACGGGCGGAGGAGCGCTGCGCAAGCGGCACTTTTTTTCCGTGCATTCGCAATCGCCGTACACCGGAGAGTGGAGAACGGAAATGCTGCAGTCTTGCGGCCACGGTACGCGTGGTACGTCAGAGCGACGCCAGTTCATTGCGTTGCATTCACTGAAGTGAACGATGGTAGTCGGGTTGTAAGGGTTGGTAGGGAGGTTAGGGTTTTGAAAAAAAACCTGCTGCAACTGGTCAGTTTTCTTATCTCTAATCCAGACAAAGCAATTTAGGTTTAGGGCCGGTGGAGGATTGCCCATCAATCCCGACATCCCGCCCCCAGGAGGGATCACCACTTGCTCAAATTGTATCCGATCGCATGGAATTTCAGGTTTATCACCGAACGAACGCAAGCCATCGGCTTGCGCAAGCCTCGGCCATAGAATCGTTGCCACTAATCCAGTAAGTAAAATTCGAAGCATCATGGAAATTATACCGGTCAACCGGCCCGGCCCCCGCGGTATTTTTCTTCCAAAAATAGGGCGTATTGCGCCGAGAAGAGAAAGATACGAGCCAGATAATATATCCAGCCGATAACGACGAGGATTGTGAAGAAAGTACCGAAGGTATCCTCATTCATGTAGCGGTAGTAAACCAAATAACCGTGGTAGGTGGCGCGTCCAACCATGAAAAGGGTTATGAAAAGGACGCTGCCGCGGAAAGCGTGGGCCAATCGCACTTTCTGATTGGGCATGAATTTAAACACATAGGTAATGCTCGCTAAAACCAGCGTGAGCGAGATCATGGATGCAAGGATGCGCATTTCACTCAGCGGCACTTTTTCCAACGAGCCGCTGGAAACCTCCCGCAGAAAACCGGGGTTGGTGGAAAGAAAGAGAAAGCCCGTGCTGGAAGCCATGCCCACCACGAAGCAGCCCACCGAAACTACGTTGGACCAAAAGACGCTCCGGCCAGCGCCACGAGACATTTTTCCGAAAACGGAATGCAAGCAGGTGAAAAGTCCGTAGGTCGACCAGCAAAGTAAAAGCAGGTTGAAGAGATTCACCGCTATGTTGTGATTCAATACTGAAACCAGGTCATGGAAGGTGCGGGAATCGATCGCGGGCATCAGGGTTTCTACAATCGTCGCCAGTTCCTTTACTACTTCCGAAGTGCGTTCAGCTCCGAGCATCGCGCGGCTGCCCAAAAAAGACAGAATGGTAAACGGCAGCAGGGCGAACAGGCAGAAAAAGGCTACGCTTGCCGCCAGCAGAGAAATTTCGTTTTGCTTGGCCAGACGCCGAGTGCCCACCATGTCTTCCAAGAACTCCGTTACAAAACCCTTGGGTTTGGGCGGCTGGTTTTCCGGCGCGGCTGGTCGCGGCGCTGGGCGCGTGACAACGCGGCTGGTTTTTCGGCTCGGGCCGGGCATGGTGGTCTCCCTTCGAGCGTATCGGAATCTTAGCGGATGAAGCTGAGCGCTGATTTGGTGGGAAAGAAGTAGCCGAAATTAAAGAAGGGTGCGATGGCCGTGTCTTGGTTGTGGGTCCAAGCCCAGAAATTCACGCCCACTCCCACGTACAGTCCCGACGCAAATTTCCATTCGAGCCCCCCACCGACCGCGCCGCCGAGGCTAAAAAAATAGGCGCCCGTTGCGCCCCGCGCCGTCAGGGCCGTCGTGAGTTCGGAGGAGTAGTTGCTATACAAACCGGCCACGGAGATTCCAATGAACGGGCGCAGCTCTTCGGAGGTGTCGAGCAAGCGGAAGCGGATACCCATTCCCAGAGACGCACCGTAGAACAGGCCGGCGCCGATGTTAAATCGCCAGTCGCCGTCGATTTCATAGCCAAAATTCGCAGTCCCGAAACCCAACGTGGTGTCGCCCAAGGTCGAAAAATAGACCACCTTGCGTCTGTCTATCGGTTCCAAGGCTTCCAACGTACTAGGGTGCGCAAACCCGCGGGCAAATGCCGGCGCAGCGAGGATGCCCGCCAGGGTAAACAGAAGGGTGGCGATTCGAAAATCTTTGCAAGATTTGAAGGGCATCGGAGATCTAGAATTTACACGAGATTGATGGATGATCCAACAGCGACTGGGGTTCGGTTCCGGGCGCACGGATCGTATACGGTTTGTACACGCGCCTAAAGCGGTGACGGGATTCAAGGCTGTGCGCTAAATCAAGTATTTGTTATTATTAGATTTATCTGGCGTTTAGGCTGGCAGGTCGTTTGCACTTCCTAGGCCTATGATCCGCGTGTCTTTTTTGCTGCTCATCGCTTTTTCCGTCCCGTCGTGGGCGGACGAAGAGATTGATATGAGCGAGGAACTCCAAGAGAGTTTGGAGGCGCAGCACAAGTCGGACACAGAGACAGCAACGGACGAGGACAAGGGCGAGAAGAAAGAGTCGATAGAGCAACCTAAGACAGAGGCTAAAAGCGCAGAAAAGCCGCAACTGGAGAAAACTTCGAGCGCTAAAGCGGCCATGAGTGCGGGAACCATCTACGACAAAGCCACGGACGAAGAGAAAAAATCTTACGAGGAATACAAAAACACCGCTCTCGAATTATTGCGCGACCTCTCCACTAGTCTCGATAAGACTAAGCCCGACGATCTCGATTTGAGCCAGTTTGAGGATCGGTTCAAAAAGTTGGCCGAGTTGTACGTGGGAATGCACTACACCCAGCGCCAGCCTGGCCGCCAACAGATGAAGTTTACCGGTCTTCTAGGACCCGTTTACGAGGACCTTCGGCGTATGGAGCAAGATACCCAGCGCAATATTGAAAAAGGAATTCCTGAAACTAACAGAGCCGGTGGCGGGCCCTTGGAGCGGGCATGGGAAGCGGCGCTCACTCGTGCCCTGGATGAGAAGGCAAAAAACGTAACTCCCGTAGACTTTGCGCAAGGATTGCTGAGCATTCAAAAAGACTGGCAAACCAGTAATGGCGCCTGGGTGGCCATCAACACCGACGAATCAGGATGGAAGTTTGCCGGAGATTCCCTACGATCGGTGGGATTGCTCTCAAACATTTCGCTGCTGCAGAAGAGCGGCCAAAAAGTTCCTGACGAAATGATAAAACAGGCCAAGCAAGACCTGGCTCGGTTTGTGGAAGGCAAATATTTCGCCAAGCGCAACGAGGAAAGTAAGCCCGAAATTGCCAGGGAATTGGCCACTGATTCAAATCAGGTAATAAAATGGGGCAAAATTTATTCTATCGATACATTGAATTTATTGGAGAAAGATCCGTCTCTTCGCGCCTTGATGCCGGAAAAGTTTCGGGATGATAAGGTAATTGCCGATTACAAACGAGCCTTCCAGAATAGTTTGGCAAAGGACTTAGGCCAGGCCTTCCCAAATTCAAAGGCCAGAACGGATTTTAAGGGATCCAGCGATAACCACTCCGCAATGGTATTTGCCGCGCTGGCCGCCTTGCCCAAAGACCTTCGCGATCCGATTGCAAAAAACTATCTGGATCTGGTGGAAAAACCGAAAACAGATTCCGTTCTCGATCAGTACGGAAATTTCGTGCCGGTTGCCGGCGAAGGCGCTGGCGGAAAGACCCACCTGCTCCAATACGCTCCGTGGGGCATCCTTCCTAGCAATCTAAGCGAGCGAGCTAGCGCCGGCAGGTATGTTCCGTACGCCCTAGTAAAATACCAAACCGAACCCACCGAAGCGAATCGGGAAATTCTCACAAAATCACTGGAGAACTTCCATCTTTATTCCGGCTCGCTCCGTTCGGAAGTTCCCCGCGGTGGCGTGCATGCAGGCGCTGATGGGCTGGCGCCGTATTACTACCATCCAGCGCTCGATGCGGCGGGCAAAGCGATGACTGTTCTAGCCGATACGCTTCCCTCAAACGCCACTTCTGCGGAGAAAGCGCGTCTGAGTGCTTTGCGCGGCAATATAGAGCGAAGTGCGCTATCGACCTACGATCCCAAAACGAAAATTCACCTTTCGCCTGGGGAAGAAACCTACCAGGGAGTCGGCCCCGTCTGGACGGCGGCGCATTCTTCCGCCGCACTGCTGGCGACGCAGAATACGCGCGCCGCTTTTGAAGAGCCGAAGAACGACGCGCGGCTGGCTGAAAATAAAGCCGATTCATCTCGGTCGAAGAAGCAAGAGAAGCATAATTCTGACGCTTGGGACTTGGCGGCTTGGGCCAACGGTATGCGCAAAGCCGCTAGCCAGTGGATGAGCGACGTAAGCAAGCACGGCGAAGACAATAGCGCGCCGGACGATGTCGTGAAGAACGAAGTAAAAGCGCCCAGCGCCGCCGAACAAATGGCGGATGCGCTCAGTGGCGACTTCACCCAAGACAAAGCCCAGGCCATTGAGAAGCTGTTGGAGAGTGATCCCAGTTTGTTGGGTGCCGTGGAAAAGCAGCTCAAGCTGGGTGAGAACGATGCCCGCGCGGTTTATCTTAAGTCACTCGGCCTCAGAAAAGGCATTGAGACTCCCGAGCAGCTCAAGATCGCGCAACAGATTCGTGATTCAAAAGGGACGTCGGGCTTGGAGAAGGCAGCTCGGGATTTGGCGTCGCGCGAAGTTACTGCAGCCTTGGCGCGGCATGAAGATTGGGTGTCTTTGTTGACGAAGACCAATCGCTTTCAGGCCACTGCGGAGTCGTCTTTGGAGCATGTATTAAAGGTCCAGCAAGGGCTTGCCTCCGAAGACCCAGCAACTCGTGCAGGTGCGTTCGAGCGAGTGGCGCAGAGAGTTTTCAGCATGAACTCCACCGCACGCGACGAAATGAAAGCACGCGTTGCCGAACTAGCCGATGGGAAGACTAGCGATTTTAGCCAAGTGATGAATTATGCATACGGCGGGCAAGCGTCGTTGAACGATGAGCACAAGGCACCAATGGATCAAGCACTGGAAGCCGCTCGCGCTCGCGCCGCGCAGTGGAATGCTTCCTTGCAGCAAGTGGTCGCGGCCGATGGTTCCATTAACTTGGAAGCCCAAGTTACTTTGGTAGACGCAAAAGGCGGCACTAAGCAAGTTACGGGCAAAGATTGGCTGGAGGCTCAAAAGGCCACATTCGGCGAAGACAAGTTGCTGAAATGGTCGGCCCAAGTGGGCGGGGAAACCGGAAAGCGGACGATGGCTGGCGTGTTGGGCGGAGGGCGCGAGATCGCCTTCAACGACGGCACCGGTTGGGCAAAGTTCGAATTGACTCAGGGTAAGGAAGGCCAGCAATTCGAGGCAGTCCTTAGTTCGCTGACCCGCCCGGATCGCACAGTTGATTTGAAAACCGATGTTCAGTCGGTCAAGGCCCGCTTTGCGTGGGATGAAAATGCGGAGAAGTTGCTTCGTGTAGAGGAAAACACCCCCGGCGAAAGCAAAGGCTTCATGGCCGAGGCAATCAGAGGATTGGCCGAATCTCTGAAACAGCAGGCCGACCAAAAAGACGCGCAAGCCGAACAACTGCGCGTTACCGCGCAGCTAGCCGAGCTAGGGGCACAAAAATTGGACTCCTGGCTCAATCGGAAAGTGGAGCAATGGCGCGAGGCCAAGCGCGGGCCAGCGTCTGAAAAAATCCAAGGTGATAACGGCAAAAAGCAATCCGACGATGCTGCTCCGCCTTTACCCGAGCCAAGTGCCCAGCGAAAACCTGCTTCACTAAAGGAGGGGATTGGCAAAAGCATGAGTGCTGAAGACGCCGAAAAATTCGCCGCCGAACACCTTTCGGAGGAAAACGGATGGAAAGGTGAATGCAACGGCGACGGGTGCGTTTTTGAGTACACCGGAAGCGACCCAAAGCTGGTGGGGCAAAAGATCAAAAAATCCGCTACCGACAAAGGCTATTCTTTCGAGAAGCTAAACGATAGCGGGTTGAGTTCTAGAGGATTTCGCGGCGGCGGCTTCGGTGGGTTTGACGATGTTCTGAAAGACGCGCCGAAAAAGCACGAGCAGAAACCGCCCGAAGAGAAGAAAGCCCCGGAAAAAGTGCCCGATAAGACTCCGTCTGGGAACGATGCGGTCGAGCAAGCGCGCAAGCGATTGATAAACGCGGATAAAGTTATCCTCAGCGGCGGTGATTGCCCTCCGTGCCGGGCCGAACTTGCCACAATGGGTTTCCAATTTGCCGGTACCACGGTCGCCAATAATGAATCCCTGCGCGCGAATGGTTGGACCATTGAAAATGTGCCGGGTGCGGGCACGATCTACCGCAAAGCGCCGGCAGGTGGGCAATCCATCGAAGTGCGGCTCAAGCCGAGCTACGGAAGGTCTGCCGGGGATGATCGCTTCGATACCGACAAAGCCCTGATGGCCATCGGCTACGAACCAGTATGGCATGGCCGAAGCCGCGTCGGCTTTCAGCGGCCTGGCTCTAACAGAATCGAAGGCGGCGGCTACCCGCTCTTGCTGCACGAAAAATAAATTCGGGCCGCATACGCGCCGAGCGTCCGCGAGAGAACGGCAACCTCTCGCGCGAGAGGTGAACCCCCAAAACCACCCAAAAAGTCGCCCTCATCTCAAGAAGACGGCAGTTCGTAAACTTCCCGCCTTTTTTGCTGGTCCCGTCCTAAACCCAGACCCCCATCCCGCCTCCCGCCTAGACTGGACCACTGGCGCACGGCGCCTATGCGCTCCGGTATATTTTCGCGCGTTCCTCGCGCGAAACCCCGATCGCATCGAAGCCGTAAGTCAGTGGTCCAGTCTAGGCGGGAGGCGGGATGGGCGCACGGGCGAGGCCGACCCCAATAAAAAAACCCGGTAAGTCCAAGACCTACCGGGTTCAAAATTGGAGCGGGACACGAGACTTGAACTCGCGACCTTCTCCTTGGCAAGGAGACGCTCTAGCCAACTGAGCTAGTCCCGCAACATGAGTCCAGATAATTAGTGGCTTTTCGCGTCAATGGCAAGGGCTGAAAGGGGGACTATTCAACCATTCGCACTTGAACCAGGGGAACTTGGGGAGCCTCTACGGGACGGGGAATCGGGGCTACCACCGCAGGGGTCTCGCCCAGCTGAATCCAGCGGCTCGGCATAAATTCCAACGTTCCCTGCTGGCGGCGGGCCATAACGGGGCGAGGGCATTCTCCGGTGAAGAGATAGGTCCCTTGGTGGTTTTCCACCGTCAGGCGGAAAAATTTGGCCAATTCGCTCATCGCTTCGTCTAGCGTTTTGGCTTCAGGCTCCTTGGCGACTAGGTCGGGGGTGCCCACCGTCTTGGCCTGCAGGCCGAAGCTCCAGTCGAGCGGACGGGCGGCGCAATCTCCTGGGATCATGTAGCTAAAGCGCGGGGCGGTTGGGGCATCGGCCGCGAGCTTTTTGCGGCGAGACAGCTTCACGGCGTTCGCCTCCACCGGAGCATCGCCGAATTGGAGTTTTAACTCCGCCAGCAAATCCCGCAGGGTGATGGCACGCGCTACGATAGAGCGGATTTTGGTGTTGGTTTCGTCGAGCACGACTTCCAAATACTTGTCTTGGGATTCATCCATGGCGGTGCGCAGGAGATCGTAACCGCCCCGGGTGCGCACTCGCCCATTCAACTGGCCGACCATTTCGGCGACGACGTTTTGAAAGGGGTCGCGTACATCGGCGTCGGTCACTACGGAGAAAACCACTTGGTTCCCGTCGGAAAGCACCTTGTACGGGCGGCCTTGCAGCTGAGGGATGCCCTCGTAGGTTTGAGCAAACTCGCTTTCAATGACCTTGCGGCCCCGTTGCACCAAATAGGGACTCGACTCATGGATCACAAAATAAACGCGGGAGGTGAATTGCGCGGGAGTGGTTGCGGTGATCGTAACCGGAACCGGCACGGGTGCTGGCCCGGCCCAAACGGCCGCCGACTGGGCGCCCGCCAAAAACAAACCAACCAAGCGTGTCTTCATGGTGTGCTCACCGTTTCAAATTCCATGCTGTGGAGCAATTCCGGCTGCACATAATGCACTTTCACCGAATTGCGATCCCGCACCCGAATCGGGGAAAGCGGAACCTGTGGTTCTTTGAGTGCGGCTAAGTTGGAAGTGTCTTCAGCGCCCTGAAATACCGGCGAGAAAACCACCGCGAACAAGCAAACCGCCACTGCGATGCCGGTCGGGAAACCCCAGGCACGGAAAAAGAGGCGCGTCTGCGACGGGCGGCGGCTGAGGAAATCATCGAGCTTCCAGCCTTTGAGAATCAGGGTCTCGTCGCGTTGGAGGCGGGAATAAACTTTTAAAAGAGAAGAAGCCACTTCGGGCTGTGGCTGGAAGTAGGCCTTCCAGGTGTTCTGCAGCCGCTCCACGCTCTTTTGGCAGGGAGCGCAACGCAGGGTGTGCCACTTCATTTTCAAAAGCGTCCAGCGGCTCATTTCGCCGGGGATGGAGATGCTTTCCAGAAGACGGTCTGTACTAGGACAGTTCGGCATGCAGTTCTCCTTTCCCAAAGCCCGTTCCCACTAACTCGATCAGCGCACGCTTGGCGCGCACATAGGCCTGACGGGACGCTTGTTCGGTAATGCCGACTCGATCGGCGACTTCCCGGTGGGACATGCCCATTCCATCCTTCAACCAAAGAATCTCGGATTCGCGTTCGGTAAGCGATTCCATTGCCACCGCGAGTTCGCGCAGTTCGACCGCAGTTTCCTGGCGGTGCTCAACCGCTTCCGGCATATCGCCCATCAGTTCCAATGGAATGTGGGTGCGTTTGGACTCGGGGGTACGAGCCACTTTATCGATCAAGCAGTTGCGCACGATCTGCAAAAGATAGGACTGGATGGCGATGTCCTTGGTGGACTCCAACCGGTCGACGTTTAAGAGAAAGCGCACGTAGGTTTCCTGTAAAATATCCTCGGCCAGCGGGCGATCCCCGTTGGTCTTCCAGAGCAAATAACGCATCAACCCTGGAGAGGTTTTTTGGTAAAGCGGGAGGAACGCGGACTGGTCTCCACCCTTCAATCGCTGCAGCCAACGCTTTAAGTTCCCTGGCATTGTTCCCCTCTGCTGACCAAGACGGCTTTCGCCCTTGTGCCGTGACCAACAATATAGGTATATCTCAACGCCGAATGAAGTCCCAACCCAAGGAAAATCTTAAAGGCCTCCCGCTTGCCGCGTTAGAGGCCAAAATGGCCGAACACGGCCACGCGGCGTTCCGCGGTCGCCAGCTTTTCCAGTGGATTTATCAGAAAAATGAGAGTGATTTCAATAAGATGACTGATTTAGCCAAATCCTTCCGGGATTGGCTCAATGACCATTTTTACCTCCCCCGCGTCGACATGGCGGAGCAATTCGACTCTGGGGACGGCACGGTGAAATACCTGGTCCGCTTGCACGACGGCGAAAAGGTGGAAGCGGTCTTCATCCCCACCGAGGGGCGCAATACCTTGTGCGTATCGACCCAAGTCGGGTGCAAGCAGGCCTGTGCCTTTTGTGCCACGGGGTACCAGAAGTTCACCCGCGACTTACAAGCCTGGGAAATTGTCGACCAGCTGCTCAGCCTCCCGTTTCCGGGCAAGGTCACCAATATCGTGGTGATGGGGATGGGTGAGCCCTTTGATAACTACGAAAACGTCATCAATGCGTTGGCTATTTTTCAGCACCCCATGGGCCCCCAAATCGGCAAGCGGCACATCACGGTTTCGACCGTGGGTTTGGTGCCGCAGATCCAAGCCTTTGTAGACGCCGATGTAGGCAAGCTTGCGATCTCGCTCCACGGCACTACCGATGAGCAGCGTTCGCGGATCATGCCCATCAACCGCAAGTACCCACTGGAGCATATGCTCAAAACTTGCCGAGAATTGCGCATGCCGGGCCGGTTGCGCATCACCTGGGAATACCTTTTGATCGATGGGATCAACGATAGCCCGGAAGATGCTTACCGCCTGGCCGAAATCCTGAAGGGGATTCCCTCGAAAATTAATTTGCTCGCTTACAACGAGAACACGTTTGTGGATTTTAAGCGGCCGCCGGAAGCGCGGGTTTTAAATTTTCAGAGGATTTTGTTGGCGGAAGGCTACACCGCGACTTACCGCCGCAGCCGGGGCCGCGATATCGCCGCTGCTTGCGGGCAGCTGCACCATTTGTCCGAGAGCCGAGCTAAGCGCGACGCCGCCCGCTTGCAAGCCGCTACTTTGCCTGCTTCGGCACCTTGAGTGTAGCAATCCCTTTTTTCCAACGCGTAACGAAAGCCAGCTCCTGATCGCGATTTGCGAAGAGTTCTTGTTCGTTGCCGCGCCAGTGGTCGCGAAACCAGTCCGCAGATGTTTTTATAAAGTCGACAAACGGAGTGGTGGTGAAGCCGAAATCTTTGCGTGCCGCCGAGATGTCGGGAATCAGATTCACCATGTTCGAAAACGGGCCGCCCATGGGACCTAAGTTGTCCAGTGCCACGTCGGCATAATCGGGCACCACGCCCAGAGCCTGGGCACTTTGTTCTACGAAATCGCGCAACGTAATGATCTCGCTCTGAGCGATGAAGTAGCTTTTGCGCAAAACCTTTTTGCGGTTTTCGATCACTTGCAAGAATGCGCGCGCGCAATCGACCGAATAAATGAGGCGAAAACTATTCACACCGCCATCGGATAGGATCAGTGGGCCGCCGCGTAGGAGTCGGCCGACATACCAAAAACCGCGTTCGGTGGGATCTTCTGGTCCGTACACCACCGGCGGGCGCAAAATAGTCCAGGGCACCTTGCGCTGCTTCATCAATTCGCGTTCGGCTTCGAGTTTCCCGCGGGCATATTTCCAGTGGATGTCATGGGGGTCTTCGGCAGGCGGGTTGTAGTCGAAATCGACCGCGTCTTCCTGCATCGGTTGGCTATAGCGACCCGGAATAAAGCGGTACACCGAAATAGTGCTGCATAGAACGTAGTGGGACGTGGAGCTAAATGCCTTGAGGGCCGCGCGCACATGGTCGGCGTTGTAGGCAATGTTATCGATAACCGCATCCCAACGCTGGGTCTCGGCGGCACGGCGGAGGTCATCAGGGTTTTCGCGGTCGCCTTGGATGTGCTGGTGTTCAGGGAGATCCTTGGGCATCCGGTTGCCGCGGGTAAAAACCCCGACAGTATGGCCTGCCTCCACGCACAGTCGCACAATCTCTTTACCGAAAAACTGGGTGCCGCCCAAAATCAGAATATTCATCGAACCCCTGCGTTAAGCGAGATCGGGGACGGTTTGACGCACCTTTTCGAGTTCGGTTCCCCATTTTTCCCACTCGATCATTAAAGCGGTGAGCTTTTTGTCGATGGTGGCGTGTTCGGCGGTCAAGGCCTGAGCCACGTCGGGAGAGTTAGACTCTGTCAGCTTTTGCGCAATTTCGTCCTTACGACGGCCCAGCGTTTCCATTTCGCTTTCGGCCGTGGAGATCTTCTTCTCCAACGATTTTGCCAGATTCTTGAACTTTTTGCGCTCTTCGTAAGAAATTTTCGGCGCGTCGGCGGTTACCGCCTTTTTGACGACGGGAGCCTGGGAGGGCGCGGCTCGGTGGCCTTCCAAATGACGCACGTACTGCGGG
The DNA here is from genome assembly GCA_964492125.1 of uncultured Pseudobdellovibrionaceae bacterium. GTDB lineage: Bacteria > Bdellovibrionota > FAC87 > UBA2466 > UBA2466 > JAIEOG01. The sequence goes on along the minus strand of CAZBJE010000001.1, from coordinate 195,705 downwards.
TATTTTTCGAAAAAGCTCTCCAAGTTACCCAAGTGGTCGATCAGCTTGTGATCGTTGGTCAGGTACAAGATGCGCTCGGCGATATCACCCACAAAGTCGCGATCGTGGCTTACGAAGATGGAAGTGCCTTCGAAAGACTTGATGGCGTCTTTGAGCAGTTCCTTGGTTTCGATGTCCAAATGGTTGGTAGGTTCATCGAGCAAGCAGACGTTAATGCGGGTCACCAGAATCCGCAGCAGAGCTAGGCGGGCGCGTTCGCCCCCACTGAGAACTTTCACTTTCTTGGCGATTTCGTCGTCGCCGCCGAAACCGAAAGCGCCCAGCCAACCACGTAACTCCTCGTAACTCACGCCGGTGGCGCGGGAACGCAGGTTGTCCAAAACCGAATCTTCCAACGAGAGTTCATCTAGCTGATGCTGGCCGAAGTAACCCATCATCACGTTATGGCCCATGATGATTTCGCCCGCGACAGGCTTCAACCGCTCGGCGAGCACGTTGAGCAGCGTGGTTTTACCGGCGCCGTTATCGCCCATGATGGCGACGCGCTGGCCCCGGCTGATGTCCAGCGAGACGTTCTTCAATAGTAGGGGGCTGTTCTCGTGGTATTTGAAATCGATGTTGGTGGCCGCGAGCGGGAACTTGCCGCTGGGACCCGCGTGGCGAAACCGGAATTTCAAATTGTAGGCAAAGCCTTCAATCCGGGCCAGGCGGTCTTTAAGGACTACCAGTTCCTCGCGGTGGACTTCGGCCGCTTTGAATTTGCTCTGGGCGCGGTTGGCGGTGTTCGCCTTGGCCCGAAAGCGCATGAAGAAGTCCATGTTCTCGGCGATTTTGCGCTCACACGTTTCGATGTCTTTGGCCAGTAGGCGTTTTTCCTCGCCCAGCGATTCGCGGAAGCTGAGGTAGTCACGCTGATTGGGGCGGAAAAAGAAGCGACCGCCGTGGAGCACGGCCAGCGAATCGGTGGTGCGCTTTTGCAGCGAGACATCGTGGGTCACGATCAGTAAGCTGCCCTTGTATTCTTTTTGCAAAAACTCTTCGAGCCATTGGATCGAGGAAATGTCCAAATGGTTGGTAGGTTCATCGAGCAAAAGCACTTCCGGTTTTTCGACCAGCGCGGCCGCGATGAAAACGCGCAGCAGCCAGCCCCCAGAAAGCTTGGCCATGGGGCCGTCCATGTACTCGTTGCTAAATCCGAGACCACTTAGGATCTTGCGGGTTTCCCACTCGGCTTCGATTTCGTCGAAATCCTCAGGGTCTTTGCCTTCGCCCAATTTGCGGATGATGTATTCGACCGCATTCAATTCCGTTTCGTTGTTCTTTTTAATCGCAACGACTGCCGAATCGAGCAGGGACTGATCGAGAAACCCTAGACGCAGCTTTTTGCCGCCCACCACGATGCAATTGCCGCCGGAGGGCTCGGAGCGGCAGGCCAGGATTTTGAGCAGGGTGGATTTTCCGGAGCCATTGCGGCCGGCGAGGGCGACCCGCATGCCTTCGTAGAGGCTCCAGTTCACATCTTCAAAGAGGACTCGGTTCGGCAGGCGAACCGTTACATTTTCTAGGACTAATTGTGCGTTCACGGTGGGGATGGATTACCGGTTTTAGGCTTAGCTGGCAACCTTAACGGGGGAACTCGCGGGAATCCCGGGCCTGGCCCGGCCTCCCCCGTTCGGGGAGTGGGGCCCGTCAGTGGGGAAAGGCCCCCTCCCGGGGTCATCCTAGCGTGGGTGGGTGGTCGAGTGCAGATCGGCTTTTAGTTTCTTACCTAGTACGCCCCCGGGAGGGGGCCTTTCCCCACTGCCACCCATTCCCGAATGGGGGAGACCGGGGAAGGGCCGGGTTCTCCTCGATTACTTTTAGTGAGTGTCTTGGATGCGAGGGGGGGTGATTTTGCCGGTGCGGATGACCGAGAGAATTTTTTTGTACGTGGCGCCTGCGTCGCCGAGCGAGGCTTCCATGACTTGGTCTTGGAATTGGCCTTCTTGGTCTAAAGCGGATTGGGTCAGCGTGCGGGTTTGTTCCGGTACCACCGAGGCGATGGAACGCTGTGGGGCGGGTTCCGGGTTTTTGGCTGGAGGCAGGGTGCCTTCTTTTTTCCAGTCTTGCAGAATTTCGGAAGTCGCTGCGAAAAGGAGCGGGACGGGTGGTTTGCGCGGTTTGCTCGGGATTTCCAGCGGGCCTAGGTCGACCACTTTGTTTTCGAGGTCCTCGACATCTAACGTCAGAAAACCCTCGTCTTGGAAATCGCTCTCTTCCGCGGGACCGAATTCGAAATGCTCGTCGTCTGCCCAGGCCAGCTGCGAATAGGCAGCTAGAGTGCAAAACAGCAGCGCTATGAATAGGCGCATGAGCGAGTTCAAAACGAGTCCCCCTGCTGCTTAAGATTGCAAGCTGGGGGCCGGCAACGGCCGCACGGGATGGTTTGTGGATTGACGGGGGAGCGCACGCATGCTCTCAGAATACGCGTAAGGTATTGTTATTATTATAGGATGTGTGTGCCTATCTGGTGGCAGAGTGTAGGCTCAAACGAGTGCTTTTTAGACGCTACTTGAGTGTCTGGCCCAGCTTGGAAACGTCTTCTTTTTCGTGAGAACGCAAACGGGTAACCAGCTGCCTATGGGCTTCTTCCGGAAGCGTATCGGCAATTGCTTGCAGCGTGTTGGTCAGCGGCGCGGCCGCCTGCCCCTCGCTCGCCGGCGAGCGGTCGCCCCCTTCAGCGAACTTCACCAACAAATCCAGTCCGACGGCCCCGAGCTGGCCAGCTGCGCGGGCTGCGCCGATGCGCACGGCGGAATCGGGCGAGCGGATGTCGGCCGCCATGTTTTCGAACAGCGTTACCGGATCAACATTCGCCACGTAGCGCGCGTTTGAGGCTAGGCCCTGCTGCATGAACGCCTCGGCCAGAACTGCACGGGCGTTGCCGTCGGGGGCTAGAAAAAACGCCCGCCTTAGTTGTTGAAAAGCCAAGGTGCGCGGTTCGCACTTCACTTCGGCGTCGGCCAGCACAGGAGTGGCTTTCGCCATCACTTCGGCAGATTCTTTCTCAAATTGATACAGCCTGCCGCGTGCCCCGGCTTTTACCGCCTTATCCCGAACTGTGCCGGCCAGGGATTGAGAGCGAATGCGATCGGCAACTGCAAGAAACTTTACCGCGTTCAACGCTGGGCCGCCGGGTGCGTCGATGGCGGTGGTGATTAGAATATGTTTCGCGTGGGCCAAGGAAAGATCCGGCACCAAAGAACGAGCTGCTGCAACCGCGCTGGCAACCACTGCGGTTGCGCCACTGGTTCCACCGAAGCTTTGTGCCTTTTTTCCATCGGCGCTTGATTGCAAATATCGATCGCTTGGAGCGCTAATAGTGACGGCGTTGCCGGAATGGCACGTCGCTGTCGAATAGCCCTCGGGTGACAGGCTGCCTACCAAAATGCCGGGGAATTCCTTTTCGTTCGCATCCTGCGCGGAAGGCCAATCTCCGCCGGCTGCAGCCACGAGAATGCTCTTCTGGCTTAGGCGTTTTAATACTTCGCGCACCGCCGGGCTCGAGCCGCCGAGGCCCACAGAAATTTGGATGACCGCCGGGGCTTGCTTGGCATCTTCCATTCTATCCAATGCCTTTAGGAAGTCGGCAATGGTGCGCACTTCAAAAAGTTCGGTTAGCTCGATGGGAGCTTGCATGGAATAGGGTAGGGCGCCATTGAGCAAGCTCAGAGAAAGCGCGCCGTGACTATCTGTTTTATCGACGGTGGGAGTGAGTGACTTCACGATCTTTTTGGATACGCTGGCTGGTTGTTCGCCAAAGGCCTGATCGAGCACCGCAACCTTCACGGCCGCCACACCCATCTTGGAGGCGTTGCGCGGAAAAGCGACTAGATCCACGCCCACCATTTCTTGGGCCCAGAACGGCGAGAGAGAACCGTCTTTCAAGAGTGGGTTGCCGTGTAAGGAAGTGAGCGCGCAGTCGCCCGGAGCGGTCGCTGGGGGCGGCGCTTCGACTTTGTTGTTGCGGGCATACAAATCGTAATTTACTTCGCATTCCGCGACAGGCGATGCGGCCGTGAGATAGACGTCGCAAATTTTAGACAGCTCAACGAAATCGTGTTGTTTGTCTTCCTCTTTGGGCGTGACGAAATCGTAGGGAGAGCGCTTGGGACGGTAAACTAGCTTGGTTCCGTTTTGCGCATGCAGCTGGTCGCGGGCTTTGAAGCTCTCTCGCTTCGCGTTTCTAAATTTTACAATGATGCCGTGGGCATTTTCTGTCGGCGGTAGGGAGAAAAGAGCGCTGGGGCAGAAAAACAAAAATATCGACCACAGTAAAATTTGTTTTTGCATAGCGGTAGTTCCGGGGTTTTGGGTGAGCTACAGTATACCCCATGAAAATCGCAGAAGAGTGGCGGCGTTCCGTTTTTCCTCATGGCCCACTGCAGCTAGTTGCTCCAGGTGTTTGGCAAGTAACCGGCAGCAGCGGGCGCAGCCCAGTTCCCCGCAATATGGTGGTCGGCGTGCTGCCTGACCGCACCTTGTGGTTGCACAGCGTTATCGCGCTGGATGAAAAAACCATGGAGGAGCTAGAGCAGCTCGGGCGCCCATCGGTGATGGTCGTTCCCAACCCCATTCACCGCCTAGACGCCAAGGTGTACAAAAACCGTTTTCCGGATTTGCAGGTCGTTTGCCCCGCCGCCGCGCGCGCCAAAGTGGAACAGGTGCTGAAAGTCGACGCTACTTGCGAGGAGGCGTTGGGCAAATACGGTATCGAATGCCAAGCGCCCGATGGTCTGAAGCCTTTCGAGCTGGTTTATCTTTTTCCTACTCCCGGGGGGCCTGTTTTGGTTGTAACGGATGCCCTGATGAATTTGCCGAACCTTCCGGGGTGGCGGGGCAGAGTGATGGCCTGGATTGGCAGCACAGGTTTTTTCGGCATCACCCGCATCGGAAAGCTGCTCTTAATGAAGGACGGAAAGAAGTTTGAGCAGTGGCTCTTAGCGCTTTCGTCGACGCCGCGGCTTCAAGCGATTGTGGTGGCACATGGTGCGGTCATTAAAGAAAACCCCCATGAGCACCTGCGCCGAGCTGCTCGCCGTCTAGCGCGGGTTCCGGGCGTTTGATTAGCCCTTGGATGTCTGCCAGATGTGGAATCCCAGGCTCCGGACGAGTGAACCTGCCATCTTGTTAAGACTTTTCTTAAATCCGGCGACGCTTTTTTTGGTGAGGGTCCGGGAGCTCAGCTGATCGAGAATCAAAATCTCCAAAGCGCAAGAGTGCAGCCAATCCACTTCCGACCTGAAGCCGCTGATGGCGGTAAATCGACTCGACTTCAAAAACTGGCAGAGCGCCTTGCTGGGAATGGCCAAAGTTTCGCAGGATCCAAAATGCACCACACGGTTTTTTCCGACTCCTGCGAATTCGTGCAAGTCTCTTAACGGGATGTCTTCATCACCAATTGAAATCACTCCGGGACCGCCGTGCACCCCAAGGTACAAAATGGGGTACTTGCGGTACTTGGCTTTGGACCATTCTTGGATGACCCGCCGGAACTCTTCGCGGTTGGATGCAGTCCGGTGAATGTATGGAATATTCCAGCTGCTTTTGAGAAGTTCCAACACCGGAATCAAGCTTCTCCGCCGCCGCAAACCCTCGTCCCAATCGCCTTCCAAACAGAGAATTCCATTGCGAGTCATCCAAACAGTATATTCCGGGCGTTAACATTTGTCTGGCCTTAGATGGAAAGCGTCATAATCGTGCGTTGACACACATGGGCGTTGTAGGAAATCAATAACAGCATCAGCAATTCTTAAAGGTTGGAGGGGTTTAAATGAGTCTTATCTTGGAAAAGTTTCACGCCGGCGGAGTGTTCATGTATTTCATCTTGATCTTCGCGGTGTGCACCGTGGGGTTCATCGTGGAGCGCGCGATCGCGCTTTACAGCAAGGTGAAAGAGCCGGCCGCGGATTTCCGCCAAAAGATTATGGCCTATTTGCCCAAGGGTGATTACGCCGGCGCGGCTTTGGCCGCGAAAACAGCGGAACCCGCCACGGCCTTGAACAGCATTATTGAAGTAGGTTGCCGTCTTCGTGCCACGCACGCGGGAGAAGAAGAACTCCAAGCGCGCATGGACGAAAAGCTGGCCGAAGAAATCTCCAAAATCGACCGCCGTATTGGCTTCTTGGCTATGTTCGGTAACGTGTCGACACTTTTGGGATTGCTCGGAACCATCAGCGGGATGATCTCGTCTTTCGCCGCGGTGGCTAGCGCCAACCCCGCCGATCGCGCGACCATGTTGTCCGCCGGTATCTCGGAAGCGATGAACTGCACGGCCTTTGGTCTGCTGGTCGCGATTCCCGCCCTTGTGTTTTACGCCATTTTCCAAAACCGCACGGACCGGATTGTGACGCAGCTGTCGCAAATCACGGCGCAGATTTATCACGATCTGCTCTTCTACACGGAAGGCCAAGGCGTCACGGAAACCGCCAAGCAGAGCGTCACTCGTGGGGCCACCGCGCCTAACTTGAACGCCCAACCTGTGGGGGCTTAAATGGCCGGCGCAGGACCGATGATGCCGTCCTCTGGGGGACGGAAGAGTCTGGACGCGGAAATCAACCTGGTTCCTTTTATCGACTTACTGTCGGTGTGCATCTGCTTCTTGCTGATGACGGCGGTCTGGATCCAACTCAGTACCGTTCAAGTGAAGCAGAGCCACGGAACCGAAGCCGGCGAGTCGGGCGCATACGAACTAGATATGCGCTTCGGCGGACCCACCTCGGTGGAAGTCGCTCTAAAGAAAAACGGGAAGCCCTTCAAGAAGGCCGCGTTCAAATCGGAAGAGTTCAAAACATTATTGGCTTCCGTGGATGGGCAACTGACCAGCTGGTTGCAGGGGATTACCCCCGCGACTGTGCCGGGCCAACCCTTCGTCTCGCCGGTAACGGCAGCGATGGTTACGCCCAAAGCGGGAGTCTCTTACGGGAACCTGGTGTCGGCGATGGACGTGTTGCGAAAACACCAAATCGTTAACCTCGGGGTAGTACCGGTGGGGGACAAATGAGTTTAGTCGCTAATACGCTCAAGCCCGGCGTCTTTGAACACCACTTGGTGGGACGCGGTAAAGGCCGCAAAGGAAAGCGCAATATGCTTTCGGGCCTCATGCTCACGCCCATGGTGGACATGTTTAGCTTGCTCGTCATCTTCCTGCTCCAGGCGTTTTCGACTTCGCCTGAGTTGCTCGTGCTGATCAAAGGGGTGACCCTTCCCAGCGCGTCGACCGGCAAAGAAATCAAAGACGCTCCGGTGCTGGCAGTGGCTACCGACGGGATCTACCTCGATCAGAAAAAGATCGGGACCCCGGAAGAAGTGTTGAAGAACCCGACCGAATTGCTCGCCAAACTAGGTGAGCTGCGCAAACTCTGGTTGCGCGGCAACGCCGGCGAAGCGTTCCCGGGCGATATCACGCTACAAGCGCACAAAGAAATTCCGAGCACCACCATTGCCCAGCTAATGGCGATTTTACCTAGCGCCCATTACGGTTCTATCCAGCTGGCAGTGATCTCGGGCGGTTAAGTTCCTTCGTTTCTGGTTTGTCCTTTGGGTTTGTTTGGGGGAGTTCTGATGTTTGCATCCAAGATTGCTTCGGGTTTCGCAACGGCGGCGTTGGTAGCTTGCCTCGCATTCAGCCACTCGGCTGGAGCGGCAGCCGACCCGGCACTGGCCCGCGATGTCGAAGCGTTGCGCAACTCATTGCCCCTCAAAGATTCCGCCCGCCCCACGCTCACATTGCGCTTGGCCGACATTTTGTTTGATCAAGCGGTGGAGCTGGGCGGCAACCCGATGGTTACCGATGGCGAAAAGGCTCAACTAAAAAGCGCTCGCTCTCGCGCCTTGGCGCTCTACTTGGAAGCCTTGAACGGAACCAAGTACCACGCTGGCGTGCAAGGTAGCCTGGCCTTCAAGATCAAATTCCAAATGGCCCGCTTGCTCACCGAAGAAGGCAAGATTGAAGAAGCCAATAAGTACTGGAAGGAGTTGGTCGCCCAACAGGAAATGACCGACTTGCGTCGGGAAGCCTCGCTGCGCTTGGCCGAGTACTACGAAAAACTCAAGACGCCGGTGGCGTTGAAAGAGGCCGACACCTATTACCGCTTGTCGATTGAACTCTGCGGAGAGGGCGATGTCTGCGCCTACGGACACTATCGCCGCGCTTGGGCGCTGCGGGAAGCGGGCAACCTGCCAGCGGCCATTGAAGAAATGCAAGTGGCCTTGTTCGACTCCAAAGGCCAGGTGCGCGACGAAGCGCTACGCGATCTGATCGTATTCCTGTCGGCCGAAAATACCGATGGTGAGAAAGCCTTAGAGCTGGTCGAAAAACTGGCCGAGCGAACAGGTCGGCCCTCTTTATATGAAGACCTAGCCGAAGCGTTTTACTCCGCAGGTAACCGGGTTGCCGGGACTCGCGCGTTGGAACACGTCAACGGCCGCAAACCTACCCTGCAATCCCAAGTGCGGTTGATGGAAGAATATTATGGTCTGCGCAAGTGGGACAAATTCCGCTTGGCCGTTGACCAGGCCGCCCAGAACGCGGTTCCCGCTGGCGGAGTGGATTCCAAAACGGAAAAAATCCTGCGTCGCTTGAGCGTGCAGTTGGATGGCGAACGCGCGAGCCGTGCTGAGTACGCCCCCGATTTTAAATCGGTGGTCCTTTTGTACATGCACCTTTTCCCCAAGCACAAAGATCAGTTCAAAATGATCGAAGGCTGGATTGCGGCTGAAACCGATTCGGCCGCGAAAATGAAAAAGATTGATGAGTGGGTGAATGCTCCCGACATGGGCCTCACCAAAGAAGAACAAATCAAGCTGCGCGAAATCCGCTTGGCTCTCGCGGTGAAAGGCAAAGATTCCGCCATCATCGAAGGGGAAGCCGCAAAGCTGGCGACCTTGGTGACCGACCCTGCCCGGGTCCGCGAATACCGTTACATCCAATCTGTTTCGATCAAAGAACAAGGTCGGGTTGATGAAGCGTTTGCTTTGCTCAAAACGTGGGCGCTGCCGCTGGAGAAGCAAGACACTTGGACCTTCCGTGGCGGTTTGATGCAAGTCGATATCTTGCTCGACAAAAAGCTCTACAGCGAAATCGCTCAAACCTCGAGTGAGTGGGCCGACAGTCCCAGCGTCCTGGCCGCGGCCAAGGCCGCCAAAGACGGAAAAGTCTGGAACGACGGGCTGGCGCTGCTCAATCGAGTGCGCGAAGAAGCCAGGTTCGAAGCGGCTATCGCTTTGGGTGAAAAACCGGAAGCGCTGGTGACGTTCCAAAAATATTGCATGGATGGGAAGTTCCTACCCAAGTCTTGCGAGAACGCGCGGGTTTTGGCGGTGAAGTTGAAGGATCAGAAGTCGATCCTCACCATGCTCAAACACTTGAACCAAGAATCTGAACTTGCGGCCGAACTAGAAGCGGCGGGATTCTTCGGCGAGTCGGCCGAGTTGCAGGAAAAAACCCTGAACGCAAAATCGGACGACGCCGCCTATTTGCGGGTAGCGCTTTTGTACGAACTGGGATCGCGCAACGCAGACCGCAACCGTCTCCTCGGGGATTTGACCAAGCGGATGAAGCAACGCAAATCCGCAGGCGAACTAGAGAATGTAATTTATGCGACACTTAAAGACGCTAAATTATTAGGGCCCGAGGCGCTGGATTTGCCGTGGTCGGAAGACAACAAGCTGCTGCTGGCCAACGCATTGGAAGTGGAAGGCAAGGGAAGCGAGCGCACTCGCCGCGAATTGCTCGCCTCCAAACGCTCCGCAGGGGTGGCTTGGACCAAGTATGTGATGGAAGAACTCGCGAAGCTGGATCAGGCTCAGCGCAAGATTTCTTTCTACGGCCGCAAGGGCCAACAGAAATTCAAACAACGCTTGGACGCGATGGCTGCTTTGGATAAGGGCACGGAGAAGTACTATGCAGGGGGCGATTCCAAGAGCCGTGCGCGGATTGCGATCTTGTTGCACAAAGCGTATTCGGATTTCTCCAACGAAATTCTCAATAGCCCAATGCCCGAAGGTCTTTCGCCCGAAGTTTTGGCGGAAGCTAAAGGGCAGCTGACCGCCATGGCGGAGCCGTTTGTTAAAAAGGCGGCCGATTTCGAAGGCATGGCCCGCCAACAGATGGCCGACATCCCGCAAGTTTCGGATCGGGCGGCGCTGGAAGCGCTCTTGGTACCCGATACGACGCCTACTTTGATCGCCAAAGTGGAATACCCGGCGCCTCCGGCAGCCGTGGCCGCCGTCGTACCGGATGCAAATTACAAACAAGCATTGGGAACTTTGCACGACGATCCGGCCTCGGCCAGCGCGCTGACGCAGATCAAAAGTTTCTACGAGTCGCAGGGAAAGGAACGTTTAGCTTCCTATTTCCAAGGCCGGTTGCTTCAATTGGGTTCGGGTAAGGGGGAGAAACTGTGAAGTTGTTACTAGTCAGTTTGATGGTGTTCGGTTTGCAGAGTTTTGCCGCCGAGGCGCCCGTGACGGCGCCCGCGCCCAAGGTGAAATACAGCAAGGGCAAAGACGTAAACTTTGAGGAGCTGCTGATTCAAGGGCAGTTGCAACGGGCCGAGATTTCGGTGGTCACCGGTGATTCCGACAACGGAACCGATGGCTTGCTCCGCTTGCGCGAGAATTTTTTGGACCGCGTTGCGGTTGACGCTGGGGAGGAAGTTCAATGATCGCCATTGCCACCGCCGACGGAGGCTTTCTCCGTGCCATTCCTGGCCAAGTAGATCGGGTGTTTGGTTTTCACACTCTGTTTGGTTTCATCAGCGAAGAAGCGGCCGCGCAGCGTATGCACAACCGCAAATCGCACGGTTTGAAATCGACCCGCGCCGCTTTTGCGTTCAAGTTTAAGCTGGAGCCCAAGTCCACCAGCACATTCGATGTGTCCGCGGTGGAAGGCTGCACTGCTAAAGCAGTGGGCGATGGTTCCTGGCAGCTTGTTTCCAATATGGGCACCTTTATGGTGGCTCCGTCGGCCGCGCTGGATACCTCCGGAATTGCGCTGACCGAAAACGATGATCGTTCCAGTCGCTGGTTGCTCATCGTTGCGATGCTGTTTTTCCTCTTCGCTACTGTTTTGTGGATGTACGCACCCACCAAGCACGATGAAGAGATTCCCCCGGCTCCCGAGCCGGTCACAGTCACGGTTGTGCCGGCAAACTCGGTGCGGGTGCCCGCCCCGACTTTAACCACGCCCCACCCGGAAATCGCGGCCAAACCTAAAGACGATGGCGGCAAGCGTGCCGTGGCCCAGAACTTGGGTTTCTTGGGCATGCTCGGCAAAAAAGAACTGAGCAAAGCGGTGGGCGGCATTCCTTCCAATATGCAAAACGTCAGTCCCGGCGCCGGCATCCAAGGCGATAAGGGCACGGGCGGCGAAATGCTCGTCGGGATCGGCCAAGGCGTGAAGCGCACCACGGTGGGCAACACCGGTGTGGCGGGCCTGGGCGGAGTCGGCGGTGGCAAGGGCCCTGGCGGCGGCGCGGGCGGCTACGGCGATACTTTAGTGGGTTCGGGCACTGGCGCGGGCGTGGGCAACGGTAATGGCCGTTCGCTGATGTCGCTGCCACTGTCTTCGGACATCGAGCTGGAAGGCGGTTTGGATAAAGCCGTGATTCAGGCGACGATCGCTAAATACTTAAGCCAAGTGCGCGCTTGCTACGAGCAAGGCTTGCGCCGCAAACCCGGAATGGCGGGCCAGGTTTCGATGAATTTCGAAATCGGCGGCACGGGTCGACTGAATTACTCGAAGGTAGCGAAGTCTTCGCTCGGCGATGCCGAAGTGGGCGATTGCATCGCGGCACGGATGATGACTTGGGATTTCCCGAAACCGGTGGGCGGTGTGAACGTGAAAGTGAACTACCCCTTCCTGTTAAGGCCTGTGAACGGCTGAGGAGCTGAACGATGAAACGACTCACTGCTTTGTTGACGACAGTTTTGCTGGTCGCCGCTTGTAAACAGAACCCCTTTCCGGAAACGGGACGGATCGTTCAACGGGAACCTGAAAAGCCGGCTCCGGTAGTTCCTCCGTTGGTACTGGATGTCCCCGCTTCTACCGAGGCGCTGGAAGGCCAGCTGATGGAAATCGTGATCAGCGCGTCTGTGCCGGCTCCCGGCAAACCGTTGGTGAGCGTACAAGGCCTACCGGCGGGTGCGGTGTTTACTCCCGAAACCATGAAAATAGTTTGGACGCCTGGATTCGACGCCGCTAACGACGCGCGCGACCCGAATGTCATTCTGCGTACTTACCCGCTGCAGTTAATGCTTTCGAGCTCCGAAGATCCGGTGACGATGACCAGCCGCTCCACCCTCTTAGTGGTGCGCGATGTTCAACAACCGATGACGGTGAGCGTTCCGACGGATCCCATTATGATCCTCGAAGGCGCGTTGCACGAGCAAACCATCGAAATCAAAAGCGTCGATTTTCCCGCTGGCCCTTTCCAGCTGCAGATCAAGAACATGCCGGTGGGCGTTTCGATTGTGCGCGACCTGACGGCGCAAAATCGCTTCAAAGTGAGCTGGACTCCCTCGTTTCGTGAAGTGAACTTCAAGGACACCTCGGCATCGTGGAGAGATTTCATGGATAAGCCGCTGGAAGTGACTGCTTACGGCCCGCGTGGCACCAGCGTCACGTCGAACATGATGTGGAGAATTAAGGATGTACGCGAGAAAGCCTTGCTCTTGGCCCCGGCTAAGATCAACCAAGGCACCAGCGTTTCGTTCACGGTGAGCGCGGAAGATCCGAATGGTGAAGAGGCGCCTTCGCTCTCCTTGGCTCCACGCCCCGCTTTCGGCTTGGCGGAGTTGCGCACCGAAACCACTAATACGGGAAACGCTGCCCGGGGCATCAACCCTTCGACCGTAGCGACATTTCGTTGGACCCAAGTTCCGCCGGATAAAATCGGCACCACAGCGGATGTGACCATCCGCGCCTGCGTGAAACGCAGCATGTGGGCAAAGGACTTGTGCAACGATCAAATTGTGAAGGTAACCTTCGAGCAAGAAACGCACCGCGCTCCTTTGGTGGATCGCAGCGGCTTCCCGATGGGCACCATCAAGTATGTGCGTGAAGGCGAGACCGAACGGGTAACACTCGCTGTTCGCGACGGGGAATTCGCTACCACGGCTCCAGCGGTCAAGATTACTCCGGCGTCGGATGAAATCAGCTGGGCCGCGGGTCGCTTGGAAATCAAAGCTAAAAAGGCGGGGCTGAAGCAGTTCACCCTCACAGCCACTTCCGTTTACGGCGTGGTCCAAACCGAGAGCTTCTTGCTCGAAGTACTGCCGGCGAGCTGGGGTTCGGTGTTGATGTTCGGTGAAAGCCCGACCAACGCTGAAGTGAAAGCCTCCCAAGCGCTCTACGATTCGGTGCAAGTCGCTAACCCGGGTCTGCAGTTGAATGACCCGCGTTTGCTGGTCTTGCGCAAGTCGGTCGTCCTAGGCACCAGCTCCTTCTTGGATCCGGGCGTCATCACGCCGATGGAAAAACAAGCCGCACTAGTGAGCGACATTCTCGTCAACACCCCGTTGGTCGGAAAGCTCGAGAGCAGCTTGAAGGAAGAATTGGCCAAGTTGAATGTCAGCGTAGGCGCGCGGCTCACCGACCTCACTGGGTGGGAACTAGGCGTCGATGCGGACGGTGGATTGGCAGAGCCGACCAACCCGATCAAACTCGCGGGCAAGCTCAGTTCGGAATCGGCCATGCCGGCTCCGGTCAGCGCTAAGAAAGCCCTGCTCGGTCGGTCGGATTGCAAAAACATTCTCGTGTTGAGCAAGTCGGGCGAGGATGACATCCCGGTAGCGGTGACCTGCCGTCGCGGGGCCGGCAAAGGCAACTTGGTAGTGGCGGGCTTTGAGTTCGCCGATATCTTAACCAGCCCTGCGGATAACCGAATTGTTAAAAAATGGCTGTCGACCTTGGTGGCACAATGAAAAAACTAACCTTACTCGTTCTCGCGCTCCTGTCCGTGGCTCCGCTTTCGGTGAAAGCGGCAGATGCTCCGGCAGAAACGGCCGTCCCTGCTCGCAGCTTGGAAGAACAGCTTAACTCGCTGGGAACTCCGGGCAACGAGGCTCCGGTCGGGCTTACCTCCGAGCAACTCTATGCTGTACAAAACCGGTACGCGGTTTTGAAGCACCGGCATGAAATTTCGCTCGGCGGTGGAAATAACTTTTCTTCAAGCAGCTTTTTGGCCTCGCAAGGCTTTGACGCCACATACCGCTTCTACCTGACGGACCGTTGGTTCTTGGGATTGAACGGAAGCCTGGTTTTCAACGAATACAGCCGCGATGGACAAGGGCTGGTCGACAAAAATTCGATTGTGCCGGATGTGGGCGTCACCAAATACCGCGCCGATTTGCTCGTGGGCTACAACCTTTTCTACGGCAAGTTCCGCCTGACCATGGACAAGGTGTTCTACTTTGACCAATACGTCGGCATCGGACCCGGCGTGGTTTGGTTGCAGACCGGTCGGCGCGCGGCCGCGGTTGGCGACGTCGGTTTCGCATTTTGGTTCGGACGCAATTTTTCATTCCGCATTGGGGTGAAGGATTACTTCTTCGACGAGCAGCGTTTGGTAAGCCATGGTTTGGTCCATAATTTCGTGGGCTACTTACAGGCCGGCTACGTGTTCGGAGGTTGATGATGTTGCGCTTAGTATTGAGCCTTCTTTTGGTGGCCCCAACCGTGTTCGCGGCCGGCAAGGGTGCCGACGCCTTGTTGGATTCCGTGGGGGGGGCAGAACCCACCAGCAAAGGTGCCGACGCGTTGTTGGACTCAGTAGGTGGTGCCCCTAAGACCGCCCCGGTAGCGCAGAGCATGCCGGTACTGGGCCAGATTTCCGCGGCCGATATGACCGACCCCTTTCAGGTGCAATTTTTCTCGCAGCTGCAAGTGGAGCGGGACTTGCCATACGAAGCACGGCTCTGGGCACAGAAAGTCCTGACCAAGGACTACCAAGGTGCTGCCCATTTGTGGAGCGCGATCCAAAAAAGCCTTCCCGGTAAGTTTGAGCCCGCGGCGCGCGCCGCCTACTTGTACTGCTTGTGGAAACTCGATCTTCCCCAAACTTTTTTCAACGAATGGGTAGACAGTCTTTCCCGTCGTAGTTTCTTAGACTCCTCTTTGTCTTTGGCTCTAGAAGCGACGATTGGTTCTGGATTTGATGCATGGTTGCTTGCGAAAGCGCCCACCATTTCTGGCGAACAAAACCGCGTGCTTTCCAAGATCGATCCTTCGCGGGGTAAGCACTTTGCCTCATTGCAGGCTTGGTCGGTTTTGCGTGCAGGCGAAAAAGCCGCTCCCACTTTGGCTATCTTGCAACCGGAGCACCCGTTGAAAGCGCCGTTGGCGCGGACAGTGGCATTGGCTCTGGCGCGCAAAGGCGACTTGCGAGGTGCGGGTGCGGTTTTGAAGCAGCACTTAGAGCCGGCGTTGGATAAGCAAAAAGATGTCCACGGTCTTTCCAAACACTATATGGAAATCGCGCGGCTTTTGTACCAAGCCGGATCGTTGGATGGTGCGGCGGATTTCTACCAGCGCATTCCCGATGGCTCCGACGATTTTCTGAAAGCTCGTGAAGAATTGGCGTGGGTTTGGTTGCGCAAGGGCGATACGGCAAAGCTCCGGGGTGAACTCAAAACACTGCGCAGCGGATTGTTCACGGACAAGTTCTCTCCGGACGTCTACGTGGTGCGCTCGATTTCGCACCTCAAACTTTGCTTCTACAATGAAGTGGAGAAAGAGCTGAACGATTTCGTGGCCACCAACAAAGTTTGGGCGGGCAAAATCGAAGCTGCTCTGAAGGCAGAAGATCCGGAGAACGACGAGCCGGATTTTTTCACCGAAGTTTATGCACGCGCTGCGTCGGCCCGCAAAGCCGAAGCCGAATTGCTCACCGCGTTGGCCACCCAGAGCATTACGGCCACGCTACCGGCGGTTGGTCCTCAGCAACACTGGGAACGCGCCAAGGTAAAAGCATTGGCTGCTGCCGAAAGCGCCAAAAAGAGCTCGGCTGAAGAAGTGCGCCGGCATTGGAAGAACCGACGAACCATTTTGACGGAAGCGATCCGCAAGATGCAATTCGTAAAAGTGGAGCTGTTTAGCCAAGTCCGGACGCTGAGTCGCGCTAGCACGCCAGCAGGGGCCCCTTCGGGCGCCGTGTCTGCGGTCGAACGCGATACCGCTTCTCGACTCAGTGCTCAGACGCAGGCCGCCTTGAAGACTGCCTCAGAAGGCGAGATGGTATTCCCATTCGATGGTGTTATTTGGCCTGACGAGCTTTTCAAACTAACATCCGTGGCCCAATCTCGGTGCCAGGAGAAAGTGAGACGGTAGATGAGACAAATTGGGGCGTTGCTTGCTTTACTAACACTAGCAAGTTGCGGTCGTACGGACTTCCTTTATAGGTTGCAAGACGTAGAGCCCCGAAATGTTGATACCGTCCATAAGCTCAAGGAACTTTCCGGCGAAACTAAAGTCGATATCCTCTGGGTAATCGACAATAGCGGTAGCATGGATTCCTACCAGAAAGACCTGATCAAGAACGCCGACTTGTTCATCACCGACTTCGTCTCCAAGGGCGGCTTGGAATGGAAGATGGGGATTCTGTCGAGTTCGTTGCGCGAACCGCCCTATATCGGCTTCACTCCCGCCACTCCGTTGCAATGGAACACGAAGGACAATGTCGATCTGTTTAAAAGAGCAGTGAAACGTTTGGGAACGAACGGCGATGTTACCGAACGGTTTTTCGGCCCGATCATGCAGCACCTTCCGACCTACACGAGTTTCGTTAGGCCAGCGGCCACCTTGGCCATTATCTTTCTGACCGATGCGCCTGACCAAAGCCGCATCCCGGCCAGCACATTCATTAACTTCCTCAAAACCACCAAAGTGGATTTGAAACGAGTGGTGACCTACGGTGTGTTCGCGGCCAACGATTTCGGCTGCCAATTCACCGATGAGTATTGGAAGTACGTCGGTAGTCCGTTCGAAGAAGTCATCAAAGCCACTAGCGGTAAGGTTTACAAGCTATGCAATACCGACTTCGGGAAGAACTTGGCTGATTTGGGTAAGGACTTAGTGACCCGCATCAAGCGGCCCTTCATCCAGTTGAAGGATCGCCCGATGATCAGTTCCCTGCGCGTCACCTATAAGGGCGATGACCTCCAGGGCGGCCCTAAGGAAACCCGCGGTCGCTGGATCTATGATTTTGACCTCAATCGGGTGGTATTCCACGACTTGGAGTTTGCCCCCGGGGACAACGAAGAAGTCACCATCAGCTACCAAGTGGCGGACGAGATACCCCGCTAAGGGCTCGATTCAAGGGTGTATTCTGGCGGATTGCGAGAATACACCCGCGCCGACCAGACCCTACGCAGGGTAAACTCCAGTCCTATCAGCTAGTTACAAAAGCGGCTGCGCAACCCCTGTCGAAAACCTGACAGCGGGCGGAATCATGCCTCGGCAATTATCCATAAAATCAGATGGTTAGACGGCCTGTTGCCCCCGATCTTTGGCCGGCGCCTTGCTTTATACAAAGGCAGATACCTGGTTTGTTTTTTTAGGAGGACCCCATGAAGGGTGCATTGCCGCTTCGGATTCCCATCGAGTCTTTCATCGTAGCGCCGGATGATCGCGATCCTAAACGCGTGAAGGTCATCTACTTCGATCCCAAAGGCGTGCGGCATGAAGTGATTTTCCGCAAAAGCGCCATCGATGCCGCCATCGCAAAAATGGACGGCAAGCCGCGGGCGATTTCGCGTAGCTCGGGTGGCTTAGTGATGGCCCAGCCCTACCAGCTGGTTTTGCACCACTCGGTTACCGAAGGTTTAGACATCGGACCCGAATTGCGCATTAAAGTGCGTTTTAAAGAATTTGTCCGCGACGAACGCGGCAAAGTTACTTCCGGTAACGTCATGACGGTTACCAAAAATATTTTGCCTGAAGAAATCTTCGATGAGATTTCGTACGACTTGAAATCGACGCAGAAATTCTTGCTCGATTTCGGCCAAGGCGCTTTGCCGGTCGCCATATTCAGCTTCGTTTCGGATGCGGCGGGTGAGAACAACGCTCTGTTCGTGGAAGCCGAAGCGATCGAGCGCGCCATCCGCACTCCTGCGGGAAGTAAGATTCAAGTGCAACGTTTCAAAGTATCCAAAGACCTCATCCGGGTCGTACGCGATATGGAAACGGCAGCGGAAGTCTTGGGCAAGGCTCAAGCAAACGCCGATCGTTTGAAAAAAACCGGCACTTATATTCCGGACGCCCTGAAAGTCGGCGACTCTATCGAGATCCCGACGGGCATGAGCTACCAGGCTATCTGTGAGTTCTTGCGCCAGTCCGCGCATCGCTGGAACCGCCAGTCGACAGAAGAGGTCACCCTCTCCGAGTACGATATGCGCGACGAAGGCTGCGTTACGTCGGACTTCCTGCTCTTCATGGAGCCGGTCTAATTCATCTTTTCAAATAGGCGGGCCAGACGCGACTCAAATCGCCAATGGTGCCCGCCATGCGCACCAGGATACTCGCTTAGTTCATGGGGCACCCCATGGGCGGCGAGTTTTCGCGCGATCTGCCGATGCCCCCACTGCAGGGCGTGCTCGTCCTGCAGACCACACTCCAGCTGAATGAAGCCTAGTTTTTTCAAATTATCGACGTAGCGGTCGATCATATTGATGGGATCCCAGGTGCGGTACTTACCCCAAACCTCGGGTCGAATGGCGCCCGTTTCCAAATCAAAAAACAAGTCCCCGTAGAGCGGCGCGTTCTTCACGTTGGGCGAATAGCAGGGCGCCATGGCTAGCGTCATCATCGCCTCGAATTCACGGCCGCCGATGTTACGGGGCCCTGGCTTAGACAAAACTCCCTCGATAAACTTTTCGACTCCGCCGGCGCGGTTAATTTCCATGAGGGCGCCGTTCACGCAGGGCAGGATATTTGCCTCAAAAAAGGAATCCGCTGCCGACACACTCAACCAATGAAAGGCCTCTGGCCGTTGCATGCCCGCAACCAGCGCACCGTAGCCGCCGCTAGAGTGTCCGGCCAAAATACGGTGATGGGCATCGGCGTAAGTGGGGTACTTTCCGTCGATAAACGCAGTGAGCTCATTGCAAAGATAGTCTGTGTATTTTCCAAACGCTGGGGAGTTCACGTACTGGCTGTGGCCAAGCTTCGAAGTGCAGTCGGGGAAAACGCCGATAAAGGGACGCAGAGTTCCTCCCTCTATAGCTCGGTCGAAACGGGTCTGCAAAGGCACGCCGTAGGCCGAATCGTCCGTGAGGTAGCCTGATCCCTTGCCGGAGAAACCCGCCAAGAAGAAGACAACCGGGTATGGAGTTGACGGTTGCGCGCTGTAGCCTGGGGGCAGGTAAACCGGAAAGGTTCTATCGTGTGGATCTCCCATCGGAAAACCCTTAATGGCTTGGCTAGAATGTGAGACCCATTCGATCATGCGTGAACCTACCGTCGAAAATGTATTCGTACACCGAGTGACTACAGGGTTGCAGGTATACAGCCTAAAGGTTCAATCCTAAAGAGGGATCGCCACGAGACGTTTGCGCCAGTATATGGCGGCACCCTTGCACTTTAAACCAGCAAGGGGGTCTAGTTTGAAGGGGTTTTCGATAGCCGCGGCCTTGGTTCTGAGCGTGAACCTCGGTTTGGGTTTGAACCCCGCTTTCGCCGCCGATGGCTCGAAGAGCCCGTCCCCCGCCGAAGCCATTGCCAAGGCGACTGCCAAAGCCAAGCCGGCGGTAGCCAAACGGCTGGTGCTAGACGAACTAAAGCAGCTTCGAACCCAACGTGAAGGGCTTTCGACCCAGGAAAAGTCGGTAGATCTTTCCGGGCTCACCGCCGACAAAGATTTCGAAAAGGCCATCGCAGCGGTCGCGGCCAACCCGAAGAAAGTCACCCTCAAAGACATTGAGGTAGCCGCAGAAAAACTCGCAGACGAGGGCAACGAGCAAGCTTTGTACTTGCTGGCCGCCGCGCTGAAGCTGGCCGTTCGGCAGGAAGCCTTTCCTGGCGTCGGTACCGGCGAAATCGCGCAGGCCATTTTGGTTGATTCACTGAGTGTTTTTGGCAATGGGAGCGACACCTCCGTTCAATTGCCTGAGCCATCGCAAAGCAAAATTCTTTCGGCGCTCCAGGAGCAAGATCGCAAAGAGGGAGTTGAGCCACGTACTGCCATTACGGGTGGGGCATTGAGAAAATATTTTGAAGATCCGGCTCGTTCCGCCGCGTTACCCACGGAGGAAAAGGTGAAAATTGCCGCGGCCACCAACTTGGCTGCCGCACGCGAGTTAAGCCGTTACTACCTGCAGCGGGCTGCGGAGCAAGGCGCTCAGCAAGCCGAACGTTCCAACTCCGGCGCTTGGAAACCGCGCGCCGCCCAAGGTGGAGCCTCGGCACAAAAGGGAGCCGAGCCCAAAACGGGCGGTGGGAACGGCGCGGTCTGCCCTGCTCCCGGGCCGCACCAAAATGCGGCTTCACGCCAGCAACCTGATTTGAACGGTACAGGCGGATCGATCTCGGGCGGTTCGCTTCCGCTCGTGCCCGATGCGGCCGACGGACGGGCTTTGCTCAGCCCCGAACAAAGCCGCGGCCTCCGAGTCGATCCAGTGGAATTTAGCGGGAATGAAGTGGATGGCCTCACTCGCGCTGTATCCAATCGTAAAAGTTTGACGATGGAGATTGGCAGAGAATTTATCAACCAGGTTACCGGTCGCCATTCGTTTAGTCCGCAGAGCCTTTGCCAAGCCACCGTTGTGCACCCGGCTGATCTACCACCTTTCACTCGCATGGGGGATTCCTGCCGCTACGTTCTGGCGAGCGCGAAACACTGCTTTGAGGATTTGAAACTGGAAGATTCCATCACGTTGGCGGGATTCGCACGTCCCATCGATGCCGCTCACCGCAAGGTGATCGTCTCCGGCGGAGAAGGGGAAGACTTTGCGACTATGTTGGTAGACGCGCCTTGTGATTCGGTATCCAAAGACCTGCCGTCGGATGTTCTCGCCCCGGCTGGCTTGCTACGTGCGAGCGGTGGCCAGGCCGTGGTGCTTGATGTGCAACGCACGGGAGAACGGGCAGTAGCTGGTCGCACTTCCCCGAGTCGGGATCGTTCTTTTGTGGGTGTCAGTGTCGCTGGCCAAGGGAAGATCTTCCCGGGGGATTCCGGTGGCCGCATGGCTGTTGTGGATGCTGACGGCCAAACCTTCTTCGCCGGCGTGACTTCGAGTAAGTTTGTCGACGCGGCGTTCCGCGACGCAGTGGGCAATGTGGCCGTGGTGCCCAGCTGGCTGCGCGACGGATTCCATTCAGGCGAGTTTGCCCAGCCTTTGCCTGCTTCGGTTTTGGTTAAGCATCTTGCACCCGCCGATAACGCGCTGCTCGCCGCTCGAACGCACTGATATTTGTTATCCCCCACCTCGAAAAAGCCGAAAAGTTAGATGGACCTATGCTTGCTATCTTTGAAAAATGGGGCAACCAGACCTTTGGTTGGTTTGCTTTTTGGGGCGATATCGCCCACATGTTGGTGCGATCCTTTCGCGCCACTTTGTTTGATCGTTCGCATTCTTTGCGTTCGACCTATTATGTAGTGGCCTCCCAAACCTATTTTACCGGTTGGCAAGCGATGCCGCTCATTTGCATGCTCGCCTTTAGCACCGGTGCTCTGGTGATTTTCTACACAGCCCATCCCGCAACTCCTCTCGGCACCGGCGATGTGGGTACTACGTTACTTTACCTCTTGGTTGGGTGCGAGTTAGGCCCCTTAATCACAGGACTCGTTGTCATCGCCCGCTCCGGCTCCGCCGTGGCGACGGAGTTGGGCAATATGCGCGCAAACGGCGAAACCGATGCGCTCGAAGTTCTGGCAATTGATCCGTTGAGCTATATCGTCTTTCCGCGAGTGGTTGCCGGGATTCTCAGCATGCTTTGCTTGGTGGTTTATTTTGATTTGGTCGCCTGCGTCGGCGCCTACTTTGCGACCACTTTGATTCAACCAGTTCCCTTCACCGCTTTTTGCACCCATTTGCTCCAACAAGTGAAAGTGGAAGATATCTGCATGATTGGCGCGAAGAGTGTGCTTATGGGAATCGTGATTTTTTCGGTTTCCAGTTACCAGGGGCTGCAAGTGCGCTTTAGCGCCCACGAAGTGCCTCAGGTCACCACGCGCGCAGTGGTGGTGAACATCGTCGCGGTGGCACTGATCAACTTCACTCTCACGGGGATAATGCTCTGGCGCCATTTCCAGGGAGGGCAACTGTGAAGAAGCTCTCTGCTCTCAGTCCCATCGGCCACCCGGCTCTCGAGTCTTTGGCCTTTCGGGGAGTCGGCTTTGCGTACCGCAACGGTCCAGCGATTTTGCGTGACTCGGATTTTAGGTTTCCCCTAGGCGGCTTCGCGCGCATTCAGGCGCCTGACGGCACGGGTCAGTCGACGGTGCTTAAAATATTGTGCGGTTTAAAAACTCCCGACACTGGTTGTTTCGAATTTAATGGGGTCGATTTTTTTGCGCTTTCCAAAAAGCAACGCGAACCGCTGCAGCTTTCTATTGGTTATGGTTTTGACCATGGCGGGCTGCTCTCCAACTACACGCTGCTCAATAACCTGATGCTTCCCATCAACTATCACCAATGCGGACCGCAGAAGGAGCGGCTGGTGCGTGGGCTGGCCTATTTGGAATATTTCGGGATTGTCGACGAAGTCCACAAGCAGCCGGCTTTCGTTTCGGCCAGCGTGCGCAAGGCAGGTGCGCTGGCACGGGCCCTAGCCTTGGACCCGCGTCTCCTAATTTTGGATGAGCCCACCGAGTCTTTGGGTGAGACTCAGATCGAGCGGCTTTGCGCTTTGATTGAGTGGCATCGGCGTGAACGTGGATTGCAGCTGGTCATTGTAAGTGCACGAGAGAGCAGTTTTGTGCGGCGGTTTAACTTTGAAACGATTGATCTAACTGGCCAACGCCTCGTGCGTTCAGGCTCGGCTCGGACGGGAACCGATGGCTAAAGATAGCAAAAAGTACGAAAAGTTTTCGAGCGTGTTTGTGGGCGGCGCACTTTTCACCACGGTAGCTTTCGGGGTGGTAGTGGCCGTGACCAAGGGCTGGTTCGAGCCCAAGACTTACTACACCACGGTTCTGGAATCCGGCGAAGGCGTGCGTCCCGGCTCGGTGGTGCGCATGGTGGGGATCCATATTGGGACTGTCGTTTCGATGGAGCTAGACGCGGACAATCATATACGCACCCGTTTGAAGGTTCTGCGCAAGTTCCGCGATCGCATTCGCGAGGATAGCCGGATCGTCTTAGAGCGCCCCTTTTTGGTTGGCGACAAAGTTCTGCATATTACTCCCGGCGGCGCGCAGTCGAAGCCCCTTAGCGAAGATGCCGAGATTCCCTCCCAGGAATCTCCTGGAGTGATGGACCTGCTCGCCGGCAAACAGTGGGGACCGTACTTTCACACGCTGGAAAGCGCGGCCAAGGACATGAGCAAGCTGGTCGACTTGTTGATGAAAGAGAAGGGCACCGAAAAACTGGTGAGTTCCTTGTCGGGTCTACCAAGTTTGATAAAGGGGCTAACGGTTGCGGCGGGCGAGGTTTCCACCGTGAGCAAGCAAATGAGTCAGGGAGAGCGAATGACTCACTTGGTAGGCAACCTGGCGGAACTCAGCGAAGAGTTTAAGAAAGTGATTCCGGCTCTGGCTACGATCGCGCCCGAGTTGCCCAGGTCGAGTCAGCGAATGGTGCAGGCGCTGGATGAAGCCGTGATCACAATGAAGGCGATGCAACGTTCGTATTTCTTACGCAGCCAGACCCGCGAAATCCGTGAGGAAGAAGCCCGTCAAAAAGAAGACCGCCGATTGCCGGCCTCCGAGTGAGGTGTACTACGCGGGGATCAATCCCATCGGGCTATTGCGGAAATCGACCATTTTGAGACCGCGCGCCAGCTTGCAAAGATGGTAGCCCAGATCGAGCTCCCACCACTTGGCCGCGAAAGTCGCCGAGTTGGGGGCGTGGTGGTGATTGTTTTGATAGCCTTCGCCCCAAACCAAAATCGCGACCAAGTAGTTGTTGCGCGAATTGTCTTCGGTTTTGAAATTGCGGTAACCGAAACGGTGCGCCAACGCATTTACCATCCAACCCTGAATCGGGTGGCTCATAATGCCAAACCAGTAAGCCGCGCCGAGCAACCAATGCCCCAAGCCGAGCGAGAGCGTGACGGCGATCAGCGCGTGCGCGATATACGGCACGTACCAAAGGCCTTGGCGGTTCAGGCTATTGACCGGAAAATCCAGGTCCGACACAAAAGACATGTAGGATTTTTGTTCGGTTATCAAACCGCGCAAAGTTTTCTTGTACGATTTGAGCTGGCCGTAAAGCAGGGGGAAAACGCCTTGGTAAACCGGGCTGTGGGGATCTTGGGGAGTATCCGAATAGACGTGGTGCCGGCGGTGCATGCAGGCCCAGGCCTTAGGGTCGAGTCCGGTAATCCAATTGCCCGAATAGATTACTAAAGTGCGAACCCAGGGGCGCAACTTCACCGCACCATGCGCCAGCCCGCGGTGGTACAAAACAGTGATGTAAAAACTATTGATGAGGTAACCTGCCAAAAAGACGAGAAGACATAAGAACCAGTACATAAATGAGTCTCTCTGCTGGTGGTTAAAAAGGCGATTCCGAGGGCACTATGGTCCGCTCCGTGCACAGTACCGTCAACATTTTAATTATGCTCTGTGCCATTTCCGCGCAGGGCGAAGAACTCTTAACAAACTTCATCCGCTTCCCGCGGCCACCAGGCTGGCTGAGCAGCTCGATGGTCGAAAAAGCCACGGGGCCTATTCAGGATTTTTTGCAGTGGGATATCCGACGCATCCAGGCGTATTGGCACGCCGATCAAACCGAGTTTGAAACCCTGCATGGAATGGGTCCGGGTACACACGCGTTTTTTCGCCGTTCGGACAGCACGTTGCACTTAGGTCCCCAGGTCGGCGCGCAGAATTTTCAACCGATCTTTCAGCACGAACTGGTGCACGCCATTTTTTTCCAGAAGTACAAGGGCGCGATCCCGACTTGGATGGAAGAGGGCCTGGCCAACTACTTGGGCAAAACGGGCCCGGTGGATTATCTCTGGCTATCCCAGCAACCGTACCGCGACGTCACTTCGCTGAGCCACCCGGCCCGCGATTACTCCGGTTCTCGTTTTCACTATCAGGCTTCGCAGGCGGTGACGGAGTACATTGCCTCCAAGTGTTCGCTGCACGACTTGCTGGAACTTTCCGTGGGCAAAAAATTGGAAACGTATCTTTCCACTTTCTGTGAAATCAGCGATGTGAACGCCGGATTTCAAAAGTGGGTACACGATAAAGCCCTCGCTCAACCAAAAGACAAACCCAAAAACAAAACGAAAGCGCCGTTGAAAAAAATGCAATTGCGGATCGAGTAACCGACGGCGCTCGCAGGTGCCAATCAAAATCCTTTTTCGCGCTAGCTCATTTGGACGCCGAGCCACCGGCCGAGGAAGAAGGTGCAGGCGCCAGCGAAACTCGCCAGTAGTACCATGCGAGTGCCGCCCCAGATTGCGGAGCGTCCCGTAAATAGGCTCAGTACACACCCGACGCCGAAAAGTGCCACTGCGGAAATCGCGACCGAAATCAGAACAGGGTCTGCAATCGGTAGCAAGAAAGCGACGAGCGGGATGAAAGCCCCCACTAAGAAACTTAGGAACGAAGATCCCGCCGCCAACGAAGGAGATCCCAGATCGTCCGGGTTTACTCCGAGTTCTTCCCGAGCCAACGTTTCGAGGGCTTTTTCAGGGTCGGCGATGAGGATCTTGGCATTGCGCTGCGCTTCGGCCCGAGGTAAGCCGCGCGCCTCAAAAATCAAAGCCAGTTCGGCCGCTTCTTCTTCGGGGTACTGCTCCAACTCTTCTTTTTCCACGGCGATCTGTTTTTCAAAAAACTCTCGCTGCGATTTCACCGAGATGTATTCGCCGCACGCCATCGAAAAGGCGCCCGCCAGCATCCCCGCCGTGCCCGTTAGTAAAACCAAGTGCGTATCCATCGACGCGCCGGCCACGCCCAAGATCAAGCTCACGTTGGAAACCAACCCGTCGTTCGCGCCGAAAACGGAGGCGCGCAACCAATTGCCGGCTCCCATGCTTTTGTGGCGATTGCCGACTTCGGAAATGCGGTGAGGCATGGAATGGCTGAGAATGGGCGCGACGTAAACCGACATTCCGCGCACCTTCATCGCCGCCAGAATACCTCGGAGCGGTCTAGGTCCCAGAGTGCGGATCAATTGAGCGGTGAGCCGAGCCCGCAGCGTGGGAGCGAAATGCGTGGGAGAGAGCCCTGGAGTGAATTTACTTTCCCAAATCGCCGCTTGCTTCTCGGCTTCGTCGGCCAGAGAGAGAAAAAGTTTTTTGCGGTCAGAGTGGCCTTCCCGCTCAGCGATCACGCGATAGAGGTAGGCGGATTGTTTCTCGAACTGCCAATTAGGGGTTGGGTCCACTTATCAGGCTCTCTCTAAAAAAAGGCGTCATCAAATCCACAAACCGGCTTTGCGATACCACCAGAAAATCCAAAATCCGATCTTCATCGGGCCATTGCGTTAGATCATGACTGAAAAGTGAGAAAAAGAAACCTCGGAAAAGCGCCCGGCCCAGCGCGTGGGTCCCTCGTTCAAAAGGGTAGGCTTGGTAATAACCATAAACGGCGGTGGTAAAAAGCTGCAGGCGTGCGTCCAGGGTTTCGGGCGAACTTGGCAGACTGCGCGCGGCCTCCAACCGACGGCTTACGTCCGACATAACCGCTTCGATATTTTCTGGAGGGGTGAGGAGTAAATGGTGCGCTTGGCGCCGCCACCTGCTCGTGGATTGCGGGCGAAGCTCGACAGCGGTGGCAATCGGTAGGTGCTCTTGCGTGGTGTAATAAGTCCGACGGATTTTGAATGCTTTGGCTAGAAATGTCTCCGCCAAGCCGGTCGCAAAAGCGGGACTGCCAGGCCCGCGTCGAAAGTGGTCCGCCACCCGTGGAGTGAATTCGTTGCGTAGTTCTGCGGTGAGCTCGAGAGCGGTACCTGCGGGGTGGCGCAGACAGTCGTGGGTGTGGGGAGTTGTCTCCACCACCCATTCGCGTAGGCGCGGAGCCGCAAAAACCGCGGTGCCGGTTTGCACGGGATTGTCCTGGAGCCAGCGCCGAGAGAGCCGTCGAGCGGAGTGAAAGGCGTCGCTCGGTTCCAGGCCTGCAGCCATCATCGAACGGGTATCGTTTTCCAAAGTAGCCAGCAGCCCCTGAGTGAGCTCCCTCTGTATCCAGTGGAATTGCAGGCCCTCGGGCGACAATCCCATCCAAGGCAAAAAAGCGCGGATTGCCTTCTGGCAGCTGGAAAAAAAACAGGCTTGGCTAGAAGCGCAGAGCAGGAGAGTCGCTGCCACCGCGATTCGAATCGGGGGTTTGGGCATTTGATCAACCTTGGGCATCTTGCATAACCCGGGCGGGCAGGGAGGCTCAACAGGAATGTCGGGGGGTGGACGGATGGCTTTGGGTGGTTCACACTGCGGCCCAATGAATGAATCCAAGCATAAGTTTCGGTGGATGGGCATGGCAGACGACGGCGAGTCGGTACTGCTGCGGAAATACAACGGCGAGTTTACGGCTCCCGACTACGCAACCGCAGATTGGTTCGCGGCCAATCCGGACTTGTGGCGCCAAGGCGCTGCGCTAGATGTGGAAACCACGGGACGCAGTTCCGCGGTGGATAAAGTCATCGAGATTGGTATTCGGGTTTTTCGCTTCCACCGTGAAACCGGCGAAGTGCTTTCGCGCGACGAAGGGTACGGGGCGCTCGAGGATCCGGGAGCTCCTCTCACCCCGGAGATTGTGCGCATTACCGGAATCACCGACGAAATGCTGAAGGGCCAAAAGATCGATTGGGCCCATGTTACCTCCATTCTGGAAAAATCCCAGATTGTGGTGGCCCACAACGCTTCTTTCGACCGACCGTTCATTGATAAACTTTTGCCCATCTCATCGAGTAAAATTTGGGGCTGTTCGTTCCGGCAAGTAGATTGGCCCGAAAAAGGGTTTCCGAGCCAGAAGTTGGAAATTCTGGCTATCTACCACGGTTTTTTCTGCAACGCGCACCGGGCACTCGCGGACGCGGATACCCTGCTCAATCTCCTGCAAATGCCCGATCCGCATACGGGCACACCCTATTTCAAAGAGCTGCTGCTCAATGCTCGGCGCAAGATGGCGATCGTTTCGGCCGTAAAATCGCCCATTGAAACCAAAGACGAACTCAAAAACCGCGGTTACCGCTGGGATCCTGAAAAGCGGGTTTGGAGTAAAATGATCTACCTCGAGGAAAAAGAAGAAGAGATCACGTGGCTGACCGACGCGATCTACAATGGCTACTACCAAGGGTTGGTGAAGGAATTGGCCTTGTCGGATAGTTTCAAATCGGGGCAATAGGCCCGAAACGAATCCGGCGGGCTTCGTTTAGATTTCGATCTGTAGACCGATTTCGATTACCTGATCGGGCGGGATCTGGAAGAACGCCGTGGCACGTTGGGCATTACGGGACATGATGGCGAACATTTTTTCGCGCCATACCTGCATGCCGGCTTTTTCGCTGGCTAGGATGGTTTCCCGGCCCAAGAAGAAGGTTACTTCCGGCAGCGCGATGGGGATGCCCACCGATCCTAGCTGACGCAGAATCTGCGGGACGTCTGGGCGATCGTTAAATCCGTACTCGGCCAGCACCACAAAGAAGTCATCGCGCAGCTTGCGAACGGAAACCCGATTGCCGAAGGGAATATGCGGTACATCGCGAGTGGCGACCCGGATTACCAGCACGCGTTCATGCAGACATTTGTTGTGGCGTAAATTATGGACCAATGCAGGCGGTGCCACGCTCATATCGCTCGCCATGAAAACGGCGGCGCCGGGCACCCGCACCGGTGGGTGCAGATCGATCTGCTGAAAAAACTTTTCGTAGGGCACGGCGGTAACCGCCATGTAGTGCGCCAAAATGCGGCGCCCCGTGCGCCAGGTCGCCATGATCATGAGTACGATACCGCCGACCAAAATGGGGAACCAGCCGCCTTGGTGGATCTTTAAAAGGTTCGAGCCGAAGAAAGCCAAGTCGATCACCAGGAAACCAAAAAATACGGTCACCACCCGCCAGAGGGGCCAGTTCCAGATCCGGTGGGCCAAAAAACCGATGAGGAATGTGGTGATCACCATGGTGGTGGAAACCGCAATGCCGTAAGCAGCCGCCAAGCTACTAGAGGTTCCGAAGGTCACCACTAGCCAGAGGGTGGAGAGGAACAAGATCCAGTTCACCATGGGGACGAAGATTTGGCCTTTCTCTTCAGAAGAGGTGTGGCGGATCTCGATGCGGGGCAAGTATCCCAGCTGCACGGCTTGATACGTCAGCGAGAAGGCGCCGGAAATCACGGCCTGCGATGCGATGACCGTGACCACGGTGGCGAGCAAGACCAACGGCAACAAAAGCCAGCTCGGGGCCAAGAGGTAGAAGGGGTTGCTGGCGGCTTCTGGCCGTTCGAGTAGCAGCGCACCCTGACCGAAATAATTCAAGATGATGCCGGGAAATACAATGCTGAACCAACCGACCCGAATCGGGCGTCGGCCGAAATGGCCCATGTCGGCGTAGAGCGCTTCTCCGCCGGTGACCACCAGAAATACCGCGCCCAAAATTTCAAACGCCAGCCAGCCTTCGCTGATGAAGAAGTTGATGGCGTAAGTAGGGCTAAGAGCTGCCAAGACGTCCGGGCGGGAAACAATCCCATTGATTCCTAATAGCCCCAGGACGATGAACCAAACCACCACGATCGGGCCAAAAATCCCCCCGATACTGCCGGTGCCGATGCGTTGGAAACTGAAGAGGATCAAAAGGACCACGGACGTAATCGGCAATATATAGGGTTGGAATACGGGCGTGGCGACGTTCAAGCCTTCGACCGCGCTGAGCACGGAGATGGCCGGAGTAATCATGCCGTCGCCATAGAGCAGGGCGGCGCCAAATAAGCCTATTAAGATGAAATAGTGGCGGACCGTTTCGTTGGCGATCTTCTTTTCGGGCTGCACCAACGACATGAGGGCTAGGATGCCGCCTTCGCCGTTGTTGTCGGCCCGTAGAACGAGGATGAGGTATTTGAGGCTGATGACCAGCACCAGCGACCAAAAGACCAAAGATAGAATCCCAAAGACGTTGGAGGGCGTTGCCGCCATATGGTGGGCGGTAAAACACTCGCGGAAGGCGTAAAGGGGGCTCGTACCAATGTCCCCAAATACCACTCCCAGCGCGCCAAGGGTTACCAGGGCTGCTTTGCTCTTGGGTGCAGTCTTCAAAAGATCCTCTTACAAACCAGCGACGGGGCCTTGAGGAAACTGGGCAATTAAATCACCCAAAATCGACGTGGCCTCTTCAACGAGCGGTGATTCTTCATCTTCCTTCGTTTGTTCGTCCGTGTCTTTGGCTTTTTTCTTCTTTTTCTTATCTTTCGCCTTTTCGTCGGTAGCTTGCTTGCGCAATTCGACCAAGCGAATAAGACCATCGTTCTTTTTAGATTCTTCTACTTTCTTGGTGATGTCAGCGAACTTCGTGCTTTTTGTCACCCGGGCCTTGGACTTTTCGGCCAACGATTTTACCAACTCATCGGTGATGGGAGTCCACTTTTCCTTCGCGTCGGAGGAGTTGGCGTCTTTAGAAAGAAACGGTTTGATTTTTTGAGTCGGCAGCGAGTAGTCGAGGGTTTTCTCGCCCACTTCCGTGTCGTTGAAAGTGGGGGGCAAAGTAACATCCGAGGCGACGCCACCGTGCTGGGTGGAAATTCCGCCCGGCAAGAAGAACATGCCCGTGGTCACTTTCATGCCGCCGATATTGAGCGGCAAGTTGGCCACCGCCTGTACGGTGCCCTTACCGAAAGTGTGGTCCGAGCCCACTATGACCGCGCGGTGGTAGTCGCGCAAGGCACCCGCCAAAATCTCGGAGGCCGAAGCGCTGGCGCGGCTAATGAGCACCACCATGGGGCCGGCGTAAACCACTCCATTTTCTTCGTCGTTCAAAATCTCTTCGGTTGCGTCGGTTGCTTTAGTGGCCACCACTGCGCCGCGGTTAATGAACAGGCCAGAGATGTTAACGGCTTCTTCGAGCAAACCGCCGCCATTGCTGGCGAGGTTCAGCACAATGCCGCCGACTTTTTTCTTCTTGGCTTCTTCCAACAATTTCTTAACGTCAGCCGAGGAAGAGCGAGTGCCTTTTTTACCGCTACCGTAGAAAGAGGGTAGGTCGATGATACCAACCGGTACTTTTTTGCCGCCGATAGTTTGGTCGACGTAGCGGATTTTAGCTGCTTGTTCTTCGATGTTGATTTTGTCGCGCACAATAGCGACATCAAAAGTTTTGGTTTCCTGGTCTTGGCGCAGGATGGTCAACTTAACCGTTGAACCCTTTTTGCCCCGAATCAGTTTCACTACATCGCGCAAGTCCATGTCGATGACCGACACGGGTTTGCCATCGCCTTGGGCGACCCCAATAATTTTGTCTTTGGCTTTGAGCTGCTTGGATTTTTCTGCGCCGCCACCTTTGATCAGGTTCTCGATAACGGTAAATCCATTCTGGGAACGCAGCACCGCGCCAATACCTTCCAGCGAGAGCTCCATTTGGATTTGGAAGTCTTCCATGCTGTCGCGGGACATGAACGAAGAGTGCGGATCCAAGGCCTGGGCGAACGCTTCGGAGAAACCCTCCAGTTGCCCTTCGTCGGACTTTTCTTTGATCCGCTTGGTGGCCAATTCGTACTGGTGGGTGAGCTGCTTTTTGGCTTCCGGCAACTTCATGTCGGTAAGCAAGTAGTTCGACATCTGAAAGTGAATCAGTTTGCGCAACAGGGCTTTTCTCTCGTCGAGGGTGGTGGGGTATTCGCGCTTACGCGGGTCGATGACCAGCTCCACCGTTTCGTCGAGTTTGTAATTCTTGCCTAGGTATTCCTTAACGTAGTCTTCGTTTTCTTTGGCGCGGGTCCCCAGCAATTCGTTGGCTTGTTTGAGTTGCGAGCAATCGCCACCGGCCATCGCATCAAAGAGCGAAACGAGTTTGGGTCGCAGAGTGGCGACATCGGCTTTCAAGAGCATGTTCTTCGACGGATCCATCTCGCGGATGAATTGATCGATGGTGCGTTCCTTAAGCTGGGGGGTCAGCTTTTTTACGCTGTAGTGGTTCTTCAGGTAGATGCCGAACATCGTCGGCAAGATCTTGCACTGGAGGGTTACCGCGAAGCTGGGGCTGCAGAAAAGTACTGCGAGGAGCAACTGAAACCGAACCGACCGAAGAGCTGACATTAAATTCTCCCTATTTGCGGCGCCATCATAAGGGCGTCGGACGAATTTGAAAACCAGGGTGGCTAGATTTACATCGGTAAAAAGCGCGTAAATCTTGAACCGGGCTTAAGAATTCGGCCGATGCACTCTCACGGTCTGGCAATTGCGTGAGCTCGAGTACGGGCCCTGCGAAACTCCCACGGGGCGACGGGTGACGCGTCTGCCCACAAACCCCGCTTCGCGCCCCGAGCCGCCCGTTCAGCGTCGGCGTACTGGATGCGTTCGGCCGGGTCTTGATCCTTTGCGAAATGTTTGTAGTGCCAAGCCAGTCCGGTTTCTACCATCTCGAGGTCGATGTCACGGTTACCGAGCAGAATCTTGCCTAGAACGCGGCCATAACGATCCCGTTTTTTCCACACTACGGTGACGTGTTGGCCCGCGACCCGCTCCGCCAAAGCGTCTTTGGACTTAGTGCCGAAGGCCTGCTTTTTCTCCGGAGCATCGATGCCCATTAACCGAATTTTGTGAGTGGCTTTGGCGGCATCCAAAACCGCGATCGTATCGCCATCGGCAATATGGACGACGCGGCCGGTCAACTCGTGACCCCAGGCCAGTGGGGCGAAAAGCGTTGTGGCAAGGATGACGCGCCGCGAAAGCATCCCGAAGCAACCCAAAGCCCGATGCATTCCTCACTCCCGGTGGCGGTTTTCTACGTGCTTACCGGGAGTTACTGTACCAGAAGGCGTGGCCTTTAGAAGTCTGCTTCCATCAATTTGAACCGCCGCTCGGTAGCCTTGCCGCGCGCGGCTTGGTAGTCGGCGTCTCCCCCTTCGGCGCGCCATTCATCCAATAGTTTCCAGCCCGCCCGCATAAACGGCTCGCACTGCAGAACAAAGCGATCGAGTTTGGCGACTAGCGCTTTGCCGGCTAGGTCCTTGGCGGAAAGGGGGAGCAGGAAAAAGAAGTGCCGGTTTTTCAACGCGTCCGCCAGAAGCGGATCCGTGACATTTTCAAAGCCGCGCGGGGGCCGCACCAATCGGTCTTGCTCCATGAGCTCGAGCTTGGCGCGTTTCAGTTTGGTCAGCAGAGTTTTTGCGCGGGGATCGGAGGCGAGCCAATTGCGGAAACGCAAAAGCAAGGGGCCTTCTAGTTGGTAGAACCCCACCCCGGCGAAAAACTCGTCGGGGTCGAGATGGAGGTAGAAAGTGCCTTGGTCTTTCTTTTCTCCTGAACGTGACATCGAAAAGCCGTTGTAGGTTTTGTAAGGCGATTTATCGTGGGAAAAACGCAGGTCGCGGTGCATGCGAAAAAGTGCCTTCTCAGGCCGGTTGAAATGCAACCCGAGTTTGCTAAAGCCGCGCGCGGCGTTGAGCGCCGTCACCAGCTCTGTGGCCGGTGCCACGACGTGCTTTTCGAAACGGGGCTTTTCTCTGACGTACCAGGGCTTACGGTTATTGCGTTTGAGGTCGCGAAAGAACTTCCAAGATTGGGGCGTGAATCCAGTAAACATGCCCTGGACCTACACGGATTTTGGGTGATTGGGAATGGGCTTAGGGGCGCGTGGCTTCGGCGACCAGCTGCCAACCCCAAGGGGAGCGAGGGAGATTCATCTTAAAAAGCACTCCGAAAAGGGCCATCACCCAACGCGCCACTTTAGCACCCAACGAGTCGGTGTTGGGTTTGGCGTCGTTCACCAGCGCTTTGCCGCGGGCAATCACCACCAGCCGATACAAATTAAAAAACGGAAAACCGGAACGGTGCACTTTCACATTCGTGTAACCGGCGCCAACCAGAAGGGCTTTCAAGCTCGCTGCAGTGAAATGCTGCAGATGCCCGATGTGCTTGTCGAAGTAAGACATCGGCCCGCCGGGAACTGTCACCACCAAGCGAGCGCCCGGCTGCAGGTACAATTGGATATTGCGCAACATGCGCGCCGGATCTCCAACGTGCTCCAAAACTTCCGAACAGACCGCGTGGGTTGCGGTGCCGGCGAATTCTTTGGGTGGATTTTGTTCTGCCAGTAAGTCAGCCTGCAAAAAGCGGGCGCTAGGCACTTTGCGCGCGGCAATCGCTACGCCGGAGTCAGAGAGTTCCAATCCCAAGAGAGCGGCGTGTGGAAACGCCCGGTGCAGATCGACCGCCAAATCTCCCTGCCCACTGCCGATATCGACGAGACGAGCCGGGCTGCCGCCTTGGGCCAGCGCAGCCAAAATCTGCTGGCGGCGGTAATCTTGCGCAGGGTTGAGGCTGGCCGAATCCGCGAACTCAATCCAATGCTGGTTCCAATCCCCGGGTAACGTAGGCGTATTCATGCGGGCACCTTGGAGCAAACTGCGAAGGTGTTGAGACCGAATTTATGGCGAAAGCACCGAATCTGGCTGGGCCTAAAACCGTTGCGCACCAAGAGCGGCCAAAGATCGCGCACGTCGTAGTACTGCTTGTGGTCGTCCATTTCTACTGCGGGCGACAGCCCCAAGCGGAAGGCCGACAATTCCAGAAATTTTTTGCCACGCCACGAGGGCACATTCAAAAGGCAAACTCCGCCGGGAGCCAAAATACGATTGAAGTGCGCCAGTG
>CAZBJE010000001.1:119581-160743 GCA_964492125.1 uncultured Pseudobdellovibrionaceae bacterium | reverse complement strand
CTTCTTCCGGTTGCCAGAGGTGCTCCAAAACCGAAACGCACATAACTACATCTAAGCTGGCGTCCGGAATCGTCGGCAAAATCGCGGGCAAGCTACCCTCGAACGAACGCACTTTGGGATGGCTTTTGAGATCCGGAGCCAGCGCTACATCGGCTAAAAGTACCGACTGAGCATCGTCTAAAACGGTGCGGCAAAAGGCGGCGTGGAAGCCACAGCCAAAGTCTGCAACCCGTTTGCCTTGAAAAGATTTCACCCAGCGCCGAATTTGGCGGGCCGAAAGCCAGACCCCGAAACGGTCGACTAAAGTAGGCGAGTAAGACTGAGCAAAGGCCTCGGTCCTCACGTCGCCTCACCGGTGGGGCGGAGTAGCCGCATTGCGTGCAGAACCAAGGTGAAAGTGAACGTCATGAAGGCCGCGATCAAAAACAGTAAGCCGGTCACCGCCAAGTGACTGGATTCGCGGATGCCGTAGAGCAAGCCGCCGCCGCGCACGTAGTCGCCCATCAAGAAGGTCATCATGGCCACGCCCACTGTCGCGACAACCGCGCTAGTAATCACGCTGCGGTTGTAGCTAAAACGTAACGTCCAACGATCGGCGGCCCGGCCCGAGGGATCGTAGAGCGATTGCGCCATGGCCCCGACGTAAATGCAATTCAGTCCCAGCACCGCCAAGCAAAGCCCCAGCAGCATCCAGTGGATGCTAAACGTAATGGAGCCGACGGTAAGCGGGCCGAATGTGAGCGGTAAGCAAAGCAGTAACCCGATGGTGAAAAGCGCGATTCCCGGGCGAGTGAGAAAGAAATCCGCGCCGTAAATGAACATGGCTTTTAAGTTGATCCAACCCGCTGCCCAGGGCGAAAACCAGCCCATGCGTTTGTGGTGACTCAAGCGGCCTTCGGGTTCTTTCAAAAACCGAATGGGCACTTCGGCGGTGCGCAATTTCAGATGCACCGACTTCAAAACCATTTCGGACGCGTATTCCCAGGATTGGGAGCGCAGTTGCATCGCGATCAGCGCCCGTTTGGAAAGTCCCCGCATGCCGCAGTGAATATCCGAAAAACGGCTGGAATAAATGACGTTTAAAATCCAAGTGGTCAGGGGAGTTCCGAAATAACGGTGCAGGTTCGGCATCGAACCGGGCTCGATATAGCCCGCAAATCGTGAGCCCATTACAAACTCATAGCCCTCACGCATTTTCTCGACAAAGGGAGCCAGTTCCCGAAAATCGTACGTGCAATCGCTATCACCCATCAAAATGTAGCGCCCGCGGATATGGGGAATAGCGTCGATATACGCACGACCCAAGCCGCGCTTTGGAACCCGCAATACCCGCGCCCCGTGGGCGAGGGCGATTTCTGGCGTTTTGTCGTTCGAACTATCGACGATGACGATCTCGCCGTTTACTCCAGCGGCGGCCAGCCCCTGTTTGCACCACTCCACAAACTCACCGATGGTGAGCTGTTCGTTGAGAGCGGGAACGACAATGGAAAGTTCAGGATCGACGGCGTCTTGTGACGGGATGAGTAATTGAATTTCGGTTGGAGCGGTCATTTTTAAGAGAGTTGGTGGATCATCGCGTTCATCGATTGGCGTAGCGCCTCTTTAGAACTACGAGCGCATTTCCATCCCAGACTCTGAATCCGATCGGTGTTGAGCCGAACAATGGGAACATCGCCTTTCCAACCTCGGTTGCCTCCGGTGAAAAGGTATTCGACGTGCCCGGCCTTTAAGCCCGAGCATTCCACCGCGAGGTCGGCAATTTCGCGCACGGTGATGTAGTCGCCGGTGGCCACGTTGTACGCTTCGAACGGCGCGGTTTTTTTAACCAGCGCGGTCAAAACGGCATCGACGACATCCTGCACGAAAATATAACTCTTGCTCTGGCTTCCGTCGCCCAAGATTTTGAGTTCTTTGGGATTGCGAATGAGAGAGCGTACAAAATCGAATCCAACGCCATGAGTTTGGCGCGGGCCCACTACATTGCCGAAGCGAAAGCAGCAGGCTTTGAGATCAAACATGAAGCAGTAGCTAGAAATCAGCGCTTCCCCGGCGAGTTTGCTGGCGCCGTACGTAGACACCGGGATCAAGGGGCCGTGGTCTTCCTGGGCCGCGATTTCTCCCAAGTCGCCGTAAATGCCGCTGCCCGAGGCGTAAAGCAAAGTGCCGGTGCCGCTCTTGCGCATGGCTTCGACCACATTGCGCGTCAGCAGGGTGCCTTCGCGAAAATCAATATCGGGATCGGTGGCGGCGGCGGCGATGTCCGGGTTGGACGCCAGGTGGATTACCACTTGGTGGCCGCGCATAGCCTGTTCGAGGCGGTCGGCATCTTTCACATCGCCTTCAACCACTTTCAAGCGGGGGTCGGCTTTGTGGTGCTCGTAGTGCCAGTGTTGGCCGGAGCTGAAATTGTCGTAAAGGGTGACGGCTTGGGTGGTCGACTGGGCCAGCAACCTGTCTGTGAAATGGCTGCCAATAAAGCCCGCACCACCGACGATGAAAAAACGCGCTTCTTCCATGAGACTGCAGTCGTCGCATGGTTTTTCCAAAGTCTCAATGGTTAACTTTACTTGCCTGGCGGCGAGGGCCTATGCACCATTGGGCATGCATCTTTTGCTCGTCGCTCTGTGTTACTTTATTTGCCTTCAGTTAAACCGACTGATTTTCAGCTTTTTGCTACCCGGCAAGGTCTACTCCGTGGTGATCGGGGCCCCGCTTTTCCGGGATTTCGACATCAACCACCTTTTTAATTTCTACTACGCCGAGCTGCTCTGGGTGCCGATCGCGACTTGGGTACTGTATGTGCAGCTGGGTTCGCTGCTGGGCTGGCGGCCCTCGGCTCCGCGTCCTCAGGCCGAGGATCCTCGCGTCACCACCGTTTGGGCCGACGCCGCCCGCCTGTTCGGAGTGGGTTTTTTTCTAGCCCGTTTTTTTCCCGTTGCTCAACAGGGTTTTTGGAAAACCGGGTTTCTGGTGGCGGGTACGTACGCGGTGGCCGTGGCTTTGGGCGCGCGGGGATTGGCCCGCGTAACAAGGCGAACCGCGGCCGATTGGCGGGCGACGCTTAATTTACTCGCGCTGCCTTTTACGGTTTTGGGTTTGGCCTCTCTATCCGGCCGCACCTCGGCGGTTTTGGATGGAAAAGAGTTTGCAGTGCCGTGGTTACCGCCGGGGGCGGCCGCGCTGGCGTTTTGGATCGTATGGATGGTTTGCGTCACCCGGCTATTTGAGAACCGCCAACCGGTTCGCGGCACGCGGCTGCGAGAGCGGGAAAAAGGGGTTTTGCTGGCCGTGCTGGCCCCGCTGTTTTTGTTTTTGCCGGTAGTGGCGGGACAGCCGTGGGTGGCGGATCTTTTTCACCTGGGCGAAGCGACCGTGCCGCCCACTTTGTTGTTGCGGGGCGCGGTGCCCTGGCGCGATTTTCTGTTTGTACACGGGATGATGGAAGATGCTCTGCGGGCATTGCCGGGGATGCTGCATTGGGGCGGCATTTGGGGCGCGAACGCCGGGCAATCGCTTTGGTTGTTGCCATTGGGAATGGCGACGCTGGGGCTTTTGTTCCAGCGGCTTTTGCGCGGCAACACCGCCGCGCTGCTGATCGTTTTGGTTTTGGTGGTGGCGCCACTTAAGCAAGTGGGCTTTGCGCTGCACCAACGGTTTCTGCTGGTGCCGCTCACGCTTTTGGCTTGCATCCTTTTTTACAGCAAACCCAATGCCCGGCGAGCGGCCCTTTTTGGTTTGTTGGCGGTGGCGGGGCTTTTCACTACCGGCGAAACGTTTTTCTTTGCGCTGGCCTACGCCGCGACCACCGTGCTGGCCGACCTCCAGGAGCGCAGACCCGGCACCTCTTTGCTTTTTTGTCTGCGTCGGACCCTTCTTTTCGGCGCTTTTTCACTGGGTTTTATCGGATTGGGTTTTGCCGTGCTAGCCCACTTTGGCGCGCTCGGGCCATTTTTGGATTTTCACCTCAACACCGCTAGCGGACACCGGTTCTCGGGCGGCTTGCCCATTCCGGCGTTGGAAGCGACTTTCTTTTTGCTGAATTTGCTGACGGTAGCGACCGCGATTTTGTACGGGCTCGGTTGCTGGCGGCGCGGTCAAAAGCTGACGCCCGAGGAATTGGCGATGGGGGCGGTGGCGATTTTCGCGGTCTTCTACTACCAGAAGTTTCTCAGTCGCGCCGACCTTCCTCACTTCATGATCTACTGGGTGCCGGTGACGCCGTTGCTGTACTACATTCTCGGCCGAACATTGACCGCTTGGGACGCGCGCCTGCCGCAGCGTTTGCGTGTCTGGATCGCTCACCCGATTTCAATGGCGATACTTTTAGCGCTGCTGGGAGCGCGCTGGCAGGATGTCACTGCCGCTTTGGGCGCCGTGCATGCGCGTCCCGAACTCACCACCAACGTGATCGATCCGAAGCTTGGGCCATTTAAAGCTGGCGAAGGAATCCCGGCGTCAGTGCGGTCGGTGCGATCCTATTTTCAATCCCGATCGTTTGACGGACCGATTTTTGATTTCGCCAATCAGCCTTTGCTTTTTCACTACTTGCTCGACCTGCCGCCCGCCACACGCTTTCCGTACGTGAGTTTGGCAATTCACCCGCATTTGCAGACGCAATTGGTGGGTGAACTGGCTAAGGCTCGACCGCGTTTTGTGGTTTACGCCAAGGGCCCCCACAATCCCATGCAAGGCTCGTGGGACGATGTGCACAATATGGTACGCCACTACCAAGTCAGCCGGTATATTTTGGACAACTACGTCCCGGTGGCGTGGGTGGCCGAGCATCTCTTGCTGGAACGAGCCGACACCGGTGCTAAGCCCCTGCCCGGATCCACTTATAGCTCTCTGTCTCCGTGCGAATGGGGCAGCATCCTCGCGAATTGGTCGGAGCCGTACACCGAATCGCCGGCGAGCCCTCCAGTGAAAGCTTTCCTTGTCGACGGTAAGCAGCGCATTGAAGTAGCGGTACCGTCGGACTTGCGCGGTAAGGGCGCGACGCTGGAACTTTTCGTCGACTCGGCAGAGGAGGGGCGCGTAGCCGTGCAAACTCCCGGTGGTTGGATCGGGTGGAAAATGCACACGGGTACCCAGCGGCGTTACCGAGTACCGTTGGGCAGTTGCCCGCAATGGCATGCGCTCGAGGGAAACTTCGTGATGGAGCACTCCGGCGCGTTAAAGGTAGTCGGTACGCGCTGGATTGCCGAGCCGGTGAAAGCGTTTAGTGCGCCGTAGGCGTTTCAAGGTGATCGAGTTTGAAGTCGTTCTGGCGCAGGCGCACGGCCCAAACGATTAGCAGCCAAAGGGCCACTACCGATAGGCCCATTGCTAGCCCCACCCAAATTCCGCTGACTCCCCAGTGTTGGTTGAAACACAGCCAAAGGCTGAGTGGCAAACCGATCAGCCAATGGCCCACGAAATTGGCGAGCACCGGCGTACGGGTGTCGCCTATTCCGCGCAAAGCACCTGTGAGGGAAGTTTGGATTCCGTCGGAAATCTGAAAAAGGGCCGCGATCAAAAGCAGGTTGTGGGCAACCAACAAAACCGTTTTGTCGCCGCTAAAGCTGCCCAAAATAGTATCGGGGAAAAGGAGCAGAGTAACGCCCGCCACAATCATGAACAAAAGCGAAAACCCCAATCCCATCCAGCCGGTGCGACCTGCTTCCCGCGGTTCGCGTGCGCCCAAGTAGCGCCCCACTAAGACGGCGGTGGCTGCGCCGATGCCCAGTGGCACCATAAAAGTGACGCTCGCCACATTCAGCACGATTTGGTGAGCTGCCAACGATTCGGCATCTAAACCCCCGGCGACCACCGTCGACAAACCAAAGACGCCTACTTCCAAAATCATCTGAAGCGAGGCAGGAACCCCTAGGTGGGTGAGGCGTCTGAGCTCTGCCCAGCGCAAGCGCATATCGTGGCCGACCAGCGGCGTATGTCCGCTACGAGCCGAGCGCAGTACATAAACTAAAAGCACCACCGCCATTCCGACTCGGCAAAGGCTAGTAGAAACTGCGCAGCCGGTAGCGCCCAAGGGTGGTATTCCCCAGCCGCCGAAAATAAAGAGGTTGTTGAAAAAGACGTTGAGCAAATTGGCGGCAAGCAAAATAAAAAAGGGTGCAAGCGGGCGGTTGGTTGCTTGCAGATAGTTTCGGCAGGCGCCGAAAACAAAGACCGGAATGAGCCCGACCGACAATACTTTCAAAAACGGGGCGGTCTCTGGAATGACTGCTGGGTTAATGCCCAAGGCGGGGAGAAAAAAGGCCGAGCCGTAGAGCACGAGTGAGAGCGGGATGCCGGTGATCAAGGCCAGCCAAATGCCCTGGCCAAAATACACGTGGCAGGTGCGCCATTGCCCGGCGCCGTAGGCCGTGGAAACAAAAAAATCCAACCCTGCTAACAGCCCCAACCCGATGGTCAGCGTCCAACCAAACAAGGCAGAGGCCACACCCACGGCGCCCGTGGCGGTTGTTCCTACGTGCCGAACGAAAGCGAGGTCGACCAGTCCCATGGTCATCACCAAGAGATGGGAAAGCGCGACGGGCAGAGCAAGGACCAGCAGCTTCTTCATAGTGTCTTGCAAGTATCTAGACTTTATCGCAAAACTCCAAGCCGAGATTTTGGTCTTAGTCTCTGGACACAGGGTGTCAGGTGTTGTAGCAATCAGAGGTCATCGAATGGTCATGGGTAGCTGGAATTGATGTTGAGAACGTTCACAGTAGCAGCCTTGGTTTTCTCCAGTCTGAGCGGCGTTGCGGCTCCGACTACCGGCTATTTTGAAGTATGCGGCAAGCCCTCCAAGCTGGGACCCTTTGTGGGCCCCAAGTTCATGGCCATTAAATCGCCTGAATTCGGCGCGGCCCTTTCTCTTATCCAAGCTTCCCACAGCGCTTACACTGTCGAGAGTCTCACAAAAGCTGTGAAGGGTGGGGTTTTCGCTTCTTCTCCGTATGTTTTGTCCGATGTGAAGCTGCAAGAAAAACTCGAAAATATCTGCATCATGTTTAGTACCAGCGGGGCCGCTTCGGGCGTAGCGGACGCCATTCAGCGCAACGCCAATGTCTCCAATGTCGAAGAACGCAATCGCGCTATCGACGATGCGCTTGATACTTCTGATATCCGATGCTTCCAAGAAGCCCGTAAGATCGACCGCGATAGGGACGAACGATAGAACCCAGCGCCTTTTTCTTTCTGGTCCAACTCCTTTCCACGTTTTTCATGATCGGTCTCATTTTCTTTGTGCAAGTGGTGCACTACCCGCTTTTTGCGGGGGTGGGCTCTGGTGCGTTCCGCGCGTACCATGCGCTGCACGAAAAGCGCACCACTTGGGTGGTGGTTGCGCCGATGTTGCTGGAGTTGGGTGGGGCAACGGGCAGTCTGTGGTGGCGGGGACCGCTCAGCAGC
The DNA here is from genome assembly GCA_964492125.1 of uncultured Pseudobdellovibrionaceae bacterium. Taxonomy (GTDB): domain Bacteria; phylum Bdellovibrionota; class FAC87; order UBA2466; family UBA2466; genus JAIEOG01. The sequence goes on along the minus strand of CAZBJE010000001.1, from coordinate 153,345 downwards.
GGCGAAGCTCTCTGTGGCTGGGGATTGGTCGTGGGAATCTGGGTTTGCACGGCTCTTGTGCAAGTTCCCCAACACCGTCGCTTGAGTGCGGGATTTGACTCCCGCACCCAAACCAGACTGGTGTGTTTGAATTGGATCCGAACCGTCGCGTGGTCGGCGCGCGGCGTTTTGCTCGCCGTCGCGCTTACCCGCTTGCTCGCCTAGAAGATCGTCCCGCTCAACCAAACGTTGATAGAAGCCGTGCGCGTCCAGTCGGGCGGCGTATTGGTGCCCAGCTGTTGTTTGCGCAGGTCGTCGTCTAGCGGTGTGGACGTCAACACGTAGGTGTAAATGCTGAATGCTGGGGTGAGCTGGTACGTAACCCCGAGTTCAAACGGCATGAAGTTCCGACGGATAGTCGGCCAGCCGATGTTCTTGGAGTATTCCAGCGTGGTGCCGAGGCGGATCCCCACTTTGTCGTTCGCGGCGTAGTTGATCGAAGGGTTGATATAGAACGTATACTCGTTTTTGTTGTTTACCCCACCGTTGGCGACGTCTTGGATCGCAAGCGCGTTGTTGTCGCGGTAGAACCATACCCGCGGCATCAGCAGCGCGAATACGGACCACTTGCTTCCTGCGGGCGCATAGTCAAACGTCGCAAACATTCCCGGGTTTAGAATCAGAGTGCGCTGCAGCGGAATCTGGCCGGCAATCGACGAAATCGGCACGTCGGTGTTGATAGCACCGGTGACCGCCCAGTCTTCCCCTTTTAAGAGTTTGCCCGAGATACCGAACCGCTGGCCTTGGTGGCGAAATTCCCAACCGTTGGTGACCAGGAGTTGGTTACGAAACTGCACGTCGAACGCGAAACGCTCGCTAAACTTCCATTTCACGCTGATCAAGTTAAAGAAGTTTAGTCCGGTGTCGGCTGCTTCCCCAGTCATGCCGGGCGGAAACGCAAGGGGAAGACCAATCCCCGGTCCGGCGAAGAAGCTATTGTAGTTCACCCCGAAGTTGCGCTTGATCCAGCCGAGTGTGCCGCTGCTTTCATCTTCTTTAATTGCGGAAGTGCTTTCCTCGGCCGCGTTCAGGAAGGCTGGGGCCACCAAGGCCGCCAGCAAAACTGTTTTGGCCGCGAAACTAAATAGGCTGCGCCAACGGTTAGTTCTCTGCATTCGAATTTCCCCCATCCCATCGAGCCACGAAGCGTAGCTCATCTATTTGTCGTACAACAAATCCCCTGAACTCTAAATGAGCAAAAGGCGTACCAGTGATTTTGTGCCTCGTGGGTAGAGGGGAGTCTGGGATTGCAGGGACTAAATGGCACCAGTGGTGTCGGAAAGTCGGGGCGCGGCGGAAGGTGTGTGCGAGGAGCGAAGCGTCGCGCTTCGTCCTCGCATGCACCGAACTACTATTCTTTGGCGGCTTCTTTGGCGTTCGTGTTGGCTTCGGCGCTGGTGTCGGCCTTCGCATCGGCTTTCACTTTGCCCGCTTTACCGCCTTTGGGGGCTTTGTGGCCCTTGCCATGGTGGTGCTCGCACTTGCCGTGGTCGCATTTACCCGACTTGGCGCAATCGCAGGTTTTGCATTCGCAGTTTTCGCCTTTGCCTTCAGCGCAGCTTTCTTGGCATTGCGTGTCGCAGGTGCAGGAAGCTTTATCGTGATTTGCGTAAGAAGCCGTGCCTAAGAGCAAGAGAGCGGAAAAAGCCATGTGGGAAAGTTTCATTTGAGTTCTCCTTGTAGAGACCCATGATACGCCGGTTTGAAATTATTCCAAGCCGGGGGGTGGGGTACTGAAGAATATCGCGAGTGCCGACAATCCCTTTACACACAAAGCGCGTTCCGTCGGCTCGGCCCCTGATTTTTTCCACCAGGCTTCAGATGAAGCAGTGAGTTCGCGCAGGATGGCTTGCAAACGCGCCGCGCTGTCCCGGATAAACGCAACCGTGCCGCGACGGCCTGCTTGTAGCGCGGTTTCAGAGAAGTTTTGAGCGAGCGGACTTACGCCGTCGGTTTCCGCCGCTAGCAAAAGGGCCAAATTAAGCTCGCCCCGCTCGTCGTAAGAATCCTGGATGTCGTCCTGGGCCTGAAAAACTTGGCCCATCAGCAAACCCAATTCCGTGTAGAGCGCGATGGTGTGCTCGTCCATTCCCAGCTCCACCGCTGGGGCAGAAAGAGCCCAGCCGAAAAGCACGCCCGTTTTGGAATTGGCCACGCGTTTCCATTGCTCCAAATCGTAGGTTCCATCTTTGAGCAATTTGGCTTGGCGGACTTCGCCCCGGGTCATTTCCTGGATCACGCTGAGCACGCGACTCACATGGGGGGACCCTTGGCGGCGATCGACCAGTTTCACCGCCTCGGCCAAGAGCCAGTCGCCAATGGTGACGGCTTGCTTCACGGTCGTCTGGGCCCAAAGCGACGGTTGGCCCCGGCGCTGGGCACTGGCGTCGATGACATCATCGTGAATCAACGAGGCGTTGTGCACAAACTCGACGGAGCAGGCGAGCTTCTCTAGTTCGATGGGCGCGACACCCAGCATGCCACCTGCCAGGAAGCAAAGCAGGGGGCGCACCCGTTTCCCATGGCGCAAGGCCTCCGCATTCAAGACACCGGAAATCTCAACGGGGAACGCCAGGTCGTCGGGTACTTGATAGTGGGGATCGGTCAGGAACGGCTGAATGTGGGGCGGGGCCGGAAGAGTTGGGCCCGAAAAGCCGGGAGCACAGAACAGCAGCACCAAGACAGATACGAGTTTAAGATTCATTGAACCGAAGGGGATACCAGAACTCGGTGAATCAGGGAATGAAAACGAGCGAGAGCGTACGATCGCCTTGGAAGCGAATGACGAACTCCCGGCCGCTTCCCGAGGCACGCGTTTGAAAGACCGCCGCCAAGTGATCGGCCAGCTGGTTGCAGCTCGCGGTGAGCTCGTGGGGTTCAAGCTCATAAAGCGATCGGTGGCTGGTTAGCACCGCGTGCTTCACCGGAACCTCAACCCGCAAATTGCGCAGACGGGGGGTCTCAAAAAGGTGCAGGGCGAGCACGCCAACAATGGGCGCGAAGTTTTGCTCTAAATCCGATCCGTAAACCACCAATTTGTAGACGCGGCCCGCCGGCTTGAACCGCAGATTTCCCCAAGGGGCCATCATCGCGCCAAAGTGGATACTGGTGGTCTGCGTCGCCAGGTTTTCCAAAACCGGCGTATCGGGTTGCGCCAGAACAGCGCGGGGTACTTGTGCCCAATCGGATTGGCTTTTCAGCCAGTTCGCCACTTCGTCCTGCCGATACGGGGAAGGGAGCAGACCGACCACCGCCACTTGGCTTTCTTCCCGTCCGCGTAGCTGGGCTTTCAGGGATGAATGGGAAAAAGAGCCCAGGTACAGGTTTGACAGTTCAAATTGCACCGCCTCATTGAGCAGTAAGTCCATGGCCTGGATCTCTTGCATTTCCACGGGGTGGTCTTGGCGCGGGATGCGGGCGCCATAAGCCCCAGGGGGGACCGACGTCCGAGCGCCCAGAATGGCGCCCGTTTTATAACTAATGACTTGCTCGTTTGTGTCCCAGCGCTGGATCATTTTTTCCAACGTTTGTTCCAGGATGGGATCCAGGCTGGCATAACCGCGCAGGTAGACTACGCAGGGGTCCTCGGTCGCGGACGCTAAGCTGGGGAAGAGGAAAAAAACCGCTAAAAAATGACGCATGGAAGCTCAAGCGTTAGCACGCCTCGCGGGCACTGAGAAAAGAATTCTTATTGGATTTTCGAACCGTCGGCGAAAGCCACATCGGAGGCAGGTACGTCTTCTAGGTAGGCTTGCGGCAAGCTGCTGAAAAAGACGTCGATCATCACCCGAAAGCCGGCTTGGCTGCCTTGGGCGGTCTTGCCGGTGCTCAGACGGCGTAAAATCTCAGCGTCCTCCAGCGTTCCGGCATCGGCCTCATCGAACTTGAGGAATGCAGCCCGGAATTCCGTGCGGTTGCCGAACTTGTCTTGCGCTTGGGCATGGACGATGTGGCAGACATTCATGGCTGCCACTCCCGATTCGCGCAGCGTTTTGACTTCCGAGGTTTCGGCAACGCCATTTCGATTGCGGTCGATCCAAACCTTCAGATCCGACTCGTAAACCGCTCCATCCCAGGGGCCGATATAATGCGATTGGAGGTTGTCGACAGCGCAATCTTTCTTGGCGAACGCCGCCAAGGCTTCAAAGCCATTGGAAAAACGAGTGATTCGGTCTTCTTTTACTAAAGTGAATCCATCGCCGAATAAGTTCTTCGCACCGGTGACGCTGCCATCGGGATTTGGCAAAACCAAGAACCCATCCTCGGCCACGCGTTGGGCGCTGTCCACCACCACCGAGTTGGTCTCGTTGGACTTTTCCACATAGCCACCCAACCAAGCGGTTAAGTGCGAGAGTCCCGATTCCATCCCAGTTGCGGCCAGCCGTTTGTTTTTTAGGCCTGCCAAGTTGAAAAAAGTGCCCCAGTCCAAACTGGATGTGCGAATTTTTTCTTGTCCCAAATCCAGCACAATGGGGGTGTACCGAGTGCTCATGACGGTCGCCGACAATCCGGAAAACACGATCCAATCAATCAGCTGAGGTACCCCTTCGTACGCCGAGTAAGCGCGCTTGACCGTATCGCCCGCCGCCGCCCGCAACCCTTGATTGTTCAGCGTGCGGTCCGTGCTCAAGATGCGGGTAACGGCATTCCGGTGTGTCCACAGGGCTTTCAGATTGAAGATTTGTTTGTACGTCATTTGGTATTCTTTGGCGCGTACGGCGCTCGAGGAGAAGTTAGGGTTAAGGATCGGGGCATCGATCCCTAACTCCGCCAGCATCTTCTCGCGGATATCGGCAACATACAGAGGCACCACTTGCGGGTCCTGCGTGGTGTAATCCATTTGGCTTAGTTTTTTGAATAAGCGAGGGCTCACGCCCCCATCGACTACGTCGGGGTTTTGGGGGTTGGAGTAAAGGTCGCCGTAGTAAAAGACCCGGTAGCTATGATCGATCTGCCCTGCTTCGTTGCGAATTTCGCCTTGGACGCCGCGGACTACTTTGACGGTATCAAAAAAACACTTAGCGCCGACTAGGAAATGCGAGCGAGCGTCGGCGTGATTCACCACATAGTAAAACGCTTGGGGGCCGCTATAGACCGAAGCGTTGGCCGGTCCCACGGCAATCCGCGATTCCATGGGACTGTCCTTGCGCAAGATCGCGCGGCGGTGGGCGGCGTAGGCCAAGTCATCGAAAAGCGTTCCGGTGTAGAGGGAGAACTTCACGGGTATCAAAGTATTGTCGGCCTTCGCGCGGTCGATCGCGTCTTGGCGTTCAGCGGCGTAGCGTTCAGGGCTGCAGCGATTCACAAACGAAAGGTTATCGATAGACCCGTCTTTTAAGTAATTGGGAATGCGTGCATCGTCTCCATCATCCACACCTGCCACCGCGTAGTTCGGGTCGAAAGGGTTGCCCCTCTGCAAGAGGGCGCGATCAACCGCTGCATAAAAGCTCTCTTGGCGCGTGCAAGCGCACATCATCAGCAAGAACAAGGAGAGCAGAATGGTTTGGAGGGCGGGTAGGACGGTGGGTTTCATGAACTAAATGCAATTGCAGTCGCTGTGCCATTTTTGTTCGGCTGTCGTCTGCTTGCACAACTGTCTAGCTTTTGAATCGGATCGTTTTGACACTCACTTTTATCCATAGATTAAGAAGGTTTAAAGTGGCGCTTTGTTGGACACCCCCCGTATTCTGTTTGTTTTAGACGAGAATACAGGGACTTGGCCGAGTTGGGTGAATGCGAATGGAAACAAATCGCTCGCAAATTTCTTAGTCGATAAAGCCCGAAAAGCAGGTGGCGCACCCCGTGCATTGCAGAAAGGGAATGAAACCCAATAGAAAAATTCCGCCACTGAAATTGGAATCGGACGTTGAACGAGAGTTCTATGAGTCGTCGATCACGTTCGTCGGAAGGCCTCGAACTAGTGTTCAGGCCACGGAGTCGTCCTACAATGTAGAGACATTGCCGCGACTTCAGCGAGGCCAGCTAAATTTCCAGCCCGCGGAAGTTCTGCTGACTCTAGCCATTTTGACTCTGATGGTGGCTTTTGCGCTCATGGTGGGGATGCGGGGCCGTTTTACTGCCCTGAAATTTGACCCACCCGCCCGAGCGGAGGCCGAAGCCCCCGCTCAGGATCCGCTCACGAGTGCGCGCTAATTGCCGGCGATGACTTCGGCTAAAAGTTTGATGAACGTATTTGATGGAACCGCGATATTGGCGTGGGAATCTTCGTACGCCTTTACCTTGAGACTCACTTCGCCTTTGTCGCGGAACTCGCCGATATTTACACCCACGATATAGGCCTTTTGATCGCGCATGAAGAAGATAGGCCCGCCGCTGGCGCCACGGCCCATGTCACAGTCGTGGTAGAAATACCCGTTCAATCGTTTCCGCACATGGCAGTTTTGGTGCGCGCTGCCGGTGCGGCCTTGGTTATAATTTCCCGAGTAGCCGGCAAGCGTAACCGTATTGACCTCTTGGGGCGTTACTCCCATCCATCCATACCGATCTCCCGCCGGCGCGCTGAGTTTCGCAAACGCCCAGTCTAGACGGGAATTCTGGCGGGGTTTCTTGGAGCCTGCCCAAACGCGCACCAGTTTATAGCTGGCCGCGCTCCCGCTCAGGTAGACGCGGTTCGGGTAAAACTTCACCCAGCTGCGAAGCTTAAAGGTTTTGGGATCGTACAGACAATGCGCCGCCGTCAAAATGACGTCGCGCGAAACCAAAGTGGCCGTACAGCCGTTGGTAAGATACCCGATGGTTGTCCAAGGGTAGCGATGGCTAAGCAATGGCTTGCGATCGTCTGCCCCAAATACATTCCAGGCGCCAGGTTCATCATCTTCTTCGAACGCTTTTGCCTGTACGGCCGAAAGACACAAAATTACGACGATAGATCTTAATAAAAGCTGCATTCATTTCCCCCAATTAAACCCAAGATAACTGTCGTGGAATGTACCTCTCTTGTAAAGGCGCACGAACAAAGGCGATACAGGCTAGTCCTCGACGCGGTGAGCCGATGTCGACGAGAAAATGCGCCTTGAGACGCTTGACATCAAAAGCGAGTAGGCCAAAGCTCCGATCCATGGGTTCCGGTGCTCCGGGGGGAGCACCACTACATTGATGGGGGTTACTTATGGGACAGAAGCCAAGTCTTCGGCTTTTTTTCATTGTCTTTGCCTGCGTTTTTTTCAACGTTACCAGCCAAGCCTACGGGTATTGGTACAACGACCGCGGTTTTTATAACTGGTACTTCGCCGGCAACTACGCGCCGTACGGCGGCTACGCTGGGGGCACGGTTGCGGGCAACTATCTTCAAGGTATGGGCGCCTATGTGGACGCCGTGGGACGCTTGCACGTAAACAACGCCATCGCCGCCAAGCATTTCCAAGAAGCGTACCTTCTGTATATCAACAACCAGAAGCTCGCCTTGAAGACGCACTACGAAATGAAGGACATGCGTGCCGACTATGCGGCTAAACACCGCAAGCCTCGCCTGACCAAAGCGGAGCTCGAGGCGCGGGCAGCCGCGCGTTTGCCGCCTCGGTTGACCGCTAAGCAGCGCAATGCCACTACCGGCGAGTTGGCGTGGCCAATGGCTTTGCGTGCTCCGGAGTACACCGACGCACGCAGAACGCTTGAAGTCTTATTTAAGGAAAGAGCGGACCGTCCGGATTTGGCCGGCAAGGATTCGGATAACGAGATCCGCATCAGTGACGCCGTAGATAAGTTAAACGTCGCACTGAATGCGAATATGAAAAGTATCAAGTCGTCGCTTTGGCTTCCCGCGCACAATTTCTTGCGCACCTTGAAGTACGAAGCACGTTTCGAAAAATAACCGGCTTGCTAAATAGGACCCGTCCCGGATTTATTCGGGACGGGCTTTTTTTATCTCGATTTTTTTTGAAACCATTCCAGCGTGCGTTTTTTCTGCAGCTTCAGCGACTCTTCTTGGTATTCGAAAAGTGCATTCACCACCGCGCGTGTGGTGGTTTTGCAAAGAGCAGAGAGTTTCGGCACTGCTTCTAACGGCGGCAAAGAAATGCCGCGTTCCCAGTTGCTAACAAATTGAGCCGTGGAATAGGAAAGTTTGGAGGCCAGCTGTTGCTGGGTCAAACCAGATTTTTGCCGGAGGTTTTTTAGGAAATTTCCAACGGTTTTGGCTCTCAGGCGACGTTCTTCCGCTTCATTTTTGTCTCTACTGATCATGGCTGATTGAAATTACTCCTCAAAAAACTGCGTGTGTGATTTCAGAAAACAACGTCGATCGCTGACGCGGATACACCATCAGCACGTTATTTAGCGGGGTTATACTGAAACACCTCGATATTATCCGTAACTTGCTGGAATGCAAGTGGAAAACCACCCACACAATTGCTGCGCTATCTTGTGAGATCCTGTTTTCATGGTTCGCCTTGGTCTATTTGCTGCGTTCTTTTCGGCCATCGTCGCCTCGGCGGCGGCGAGCCCTAAGAAAGCGATAAATTTGTTTCAGCTGCCCGCAAACGAATGCGCGCAGCTGGCCGGTTGCGAAGTACGCCCCGCCAACCGCGTGGAGAATACGCGCCGGGTAGATAGCGTTTTTGAACCCGCCCGCCGAACGTGCTGTGCCGGTAAGGGCGGTGTGTGCGGTTGCGCCAATGGCCAATCGGTTTGCTGCGACGGTGCGCTTAACGCCGCCTGCGGTTGCGACTAGTCCCCACCTGCTCTAACATCCCCCTCGATGAAAAAAGAATGGATCGATGGCCACTGCCATCTTGCTGACCCGCGCCTGCACGGCGAGTTGGACCGCTTATTGGCTGAGTCCCGCCAGGCCGGGGTTTGTGGCTGGGTGCAAGGCGGAGTCGACCCCGCCGATTGGGAGCGCCAGTTGGAGCTACGCGCCCGTTGGGGTGTGGGCATTGCACCGGTTTTTGGGCTTCACCCGTGGTGGGTGGCGCGCGCCACGCCCGCTCAGTTGGCAGATGGCCTGGCGCTTTTGGATAAAGCGCTCCCCCAAGCCGCCGCCGCGGGGGAAATGGGGCTCGATGCGTACCCCACCCATGGCGGAAACCTCCCCCAGCAAATCGAAGCCTTTCGCTCCCAGCTGACGTTAGCTGCGCGCGCCGGCAAGCCTTTGGTGCTGCATATCGTGCAGGCCCATGAAAGGGCCTTGGAAATTTTGACCGAGAACGGGCCCTACCCACACGGGGGGTTGGTGCATGCTTTCAACTCTACTTTGGAGACTGCGCGGAATTATCTAGCCTTAGGGCTGAGTTTGTCGGTAGGTAGTGGGGTTTTGAAGCCCGGTTACAAAGCGTTGAAAGCAGCTTTGCCCCACTTGCCCAGCGATCAGCTGGTGGTGGAAACCGATAGTCCCGATGGAGCGCCTGGTCCCCATGCCTTAGTGGCCGTTGCCGAAGCGGTGGCCGCGCTCCAGAATAGGCGCCCGGAAGAAGTGCTGGAATCGAGCACTCGCCGACTGAAAGCTTTGTTTAGGATGTGAAATGCAAATCCAATTGAACCCGTCCCCCACACGCACCGAAGCGGAGTTGGAAAATTATAAGCTGCACCGCCGTTTTGATCGCATGGGCCGTCTCGTCGGTGACCGAAAAATGAAACGCCTGATGGAATCTCACGTGATGGTGATTGGCCTGGGCGGGGTCGGTTCTTGGGCGGCGGAATCGGTGATGCGATCGGGAGTGGGTGAAATCACCTTGGTCGACTTTGATTCGATCTGCATCACCAACTTCAATCGTCAGTTGCATGCGTTGAACGGCTTGGTGGGATCGCGCAAATCGGAAGTGATGGCAGAGCGGATGCGCAAGATTAATCCCGGCGCCAAAGTGCACGCCGTGGACAAATTTTACAATGCGGACCACTGCGAGGAAATTTTTGCGCGCCGGCCAGACTACGTCATCGACGCTATCGACAATATTACCGCGAAAGCGCACTTAGTAGACTACTGCCGCGCCCAGGGGATTCCGATCGTGGTCTGCACGGGTTCGGGCGGGCGCATGGATCCGCTGCAAGTGAAGGTGGCCGATCTTTCATTCACCACCGTGGATCCATTGGCGCGCGAGTTACGGCGAATTTTGCGGCAGCGCCATGGCTTTCCACCGGAAGGAGAAGCTTTTGGCGTTACGGCCGTTTATTCCGACGAGCACCACACCGCTCCCGAGGAATTGCACTACGATGGCGGCAAAGGTTTTCGGTGTGTTTGCCCGCAGGGCGATAACCCCTATTTTCAATGCGATAGCCGCAACCTGATTTTGGGCAATGCGAGTTTTGTAACCGGCGCGTTTGGGCTGGCTTGTGCATCGGTCGTCGTTCGGGACTTAATTAAAGACGTAACCTAGCTGGTGCTCTGGTCGAACGGGGCTTTCCGCGGATCTCTGGCCCGCGCCCGCTGGGCACACCGATTCTCATAAAGTTTTAACTGGGGTGGAGGCGCTCTCATTGCAGATTGGATCCAGCGTTCCATCCGTTTGGGGGCTGCAATGACGGCCCCGCCGGCGCGGGCCAGAGATCCGCGGAAAGCCCCTTTCGGCAGCCTACATTAGGAGATTAAATATTAATTCGTTTTGGATTTTGGACTGGAGGCGGGAGCGCGGGATAGCGAGCTGCCTTCTTGCATGGCTTTGAGATCGACGCAGCTTTGCGAGAATCCGGCTGTGCATGACGCGCGCATTAGGTTGGACGCGCGGGTTAAAAGCACGGTGCTGTCTTTTAGTTTACCTTCACGGCGAGCTAAGTTGCCGCTATTGCGGCAGCCGTGGGCGATACCTTTGTCGCAAGCTAGTTTGTACCATTTGCGGGCTTCGTTTACGTTGCCGGCCAATTCTTCGCCGACACCAAAATTGTTGCACCCGAGAAAATCGCCGTACGTACAGGATAGGGCGTAGTAGCGGCGCACTTCTGCGGGCCGATTCATTTCTCGAAACGAATCCGCCAAATTGTTACAGCCCCCGCCCGAGTGCAGAGTGCAGGCGCGCACATAATATTGGTGGGCTGCGGCTTTTTTGCCTTCCGAACGCTCCAGGGCGGCCAAGTTGTTGCAGCTGTCGCCGTGATTGAAAGTGCAGCCCTTCACGTACCATTCCCGAGCGGTAGCGGCATCGCCAGATTGTTCGGCGAGGTATCCAACGTTCAAGCAGGATCCGCCGGCGCCTTTTAGGCAGGCTTCGACGTGAAATTTGCGAGACGCGACCTTGTCGCCTTCTCGATCCGCGCGCGCGCCGAGATTCGCACAAACCAATGCATCGTTTAGCTCGCACGCTTTGGTGTAGAGCAGGGCGGCATCTTTCAGGCGGCCTTCCCGCTCCAAAATACCCGCGGCTTCACTGCACCCCGTCGACAAACCGAGATCGCACGTACGTTGGTAAAATCGAATGGCAGCGAAACGATCTCCAGCAGCCCAAAATCCCTCGGCTACTTTTTGGCAAGCGAGTGAATTGCCATCTTTACATTCTTGGCCCCAATCGATGAGGGTGGCGTGGGCTGGGAAAGCGACCCAGCAAAGTAGAGCAACGAAACGCAATGCGGCATAAAGTCTCGGTTTCATAGAGACTTATCGGAGGGCTGAGGGATGAGCTTTAAGTGCATGGGTTCGCATGGGATCCGATAGCTCCTACATGATAAAGTGCGTGGCGGATAAGGGAGGGGAGTTGCGCTACGAGACGTCCATCGTGGAGGCGGGCATCGGACCGCTAACCTTGCGTTTTCACTGCATTGGTAACCTCGATCAAGCCATCGACACCATGTTCGCGGAACTCGAAAAGCGCGGTGCGGGCGACCTTTTAGAAGAACTCTGCCCTTACTTCGGAACGCTCTGGCCTTCGGCGCGGGTCCTAGGCCGATGGGTTTGGGAACAAGGTCCCCAAGCCTTCGCAGGCCGTCGGGTTCTTGAGTTGGGTTGCGGTTTGGCCCTGCCCAGTTTTGTTGCGTCTCAGATGGGCGCCCACGTTTTGGCGACCGACTTACACCCCCATGTGCCAGAATTTCTGGCCGAGAATTTATTGGCCAACCCAGGAATTGAAGTGGGCTACCGTCGTTTGGATTGGCGCGACCCCGAGGCTTTGCCCGCGGCTTCTGGCTACGACTGGATTCTTGCGAGCGACGTGCTTTACGAAAAACACCAAGCCGATAGCCTAATCGCCTTTTTGCAAACCGCGCTTTCCGTTCGGGGGCAGGCGGTGATTTTAGATCCCGATCGAACCTACTGGAATCGACTGGTGGTATTGGGGCGCCAGGCGGGATTTCGAATTCACACGGAGAATTTGGCCCCTTTGGATAAGAACGACCCCACCCACCCGGTTTTAATTCGCATCGCGAGACGCTAGCGCGTTTCCTGTTTTATCGGTTAAACTCTGCGCACTAAAAGGAGCACCCACTATGATTACCGCCGTCGGCGATGTGATGAGAGCCTGTTACAGCCGCGGGTGGATTACCACCCGTGATGGCAACGCGAGCGTTCGCCGTTCGAATAGCAAATTTGTGTACATTACGCCGTCCGCTTGGCGCAAAAATCTCATTTATCCCGAGTTAATGGTGCGCATGTCGATGAATGCGGACAAGACGCTCAAAATCCCAGAGGGCACAAAGCCTTCTGGTGAATTGCATATGCATTGGCTGATACTGCGCAATGCCTCAAAGACCCGAGCAGTAGTGCATGCCCACCCTACCCATGTGGTGGCGGCTATGTACCGCGGTTATGATTTGCAGAAGGTCTGTACCCAGTTCCCAGAAATTTTCCGCTACACCCGGGTAGGCAAAACCGTAGGGGCTCTTGCCGCGACTTCCAAAGCGCTGGGCGATGCCACAGCGGTTTCCTTGGGACTGGAAACCGACGGTGTTCCCGGCTCGCTGCAGTTTGATATCGTCGGGCAATCTAATCACGGAGTTTGTTCGGTGGCTGGTGATCCCTGGTCCGCGTACGAACACATCGAACGCTTGGATCATATCTGCGAAATCATGTTGAAGAGTGGCGTCTCGCCGCAAGACGTGGAAAAGCAGCCGAAGATTTTCGGCTAAGCAGCTCGCCGCCGTTTGCGCCAGCTCCATAGAGCGAAGCCCACGAGGCTTAACGTGAACGGGGTCAGAAAGAAAATCACCGGCGTCCAAACGTCCATGCTTGGGTGGAGCGTTAAGGCTCCGCCCCGGCCCAAGCTCGCTAGTGCCATCGACTCAGTTTCTTGAAAGTGGTCGAAGGCACCAGTCTGCGCGCTCGCTGGTTGGCGGGTGTCGCCGTAAATCGCGCGCGAAGCACGGTCGATCAAATTTCGAAAGGCAGTGCTACCCAAGAGAGCTTGGACGCTGGGTTTTTTCCGCTCCAGGTTGCCCTCGGTGGTGCCGGGAGAGTTTTCAAATAAACCGCCCGACAATAAAGCGGAGGAAGAAGACACTGCCGGGGTGGAGTCCCCGCCCGCACTTTCGAACTCGTCTTCCGACGGCAAAGGAGCACCCTTTTTCGCAATCGCGTTGGCAATGGAGGATGCCAACGAATCGCCCAACTGCCCTTTTTTCAAATCCGTCAAACCGGCCGCGTTCGCGGCCCCATTTAATACCCAGACGCTGTCGGCCTCTTTGGCGGCGCCAACCGCCAATTCGCCTTCCGTCTGGGAGGCTTTGGGTTTGGCTGGGGCGGCTGTTTCAGTCTCCGCCTTTTTCAAAGGCTCTGGCTTTGGAGTCGGTTCCGATTTTTGCGCAAGCGCAACGGGTTTTGCCTCACCACGCCCCGCGGGGCGATCCCAATTCGCCTTTTCTAGCGCAGAAGCAATGTCTGGCTCACGTTGCAGTGCCGGCGCGAGTTTGTTCAGCAAAGAGTCGGCAACCGCGGGAGAGATTTCCCGTTGTAGCACTTTCTGCTCCAGTGCTTGGCGGACGATTTCCATGTTCTGGTTAGGGTGGGGCAAGTTCTCGGAAGGCTCACTGGGGTGAGAAGCGCGTGCCCCTTTGTGTCCGTCGTAGCCACCCATTGAAGAATTCCCCTTCGCGGCCGTCCCCATCAAAGGCCCGAGCTGCGGTGCGGTTGGCCGGGGAAGGATCGTACCGGCGCCACCGACGATACCGCCGGCACCGGCGTTGATTCCCGGAGCCGAATTCAAATTTCCTGCGCCCGGATTTCCCGCGTTTACCCCGCCACCTTCGGCGGCTTTGTCGGGGACACTGGCAGTGTTGCCCGTTCCGGCGTCCTTGGGATTTGCTTTGTCGTCGGTGCTCGCGGGGTTTTCACCCTTTTCGTTCGAGCTCACTTTTAGTTGTTCGACTAATTCTTTTTGGCTGCTCATGAGCTTGTCCAGCGTCTCGGCGCCTTGCTCGCACATGACTTTCTCGTCTTCTACTTTCAGCTCGGATTTGTATTCTGCGCGTTTCGGGATTTCTTTTTGATCCTCGCGGGAGAAATCGCAGGGGTTGAGCACCTCATCCAGGCTACTCAGTCCTATTGAGGCTTGGCGCGCGGCTTCGTCAGCGGAGTAGCCCCGTGCCACGAGTTCACCGGCCAACGCATTGCGGGCGGCGATCACTTTTTGTTGTTCCTTTTCGCCTGAGATGTGTTCCGAGGGTTTTTGTGCCGCCAGCTTCGCTGCCGCCATGGCAGAAATTTCACTGGGCGTCAGCTTAGACGGAGGGGGCGCAGCTATCGCCGACACCCCTAGGGCGAATGCTGTAATCAAGATGAGTTCTTCAGCAAAGGTGCGCATTCTTTTTACCTGTCTATCTGATTAGTACCCCGTTGGAATCGTCGGCAAATTCGAAAAAATCTGGTTCGCTGCATTGGGATCCAAGAAACTCGGCGCGCCGTAGGTAGAAGCCAATGCTGTTGTTGAAGTCGTCGCCGTGGTCGAAGCCGCGGTGGCGTACGGGTTATTGGTACCCGTTCCGTAAGTGCTGTACGGGAACGCGCCGAGCGTAGAGGTAAACCCGTATGGGTTTACGCCCAACGTGTTGGCGTAAGTGCCGTTCGAGGTAAGCGAAGTTCCCGTGGTGCCGTAGGGATTGGCTCCCAACGATGTGCCGTAAGCCGTGCCACCCAGCGCGTAGGGGTTGGTCGCAGTAGCGGTACCGGGCGTGGTGTAGTTCGTTCCACCCAAACCGAGACCAATACCGATTGAGCTCAAACCCGTCTGCGCTTGAAGTTGGCCATAACCGTTTACGCCCGCAAGAGTAGCGGCACCGGTTTGGTACGCCGGGATACCGAGCGTCGGCACGGCGTTTTGCAATTGTGCGGTCAAGCCTTGAGCAGCGGCGAAGTAGAGTGGCAAGTTGGCCGGAGTGACCGGCAAGCCCGCAGCCTGCATCTGTGCGCCCACGCAGTTGACGACGCCCGCGCCTTGTTGCTGACGCCATTGCTGGGCGTCGGCACGGTTGGCGTATTGGCCGTTATCAATCGTGCGGAAAGCCATTTCGAAGTTCATTACGGATGTTTGGCAGGCGCTCATATTGGGTTGCGGCAAGGAGCCTGTGACCGACGTGCCGGCCGGCGACTGCAGCGAGCGACCCACGGCCACCATATAAGGGGCGGCCGATTGGCAGCAAACTTGTTGCGCGCTTTGCGACAGCGAAAAGAGTTGTTTGAGTTGGGCCTGACTGTCCGTCGTCGCGGCCGCAGGCGGCGGCGAGTCGGAGCCGCCACCACCGCAAGCAGCGATGATGAACAGCAAGGGAACCATCAAACGGAATTGAATGGTGCGTGTCATACCTAACCTCGTTACCCCTTACTAGTGCAAGGGGGGCGCCAAGAATGGGGCTATGGTATCCGTGTTAAGTATATGAATATATTGGCTATTCAAATTATGAAGGGGTGTATTCTGCGTATACAAGTGGGTAGGATCCATACGGCCCTGAGCCGCCCTCCGATCTCCAGCCTGGCGATGCCGACTTGCAATCACCAAACTCTGTACACCCGCCTAGAATACACTCCGTGCCCGGGAATGCCCGATCTGTATACAGCCACTTGGGGGGGCCCAGGGCGCGGGACCGGGACGGGGACTCGCGTAAAGATATTGTGGAGACGTGCAATTGACAGCGCGTGGCTGGGCTAGTGGGATCTGGGGATGGTGAAATGGGTTTTTCGTTTGGGTTTCGTGGGTGCTCTGTGTGCGCTGGTATCGTGTGGAGCGGATTCGGATACGCAGGCGGTGGCCAGTACGAGCTGCTCGGCCGCTTACAACGGTATTTGGCTCGGACCCTCCGGAGCGAAGGTTACGCTCGACGAGACGTGCGCGATCGAGTTTGTGGGGTCGCCTACTTGCAGCAGCACCGGAACGTACACCGCGCTACTCGGTTCGTCGGGTGCGATGACGGTGGAGATTGCGTCGCGTACGGGCGGCACCAATTGTCCCGCACCTAGTCGGTTCCAATGTGCGTACATTCTCTCTGCCGGTTTGACTCTTGATTGCGCCGGCAGTGGAAGCGTTGCCTACAGCAAAGTGACTGAGTAGTTCTTGCGAGGAATAATTTGCGCCTTATTCGTACGGAACCACCGACATCGGCGGCACCCAGTTTACCGATTGCTCTGAAAGAACCCAATCTCTAGTTAGCCTGGGAGCCAGAAGTTTTGCGCAGGTGAACGTCAAGGGGGCGAATCCTACTCGACTCAGAAAGACCCGGTTGTCGGGCCACTTCCTGCTTTGTATGCCGAAGCCACGATCCAACTCTCCGCCCTCAGGAATCAAAAAATGCGGAATCTGGAATTCCAAGACAATACGCCGCGAGTACAGCGACGCCTCCTTGAGATCGGAAACGAAAGTGTACCCGTGGCCAATAACTGCACTGCCGACGTGCATCGGGTTATAATTCCGGACGAGGAGCGGGCGATAAAGGCCACGATACGCCTGAACGGGCTTGAGTTCGTCGTCGGACTTACCTGAAAGCGAGAGAAGGAAATCGGGGTAATATTGAATCCCTCTTTGGACCACCAGCGGCGACCAACCGAGTCCTTCTAAGCGCAGACCAAATTGCGCGAGTTCTTTGTCGGAACTAGAAGCCTCGGGCAAAAGTTTCTCCAAAAAATCCGCCATCCGCTGCATAACGGATCGCAAGAGGTTTCGATTGTGGCGGGACCATAGGTCGTGACCGCCCTCGGCGAATATTTCCAATTCACGATGGCGCTCCGCCGCTACAAACGATTTAGCGAAATCGAAATACGCGGGCGGGTAGCTTTGGTCTTTTGCTCCCAAAAGCAAAATAAGTGGAATCGCGCGTTCTGGTCCCAAAAGAAGGTGCCTTTCCAAACTCTGCAAACGGTTGTGGACCCCAAAGCTCCTAAACCCGGTAGTATGTGTTCGATAGGAAAAATCGCTTCGATTCATTGTTAGCGGCGTGTCCATCATAGTCGCCAGATTTGCATCTCCCAACCGCATCGATTCAGCATGCAAATCGGATCGGGTCGGCGAAGGGGACATGGCAATCACTCCGGCAACTCCGCCAAACCGTTGGGCATACTCCATCGAAAAGAGGGCCCCCTGGCTTCGGCCTCCTACGATGCATTTCGCCCAAGGAAAAGCGCTCGCTACGAGAAGGTGCACATGCCGAATCACCTCCGTCGCAAATACCGGTTCGCCAAAATACAAGGGGGCATTGCCCGCCATGCCGCTGAGAGTGGAATCCACCAGAATGGGCAACAGCTTGAGCTTTCTTTGCGAGGTTGAACTCTTTAGGTATTTTCCGCTCTTCAATTCCTGGCCGATCGCAATCAAGCTCATTGCGTTGGACCGATCCGTTCCAATTCCCGGACTTAGGATCGCGTACCCATCGTATCCATCGATACTGTGGGGATTTGAGAGATCTACTTCTTCGGGGATAAGAATCCCCGTTTGGCCAGTGGGAAGTAAGATACGGCGGAAGCCGGTGGGCTGATCGGGATTTGGAACGCCATCCCGCATCTGAAAGACGGGGGCTGGATCCAATTGAAGAAACCCTCGGCTAGTCAGTTCGGCAATACTGAGGTGGCCGCGTTCAATCAATGCATTGGCGTCTTGTAGTTTAGCGGCTTCCGAGTAAACCGCGCGCAACTCACGGGCGCTCAATACGCCAAAAGCCTGAGCGGAGACTACGGCCAAAATGAATAAGATCGCACGCATTCGGCGCGTGGAATACCACGTCCGAGCCCTCTAAATCCACGCGCAAGAATTGTCACGTAAGCCCTATTTTTACAAATTCTTGGAATTACAGCGCGTTATAACCGTGTCACTTACTTCTGTTCTTTAATGTACTCGACTAGCGAAGTGAGCTCGGAGTCGGTCAACGGGACGACCGGCATCGCAGGGGCAAACGGCCGCACGATTTTCGCCGTGGGATTTTGGATAGACTCGCGGAGATACGCCTCGTCTACCTTGAGCGACGAACCGTCTACGAAGAATTCGATTTTGCCGAAGAGGCCCTGAAAAGTGGGGCCCACACCCGGTTGCCCGTTGCTGCTATGGCAGGCAACACAGCCCTTTGTTTGCACAAGCTGTTTACCCGTAAGGGGCTGACCGGGGGCTCCGGTAGGGGCGGGGGTGCAGGCGATAGCGAAGACGGCAACTGCGCAGGCGGTCAGTAATACTTTCATAGTGGCCCTGATCGTAACGCAGATAGGACCATCTGTCGACGGAACGCGTCACTCAAATTGCCTCCGCGTGTCATCGTGTTGCAGTTGACTCGGGGGACACACGAGTCAACGATATCGCAAAGCCAGTGTTTCCAGGGCTTCGCAGACTTGCGATAATAGTGCGGGGTTTACGTTCTTTTCTAAAAACTAGAATTTGGGGGAATTCGCATGGGTTGGAAGAAACCTTTCTTTGGCCTTATGGCACTGGTGTTTGCTCACGTGGAGACGCCGGAGGCATGGGCCAAACCTACTTTCCCGCCCCCCTCCACCCCAGCGATTACCGCACCCTCGGGAAAAACTTTTCAATTCGATGCCAACACGCTCTTAACGCCAGGTACGGGAGCGGGGCCTCTGCAGTGGTCGATTCCTCCCGGCACGGTTCCGCCACCGCCATCGTGGGTTTCGGTGGGGAGGGCCAGCGGGATTATCACTATCAACGGAGTCGCTGGCTCCAACGATACTTTCACTTTCAATCTCCAAGTGGCCAACGATCCCGTCAGTATCGACGGTGGATCGATTGCGCAGGTCTCCCTCAAGCTCTACACCATTCCGGAGTGGACTGGCGCCGTTGCCGATCTCGGCACCACGATGGAGACCGCCAATCTTAGTTTTGATCTCAACTCCATCGCCAGAGATCCCGCCGGCAAGGCCCTGACTTTCGCGTTGGTCGATCCCAGCGGAAAGTTTCCCACTTGGATCAACGCCACCAAAATTGCCCAAGGGATTTTGACCGGGATTCCTGCGCGCAAAGACGTCACCCCCAAGTTCGACGGCTTTAGTTTCCGCGCCACGTCCGCGAGTGGAGGCGTTTCCGAAGTTCCCGGGCAGGGTGCGGTTTCGCTCTTTTTCCGTGGCCCCAGGTGGACCGCTAACCCGCTCGTTCTACCCGATGCCACCCAAGGCACGCTCTATTCCCAAACCCTCAACGTGCCGGCGTTCTTGAATTACTCCGAAGGCATGCTCGCGCCGCTATCTTGCTCGATCGTTGCGGGCGGCACCAACGCCGGATGGATCACCAAGATGAGTGCCGATGGCACTTGCACGCTTTCCGGCACGCCCAGCCAGGCCAACGCCGGCGCGGTTACGTTTCAAGTCACCGCGAGTGCGACCTACAACGGCAAAGTTTTCACCGATACCACTACTTTCACGACTAATGTGAAACTGGTGCCGCCCACTTGGAAGGCGAACCCGATCGTATTGCCCAACGCGCTCGCGGGCGTGGCCTACGGCCCGCAAGATCTCATCACCCAAATCAACAACGCCGTCGGCAGCACTTTGCAGTATTCGATCGTGGCCGGTAGCGGCCCCGTTTGGGCTTCGCTCACCAGTGCCGGGAAATTCGGTGGCACACCCCAAGTGGCGAACTTGGGCCTGAACGAGTGGACGGTCCAAGTCACCGACGGGCAAAACACCGTCCCCACCAAAGTCCAAGTCACCGTGCAAAAACGCCCGCCGGCGTGGACCGCAAACCCCATCGTCTTGCCGCCTGGTTTGGCAGGGGTGGTTTACGGCCCGCAAGATATTAAAAACAAGGCAACCGATCCGGATGGCGCCGCTCTTACGTTCTCGATCGTCGCAGGCAGTGGCCCGGCGTGGGGCACCATCAGTGCCGACGGTAAATTTGCCGGTACTCCGCCGCTCGCCAATATCGGTTTGAATGAATGGACCGTGGCGGTGAGCAACGGCAGCAGCTCTGCTTTCACCCAACTGCAGGTCACCATCGGCAAACGCCCGCCGACGATCAATAACCCGATCCTTCTGCCCAACGCACTGGCGGGATTGGCATACGGCCCGCAGGATGTGTCGGCCCAAGGCAACGATCCCGATGGCGCCGGCCTCACTTGGTCGATTGTGGCGGGGAGTGGCCCGGCCTGGGCGTCGATGTCTGCCGACGGCAAAGTCACCGGGACGCCTTTGAAGGCGAACCTCGGTTTGAATTCCTGGACGGTGGAAGTCACCAACGGCACCAATAAGGTTACCGCCACCATGCAACTGAGTGTGGTGAACGCCCCGCCCGTTTGGTCGGCCAACCCGATCATCTTGCCCACCGCTACTGCCGGTGTGGCGTATGGACCGCAAGACATTAGCAGTCTCGCAACTTCGCCTTCTGGCGCGGCGCTTACTTATTCGATTGTGGCAGGCACTGGGCCCACCCCGAACTGGGGAACGTTGACTCCCCAAGGGAAGTTTTCTGGCACCGCCGCAGTGGCCAACGTGGGAGTGGGTACTTGGACGGTGAGTGTGACCGACGGGGGCAACACCGTTACCACCAAGATGCAAGTGACCGTGGTTAAACGCCCACCGGTTTGGACTGTCGATCCGATTGTTTTGCCGGACGGCACCGCGGGTTTCCCGTACGCGGTCACTGATATCAGCAGCAATGCTAGCGATCCGGACGGCGCCAAGCTTACCTTCTCCATCGTGGCCGGCAGCGGCCCGACTTGGGGCAAGCTCTCCGCCGACGGTAAGTTCTCCGGCTCGCCATCGCTGGCCCATTTGGGTTTAAACCAATGGACGGTGCAGGTTTCTAACGGCAACTCAAGCGCCACCGCGACTTTGCAGGTGAATATTCGTAAGAGCGCGCCGGTGTGGAGCAAGAACCCGATCCTCTTGCCCAACGCCCAAGCTGAATTGCCTTACGCGGTTCAAGATATCTCCAGCTTTGCCACCGATCCGGATGGCGCGTCGCTTACCTTCAGCATCGTGGCCGGCAGTGGCCCCAGCTGGGGACAGCTCTCGCCCGACGGGAAATTCTCGGGCACGCCGCTGAAGGCGAACCTGGGAGTGAATACCTGGATGGTGGAAGTCACCAACGGCCCAAGCAAAGCCACCACCACGCTGCAAGTTACTGTGGTGAACGCTCCGCCGGTTTGGTCGGCTAACCCGATCCTCTTGCCCACTGCAACTGCCGGCGTGCCTTACGGGCCGCAAGACATCGGCAGCTTTGCCAAATCGCCTAGTGGCGCGGCACTTACTTATTCGCTGGTGCCCGGTACCGGCCCCGCTCCCGCGTGGGGAAAGATGACCGCCGACGGTAAATTCACTGGCACTCCGGCGGTTGCCAACGTAGGGGTGAATGTTTGGACGGTGAGTGTGACCGACGGCGACAACACCGTCTCCACCAAAATGCAAATTACCGTCGTCAAACGCCCGCCGGTTTGGGCCGCCGATCCGATCGTGTTGCCGGATGGCTCGGCGGGAGTGGCTTACCCGCTCACCGACATCAGCACCAAGGCGAGTGATCCGGACGGCATCAAGCTCACCTTCTCGTTGGTCGCGGGCAGTGGCCCGGCCTGGGGCAAGCTGTCGGCCGATGGTAAATTCTCCGGCACGCCGTTGCTGGCCAATATTGGGCTGAATGAGTGGGTGGTATCGGTTTCCAACGGCTTCTCCAGCGCCACGACCCATTTGCAAATCACGGTCAAGCTTGGGCCTCCCGCGTGGACCATGAACCCGATCGTATTGCCTAACGCCACCGCGGGGGTCGCGTATGGGCCCTTGGATTTGAGTGGATTTGCAAAATCGCCCAGTGGCGCGTCGCTGACTTATTCGATCACAGCTTCGCCCGCCCCGGCCTGGGGCACGATTACTTCCGATGGTAAATTCTCCGGCACCCCGGCAGTGGCGAACGTGGGCTTGGATGTTTGGACGCTCACGGTAAACGACGGGAGCAATACCGTTTCCACCCAGCTCCATATCACGGTGGTGAAGCGCCCGCCGGTTTGGTCGGTAAACCCGATCGTCTTGCCGGACGGCACGGCAACCATCGCTTATCCCGATACCGATATCTCAGCCAAGGCCAGCGATCCGGATAGTTTGTCCCTTAATTATACGATCGTGCCGGGCAGCGGCCCGGCCTGGGGCACACTGACTCCCGACGGTAAGTTCTCCGGCACTCCGGCGGCGGCGAATGTGGGAATGAACGAGTGGACGGTGCAGGCCAACAACGGCATCAACACCGCCGACGTAAAACTGCGAGTCAATATCAAGGCCGGTCCGCCGGTATGGACGGCAAACCCGGTGATCTTGCCCGACGCTTTGACCGGCTTGCTCTACGGTCCTCAAGACTTGGCCAAGTTTGTGAAAGCCGCCATCGGTACCCCGCTTTCGTTCAAGATGGCTACGGCCGGTGGCCCCGCTTGGGCCATGCTCGCCGCCGACGGTAAATTCACCGGCACCCCCAGTCGCAATGACGTGGGCCTCAATAAATGGAACGTGGAAGTCAGCGACGGCGTGAACACGCCGGTGGTGGCGGAAGTCCAAGTGATGGTGGTGAAACGCCCGCCGGTTTGGAGCAAGAACCCGATTATCTTGCCGGCCGCTCCGATTGGCGACAACTACGACCATGATCTATCGACCTACGCGTCGGACCCGGACCCGGGCGAAACGTTGAAGTTCATGCAAACCACCGCTTCGCCATGGATTTTCGTCACGGCCGCGGGACGGGTGGTGGGTACGCCCGCCGCCACCGACTTAGGGCTCAATAAGATCACCGTGCGGGTCACCAACCTCGAAGGCGTTTTCGCCGACGTGGAAGTGCAGATCCAAGTGATCCAAAAAGCCAAGCCCCCCGCTTGGACGGTGGCGACAATCGACTTGGGCACGGCCACGGTGGGCCAACGCTTCTCGTTCGATCTCAACCCCTTCGTGAAAGACCCCAACGGTCTGCCGGTGAAATTCCGCAAAGCCGCCGCAGCCCCCGCTTGGATGAGCGTGAGTGCGAACGGCCAAGTAACCGGTACGCCCGCCATCGGAGACTTGGGACCCTACACGACGATCTTCGAAGCGAGTGACGATAACCTGGTTTGGATCGCAGTGGATGCCTTTGGCAAAGTGATCAAGCAAATCAAGCCACCTGTGCTCAACGCGGCAGCGCTCTCTTTCACCGTGCGCGTGGGGGAGGACTTCAAGGAGAACCTGAACCAAGCCAAGTACGTCACCAGCCCGGATGGTTTGGACCTGACGTTTAAGCTACTCGACGGAGAACCCTGGATTACGGTCGCCGCCGACGGCAAAATGCAAATTCTGCCGGTGCTCGCCAACCTCGGCGATCATGTCTTTCAGTTGGAAGTGAAGGATAGCGAAGGCGCCACGGCCCAAGCGCCATTGAAAGTGAAAGTGATCCCGGCCGGCAAACCGCCGGTGCTCGAAGATCCGATCCGTTACGACGCGGTTATCAACAAACCGTTCAATGCGGATTTGACGACCAAGGTCACCGGCGACGGCCCGTTTACTTTCAGCAAAGAAAGCGGCAAGGGTTGGCTCACGGTGAACGCTTCGGGTGTACTGGAAGGAACACCCACGGTACTGGGCGAAGACTTCTTCGGTATCAAAGTGACCTCGGCCTCGGGCAAGTCCGCGGCCACACTCATCATCCGGGTGATTCCGGATACACCGGATGAAGACTCGGTCGTAATCGATGCCCCCGTTCCCGGGGCGCGCGTGGATAACATCTGGGTGGTGGGCAACAACCCCGATCCCTGCAGCGGCGCCCATTGCCTGATCACCAAGTTGAAAGAAAACATCGACGTGTACTACGACGCGCTCAAAGCCGCCGATATTCACCACTATGGGGTGTATCTATCGTCGGATGCGTGCCTCTACACCACCCCGATCAAGGATTCTCGCGGCAAGGTGCTGATGGCCTGGGACGATAGCCTCTGGGTGAAGAGCTTCAATAACCGAGTGGACCGCTCACCGGGACGCAAGGATTGGAGCTCCCTGCTGGTGGCGAACTGGCAGTTCCTCTACACCGCGGGTTCGAGTATTCCGGCTCCTTTCTTCGCGGGCCGAGTGCCGGTGGAAACGCTGTACGTTAGCGACGAGGCCGACAGCTACAGCCGCGCGTACGCTGCTTGGATGCCCATCAAGAACTGGTCTCCGACGGATTACTTGGATTACTTCAAGGGCATCTACGGCAAATACAAAAAGAGCCACCGGACGAGTGCTTTAGCCATCGATAGCAGTGCGTATAAAACAGTCGTTACCGGGACGGGTGGCAAGTACTACACCTACGGCGCGGTGAATACCCGCGCCTCGCTGGCGGACTATGCCAAGCAGGTGGTTTTCCGAGCGTACGTAAATGCCAAGGATAAGGTGAAGCTATCCAAGGTGCCCGCGGATCCGTCGACTATCAAGGTGGCGATCGCCGGCAAGTCGCTCGCGGCCGACCAATGGAAGTACGATGCCGCCAGCAATTCGGTAGAAGTGTATTGGAGCTTGATTGATATCAATCAATTCAAGAGCGGCGACAAACTGGTGATTTCGTATGGGGCCAGCAGCCGCGTAGCCAAGAACTAGTTCGCGCAATCGCTGAGGCTAATTAGATCCGTTCGCGTAAAACGCGAATGGCTTTACTTGGTCAGTTGCCGTGCTGTTGCCAGAGTGCACGTTTCGCTCTCTGCGTGAAAAACGACAAAGACTTCTTTTTTTTCGATTTGTCGCCTTACTTGCGCGACACGGGCTGGGAGTCCCACTTCTAGAGCGCCGTAGTCGGTGCCTTCCTGGAGGACGAATGCCTCAATCAAAGCGTCGAGTGTCTCGGCCGGCAGGCTTTCAAAGGGCACTCGAATCAAATTATCGTCAGACACCTTTCGACCGTACCACTCTTTCGTAGATTAGGGCTGGATTCCATGGTTAACATTTCGAGTGCGAACCGTACTCATCACTTTTGCATTCTTGGCTGCCTTATCCGGCAGAGGTGCGGAGCCGGAGCCCACCCTAAAAGTTTGCGCGTCCCTCCTTGTGAGGGCCTCCCAGAGCGTGGGTTCCATAGCCACGGCTAAACTTCCTAAATACATTTCGGCACCGGTACTTTTCTCATTAAAATCAATGGGCTATCCGGTATGGGCGTTGTTCCGGACCGGCGCTGCCATCCATAAATGGTCGAAGGGCCACCTTGCGCTGGGATCGGTACCCAGCGAAGTGGCAAAGCGGGCGCGTTCCGATTGGCCCGCCGTCGTTCTGTTCCTGGGGGTCTTGGGTTTTTCCGAATCGGCCACGGTTTCTCCGTCTGGAATCCAAGCGAGTGCTCACCCAATCGTGCAAGACGTCAACCGGGGCCATGCCGTGGTGATAAATGGGTTTGAGCCGGGGAGTCGGTTATTTACTCTGACCCAAGCGGCGACCCAGTCGCACTATGACGGTTTCGCGCAGCGCACGTTTTTGACTCAGTCCGAAATTCTTCCTCCTGATTATGAGCCCGGCTCCTCCAAGCTGGATACCTGGGAGCATTTGGCGTTGCAGCTGATGAGGGAAGTGAAACGGTCTGGCAAAACGATCGATGTGTTGGATTTGCACTTTCATGGAGATGTCGGGCAGATGTGGTTGTTCCAACACCAAAGTTTGGTGTCTGCACTAGGGATTAGCCAAATCCATGTTTTTTCCGATGAGCATGTCGAGAATCCGAATGCTTCAGAGGCAACTGAGTTTCTGCGTTCCATCGAACGGGAGCGGCTGTCGCTGGACATTTTCAGCCCAGGCGCGGCCATTCACTTTCACGGCTGCCAGTTCGCGGGCGGGGTGACGGGAAAACAAAACGCTATTCTTCTGGCAAGGTCCTTACTGGGGAAGTCGGGTGGCGTGGCCCTGTTCCCTAGAGTCCTATTAACCCGCGACTTCCCGGAAACGCTTGCCTATGGGTTGGGATTGGATCCGAACGCCTTTCCTTCCGATTTGAATTTTCCCTCTCGGGTAGTCGGTGCGCCCATCAACGTTCTCGCCTATTTTATAAGCGCCGGACAAAGTGGGACCCTTAGCCCTCTCACTGCTCCCGAAGACCGGGTTCTAGCCATCTACGTGGAACCGGGAACCCAACCGAATTTTAGAAACATGACGAACATTCTGCTTCCGCCGAGGAATGTGGAGTAGTCTCGGTTCGCTTTTCCTCTCCCTCGCCAACAAAATTCTGTTCGGGTAATATTTGGAGGTAAATCAAAACCATATTGGAGCAAATCATGCGCATTGCGTCACGTTACCTGCTATCCACAAGCCTTCTACTCTGCTTTGCTTTTTCCGCCTTTGCCGGGGACAGAGCACCCAATGAAGCGACCATTTTTGATCACCAAAAGCCTCATTTCGGATTGGGTGTTGCTGATATTGGCAACGGTTCAATTGGAAACCAAACCAGCATGAGTGCGCTCATCATCATGGCGCAGGGACATACTCTGCAACTTCACTACGGTTTGGGAAGCATTTCTCCGCTTACCATGTCTGGTGGAGTGGTGTACCGCGGTAGAGTCGATTGGTTCGAAAATGTGGCTCTACATGTCGGATTGGGTGCTTCGATGGGCAGCGCTACCGGCGGCCCCTTGTTTGCCACGTTCCGGGTTCCTGTCGGGGTTCAGATCCGGATCGCGAATGCTTTGCTAATCTTCTTGGAAGGTGGCCCTTTGGTTACCGTGGGCGGTGGGCTAGCGGCGAACTTCACTTTCGGCGCGTTTACCGCGAATACTTTAGGCGCTGCTGTTCACTATATATTCTAGTCAAAAAGGTGGCCGCAGGCTTTCGGCCTGCGGCCCATTTATCAATCAGAATGTGAAGTAGTTCCCCAACGTCGCTTCCAGTTCCGTTCCTGTGATTCTTGATTTAGAAGCGCCATAGCAAGTCATCTGCAAGTGTATCGGGTTTTCTCGTCCGGGCATCGAATAGACAAACCCGATCGTGAGAGAATTTTGGTAGTAGCTGCTAGTGCCAAATTCAGCGCTCAGAATTTTGTATTTGGCTCCCACAGGTATCGATTTTATCGAGTAGAAATCCGAACCGGGATATAGCTCACAATAGGCACCTTCGGTTGTACCGGAATTGCCGATCGTGCCGTTCGAAAATGTGATGGACGAATGAGGAGAGCTAATTGGGAGTTCGGTTTTCGAACTAAACTCGTAGTTAGGCTTCAGCGCAATTACTAATTGCTCGGCAGTCATGCCCTGAAATACTCCCCCGCCACCCGAGCTCTGTTTTTCAGATAGGCGAATGAATACCGCTCGAGACTGGTCTTTTTTAAGAACGATCTTGCCCACAGTTGGCTGCTCGAGGTCCCACGATTGGTCAATGGGTGTACAACGGGTGTCAGCAGGCTTCGGCGTCGATACCGAGAAGCGCGAAGGCGTTTTGAAAAAACCATATTCACAGGGAGTCGAGCTGTTTTCGTTAGCGGGAATAAACTTGGCACCCGAAATGGAAAAACGGCTGGGTATTGCGATTTGTTCGCCCGTTGACTCCTCAAGCGTCCATGTTCCGTCTAAATCGGATTGCCCGCAGGCCGCCAAAATGAGTACGCCCAAACTAAAAAAAACCGCACGTTTCGATATTACCGGTATCACTTTAAACTCCCCTTTTTTGCCCTCCCCGAGCTGGGGAAAGCACTGGGGCCGCTAGTGCAAGGGCTATACCGCCAGAATGCGGCTTGCGGGAGCTGAGTAACAGAGCAGGACGGCGCGAGCGGGCCTATTTAGGGAATAGGCTCGCCGCAAATTGTCACCGCACCACTGAGCCAGGTCTCTGCTATTTCAAAAAGTCGGTGCCGAGGACGTTCCCTTTATCATCCACCGCTTTTTTGAGTTTTGTACTATCCAAGAGGTCGACCACTACAGATCCTAGGCCCAATCGAGAGTCAGTAACTTTGGCAGAGACGAGTCGAGTGTCATCCGATTTTGCTAGCCAGGCAGTGACCAAAAAGGAAGTAGAGAAACCTTCTTCGGTTTGTTCTGAGGCGTAGGGCGCAGCGTCGACTGAGATTTGTCGGAAGCCTGCCGACTCGAGTTTTTGAATTTTCGCATCCACTTTGGGGGCCTTAAGAAAGAAGCTCACAGCTTCATTTCGGGCCAAGATCGACCAGCTTGCTTTAGGGTCGCTATCAGCAAAGCCCCGGTCCGAGAAGCTGCATAAAAAAACCAATGAAAGTACGTAACCAGTGAATCGTTTATTCATTCCATATTCTCCTGGTGCAAAACGCTAGGCGACGCGCCCGCCGCAAGGCAACGCCTTGATCCGACCCGTGTTCGAAATGGGAGTCATTTGATAAGAGGGGTCGACCTTGAGGAAAATTAGGCCGACTGGTGCGTGACTCGGGAGGACACGCCCGTTTTGCGGGGAAAGCCCACCATTTCCTGCCGCTCCGGATCCCAGAGCTTTAGCTTGAAGCAGCGGCGGATATCCGCGGGCGCCAAGGTGGTGCGCATCGGCTCGCGCAATTCGGGAATGGCCTTCATCGCATCCGGGAGCCGGTAGAAGGGGATTTGCGAATTGAGGTGATGCACATGGTGGTAGCCGATATTGCCGGTGAACCAATGCACTAGCGCATTTCCGTCCATGAAGCTGGAGGACTTTAGAGCGGCGAAAACGTAGCTCCATTCTTGTCGCGGGCGCAGCTGCACACCGGGGAAGTTATGCTGGATATAAAAGAGGTACGCGCCCAGAGCGCAGGCGATGAACAGCGGTAGGAAGAGACTGAAAAAAGCAGTCTGCCAGCCGAAGAAGTAGGTGAGTCCCGCCAATAAAGTGAAATGGACTACGAGCGAGACGCCCGAATCAAAATGCCGCTTGGGATCGGTCACAAAGCTCTTGGTGCACATGCCGATAATGAAAATGAAAAAATACCCCGTGAGGATAGTCATCGGGTGGCGCGCCAAATGGTACATCGCTTTTTCACGGAAGCTAGCTTCGCTATATTGCTTAACGGTGAACACCGGGTACGAGCCGATGCTGGCGGTCGCGATTTGGGCGTTGTGCTGGTGGTGGTAATTGTGGGAGCGCTTCCAGACGTTGGGCGGGTTTAAGATCAAAACACCGTAAACCCACATGATGCCTTTGGCTAACTTGGAGCCGCGGAAAATCGCACCGTGCAGGTAGTCGTGGTAGAAAATAAAAATTCGGATGATGACGAGGCCCGAGAATACGCTGAAACAAGCACGGGACCAAACAGGCCCTACCGTCGTCCCCACTAGGCCGCCGACCAGAATCAGCGCAGAAGTGATAAAGAGCGACCAGGTCCGTTGAACATCTTCCACCGTAAAGGGTCGGGTTTCGCGGGCTAAAGTTTGTAGGTCACGCATAGGTACACCTTACCTCATTGGTCCAAAAACCGTCCACGCTCTCGTAATTCTCCCCCCAGGAAGAGTTTGCGCGCCGCGTGGCGCTGGATTTTGCCGCTGGAAGTAAGCGGAATTGTGTTGGGCTCAATCAAGCTAATCGCATACGGCGCTACGCCGTGGCTCTCCATCACCGCCGCGCGGATCGCCTTAGCGACTTCGCTGGCGTCGACTTCCTTGGATTTGCGTTCCAACTCTTGCACCACCACCAGTTTTTCCTGTTCGTCCATCACGATGGCGAACGCGGCTCCCGCGCCGTGTTTGAGCGAGGTGTGGCTCTGTTCCACGGTGAGTTCGATGTCTTGTGGGTAAAGATTGCGGCCGTGGATAATCAGCAGGTCTTTCAGGCGGCCGGTGACAAAGACTTCGCCCTTGAGCAGAAAGCCCAAGTCGCCGGTACGCAAGTAACGTTCGCCGCTCTCGTCGCCCAAAATCTGTGCGTGAAAGTGGGTCTCGGTTTCTTCGGGGCGTTGCCAATAGCCTTGGGCTACGCTGGGACCGGAAAACCAGATTTCGCCGACATGGCCTTCGTCGCACGGGAGCAGGGTGGCGGGATTGATGATGCGCACCTTGTGCTCGGGAACTTCTTGTCCGCAGCCGACCAAACGGCGGGTATTCTTGGCGGTGAGATCGGTGGCAGTAGCCGCCACTCCCTCGTTTTCCATGCGATCGCCGTCGATAGATTCAAAAATGGGCGCAACACCCTTGGTGCCGCCAGACACCATTAGAGTGGCTTCGGCCAATCCATAGCACGGATAAAATGTTTCGCGGCGAAAGCCCGCGGGCGCAAAACGTTTGGTGAAGCGCTCGATCATTTCGGCGCGGATCGGTTCAGCGCCACAGAAGGCGAGTTCCAAGGAACTCAAATCCATTTGTGCCATCTGCTCGTCGGTTACCCGGCGCACGCAAAGTTCGTATGCGAAGTTGGGGCCGCCCGTGCTGGTGGCGCGGTGTTTGGTCACAGCTTGCAACCACCGGTAGGGGCGCTGCAAGAAGGTGTAGGGCGAAAAAAGAACGAGCGGGAAGCCACCGTACAATGGCCCGAGCACGCCGCCGATTAGGCCCATGTCGTGGTAGGGCGGCAGCCAGATAACGCCCTTGCTGTCTTTGTGCAAACCGAACTTGGTGTCGATGCATTTCAGGTTCGCCATCAGATTGCTGTGGCTCAGCATGACTCCTTTGGGATCCGATGTGGAACCCGAGGTGTATTGCAGAAAAGCCAAAGAATCGGCCGACGGGGCATCGAATTCCTTGCCCGGATCTTCATCGGGCAGGGTATCCGCTTCCACCCAAAGCAAGGGGGAGAGCAACGGGTTTTCGGATATCCCGTCTCGCATCCCATCCATGGTTTGCTTGCCGGTAAGCGCCGCCGCGGGGCGTGCGCTGACGACGATAGAATTGAGGCGATCCAGCTTTTGATTGAAGCGGGGCGGGTACACCGGCACCGCGATCATCGAGGCGTAAATACAGCCCAAGAAGGAGGAAATGTAGTCCAGACCCGGTGGGTGGTTGATTAAAACCCGGCTACCGGCGGGAATGCTCTGGCGCAAGTACGCGGCGATTTGGCCGGCCTTGCGGTCTAACTGAGCGTAAGTGACCGGAACTTCTTCCGCCGCGCCATCGCGCAGAAAAATAAAGGCGGTACTATCCGGGGTGTGCTGAGCGCGATAGCGCAACAGCTCCACCAAAGTGGATACTTGCGGAACCCTAGACACTTAATTTTCCCCTGGAAAGGGTTGGTGAGCAGCCACTAGGCGTGGCCACGCTGTTCCCGGATAACGGTTTCGATATCACCGACGGTCTGCAGGCGAGCCAGCTTTTCGTCGGGGATGGATACATCGAGTTCGTCTTCAATCACGCCGATGATTTCCATCATGGAG
This sequence comes from uncultured Pseudobdellovibrionaceae bacterium, assembly GCA_964492125.1. GTDB lineage: Bacteria > Bdellovibrionota > FAC87 > UBA2466 > UBA2466 > JAIEOG01. The sequence goes on along the minus strand of CAZBJE010000001.1, from coordinate 121,774 downwards.
ACAGAATCAATTCCCAATGCCGTGATTTTGGAATCACGGGTGATGGTGGGCAGGTCCTTACCTTTTTCGACCTGACGGGCGATGGTGTTGAACATTGCGAGAACGTCTACTTCAGTCATTTGTTTTCCCTTTAATCCAACCGTTTGAGCGAGAACTGGTGCAAGCTCTGCCAATTATTGTCGAACGCTTTGATGCACGTCGACAGATAGCGATCGTAATCTTCGAACACTTGCTTGCCCCATTTTTCCAAAATCACTTTTTCGTTCTTTTGGAGACGGTCGCGCCAATGCCAGCAGGTCTTTTGGTAGTCAAACCGGCGAGCGTGCATTTCGACCACTTCATAGTAGGGGACGGAAGCGACGATCAAATCTTCCACGCGCGGAGTGACCGCATTGGGGAAGATGACGTATGTCGCGTGGCGCATATCATCCAAATCCGATTTCTTGCGGGGCACGCCGCAACGGGTAATGGCTTGCAGACCAAAATGCGTTCCGGGCTTGGTCCACGAGTGGATGCGGCGGAACCAGTCGCGGTATAAATCGATCGCTTTGCCGGCGCGGGCATCTTCCGGGCTCACAACGTGCTCGACCATGCAAATCGACATGACGGCGTCGAATTTCTTCGGCGCTTCGTAATGCAGGTAGTTTTGGCAGGTCGCGGTGACGTTCTTCATTCCCGCAGTGCGCTCGACGCACGTTTTATGTTGTTCCGCGCTCAGGGTGAAACCGTGCACATCAGGCAGCTTGTTCACCGCGGCTTGGTATTCGATATTCGCGCCCCAACCGCAGCCTACGTCGAGCACGCTTTCAGTGTGCGGCCCGATGTGTGCCATTTCGGAAAGGAAACGTAGTTTGTTGACCTGAGCAGCTTCGAAATCGTCGGAGTAGTTCTCGCGATCTTTGAAGAGCGCGCAGGTGTAATTCATTTTTTCGTCCAGCCAGAGCCGGAAGAACTCATTGCTTACTCCATAAGAAACTTCGACGTCGGACTGTGACGAACCCATTATGAGACCCTCGTTTGCATGCGAACCCCCGTTGCTTGGGGTGTTCCAGAAGAATAACTAGGTACCAAATGCCTAGGCAGTATGGTAGCAAAAATAGCATTGAGACGAGGTCTACGGTTCCCCACCAAGGGTCCGAAAACACACTAATAAGGAGATTGGTAAGTGGAAATCCAGTCACCCGCCACGGCGAGCGGGACTATTCCCCAGAACCCTGGGGAAATCGAAGAACTGAGTAACCTTGCGGTTGCCATCACCAACCGCGATTACCTAGTCGGCCAACACTGTGTGTCATTAGGCGTCGACGGGTCCGATATCTTCGCCAAGGCCCGAGTCTATTCCGACACAGTCCACAAACTCCGCAAAACCGGTGTCATGCAGTACGGCGTGCCCATCGAGTCCAAACCAGGGCCGACGGTCACCATGGAATTCTTCGGCGAAAAACGCACGATGATCATGTTTGCCAGCAATGATTACCTCAACTTATCCACCGATCCGCGTGTGCACGAAGCCATCATTCGCACCATGAAAGAGTATGGCGTGGGTGCGGGCAGCTCGCGCGTCGGCACAGGTTTTTCCTATATTCACAAACAACTCGAGGAAAAACTCGCCCATAGCTTCGGTAAGGAAGCGGCGATTCTTTTCCCTACGGGTTTTGATGCGATTTCTTCCCCGGCCATGACGCTGCTCACGCCCGACGATCGGGTGATCATCGATGGGGCCTCTCACGCTTGTATTATGGAAGGGTCGCACCTTTCCGGCGCTACCGTGCGGGTGTTCGCGCACAACGATCCCGAGCGTTTGGAAGACGCGCTTCGCCGTTCTCGCGACAAGGCCCCGAAGGCCGGCTTGATGGTTATTGTCGAAGGCGCGTACAGCATGGACGGCGATATCGCCAAGCTTCCCGAGTTTGTCACCATCTGCAAAAAGTACGGCGCGCGCCTCATGATCGATGAAGCGCATTCGATCGGCGTGCATGGCAAGTTTGGTCACGGCGTGGCCGAGCATTTTGGTTTGCAAAAAGAAGTCGATATGATCGGCGGGACGTTCAGCAAATCGCTGGGCGCCACCGGCGGGTTTGTGGCGGCGGACAGAGACGTCATCACCTACCTCAACTTCATGTCGCGCAAAATCGTGTTCTCCGCGGCGTTGCCTCCCATTTTGGTAGCAGGCGTTTCGGCGGCACTGAACAT
>CAZBJE010000001.1:0-119571 GCA_964492125.1 uncultured Pseudobdellovibrionaceae bacterium | reverse complement strand
GAAACCGATCCCAGCTTGCGCGAAAAGCTCTGGGAAAATGTGAACTACCTCGCAGCCGGGATGAAACAAATCGGCGCCAACGTGGCCGGCACCGAAACGGCGTCGGTTCCGATTTTGATTGGCAACGATGGGGTTATGTTCGGTTTTACCCAAGACCTTATCCGCGAGGGGATTTTCACCTTCCCGGTGGTTTACCCCACGGTGCCCAAGGGGCGCTCTTGCTTCCGTTTGGCGCTACAAAGCCAGCACAAGCGCGAGTACCTCGATCACACCATCGAGGTTTTCGGCCGGCTGCTGAAAAAATACCATATCGAGTCGGGTACCAATCACTAGAATGGGCCTTCTTCTCTCCATTGTAGCGGGATCCTTTTTGGTCTACGGCGCGGTCGGGCTTTTCATTTATGTCCGTCAGCGCCGCTTGCTCTATAGCCCCACGCACCGGGACGCCCAGGGAGCCGGAGACAAAGTCTTCAAACCTTGGCGCGCCGACGGCGAGTTCTTGGGTTACTACCGCCCGGTAGCCAACCCTCGGCGGGTGGTGATTTTCTTCCATGGCAGCTCGGGCGAAGCGTTGGATCGGGCGTGGACCGAGGAGCTGGTTCCCTCCAAGGATCTCTTGATCTTGGCGGAGTACCCCGGATATGGGGCACGCAAAGGATCCATCAGTGAAGCGGCGATATTAAAAGATGCCCAAGCCCTGATCGCGTCGGTACGCCGCTCGTGGGGGCGCAACACTCCGGTGCTGGCGGTGGGCGAGGGATTAGGTTCCGCGGTTTCGAGCTATTTAGCTTCGCTCCAGCTCGTGGAACGCTTAGCCCTGATTTCTCCGTTCTCCACCGAGCAGGTGGCGTCAAAACGCTACCGGCTCTACCCTGTAAAATGGTTATTGCGAGACAAGTACCCGACGGACGAATTCCTGCAAAAAGCCCAAGCTCCGCTCCACGTCGTCCACGGAACATTGGACGAGTACGCGCCACTGGAACACGGCCGCGCCCTTTTTCAGGCCTACCCCGGCACGACAAAAAAATTAGACGAAGTCCCCGGTTTCGGCCACGGCAACCTCGACCAAGCCATTTTGCACTCCCCATTCACCTCGGGATTCCGCGATTTCATAGCTGAATAGCCCGTTTCTCATTTTTGATTCATCTCGCCCAATAAAAGATCCAAAGCGATTCTAATGCTGGCCATTCGTGTTTCGATTTCGGGAATTTGGCTTGGGTGGGTGGCAGCGGAGGGGGCGTACGTGCCACGCCACGGTAGACCCCGCAGCTGACAGGACCCGCCCAAGCCAAATTCCCGAAATCGGAACGCGCCTCCCAACATTGGCATCCCTTTTGCTCTTAGGTATGGGCGAGGAGACAGAGACCCGAAAGGGAATCCTCCAACGGTTTCGAAATAACCACAGGTGCTAAGCTACTCAAAGAGCCTGTCCCAATATCTGCTGAAGTACTTACCTATAAAGAGGCCGGGTTGCACCACCCGCCTCTTTAACGCCCCACCTCTCACTCCACTAAACTAAACGAGTTAACGCGCTGTAGCTGTTCTTTCGGCGTCACTCATCTAAACTCGTTGGCAGAAAGAACACCTTTGAAATCAGATCACCGCATCGACGTAGCTGGGTACGGCCGCACTTGGGATCGGCCGCTTTTCTTCATCCTTTTTTTTACCTTTGCCTATTTTTACCAGGGCGGGTTTGACGGGATAAACAGCCGGTTTGACTCGACTCTGGCGATGGCCTTTCGCGGTTCTTCCGCGATTGATATGTTCCACGCCAATACCGTCGATAAAATTCAATTCCAAGGGCACTACTATAGCGCTAAGGCGCCCGGAGCGGCGCTGCTGGCGCTGCCGGTGGCGTACTTCTTTTCGGCGATCAGCGATTTTGAGCCGTTTTTGCGCAGCGGCTGGATGCCGAATTTGGCTCTGTACCTCGCCACGGTTTTCTCGGTCGCGTTGCTTTCTGCGCTTTCGGCGGTTTGTTTTCGTCGGCTGCTGGTTTTGCTCAATCCCGCCCTAACCACCCGCCAGTCGCTGGTATTTACCCTGGCTACCTACTTGGGAACACTTTTGCTGCCTTACTCCACGGTCCTTTTTGGTCACGGGTTGGCTGCTTCGCTTTTGGTGATTGGCACCTATTTGGGTTACGAGCAATCGAGTCACGCCAAGCCCCGTCGCCGCAGGTTGGCGCTTTCGGCGGTGGCCTTTGGGACGGCGGCGCTTTGCGAGTACACGGCGGTGATGCTTGCGGTGCCGCTAGCGCTGGCGATTTTATGGAGCTCGAAAAACCGACGGGCGTCGTGGGCCGTGGTGCATTTTGCTTTCTTGCCGGCGATGTTGCTTTTTGCTGCAAACACGATCGCATTTGGCAGTCCCTTTGCTTTTGGCCACGGAGTTCTGATTGGGACTTTGACGCAGGGAATGGATCCGGGCGTATTTGGAATCGGAGTGCCGAGTGCGGGCGTAGCCTTACAGCTTCTTTTCGGCTCCTACCGAGGTCTGTTTTTCTATTGCCCGGTTTTGTTGGTCGCTGTTTCCGGCTTAGTGCGAATGCCCTCAGGTGCGCATCGATGGGTGGTGTACGCGTCCCTGCTGGGTTGCGCGATGCTTTGGCTCACAAATGCCGGCTACCCGTACTGGCAGGGCGGGGTTTGTTTTGGCGCGCGCCACTTGGTACCGATGATTCCTTTTCTGGCATTGGGTTTTGCGTTCATGCCACAGCGTAAATCTTTCTGGGCGGAGTTTGCGGTTCTGGGTTTGGTGTCGCTGGGTGTAAATGGAATGGGTACCGCTATCTCCCCCTTCATCGACGGGATGGACACCGCTCCCTTGATTCACACCTACCCACAACGGGCGCTCGCGGGAGCGGTTTCCTTGAACCCGATGGATTTTCTTGCGGAAGTAAAAGAGAGCTACCCGCGTTGGGTGCACCCAGAACTCTGGCAGACGGCGTCTTGGAACTTGGGGGAGAAGCTAGGTTTGCGGCACTGGTTCTCGTTGCTGCCGCTTTTGGTCGCTTGGGCTTTGTTCCTAAATGGCCTGCGCTCGCCGTTGCTACGCCGCAAGCGGGCGCATTAGCGCTTTATTTCGTAGTTCCGGTACTCCCCCAACCGGTACGGGAAAAACATTTCCCAAAATAGAGTGAGCGCATTTTTGAGTTCATTTTTATCCCACTTACGCGCGCACTGAGATGGATCAAAAGGATTCGGTTCCGCCAGTTTCGGCCGCATCAAATGGGGGTGCGAGCCGTGGTACTTGCCCAAGCCGACATGCCGGACTAGCTGAACGTCTTTGGGGGCGTTTTGGGGTGCTTCACCCCACCATTGTGACATCTCCGCCGATTTGGTCCCTAATGATTCGGGAGTACGCACGTACCCGTAGTGGAAAACCCGCGCGTTAGCGGGGAATACGGTGAGTCGTTCACCGTTCTTGCGAAAACCTTGGGCGTCGCGGAAGGCCTGGATGCCGCGGCCATTCTTGAAGAGGCGGACCTCGCGACGGTACCAATTGCGGCCCCGAATTTCGTAGGCGTAGCTTCCGTAGAAATGGCGGTATTCGAATACCAACCCATCGATATCCGGGCGGCTGTCGGCGCGTCCCATGGCGGCTCGGATGGCGGGGAGGTCTTTTTCGTGTAGCACTTCATCGGCCTGCAAATACAAGCACCAGCGTCCCTGCGCATGCGAAAGCGCGAAATCAGTTTGGTGTTTGAGCTGAAAACCGCCCGCCTGCCCGTCGCGTTCCCATTTGGTTTCGATCACTTTTACTTTGGGAGATTCTGTTTCGAGCTGGCTGCAGAGCGCGCGGGTGTTGTCGTCGGATTCCCCACAGCCGATGAAAAACTCGTCGCAAAGTGGGAGCGCCGAGCGCACGGACTCCAAAAAAGGGTAGGAGAGGCGGGTCGCGTTGCGGACGATGGTAAAGCCGCTCACCTTTATCAAGAGAGTTCCCTCTAGACGTTGAATCGGAAGGTCATCACGTCGCCCGGTTGCACGACGTATTCTTTGCCTTCTTGCCGCATCAGGCCGGCTTCCTTAATTTTCTGTTCACTGCCGAGTCGAACCAACTCATCGCTCTGATAAGTTTCTGCGCAGATGAAACCCCGTTCGAAATCGGTGTGGATCACGCCTGCGGCCTGGGGTGCTTTCATCCCCTTGTGGATCGTCCACGCGCGCGTTTCTTTCACCCCGGCTGTGTAATAGGTGCATAGGCCCAATAGCTCGTACGCACTCCGGATAAATCGGGCCAGGCCCGGCTCTTCCAAGCCCATGGCTTCTAGAAACTCTTTGCGATCGGCTTCGGCGAGCTGGGAAATTTCGGATTCCATCTGGCCGTCTAAGATCATAAACAGAGCGTTTTCTTTTTCTGCCACGGCGCGGACTTTTTCAGCGTAGGCCTTGTCTTCAGGCTTGGAACTGATGTTGGCGACGTAGAGAACGGGCTTGGCTGAAATCAGAAAGAGCGACGGCAGAATTTCGGCGTCCTTGGGGTCGAGCTTCAGCGAACGGGCCGGTTTGCCGGTGTTCATGTGCGCTTGAAGGGCGTCTAGGATTTCGGAATTTTTCTTCGCGTCTTTGTCACCCGTTTTGGCGGCCCGCTTTTCGCGTTCGGCGCGTTTTTCGATGGATTGCAAGTCGGCCAGAATCAGCTCGGTGTTGATTACTTCGATGTCGCGTTCGGGATCGACCGAGCCGTCCACGTGTACGATATCGTCATTCACAAAACAGCGTACCAAATGCACGATCGCGTCGGTTTCGCGTATGTGTTGCAGGAACTGATTGCCCAGGCCCTCCCCTTTGCTAGCCCCTTTCACAATCCCGGCGATATCGACGATTTCGACGGTGGCCGGCACGGTGCGCAGCGTTTTCACAATCGCGGAAATTTCCTCGAGCCGTTTGTCGGGCACGGTGAAAATACCCTTGTTGGGTTCGATGGTGCAAAAGGGGTAGTTGGCCGCTTCGGCCTTAGCCGAGCCCAAAGTGTTGAAGAGGGTGGATTTGCCTACGTTTGGTAGACCGACGATTCCGCATTTCATTCTGGATTCCTTGTATTGACTGTATTCATAGCCTTCGCGAGGCCTTCTTTGCCACAGAGTTCGACGCCGTCGGCGGCGAGCTTGGCTAATTTCTCATAGTCGGGCCGCTCCGACGCGCTAATACGTGCCAGCACGTGCACATCGGCAGGCATATGGGGCGAACGCCCCACACCCAACCGCAATCGGGCGAAGTCGGGAGTGCCCAAGTGTTGGATAATGGACTTCAAGCCGTTGTGCCCGCCCGCTCCACCGGTTAGCCGCAGACGCAAGGCGCCTACGGGTAAGTCGATATCGTCGCTAAGAATCAATACGTGCGTGCTGATAGGGATTTTATAAAACCCGACGGCCGCACCCACAGATTCTCCCGACAAATTCATGAAGGTTTGGGGTTTTAAAAGCAGAACGCCCGTTCCCCCTGCTTTATCAGGAGGAACGAGCGCGTATTCTGCTTTGAATTTGGACTGGAAGCTACGGACCCCCCAACGGGAGGCCAGTTCGTCGATGACCCAGAAACCGAGGTTATGCCGCGTATCTTTGTACTTCTCGCCCGGGTTTCCGAGCCCGGCAATGAGCATCAAAGAGTCGGCCACTGGTTACTCTGGGGCACCCGCCCTTACTTCTTTTTGTCCGCGCCAGCTTTGGCATCGGCCGCAGCCGCTTCGCCTTCAGCCGGTTTCTTTTCAGTGATAACTTCCGGAGCCGCTGCTTCAGTGAGAACCGCAGCTGCTTCTTCTTCCTTCGCAGGCGGAACAACCGTAACCAAAGTAGGATTGCCTTGGGTAACTTTTTCCACGCCTTCAGGAAGGGCCAATTCGTCCAAGTGGATGGAACCGGCGATTTTCAACGCAGTGACGTCGATGTCGATGTGCTTCGGAATATTGGTAACCAAGCACTTGATCGTGATATCGCGCTCGATGATGTTCATCACACCACCGTCAGCAACGCCGATGGCTTTACCGACGAAGTTCAACTTCACGGTGACTTCAATTTTCTTGTTCGGATCAATTTCTAGCAAATCAACGTGCAGCAAGTTCCGTTTAACCGGATCGATTTGGTAGTCCTTGATCATGGCGGTTTTGCCATTCAAAGCGCCGTCGCCCTTGAGGGTCAGCACCTTGTTCCGGCCGCCTTCTTCCATCAAAAGCTTGAGGACCGGCTTAGGGTCCACGGTGACGCCTTGGCTTTTGCCGAGACCGTACAGAACGCCGGGCAATTTGCCTTCGCGGCGAGCGGCGCGGGCAGGGCCCTTGCCGGTAGTGGTTCTGCTGCTTACTTCCAAAGAATTATTTTCCATGGGTTCCCCTATGACTTTCTTCAATCAAATATTGAGCTAACCGACTCGTGTTTACAAATGCGCCGGATGGTCTCGGCCAGAATCGGGGCAACCGAGAGGCATTTAATTTTTTCGATTTTCGCAATCCCGGGCGAGAGCGGAATCGTATCAGTGCAAATCACTTCCAAAAGATCACTGGAGCGGATGCGCTCGCCGGCTGCGCCGGAGAAAACGCCATGGGTGCAGGCCGCGCTGACAGTGGCGGCGCCTTTGTCTTTCAAAATCTGGACGGCTTGCACCAAGGTGCCGGCCGTATCGATCATATCGTCGACAATAATGGCGTGTTTGCCCGCCACTTCGCCGATCAAATTCATGGCTTGGGCCTCGTTGGCGCGTAGGCGGCGCTTGTCGATAATGGCCAGCGACGTATCCAGGCGTTTGGCGTACGCGCGTGCGCGTTCCACGCCACCGGCGTCCGGCGAGACCACGACACTGTTTTCCAGGTCGTAGTGTTTCAAAAAGTAATCGGTGATCACGGGTTTGGCGAAAAGGTGATCAAACGGAATGTTGAAAAACCCTTGGATTTGACCGGCATGCAAATCCATCGAGATAACCCGATCGACGCCTGCGGCGGTGAGCAAATCGGCGGTGAGCTTCGCTGTGATAGGTACCCGGGACTGGACCTTGCGATCTTGGCGGCCATAACCGTAATACGGAACCACGGCAGTGATCGAGTTCGCGGAAGAGCGCTTTAACGCGTCCGTGATGATCAAAAGCTCCATGATGGTGTCGTTTACCGGGTGGCAAGTGGGCTGAATGATGAACGTATCAATCCCGCGGATATTTTCTTGGATTTCGACGAAGATTTCTCCGTCCGAAAAACGGCGGATTTCCGCGCGCGAAAGCTGAACGCCTAAAGCGTCGGTAATTGCCCGGGCCAAGGCTGGGTTAGCCGTGCCCGAGAAGATCTTGATTTGGTCTTCGCCGGTAGAAAACATGAGCGAGTCACACTATGCAAACAAGGCCGGGATTTCAAGCCTGTTCAAGGGTTTAGGCCGAATTTGCTGGAGCAGGGGAGGCTTGGAGACGCTTACTGGGGAAGGCGAAAGCCGAATTGGGCGAAACCGGCCGCGCTCACGGGGTGTTTTACTTCCTTTTCGGGCGTGGCTTAGCGGGCTCGGCTGTAATGCCCCGGCGGGACGCCGTGAATTCCTCGGGCACTTCCAAAGCAGTTTTGGCGTTGAAACTGGCTTCGGCCATTTCCCGGGCCACGCGTTTGCCGGCCGCGCCTTCGGGCCAGTAGAGGGGGAATTCGACCTGGCCTTTTAGCTGGTGCTCCTCGCTGTTGAACGGGGTGGTGAGGGTCGCCTGCACGTTCATCCGCATCGCCTGTATTTTAAACGGGATTTTGCGTCCATCCACGGTCACCGGGATGTTGCGGGGCGTGGTGGCCGCGGTCAAAATCAAGTTGCCGCCCTTGGCGAAAAAGGTGCCTTTGAGTTTTTCTTCGTCGCTGAGCTGGGCGCTCATTTCCGGAGAAGTGAAAAGCATGAAGGCCGATTCGGGCAAGAGCGGATCGGCGGGGGTCGGAATGCGCAATGGGATGGTGCGGGTGGTGGCCATTTGGCGCGTTACCAAAAGGGTGGCGGACCCGAATTGGGGCACCCGCGCTCCGGCGGATTGGGCCAGGGTGCCAAAGGCGAGTTGGACTACTTCGTTGTTTTTGAACTCCGCTCGGATGCTGGGCGGCAAAGTATCGTGGGCGAAAACCATTCCCATTAGGTAGTGGCCCGATTCGGCTCCGAGTACGATTTTTTCGGTGGTGGAACCGTGGGCGTATTCCAGCGTGCCGCGGCCGGGGTTCTTGTCGGCGCTGAACAATTCCACCAGCGGGAACACGCTGGGGGCAGCGGGAGTGAGTGTGGTGGCGCTGGGTGGAGCGAGTTTGGGGATGCCGGCGCTGGGATTCTTGGGGGGCGCGCTGGGCGGCGGCATTGCTTTGGTCGGTGCGTCGTCGATGGCGTTTTCGAGTTCGGCGTCGGTGGACACGGCTGCACCGCTAGCCAGGTTTGAAAACAGTAATACCCCGAGGACCAATACGAAGGCAGGTCTTCCCATGCCTTCTATTCTCTCACGATCTTCTCCCAGACTGAATCGAAGTCTGCGGCAGTGACGTCTGTGAGCCATTCCGGTGTCTCGCCGCGGCGGTGGATAACCACCGTGGTGCCGATGGTACCGCAATAACCGAGGCAACCGGTGCGGGTCGCCCAGTGCGTCGCTACTTTGCCGCTCTTTTTGAGGCGGTCTTTAATCAACTGATAGAATTCCTGGCCGCCAAAATCTTTGCAGCCCAAGCGGGGGGCCGGGCGTTCGTTGGTGCAAACACAGACATGTACCAGGCATTCGTCGGCATCGGGGGCAGGTCTCATACGCGCTCCACACTCGATTTCTGCAAGAAAGTATCTACCAGCGACAGGGTCATTTTCTCCGCCAGCGAATTGGTACGCAAACGGTCGCGCAAGTTGCCAAAATCGACGGAATCGAGCTCCTGATCTTGATTGAAGCAGGAAAACACGAAACTTTCTTCGCCCGTTACGGGGTCTACGTGGCGCTGCAAACACTGCGCGCAAACTTCTTTCATCATGCACTGCATAGGTGAGTTGATCGATCCGATTGCGTGATGGCCCGGTTTTAAAAAGGGCTTCAGCAATCCATGACGAGCTGCTGCCACTGCCGCCATCATGCGATCCGATCCGATAGCCAAAATTCTATCGACGGAAGAAAGAGGTATGAGCGGCTTCGTTTCGAGCTGATTTTTGGAAAAAGCCACCATTGCCTGCACGATGTTGCCAACGTAGTTGCAATCGTGGGGACGCCCAATCGGAATCGGGTCGCCGGAATCAACCGCCCACACCATCTGGTCGGTAGCTTCCTCAATCTCTCGCTGCATGAAAATATCTTCCGCCCGACGATAGCCGGCGAAATAAATCACCTTGCAGCCGTTGGCCTTCAAAGCGCGAGAAATAGACAACAACACCGCATTGCCCAAGCCACCCCCCGCCAAGAGAACGGTTTCGTTCTTGGGGATTTCGCTGGGGGCGCCGGTGGGGCCCATCACGATTACTGGCTCGCCAGGGTGGAGCAAGGCACAGAGCTTGGAGCTGGCCCCCATCTCCAAGACAATGAGGCTGAGCAAGTCTTTCTCTTTGTCGACCCAAGCCCCGGTAAGCGCCAAACCTTCCATGGATAGGCGGTAACCGTCTAGCGCGTGCGCTTCGCGTTCGAAGTTCTGTAGACGATAAAACTGGCCGGGCTCAAACTTGCGGGCCGCATAGTGTCCCTTGATAATGACTTCCACGATAGTGGAGGTAAGGCGATTTACTTTTACGACACGCGCGACCAATTTTTCGTCAAGCGTCTTGGTCAAATCGCCAAAGCCGTCAGCGGCGACTTCCCCTCGCTCGGCTTTCGCGATGTCGGTGGCGAACAAGGCTGCGATTTGCGGCGCGCCGTGCTTCGCCGAGGCCATGGCTTTCACGACATTGCCGGCGTAGTCCGGGTGATTGTCGCCGTAGAAGGAGACAAAGCGTTGCGCGTTTTCGTAGGAAAGAAAGAACGCATTTTTTTCGCCCCGCGAGGCGGAGATCGGTTTCCAAACGCCGCCTACATTTTCCAGACGGAAGCGTTTGAAAAACTTGCCGCGTTCATCGAGCGCAAATACCCCGGGGTTCTCGCGTTCGTAGATCGTGTTGGGTTGGGTGCCGGCTGCCACCGAGATAGAGCGAGCGGGCAGGCGCACCTCTTTGCCTTCGGCGTTCGTGCAAACAAGAAACTCGGCGGCGCCGAATCGATCCTTGGTCACTTCTACCGGCGTCATATTTTCGATGAAGCCAATGCCTTCTTCGAAGGCCTTGATGACTTCTTCATGGTTGAGGCGATAGGCGGGAGAGTCTTCCAGCCGTTTACGGTACACGACCTGCACGCCGCCCCATTCGCGCAGGAGCGGGATGAAATTCACTTTGCGCTTTTCTCGCTCGGCGGCGCGGCGTTCTTCGCGCAGGGCACGAGCATGGTCTAGGAAAGTTTGCAGGGTCTCTCGTTCTTCTTCGTCGCAAAGTTTCCAGGCGTTAGCCTCGGTAAACTCTCGGCTGAGGGTCTCAAACTGGGTGAGGATTTTCTCCACTTGCACGGGGTAGTAAGCGAGCGTCTCCGTGGCGGTGTCCAAAGCGGTTAGGCCACCGCCGATAATCAGCGCGGGCAAGCGAACTTGCAAATTGGCCAGACTATTCTTTTTAAACGCACCCGTGAGTTGAAGCGACATCAGAAAATCGCTGGCCTTGCGCACGCCGCGCGACAAATTGTTCTTCATGTCGACCAGGGTCGGCCGACCGGCGCCCGTGGCTAAAGCCACGTGCTTAAAGCCCAGGTCCCAAGCATCTTCCAAATTCAACGTACCGCCGAAGCGCACCCCACCGTAAAAGCGCAGGTTTTGCCGACGTAATAGGGTGAGATAAATCAGGGTGAGGAAGTTTTTATCCCAGCGTACCGTGATGCCGTACTCGCTCACGCCGCCAAACCCCATCAATACCCGCTCGTCGAGGTCGCGAGTCAGTTCGGCGAAATTCTTAATAGGTTTGGGGTACGGTCGGCCAATGCCCGAGAGCATTTCGTCGAAAGGTTCGAGCTTGAGTGCATCAATCCCCACGACGCCAAATCCCTCGTTGGCCAAGTAATGTGCCAAGGTATACCCAGCGGGTCCAAGCCCCACGACCAATGCGTTGTTGCCGTTGTATCCCAGCGCGAACGGCCGCTTCTTATTCAACGGGTTAAAGCGCGTGAGTAGGCCGTAAATCTCAAAGCCGTACGGCAGCTTGAGTACTTCCGTTAGGACGCCTGTTTCATCCTCGGGGATATTTACCGGATCCTGTTTTTGGAAGATGCAGCCCTTCATGCAATCGTTGCAGATGCGGTGGCCGGTCCCGGGGCACATCGGGTTGTCCAGCACAATCATGGCAAGGGACGCGATGACGTCGCCTGTCTTGCGCAAAAACTGCATTTCAGAAATGCGCTCATCGAGTGGGCAGCCTTTGAGATCAATGCCAAGCGGGTTTTTTTTGTAGGTGCCGTCTTTTTCGGCAAAACCCTTGGAGCAGGAGTCTTTCTCGCGCTGGTGGCAATACAGGCAGTAGTCGATTTCCCGCAGCATTTGCTTGGTGTTCATGCGCGGATCCGTGAGTTTAAAGCCGTCGCGGGGGTGCAAATGGGTTAGCTGCCGAAATTCGGGAAGAGCGGGGTCGGGCCGCTCCGTCGGGACGAGGTGTTCGAACTCCAATTTCTGCGGGCGGGTGAAGGAGATCCAACCCGCCAGTTTTTTGCGCCGCTCGGGATCGACGTAGCGTTGAGCGCACCAGGTCTCAAACTGGCTCATCACCAAGGTTACTTTTTCCTCGATCGAATTACCCGGAAGTGACGAAAGCAGGTTTTGCGCCCGGCTTTGTTCCATGGCGCTGAGCGGTTCTTTCTTCAGCTTCTTTTGAGCGTCGAGCAAGAAAAGCACCACTTTCGCCACGCGGATTTCCTCGTCAGCGGTGGCGTCGGGCTCTTGGCGGAAAAATTCTTGAATCTGGCGGTCGAGCACCGCGAATTCAGCCGCCGGCATGGCCGGTTCTTCTAGGCGCTTGAAGACACGGATTTTGAGAAATTCATTCTTAAATCGAAAAACCGGGCTCAGTTCGACCGTGGCCTGCTTAATCCGGCCCACATCGCCTGTGATCTGAAAGAGCTTGGCCACAAAGTCGCCGTAGACGCGTGCCACTTCAATGAGGGTTTCGGATTCTTCCGGGGGCGGCGTCCCTGCCACCCCAACCTTTGCGAAACGCTCAATAATCCCCGGCGCTGTTGCCGCGGCAAACTTCCAAAACTCATGGTGCAAGTCGTGAAGGCGCGCCGGGTCATAGAGGTGGGAAAACTGGAAGCCCGAAACGCCGCCCAGTGAAAAATCTGTGATTTCACTCGCCATGGATTGCTCTTAATTATCGACCCGCCCGCTCCCCGTCAAACAACTCCCTTTTCCGAAAGTGTCCAGTCGCTTTTCGGAAAGGTCCGTTTCGGAGGGTATAGTAGGGCGTCGGAGGGGATTTTGAAAAAGAAGCTGGGGACTGGCTTGAAGTGGTTTTTCTCGGGTTTGGGGTTGTTGTGCTTGGTGCTTTTGGTATTGGACCTGACTTTGGGCTCGATCGCCAAGTGGGGGATTGAACAGGTGGGGAGCCGTTTGTTGGGGGTGCGGGTGCGAGTGGGTTCGGTTTCGGTTTCGCCCTTGATGGGACGCGCTACATTAAGAGAGCTGCGGATTGGCAACCCTCGCGGCTATACCGCGCCGTCGCTTTTGGAAGTGGGGCGCATCGAGGCGCGTTTTGAGCCCGCCTCTCTTTGGAAGCAGCGGCCGTTGCGGGTGTCTAGCCTGCAAATCGAGTCGCCGCGCGTGCATGTGGAAGGGACGCTCAGTCAGAACAACCTCATCCAGGTCCAAGGCAATCTGAAGCGGAACCTGGGCGCGGAAGGGTGTAAGCCGGAAACGAAAGTGTCTATTGGCTGGCTCCAAATGCGAGACAGCCAAGGAAGTTTTCTTTTGCCAGGCGCCCGTGAGCCCCTGGTCATTCACCCGGCGGATGTGGAACTGAAGACTCTGGGAGCGCGCAATGGCTACGCCACCGGGGTGATCGCGAGTCGGGTGTTTGAGCGGATGGCGTCTAATACGTTGAAAGAAGTCGCCGTGCGCGCAGCCCTGCAGGGCTTGCAACGCTTATTGCAGTAGCCAGCCGTAGGCCGGAACCGCCACATTCTTTTCCTTGAGCACCTGCGAACGCATAAACCAATACACGTACTGCCAAGACCGAGCCGCCCGCTCCTCTGCCTCGCGAGTCCAGCGGCGTTTGTTGCCGTCGGTGTCTTCGGTCACGCTAAAAACGTCGTGTCCCGCGCCGGGGATCTCGACATAGAAAATAGTGTCGGGCGCGCGTTGGGCCCAGCGGCGAAATTCGGCGCGGGTGGCCGGGGACACTTCCAGATCCAACTCGCCAACTAAGATAAGCAAGGGCGTGTTGCCGGTGGGGCGATCAGTTTCCCACCAGCGGTGGCCTGGTCGTTCGACCATTTCATTGCGCGTCTCCGTGAACCAGCGAAAAGCCAAGGGGTTGATGGGAACACCTTGGAGGACGGCGTCCTGCCGGTACCCTTCGATGCTTTCATGGTATCCAACCGTTGGGTGCATGGGGCTCATCCAGATCATGCCGTTGAAAAAGCCCGGCTTCCTGGCGTTCAGCTCTCCAATGTAAAGGCTCTCGCCGCTGCGGCTGCCGGCCGCCAAACCTTGCGGGCCACTGTCCTTGAGCTTTTGGTAGTAGCGTTCACGCCAATCCAGCGAGCCGGCCAGTGTGAAGTACCGTAAGTCGGAAGGTCCACTGCCGTGAAAAGGGCGGTCGCCGGTGACTGCGGCTGTTTGGAAGAAGTAAGGGCTGGTGGGGTCCCGCAAAAGCTCCATCGTCAGGCCGTCGCGGCGGTCCGAGTTCATGAGACGGATCATGTCGAAAACCCGGCCTGAGTTGCTCGTGGGGCAAGTGAGTCCCGCTGCCCAATCTACGGTCAATTGCGCGTTGTGGTTGGGAGCGAAGAGGAAATCTTTAAAGGTGAAGTCGCGGCCTCTTTCAGGAAAAGCGATGTCGTAGGTGCGGCCGCGGTTGTGCCGGACGTCTTTCACTCCCGCATAACGAATCGTGTTGAGTTCGTAGTCGGGCAAAGCGCGCAACGATGGCCAATTCCCCGAGCGGGTTTTGGGCACCACCCAAGCGTTTGTCTCAATGATTTGGCGTTCGAAGGCCGGCCAGCTGCGGTTGATTAAGCGGGGTTCCCAAATTTCGAATGGGATCGTGGATTCGCGCAGCCCGCGGAATCCGTCGCGGTCGGGCATGTGGGAGCGCAATGCCACCGAGCGGCGAATGGGGTCCTTAGGGTGATCGGCTTGTGCCATCAGAAACGCCACTTCAATGGGAGTCCATTGAGCTGTTTCTTCCAAGATTCGGGCGCAGAGAGTTTCGGTGGGGTCGGGTTGAAGTTCGGCGCTCTCACGCACGTTCTCGTTGAGAGTCGTCGCCGCTACGGTGGATAAAATTAAGGGTACGTACAGTAAGCGCTTAAGCAGGGTCTTTGCCCCCTTTCAACCAAGGAATGCAGTTATCAAAAACGGGGGGGCGACACAAAGAAAAAACAGGACTTATTTCTGTTTTAATTTCTGGCTGAATTTTTTCATTTGGCTGGAAGCCTTGGAGAGCGTTTTACCGACGATATCTGTGCCCTTGGCTGCAGCGTCCAAACCCGAGCTGAGGGAATCCTTGTTGATGACTTCCCCCGCTTTTTGAAGTGCTGCTTTCGAAACTGCTACTCCCGTCTCGACTCCGCGGCGAATTCCACCAGCGGTTTTGGCGGCCTCGGAGCCCATTTCGGTGGCCTTTTGCTTGATTTCGCCCGCCTGTTTTTTGAGTTTATCGAAATCTGGTTTTTTCATCGGTTACCCCAAGTTCATGCCGATTCCGGCGGGACGTATAATATCGAGCAAGGTCTGGAAGCCGTGCATCACCCGACGGACAACGTCCTTGGGGTCTTCTTTGGACCGGGCAAACTTGCTGTCGTTCACCGTTTCGGCGTTGCGGATGCGACCTTGCGCGTCGTAGGCGATCTTGATGGCGCCCACTCCGGCTTGAGCGATCAAGACGGGCTTACCCAAGTCCCCGTATTTGAACGTGATTGGTTTGCCCGTGGCATCCACCATTTCCAAAATACGGCCCAGCTTATCGTACTTGAGCGCCACTTTTTCCTGGCGGCTGTTGGAAGCTTTCACCAGGTTGCCACGATCGTCGTAAGAGTAGTCCGAGATCACCCCGTTTTGAGAAACACGGCTGACCTTCTTCCATTTCGGGTCATATTCCACTTTCACATCTTCCTTGGGACCGATCCGCTCTTTGAGCAGCCCGTTGGCGTAGTACTTATAGGAAGTGGTCACTCCATTTTTGGTCACTTCGAGCGGTTTGCCGCAGCAGGGAGTAAAAACCGTCACCGTGGAAGCACCGCCTTGCTTGGTTTCTTGGCGGTGGAGGAATTTAGTTCCGTCCGGACGAGCCTTAATTAGGAACTCGTCGTAGCTCTCTTCTTTATTGCCGGCGAAACTGCGCACCGATTTGGTCCAGAAGTTGTTTTCTGGGTCTCGGGCGATTTTGCCGTAGTTGAAGGAGGTCTCCGCCCCGTCCTTCTCGCGGTGGTAAACAACTAACGCGTTATCGTCGTAGCGGATTTCCCGAAACACCGGGCTGCCCGGCTTGGATTCGTTGGTGTACTCGATGCGAGTCAGCAGGTGCGGGAATTTCTTGTTGTCGTAAACGTATTTGTAAGTCTGGCGATTGGCATCGGAAGCCAAAATCAGGTTTCCGGTGGCATCGTAGTTGTAGCTGGCGCGGTTGCCCTTGTTGTCCATGATTTCGACTACTCGGTCATTGCGCCATTTGAAACGCAAGCTCATCGACTTGTTTGCGTCGGTAACTTGGTCCAGCTGGTACTTTTGCGCGCCGGAGTAGGTGAAGGTGAAGAAAAATCCGTTTTTGTCGATTTGCTTAACCATCCGGCCTTCGTTATCGAAAACCTGGGTCATGCCATCGCGTTGGCGGAACCACTGCTTGTTTTTTTGGTAAACGGTTTGGTAGCCGAACTCAGAAGAGATCAGCATTTGACCGGTAGGGATTTCGGATTCGATTCCGTATTTGGCAGCCATTTCGCTGCGAAAATCCGGGTCGCGCTTCATTTGGCCGACGATTCTTTCGGGCAAAGTGAGCCGGGCTAATTCTTCTTTGGATAGCGTGCGGGCTTTTTCGCGCTCGTAGTAGGCTTTTTTCATTCGCTCCAGAAACTGCGTCATCACTTTCGGGTCTTCATTCTCGGGGCGAAACAAAACCGTGTTGCCGTTGGCACCGTCGCGCAAAAGTACGTTGCGGTCCGGTGTCGTTGTCAAAGTAGTTTCGAAAGGAGCTGTCCAGCCCCACCCGAAAGCACCCAACCAACCTTTTTGTTCGCTGGTGGCCGTGATGGAGTTGTACGTGCGTGCCAGTTCCAGGGGCAGCACCGGACCCTGGAGGCTGAAGTCGATGTAGACGACACTCGCGCTTCCATTGAGTCGGTTGACGGTTAGAGCGTTACCCGAAGTACAGAAGATAGCCGCCAGGGCTAGAAGAAGTGCGCGCAATGTAGTGAGCCTCCGTTAGGATGAGCTCATTATACCCGAACCTGTACTATCTTCCAGATAGCGTATGCGCCGATGGCTTGCAGCGTCATCATCACCAGCAACATTGCCCATCCGGGTACGGTAGTGAACATGGGGGAAATTCGCTCGGGATCAATGGTGTAGAGAATCGCGCCCAATGCAAAGGGCATCAACACCACGATGACCCCTTGCATTACGCCCTGGGCGGTCATGGCTTGAATTTTCGACTCGACCTTGATGCGCTCACGAATCGTGTAAGAAATACTATCGAAGGTCTCGGCTAAGTTACCGCCGGTTTCCTTCAAAATGTTCACGCTGGTGGTAAACATCTCGATATCGTCGTGGGGCATACGGATGCTGAGGTTACTCATGGCGTCCTCGAGCGATACGCCCAATTTGTTCTGGGACATGACGAGTGTGAATTCCTGGGAAATAGGGTTGGGCAACTCGTCCGTAACCAATTGAAGGGCCTGGGGTACGTTCAAGCCGGAACGCATGGCGTTGGACATCAGCGAAAGGCCATCCACCATCTGGAGCACAAAGCGGGTGATGCGGCGCTTGTGCATGACGTTGATCATACGGCCCGGCACACGCCAGCCAGCGACGACGAAAAGGACACCGAAACAAAAACCGCCGCCAACCGAAGGCCAGAGCAGGAACACGCCCAGTAAGAAAAGCCCAATCATGTACCCCGTGTAGTACTGCATCGCTTTTTCAAAGCCGATCGTAATAAACATTTGATCGAGCTTGGCGACCATGGTTTCGCATTCCGATGCCATTTTGGCGCCGAGCCAAGAGTAGAGGCGATCGCCATTAACCAAAAGGCCAATGAGAATGACGCCGCCCACCCAACCAATCGCTACCAATTTTAGAAGCGCTGAAAACATGATCGTCCTCTTTAGGTGACCGAGAAAATCCCGCGTGGGATTTTGATGCCTTGCTGTTCCAATTCGTCGATAAATTTCGGGATAAAACCAGTGGCCACAAACTTACCTATGACCTTGCGGTTCTTATCCATACCCGTTTTACGGAAACCAAAAATTTCCTGCATGGTCACTACTTCGCCCTGCATACCCACGATTTCGGTGATGGATGTTACCTTTCGTGAACCATCCGAAAGGCGGCTCTGCTGCACCACCAAGTTCACGGCGGAGGCAATTTGCTCGCGAATAGCTTTGGCGGGCAAGTCCATCCCGGCCATCATCACCAATGTTTCCAACCGCGCGATGCAATCGCGGGGAGTATTGGAGTGGACCGTGGTCATCGAACCATCGTGGCCTGTGTTCATGGCCTGGAGCATGTCGAGTGCTTCCCCGGCGCGGCACTCCCCGACCACAATCCGGTCCGGGCGCATACGCAAAGTGTTACGGACCAATTCACGAATACTCACTTCGCCTTTGCCTTCAATGTTGGCCGGGCGAGTTTCCAATCGGCCCCAGTGTTCCTGCGGCAGTTGCAATTCGGCGGCATCTTCCACCGTCAAAATCCGTTCGTTAGGCGGGATGAATGCGGCTAATACGTTGAGTAGAGTCGTTTTCCCCGAGCCAGTACCGCCGGAGATGATGCAGTTCAAACGGGCCTCAATGCAGGCGCGCAGGAAGTCAGCCATTTCCTCGGTCATCGAACCGAATTTCACCAGGTCTTTGTAAGTGATGCGGTTCTTGGCGAACTTACGAATTGTGAGCATGGGCCCTTGGATCGACAAGGGCGGGATGATGGCGTGGACACGAGATCCATCGGGCAAACGAGCATCCACGTACGGAGTTTTTTCGTCGATTCGGCGGCCGAGCGGCGAAACAATGCGCTCGATTACACCAAGCAATTGGTTGTTACCCGAGAAAGTCGCGCCGGACAGCACAAGCTTTCCGCTGCGTTCCACGAAAATCTGGTCCTTACGGTTCACCATGATTTCGCTGACGGAGTCGTCGGCTAATAAATCCTGAATAGGTCCCAGCTCCAAGGCTTCATCCAAAATTTCTTTGACCAACTTCTGGATTTCTTCACGGGAGCGAAACGGGTGATCTTCTTTGTCGAGCAGTTCTACAACCACCGTTTTGGTTTTTTCGCGCAAGACCGCTTTTTTCTTGGAGTCGTTACCGGTTTCGGTATCGACCTTCTTCAAATCCATCGTTTCGATCAATTGTTTGTGAATGCGCTGCTTGAGGCCGGACCACTGGTCGGCCGGCTTTTCGTCGCGCATCTGGCTACGATCGAAAACCACGTTGGCAATTTTGTTGCTGGCGCCGCCGCCGCCGACGGGACCCTTGGCTGCGCCCCCCAATTTCTGAGATGCATCCGACGGCTTTTTGAGTTCCGCCAACTTATCGAGAATTTTGCTCTCAGTAATGGTACGCGCGAGCAAAAAGTACGCCTTGGTGATTTCAGTGCGAGGCGCTGCCAGCACAATGGGCTGGGCTTTGGTCATACAGCTGATTGCAGTGGCCTCGTCTTCCGGCAGAACCGCCAGAACTTGTTTCTTTAAATTATTCTGCACCATCTGAGGGGAAATCCCGTTGCGAGGGGTAAAGCGGTTTAAGACCACTTTGATCATTTCCATGGGGAAGAGTAGGTTCTGGATCTTCTCAATCACCTTGCGAGTGTGATGGAGCACCAGAATCTCCGGCATGGTAACTACGAAGATGGCGGTGGAGTGTTCCAGTGCTTTTACGCCGCAAGCGTCTAGATCCGAGCCCAAGTCGATGATGATGGTGTTGAAGAAGTTCTTCAGATGGCCCAAGGCCTTGCCGGTGATTTCCGGGGTGAGCGAAGCCAGTTGTTCCGGTTCCAAAACGCTAGGCATGTAGAGAATGCCGCTGGGCAAAGGGGATACGTACGCCATCATCGCATTGGCGTCGATGCGGCCTTCGTATTGCCCCAGCTCCAAAATGGTGCGCTTTGGTTTGGCACCCAAGAGCATGGCGATATCGCCGCATGCTCGCGGATCGTGATCGATGAGGATCACTTTGCCCTTGGTGTCGATGGCCGTGGCGATGGCGAAGTTGGTGGCAAACGTGGATTTCCCCACGCCGCCCTTACCCCCGAGAATCGCGATGATGTGCGAGTTAGCCACTTAACGTCCTTTTACTGTTCGCCCGCTTTTAGACGGAACTTACGTGTAATATCTTCGGTGCCGGCGCTGGCAGTACGAATCACTTCCGGAGTCACGAAGATGACGTACTGTTGCTTGTCATGTTTGAAGTTCTTCGAGCGCTGGAAGTTGAATATTTGTGTCGACGGTGCCGCTTGCTGGAGCTGGCTTGCGCCGCCCTGCTGCGGTTCCCGGTTGTACCCGGACAATGCTTGTTCGATCGCGTTGCCGCCCAAAGCCGCAGAGTCGCCGTTCTTCACAGTGACTTGGGTTTGAAGGGAGTTGTTGGAAATGATCGGCACTCCGCCGTTCAAGCCCAACACGGTAGACAATTGAATTTGCACACCCAGATCGATGGCATCACTCCCCGGAATGGTCGCAGCTTTTACTTTGGTGACGTTGTTTACCGGAATAGCCTGCAACTGCGGCACTCCCGTGGGACCCGCGATTTGGGAGTAATACTGCACCGAGCTCTCAATGACTGCCGGAGCATCGGAGCGGTCTTTTACGATCACGCTTTGCTCGCGCAAAATCTTGGCGTGGCCGTGGCTACGGGCGGTATTGAGCTTGGGGAACAAAGACGAAATGGTGGCTACGACTTGCCCGGTGAGCTCTCCCACCGAAGTATCGTACTTCACCGAGCTTGAATCCGAAGCGAGCGGCTGCCACTGAAAATTGAAAGTGCGGTCGTACTCGTTCGAGAGTTCCACATAGTTCATGGTGATCTTGATATCTTGCGACGGGGGCGCAGCTTGCCGCGGTCGAACTCGCAACAAATCCACAATCGACGGTAAGCCGCCTCCCACGCCACCCTGAGCTTTTGGGCGCACTTCGCCGCCTTCGCCTTTGGTGCGCTCGACGAAGACTTCCGGCAGGTACGTCCGCGCGATTTCGATAGCCCGATCGGCTTCGTAGTCGCTCTCGGCAGTACCCTCTAGGAACAAGTTGTTGTTGATGACCCGAGCAGTAATTTCAGGAGAGCCGATTTCCCGTTCGATCCGCTCCGCGATGATGTTCATCGTCGTTTTGCTGATGCTGGCCAAATTGCGGATGGGCACTTCTTTCTTCTTGGGGTCGCGGTCTTTCATGGCGTCGACCACACGCATGACTCGGATCATGTCTTTGGGCAGAAGGATTTCCCCGTCCAAAATAATGGTGCCACCCAACGCGCTGATTTTTAGGCCTTCGATATCGCCTAAAAGGCTTTGAAGCTGGCTGATAACTTCGCCCAAGTCTTCACGTGCTACCCGTACCATGTACTTGATCCGGGGGACAAAATTAGAATCGTGCACCGTCATGTCGGTGAAGCCGGGGTTTTGGGCCACGATTAGAAGCTTGCGGTCCTTCCCGTTTTCTTTCACACGCCGGTAGCGCAGAAGTTTATCGTCGGTGAGGTAAATGGGACCGATATCGAAATCGAACTCGAGCACTTTCGAAACACCCATCGAAACCGTGAGTTGTTTCTCTTTACCGGTGAACGGCTTGAGTTCGCCGTCTTTACCATCTTTGCCGGTGAAATCGCCGCCGGAGCCTTGGCGAATGGTACCGCCGGGAGCAGAAGGCGGAGCATTAGACTCCAGCTCCGTATCTTCCTCGGCGACTAGGCGCGCGGATGGTGCGGTCAGCACCAGAGCGACGACCAAAAGTTTGAGGGTTTTCATTCGGTTACTCCGATCGAACGATCTCCTTGGAGATCAAAGAACTTGGCGCGAGGAACCGCTTTTTGGGGCGGGGCTTTCTTACCTCGCACCAAGAAGGAATCCGGGCCCATGACATCGTAAAGATTGGTGGTCGCCTTGCGATCCAGTGCGCGGTCATCCGAGTGGCGCAAGAGCAGGGTGATGGTATCGGAGAACACGGTTAGCACATACGCCAGCACTTGCGCCTGCCGAGGTGTCACTTCGAGCGTGACGGTGCGGTATACCGGATCTTCCTTGGCAAAATCGAGAGTCTCGCGCACTTCGTTTGGACTGAGGCTGGAGTACTCTCGCACGGCCGCGTTATAGATATTTTGGTCGACGCCGCGCGGAGGGGCCGCTTGAATGGTACGGCCCACCGCCAGCACCAACAGATCTTGCATGAAAACTTTTACTTCGTTGATGTTGGCGCGCTCGGCTTTGTATTCAAAGTAAGTGGCCAAGTCGACTCGGTTACCCGGACGCACCATGTAGCCGACACTACTCTTCACGGTTACTGGCAGGCTAATCGCACGGCGGCCTTGCACCACCTGGGTGTCTAGGCCCGAGTACACGTTCTTGGAAATGATTTTGTTATCCAAAATTTGTTCGTCTTTGGTGATCGGTACGGCCGCAACCGCGTCGATCACATCTTGCGGATTTTCAATGTAGCCGGGCGGCAACATGGCCTTGGGCACCCGAATAGTTTCGATGTCGGTGGGCCGAATGGTTTCAAACTGCAAGATGTCCCGGCTCGCACGGATAATCACTTTGGAAGTGGCCATGCCGTAGGCATCTTCCATCTCCGCGTCCTGATTGGAGACGTACTGCCACACCAGATACATGGCCAGAACCGACAAAAGAATGCTGAAGGTCATCGCGCGACTTTGCATGCGAACCCTCCTTCACAGGTAGAACAACGGTTCAAATTCATCGTCATCACTCGACTCCAATCGCGGAGCCACCGACGCTGTCATAAAACTTGGGCGGACGTGGTGGCGGCGGTTCCGGCGGTTTTCGCTGGCTGATGCCGTAGTCGCTCTCAGGTCCGAGGACCTCGTCCAAAAGGGTGGTGGGAATAGCGGCAATTTCTTGGTCTGCGCTGTTGCGCAAGGTGAAGAAAATGCGGCCTTCGCCAAACTTGGTCTCGATAAACACCAGCTTCTCCGCGTCTTCAGGCGTGAGCTGTAAGGTTAGGCTGGCGTAATCGTCTGCCGGCCGACCGTTGGCCAAAATGTCGGTGCGTGCGCCGCCGAAATCTTTGCGGTCTTCGAGTTTGCTCTCCAAAAAGCCCATGACGTCTTTGTTTACGCGGGTGGGTACTTCGTTCTGCAGGTTCTTGCCCGTGGCGAGCACCAGCGCATTTTGCACCAAAGTCTTCACTTCATAGATCATCGTGTTGTCGCCGGTTTCGTAGTTGGCGGCGGTCAAGATATCTACGTGATTGCCGGGACGAATCAGTTTCGCCACAGCGTTGCGCACACTGACGGGAATAGTGACGGCGCGGGTGCTTTTGGCGACTTGGCGAGCCAGCACCGGTTTGCCGTCTTGGGATACTAGCTTGGACAATGTGATTTGCTCGCCTTCGTAAATGGGAACGTACGTCGACTTACCCACAATGTCTGACACGCTAGAAACCGTTTGCGGCTGGCGGAATTTTTTAAAGACGGTAATTTCTTTGAGCATGCTTTCGCGAATGGTGCCGTATTCCGGGATATTCTGGGTGGCCACCACCACGGTCACTTCTTCCAGAAAATCACTGGTCAATTCCGCTCGTTTCACACGCACGTAGGCAGTGATCAAAAGCATCGAGACGAAAAAGCACATCAGCGAAATGATAATGGCTCTGCGGTTTTCCACGGGACGTTCCTTATTGAGTGCAGCCGGGCTCGCGGCACACTCCGACAACTACGTTCACATCCGAAGGACCTACTAAAATTTTGCGTTTGGGCGCGCCACCGTTGGCGTCCATGTACTGCACCGCCATAAATTCACGGCCGTGTACTTGGTTCTCGCGATCGTCGACGACCATCTTGGCCCGGTTGGAGGTGCGCTCGTACAAAGACATGGCGGCGTACTTTTGGCCCACATGCGAGGTATGCAGGGTATGGAACGCGTTAATCGCATAAAAGATCAGCCAAATCAAAAACGGCAACGAGAGCGCGAGCTCTATCGTAGCTTGGCCACGGCGATTTGTGCGTAACTTCAACACCCGTTGTCCTCCATCATTTCTAAGATATTCGGATCGTTCACTCCGGCCCGGCCGCCGAACTGTGTAAAAAAGGCGCGGCACTCATCGTGGCTTGGGTCTCGTCCCAAGTGCGCTTCCGCGTTGAGGCGAATGCGACTCGGTGGACTCAGGGCGCCGGCAAAGACCGGCGGCAGATAGAACAAGTCCATATCGTAGCTGGCCAAAATCCCCTCGGTACGGACGTTGTTTTGATCCGTGCGGACGAAATCCAAATTTGGTTTACGGGCAATGCCTTGGATTTTTTCAAAGTACGCGTTGAAAACGATTTGGGCGTTGCGCTGCTGAATGGCTTGGCGGCTCGCTCCCGATTTGTAGGTCCGCGCGGCCATAAAGGTGGCGTATTCGATGTAATCGCTCACCACCAACAAGATGGACAGACTCAGGAAAAATAGCAGGAAGAAGAATAGGACGACGCTGATCGCGATAAACTCAATCGCGGCCTGTCCTTTCTGCTGCTGCTTGTTTTTCCAGTAACGCAAAATCAGCTCCTATAAGTGTAAAGCTTTGGTCCGCACCGGATCACCCGGGTGTCCCGCCTGGCCTGGCTGTAAAACTGTGCCGGGCGTTAATTCTCCGTTTTGCACCACGTTGATCAGTGCGCTGCGGATCGTTGCGAGCATCAGCTGAGCAAACTGGGACATCGGCCCCGTCATCACCAGATACGAAACGATAAACGTCGTGGCCAGCAGCAGCATGTACTCCAGCGTGGTCTGGCCACTCTGGTTGCCTAGCCGGCCTTTTCGGCGTTTCACAAAAGCTCCCAATGCCGCAGTTGGGCGATGTTCACCACGAGGTAGGCGCACAGAAAGGCCGGTCCAAACGGCATCTTCAGTGCGTTGCTCGTCGGCGCACCCTGCGCGACATTTTCGGCGACGCTCGCGGCGCTGCCTCTAAATCCTTTTTGGCGGAGTAGCGAAAACAGTCCCACCGCCGCGCCGATGACAATCGCGATCGCTGCGACCTGGACAATCGTGGTGGAGTCCGTCCACGCCGCCATCGCCATCAGTAACTTCGCATCGCCGGCGGCAATCGCCCGCACGACGTAAAGCGGGAAGAAAAGCGCGA
The DNA here is from genome assembly GCA_964492125.1 of uncultured Pseudobdellovibrionaceae bacterium. Lineage (GTDB taxonomy): Bacteria > Bdellovibrionota > FAC87 > UBA2466 > UBA2466 > JAIEOG01. The sequence goes on along the minus strand of CAZBJE010000001.1, from coordinate 94,883 downwards.
AGGCAACAGCAATAGCGGTCAGGCCTTGCGACAGATCCGCAACTCCGCCGAAGGCAAACCGCGCAATTAAACCTGTTAGGAGAAAGGGAAAGGTGAGCCAGTTGAAGATTTTGCCCCAAAGCAGATCCGTGGCGGTGGCCACGAGTAATAGGGCAAATAAAGCGATTTCATAACCCCCACGCATACGTCCCCCAAACCGTCTCCCCAGACGGTCCCTGCGCTAGATACGAAAAACTACTTTAAGGAGTGAATCCCGCGCCTGACCGGGACTCGGAGGAAATATTTCCCTCGAGCCCCGTCAAGCCATCACGGAATATGTCATTGAAGAACTTCGTGACTTGCAGAGCGAAAATGGCTCCGAAGGCGACCATCAAGACGTACTCGATGGTAGATTGCCCGCGGGACCGTTTTTTTTTCGCTTTCAAGCCGGGGAGCCTCCTCGGCTCCACCGCATGCATTACTGCACGCTGGCGTTCATCAACTGATTGATTTTCTGGTTCACGCCTTTGAAAACAGCGGAAACCGTTTCCGGCAACCGTTGCTTCAACTGCTGACCCAGTACGCTGATAACGACCACGATAACGGCGATGATCAAAAGATACTCGACCGTCGTCTGACCGTTTTCGTCTCTCAGGAATTGCTTGAACATGTAGTCCTCCAAAGTCGGCGTTTTTACTTCCTGACACGACGTGCTACATCATCCATTTTAGCAATTCCCCCCACTTTGTCAAAACGTGTCAACACATAAGCTATTGATATCACATGAAAATCTCTGCTCATGTATTCTACACTCCTATGCAATTAGTTCGGAAAATCGACAGCATTCCATGAGCCAATTATGTCTTTTTCGTCGAACTTTTAGACAGCGTGGGCGCAAGTTTGCGCACCCAAATAGCGAGAATCATAATGCAATGCGTCACGTGATGTGGTACATTGCGGCATCTTCGAATCGGACCGCGTTTTGAGTGCCTGCCTAGGCTCGAAAAACGCCACTGGGGGGTGTCGGTTGGGTCTCGGACGTAAACAGCTACTACCATTCATTGTTGGCGCTATTGTTGCCCTAGGTGTGCTAGGCGCTCAGTTTTCCGGTGCGCATGCTGCGGCATCTCAGAATTCCTTGTCGTGTGAGTCCGCGTACCGAATGGGCGAGTGGAGCTTGTCCAAAACCCCATCCCAAAAACCCACGAGCCTTGTAGACGACGCATTTGCCCAAAAAGTACTGACTCGCTATGTCGAGCTCGCCGATCCCAATCGCATTTTGTTGCTCCAATCTGAAGTGGAGGCGTTTACCAGCCAAGCGGTTGGCGATTGGAAGAAGTTCATTGGTCAGAAAAAGTGCGGTGGTTTTGAAACCTGGTTCGCCACGCAAATGGCGCTGGGCCATGCTCGTTTGGCCCGCTTGCTCAAAGCGGCCCCGCTGGAAAATGCGGTCCCCAAAAAGCTGGCCGCCTCGGTCGGTGAAGACAAAAATTTCCCGATCTTCCGTCTTTTTGCCAAAAACGAAAGCGATCTCTCAAAGCGTTTGATGGCTCTTGCGGACGCCGTCGGCGGAAGCGCCAGCCAGCCCCAATTAGATGCTTTCAAGGGCGATCGCCGTGCGTTGGTGGAGTTTTCCCTAACCCGCGCTTTGTTCCCCGATGGCGCGGCGGCGCCCGTCCATCTTTTGGCCCGTGCTTATGTAAATACCATCGACCCGTTCTCGGATTATTTTTCCGAAGCCGAATATGCAGATTTTTACCGTGATCTCACCGGCGGGACCTCCGGCGTGGGCGTACGGGTGCGAGATGTTCCCACGGGTTTGTTGGTTCAAGCGGTAATCCCTGATTCTCCGGCCGGAAAATCCAAGGCGATTGCTGCGGGCGATACCATCACGCATGTCGATGGCAAAGCATTGGCTGGTCTGGAAGCTCCCAAAATGCGCCATGTTCTGGAAGGCGCCGAGTTCAGTCCGGTGGCACTCACTTTGGCTCCACGCGCGAGTAAATCCGAGCGGGTCGTGCGTTTGGTTCGTCGCTCCTTTGCGTTTGAAGACGAGCGGGTGGAATGGAAGTTGGTTTCTTTGCGTGGCGAGACCGGCAAAAAAGCCGCAGTCATTTCGATTCCCAGCTTTTACGGCCGCGGCGGCAGCGGCATGGTTGGCGAGCGTAGCAGCGCGGAAGACGTCGAAAACGCTTTGCTGGAAGCGCTGAAAAGCAAACCGGCTGCAGTCGTATTGGACATGCGAGGCAACCCGGGCGGGTATTTGGAAGAAGCAGTTTCCATGGGTGGGTTGTTTTTGGGCAATCGACCCATCGTTGCGGTGGTGGAGCCCACTATGCAGCGGGTGATGCGCGACTTTCATGCACGCGCTCTTTATACCGGACCGTTGTTGGTGATGGTCGATGAGCAGAGTGCGAGCGCTGCGGAAGTTCTTGCCGGCGCCTTGAAAGATTACGGGCGAGCAATCGTACTGGGCGCACCCCGTACGTATGGAAAAGGAAGTGTGCAGCGGCTGTTCCATTTGGATACCGGGTTAGTCGACTTGGCCCAGAAAGATCGCCAGGGCGTCCTAAAGCTCACCACCAGTTTTTTTTACTCGCCGCTAGGTAAAACTCCGGCAGCAGGAGGCATTGAACCCCATATCCGCCTTTCGGCAAAACCACGCCCCGATACGGCGGGCGCGAAGCGCCACCAGTCCGCGCCCCCTCAACACCCTTTTGTTGATGGTGCCACTCTGAGTGATATCGCACTGCAAGAACGGCTCATGCAGAAGCGGGTTGCCGCGTTGAAAGAGTCGGTTGCGACGCGCGGAGACGAGGTGAAGGGAATCTTCGACAAGGCCGTCAAACAGGCGTTTGGGCCGGTTAAGCCGGATCAGCCAGAGCGTGCCTCGTTGTCTGAGACGCTGGCGATTGCCGAGGACCTTGTGGGTCTTAGCGAGCTGGACCAGCACGCCGCATCAAATCCGACCGTTAGCCGAGATAAAAAAGACGCCGCGCGAGTTCCCGGGTATGGTACTCTTTAAGTAACTGGACTTACTGAAGTTTAACCGTCCGTTACCAATTTCGGGGGAAGACAGCATGGCCGATGAATCCGCATATTGTGTGAAGTGTCGCAAGAAGACGACGATGAAAGACACCCAAGAAGTGAAAATGAAGAATGGGCGTCCCGCGATGAAAGGCGTTTGTTCCGAGTGCGGAACAGGCGTCTACAAGATCCTGTCCCAGTCTAAGTAAATTTTGGTCGGCTACGCCGACTGAAAAAACGCAGAGATTTTGTTTTGGGAAATATCCTTGGTCCTAACGGGCCAGGGATTTTTTCGTTTACGCGGCCTTTTTTCCGGCTTTGGTATCGGGCGTGTCGGAGCCGGGCAAGGTTTCAAATTGGCAGCAGCGATTGCGGCCATTGGCTTTGGCGAAATACAGAGCAGTGTCGGCTCGGCTGACCATTTCTTTCATCACCGCAACCGGGTCTGTGCCATTCACCGATGATTTTACCGACGTAGCCGATCCCATGCTGATCGTGACGGGAATGGTGACACCTTCGTGCACAAACTTTGCAGTTTCAATTTTCTTACGGAAGCGTTCGCAGAAAACAAGGGCCCCGGCGGTGTCGGTAGCGTTCAAGATGCAGATAAATTCTTCGCCGCCGAAGCGTCCTACCAAATCCGTGTCGCGAGCTTCGTCTTTGAGAATCTTGGCAACCATCGACAGCACCATGTCTCCGGCTTGGTGGCCGTAGGTGTCGTTCACTTTTTTGAAATGATCGATATCGCACATGACCACGGTAAGTTTGGAGCTGTCGCCTTGGCGCACTACCGTCTTCACGGAGCGTAACAGCATGCCTTCGGTGTACGATTTGTTGTAGAGCTTAGTGAGCCCATCGACGATGGATTCTTTTTTGCGCTCGTCGTACTTCTTCTGCAATTCGCTTTCAGCGGTCACGTTGCGGATGGTGAGCAGAGTTCCCACAGCCGTTCCATCGGGACCGGGAATGGGGACGCCGCCCAAAATCATTTGCAAGTCGGGGTACGACTTGGAACTACCGCGTATTTCATCTATGCGCAGGGGCTTATTGCCATTAAAAACCTGGCGGGCCGGGCATTCGTCGGGGCAATAGTGGGTCTTCAACAGGGCGCAGAAATCCCCAATCTTCAAAACTTTCCGGTAAGACTCACCGGTCAGCTCCATAAACGCTTCGTTAAAGTCGACCACGCGGTTCTCGGCATCCACGACGCAAAATGCGTCGAGAAAAATGTCGAGAACGGGTCGGTTAGCCTGGAGCCAAGCGTCCAGACACTCCCGAGCCTTCGCGAGATCGCCCTTACTTGGCGAATGAGAAGTATTGTTTGGGGTTGCCATCCAGTTCCATTTCGCCGTCACCGCAAGACTCACACTTCATGGTCTCAGGGATCTCCGGGTTTCCTTTGCCAAACTTTTCCGATGCGATGAGGAGCATTTTTTCTGCTTCGCACGCTTCACAAACATACGGCACGTAAACCGACTCGACCTTCGCATGACCCATAAAGCTGGGGACCATGTTCATTTGCCGAACGATTAAAGCCGGGCATTCTTCGTACACGATTTCGGTGCCCTGCAGGTCCTTCATGAAGTTGACCCAGGTGCGGATGCCGCACGAATTAATCGAGGTGATGCCTTTGAAATTGATGATCAGCGGAGTACCGATTTTCTTCATCGCTTCGAATTCAGTGTCTTCATCGATGATGCCTTTCAACAAGACGCGAGTCTTGCTGCCTTCCGGCTTGGCTTCGAATCGGAACCGTTCATTGGGAATCATTTGGAGTGCCTCCGCTCAAAAAAATTGAAAGAAAACGTATCCGGATCATACGAGCGCTGATCGGCGATCCAAACCGCTACCGTCGCGCCTTTGCCGGGCGTCGCTACGATCTTAAAATGGGTAACCGCTTCGAAGACCATGTACGTGCCCAGGCCCGCGCCGCCTTCTTTGTTTTCGATTTGGGCGCTGGTCTCGTAACACCGCCATAGTGAACGGGCGACATCTTCGAATGCCAAGCTGCCACCTTGGTCTGTGACAGAGAGATAGATGCCGTTGCTAAAAGTTTGGTAACGTACCGCCAAAACCTCGGAGTTTTGCAGCGTCACGGCATCGCGACGGGCGTATTTTTCGGCACCCGTTGCGGTGTGGTACGCGTGATAGATAGCGTTCGTCAGCAACTCTTCCAAGACGCTAGTCACTTTCTCCCGCACAAATCGCTTCTTCTCCAGGTTGCCGCCCGTGATGATCTGATCGATCACTTGGGCGCGGTCGACGCTGTGAGTGAGCATGATGGGAGTCAATTGCGCAGTGGGTTCCCACGCGTAAGTGGGAATCGTTTGGGCGTCGATAGCTTCCTGGGTAACCTTTGCGGCGGGATCCCGAGCGCCTAGGACGGTGGAATGCAAATGACGGCAGCCCCCTGAAATCGAAACGACGGCCTGCCGTTTCGTAAAAACGCCGCACAACGGCGCCTGCGCCGAAGTACTGGTCTGTTTTTTGGGGCTCTTTTTCATTAAGCGGCCTTTAAACCCTGTAGTTGCTTCTTCCAACGGAAAAGCACGAACGTAATATCGTCTTCCTGCTTCGCCCCTTCGGCGAAGTTGCCTAGGTTGGTGTTGATGGCCCGCTTAATTTCTTCCAGCGGCTTGTCTTCCACACTCGCCAAGGTTTTCTTCAAAGCGCGTTCCCCGAACTCCTTGCCTTCCACGCTTTTGGCTTCGGTGATGCCGTCGGTATAAAGTAGGACGGTATCACCTACTTGCATCTGAACTTGCTCCGCCTGGTAAACCGCTTCCGGAGCAAATCCGAGGCGTTCGCCCCGGGAGAAAAACACGTCCACCGTAGGCTTGTGCTTCTTATCGGTAGAATCGGTCGTGGGTATTACCCCTGCTTTTCGCAGGCAGAAGGGCGATTCATGCCCCGCGTTAGCGACCGTAACTTCACCCGTTTCGAGGTTGAGCTGAACGATAACCATGGTCATCAACAGTTTGCCGCGGCAGGCACCATAAATTATGCGATTCATCTCCGCTAACAGCGCTTCGGGTGGCAACGGCGTCTCGGCGTAGATACTGCTTAGCGTCGAAAAGCAGCTCTTTGCTACGGCGGTCACGATCGCGGCTGGAGCTCCATGGCCCGTAGCATCGCCGATAAAAAAGGTAATCAGGTTTCCGGTGATGCGAGCATCCCAGTAGTCGCCACCGCACTCTGAGGCAGATACGTAGTGGGAGTCCCATTCGATCGCATCCGAAGTCAGGTCAGGGGAGGTCAACAAAGTCGATTGCACAAGGCGAGCCGTTTCCAGCTCGTCGGCGAGACGACCCTTTTCAACGCTCTCGGCGATGAGGGTTTTGATTTGGTTAGTCATCCACTGAAACGATTTCGCCACGCTTTGGATTTCATCGTTGGATTTAACATTGAGGGTGATGTCCAAGTTACCAGCCCCGAGTTCCTCCGCAGCGGCCCGCAACTTCTCAATATTCGTGGTGAGCCCCGAAGCGAAAAAAACCGAAAACACCGTGGACGCGGCCAAGATCAATATTGCCAACCAGAGCGATTGCTCGCGGAGCGACCGCAGCGCCAAGAAAGCCTCGGATTTGCGAATCTGGGAAACTGCGAAAACGTTTTTGAATCCCGTTTCGGAAATGTTGCAAAGATACGCTTCCCCGTCGACTTCCAGCTCCGAACTCTCGCGCGAGAATTTCTTGTCCTGCAGTTTTTGGACGATCGGGTGAGACATTGCATTGGACGAGTAAGCTATCGTTGTTTTGGTATTTGGGTGGCTGAGAATGCGGCCATCCGTGAAAAGCAGGAATACTTCTGCAAATTCCGACTGGCCCAAAGTGCGCATCAAGAATGTCTGGGAGAAATCTACTGCAATGAACAATTCCTTGGTGGCGTCGTTCATGAAGTTGGCTCCCATCACAAATGTGAGCACGGGTACATCGGTGCCGCCGTCGGGAGGCCCGAGGTGCACGGAGCGGTTCCACATTTCCACTCCCTGAGCTTTGTCGACAGTGGCCAGTTTGAGCGGGTGGATGGTATTGAGCAACTTCAAGAAATCAGCGGATAGCTTTTGCTTTTGGAGCAGAGGCGCATTGGTAAATTCCTTAAGGACCGTAACCGTGCCGTTTTCGCCTGCGCGCAAGAAGGTCACTCCAAACAACTCGTCTGCCAGGCGAACATCCAGTCCCTGGAACGGATCGACTTTGTCTGCTCCGCCCATATAAACGCGCGGCACGAATTGCTGCAGTTCTTCCATCCGGCTTTTCAACTCGAGCTTAATTTCGCTGGTGGTGGCTTTGAGCAGCGTGCGGCTGGAATCCATGATGAAGACTTTTTTGTCTTCGGAGAACGTGCTTTGGGCAACGTACAAAAAGACAGAGAGGCCCGACAAGACTACAAAGAGCATCACGCCCAAGAACTTGTACTTCAATGGCATTGCTACTTTAGCCAAGAGGATCCCCCGTTCTCTCATCGGGAAACACGGGCTAAAGCTTGAATAATTGAAGCTATTTCATGGGGCGGCGCGGAAACCGGAAAGCCCACGCCCCCCTTAATGTTTGGGTCCGAAGCACAAGCTCTGGGAAATTAAGTAGCCGATTTAATCGACTCTTTACTGATCTCGAGCTGGCCATCAACCACCCGTATCCGGCGAAAAACCAGGCTCTGACGCGCGGGGCCGCTCGTCGGTTTGCCCGTTCCGAGATCAAAAACCGAAGCATGCCACGGGCACCCGATAGTCGTGTTCGAGAGCGGGCCCTCAGAAAGCGGGCCGGCGCGGTGCGGGCAATAATCGTCGAAGGCCAGCCACCCATCCGCACGATGAAGAACGAGCACGGGGCTTGCGCCCACCTGCACCAGGCGTCGGGAGCCCAGCGGGAAATCTGCCACCGCTCCTATGCTTTGGTACGTGAATTCCACTTGCTGATTTCCTCGGTAATCGCTTTCACCCCTACGATGGGTGCGTCGCAGGCATGATTACGGCAGACATATAAAGTAAGGTCGTCTGCGTTTAGTCGGCCTTGCAAAAGCGCGAGCGGTTTCCCTTGTTGAGAGGGGGCTGCGAGCACTCGGTTAGGCGCAAAGCTTGCGCCCAAATTCGCCAATACTTCCTCAAACGCATCGAGATCCGAAGCGGGTACCAGCACCACTTCTTCCGAATGAGCCAGAGCCAGTTCTAGGCCTATGAGCATCTGGCTCATTCCAGTCGGGATCACCCGCAATACCGGTTCCAATTGGGAAAGGGCCGCCACGGCGATGTCTTCGTAAGGCGTTTTTCCGGTGAGCCTCGCTAAGCGAATCAGTGCCGTGACCGCGATGGATTGGCCCGCAGGGGTGGCGCCGTCTTGCACTTCTTTGGGCCGAGTGATGAGCGCTTCGTGATCCAGGCCCGTAAAGAAAAACGCCTGGGATTGCGCGTCCCAAAACTGTTCAATCATGCCATCTGCCACTTCCAGCGCTTGATCGATCCACTTGGTTTGAAAGTCGCACTCATACAGCGAGATCAAGCCGTTCAAAAAGAACGCGTAATCGTCGAGGTAGCCATTGAATCGGGTACTGCCGTCTTTGTGGGCGTGGTACAGCCGCCGCTTGCCGGATGCGAGTGGCGTCGACGCGGTGAAGGTCTTGAAGAGAAAGTCAGCCGCTTTCTGGGCGGCTTCAAGATAGCGGGTATCGCGCAAGGCCTGATAACCGAGTGCAAACGAGGCCACCATCAACCCGTTCCAGGACAGCAAGATTTTCTCATCCCGCGCCGGCCAAATCCGTTGGCCACGCTCGGCAAGCAGCTTGCGCCTGGCGACTCCCAACTCGTCTTCCAGAGTGCCGAGCTCCATTTGGTGTGCTTGTGCGATGTGTTCGAGCGGCAACTTGCGGCGGGGAATGTTGTGACCCTCCCAATTTCCGTCGACAGAAATATCGTAAACTTCGCAAAACAGTTTGCCCAGTTCGTCTCCGAGAATCGCGACAACCTCGGCATGCGTCCAAACGTAGAACTTCCCTTCCACCCCTTCGCTGTCCGCATCTTGGGTGCTGTAAAAGCCTCCTTCCGGCGCTGTCATTTCGCGCAAGACATAATCCAGCGTGCTGCGAGCGGTATCGGCGAAAGAACTGTCGCCGGTGGCCTGAAAGGTTTCCAAAAACAACTCGGACAACAGGGCGTTGTCGTAGAGCATTTTTTCAAAGTGTGGCGTGAGCCACTCCGCATCAGTGGAGTAGCGGTGGAACCCCCCGCCCAACTGATCGCGGATGCCGCCGGCGGCGAGCTTGTTCAAGGTAAATGTCACTAGCTTCAAAGCGGCGGGATTGCCGGTACGCTTCCAGTGGCGCAAGCAGAGCCTGAAACTCATGGCGTGGAAAAACTTGGGCGCGGTGCCCAATCCGCCAAAGTGGGCGTCGAAACTACGTCCGATCGCTTCTATCGCCGCGTCCACTAAATCCAAAGACAAGGATTGGCCCGGCGGAAGCCCGCCGGTTCCAGTCTGCAAATCTTTCAGAGCGGCCGTCAATGCGCTGGCGTTTTGAGTAACTTCTTCACGCTTTGTCTTCCAGGCTTGCGCGACTCCCGTGAGCACGCGCTTGAATGATGGCATGCCGTGCCGATCCTCGGGCGGGAAATAAGTGCCCCCGTAGAAAGGTTGCAACTCGGGCGTCAGAAAAACCGAAAGCGGCCAACCGCCGTGTTGGGTCAGCGCTTGCACCGCGCTCATATAAATGTGGTCGATATCGGGGCGCTCCTCCCGGTCGACCTTGATGCAAATAAAGTCGCGATTGAGGATTTCGGCGGTCGATTCGTCTTCGAAGCTTTCGTGCTCCATCACGTGGCACCAGTGGCAGGCCGAATAACCAATAGAGAGAAAAATGGGGCGCTTGTCTCGCCGCGCTTTGTCGAGTGCTTCGCTGCCCCAAGGGTACCAATCCACTGGGTTCAGGGCGTGTTGCTGGAGGTAGGGACTGGATTCCTTAGCGAGCCGATTCGATTTCTTGTCCATAATCCAACACTCTTAATGGGATTCAAACCGAACTGCTATAACTTAAGGCAAAATCAGCTACTTGTTACGTGGGTGCCGCATTGAGCGGCTGGATCGGCCATGCTATACAGACACCAAGGGGGACCCATGAAGTCTTTAGTAATACTAGGCTTTCTCTTCGTCATCCAACCTGCGGTTCGGGCGGAAGGGCCGAAAAGCGCCGAGGAAAACGCCGCTCAAGCGCTGCAAACAGTAGCGCCGCCGGTGGCCCGGCGGGCAGGCGACATCGTCGGAGAACTGCAGGTGCGCCCTTCGGTGGGGTACGGCACGGGCCAAACCAAAGCGGAGAACATTGCGGCGTTGGGAGTGCGCTTAGGCGCTAACTCCGTGTTGGATTACACCCAGTACTTCAACGGCAATCTTACGGATCCTTCGGGAAAAACGGCAGCCGGCTTAGTGGGGCAGGATGGTTTCCTGCGCACCCGATTCCAAAAAATTTGGCAAAATGTGAACGGGGATCTCACGTTCGATTATGAGAACCGCCTGTACTTACCTACCGACCCTGCCAAGGCAGCGCGCGGTTTGATAGCGGGCTTGCGTAACTATTTCTCGCTCACCAAGCGTTTTAACTCTCGTCTGGCGGTGACGGTTCAAGAAATTCCGATTTTTTATGCGTTCAGCCGAGCGGGCACTCCGAATTCGGATCCCGCAGTCAACGGTACGGCCAACGCTTTGTTTGAAAACCGGGTTTACATTGTTCCTACCGTCGATATCACCAGCAAAATCGTGTTCTCGTTTCCTATTATGCTCTGGGCATCGCGCACTCGCGAGTTTGCTTCCAATGTTTTCAATAGCAATCGTTGGATGATGACCGCGATGATCTGGCCCGAGCTCACGTACGCCATTACTCCCAAAACTTGGGTAGGTGTTTCGTACTACAGCGACAACTTTGTAAACGCCAAGCAAGACGGCTTTGATTTCGCCTCTGGCTTCTCCAAAGGCGTGGGCCAATTGCTGTTGCGCCAGACTCTGTAATTGACCGATTGCATCAACGCTCCGAGAGAGCGCATTGGATAAAACCTGCTAAAATAATCCAATGCACTCACTCCTTACGTTCGCTTTTTTGGTGCCGGCTTCGGTCTTCGCTTTCAAAGACACGTTGCCTCTACAGTCTAAAACCTCTGGGCCGGCTAAAGACGCCGGCTCGATCGTTTCGCCCAAGTCCAAGGGAGAAGTGCCGGAGGCGGCACCCGCCGCCGACGGCTTACCTAAGCCTTACGTGGGATCGATCGGCGCTTATGGCAGCCCGCGCGTGAACGAGGCAGTGATCCGGGAGTTGCTGGGTGCAGAACTAGACGTTTGGTTGAAAAAGGGTCTGGCCAGCGATCCAAGCGCCATGGACTTGGAAAAAAAGTTCGTTAAAAAAATTAAGAAGAAATTCGGTTTCCCCGTCGCTGATTGGAGCATCATCCAATACTACGAACCTTCCGCATTGGTTTTGCATCTGACTCTGGATGTCGTCGAAGAAAAAGATGTAGCGCGCCGCATGCCCTTTTACCCGGAGCCGAAGGAAGAACTGGCCGATCCGGGCGGCCTACTCAAGGAATGGGCCGACTACGAAACGCTCGCATTCGATTTGGTAGAAGCGGGGACGCTAGAACCCGAAGCGGAAAAATGCGCGGCCCTGCATTGTCCTTTTGGCCACAAGAATGAAAAACTCAAAAAATGGGAAAAGATTTTTCTCGATGGTGCCAAGAAACATAGCGCTGCTTTAATGGAAGTCGCTAAGCGGGACAAGCGCCCGGAGAAGCGAGCCGCCGCTACCTACGTGATGGCCTACTGGACCGACGAGAAGAAGAAGGTAGTGGATTTTATGGTCGACCGGATCAAGGATTTCGATCCGATGGTTCGTAATAACGCGCTGCGGGTTTTGGGGGATATTGCCGAGTTCCACCCGGATGTCTTGGTGCCCATTAGCGCGATTATCCCGGCGCTGGATTTTCCTCGGGTGAGCGACCGTTCGAAGGCGCTCTATGTGGCCTATGTGCTCTCGCAAGGGTCCAACGAGGTTCGCCAAGAAATATTACGCAGCGGCGTTCCCACCCTGATTGGCTTGATGGATTGCAAACAGCCCGATCACAAGGAGCTGGCCTACAATATCCTCAAAAAAGTGTCGGGTAAGGACTTTACCGATACCGACACGCGAGCCTGGACCGCCTGGTACGGCAAGCTGCCGGCGAAGGAAATCTCCAGAAAGTAGTTTTACATAGCTGTGACAATTCCCCCCTAGGCTGAGCTATTCTCAGGCCAGACCTATGAAACTGCATCTTTGGGGAACTGATTTTAGACGCAGCTCGTCCGAATTTCGGGCGAAGCTATACTTGCCTGAGGAAAAGCGGCTAGCCATGGTCCAAGCCGCGCTGGCGCTTGGATTCCAAGACTTGGTTTACCTAGCCACCTGCAATCGGGTGGAGTTCTACACCACCGCTTCGGATTATTTCGCTGCTACCCGACCCCAATTCATTAAATTGCTGGCTCTTTTTGGGTTAGATGACGAGGCCTTCTACCAGGGCTATCACTTGGAGGGGAAATCGGCCCTTCGCCATCTGCTGCGAGTCGGCAGTTCCTTGGAGTCGTTGGTGGTGGGAGAAACCCAGATCTTGGGTCAGCTCAAAGACTCTCTCAAATGGACCCAGCAAAACCAGCTTCCCCTCAATAGCAGTTTGGAGCGCGCCTTCTCCCTCTGTTTCCAAACCGCCAAACGGGTTCGCACCGAAACCGAAATTGGCGAGAAGCCAGTGTCGGTGGCTAACCTCGGTTTGCATCATTTGCAGCGGATGGAAACGGAACACCCCCTGCGCCGTGCGGTGGTCGTGGGTCGCAGCCCGATCTGTCTTTTGACCGTGCAATGGCTATTGAAAAACCGCCCGGAGTGCCCGATCACCTGGGTGAATCGGTCGTTGGGAACATTGGGTGGGATTCCCGAAAGCGCCCATACCGAATGCGTGGCTCTTTCGGATTTTCAGACGGCACCCACCGATTTCAGCCATCTTTTTACGTCGACTTCCAGTCCCACCCCCCTATTTGACGCCGCCTTTTTGCGAAAACTGAGCGGCGAACCGAAGTTGTTTTTTGATTTCGCGCAGCCCCCGGACATTGAAGCCTGCCCTGAAATCGCTCGCGTCGGTCGCTTGCTGCATATGGAAGATTTTGCCCGCGAGGCCCGAGAGAATTCCCAAAGTCGCGAACGGGCGGTCGGTACTGCCGAGCTTTTAATCGACGAGGCTTTGCGCGGTTTTTGCCGGGAGCAAAAAGAAGCTCCTTTACTGAGAGAATTCAGCAGCGCCGAACCGCGGTTGTTGGAAGATTTGGCCGAGGACATCCTACTGATCGAACGGGAGTTTCCCGAAGCGATCCAACCGAAAGTCAAACGTTGGGCTGAAAAGCTGGTGAAGAAAAACTGGCACCGCTCCCGGGAGACCTTGAAAGAGATCCTCCAAAAAGTCACCGAGCCTGACGAACAGGTTCCGATGCTTTAGGGTGGGGTCATGAAGTCGTCCATTAGTTTCTGCCGTGTGGGCACACGCAAAAGCGCGCTAGCCCGAACTCAATCCCAGGGCATCGCCGATTTGCTTCAAGCCGGAGGGTTACCCTGCGACTTGGTGGAAATCATCAGCGAGGGAGACCGCGATCGGGTCAACCCGCTGTACGCCATGGAAACGGATGCGCCCGGTTTATTTTGCAAGCAGCTCGAGGAAGCGCTGCTGGCGGACCAGATCGACATTGCCGTGCACTCCCTCAAAGACTTGCCCACCACTCAGCCTCAGGGCCTATATGTCGCAGCCGTGCCGCCGCGGGTGGGCGCTTCTGATTGCTTACTGATTCACCCGAGCCGGGTGAATGACGCGGAACCGCTAGGCCTGCCGCGTGGCGCGAGTCTGGGAACGAGTTCCTTGCGTCGGGAAGCCGAGTTTTTGGATGCTCGACCGGACCTCAATGTCTCTTCCTTACGGGGCAATGTTCCGTCACGGGTGGCCCAGGTACGTGAGGGCAAGCTCGATGCTGCGGTGCTGGCTTCGGCCGGCCTGGAGCGATTGGGGTTGGATCTCACAGGGATCGTGAGGGTCGATCTAGATCCCCACCGTTTTGTCCCTGCTCCCGGCCAAGGCGCACTAGCCATCGAGGCACGCACGAACGGCACCCTAGATTTGAAAGATCGGCTGAAAGCCCTCAATCACCCACCGAGCGAAACCGCCGTGCGCATCGAGCGCCGGATTATGCGGGATTTGGAGGGAGGGTGCACTCTGCCGCTGGGAGTTCTGTGCGTTCCGTCCGCCGACGGCTGGTCGGTTAGGGCGTTTTTGGGAATTGCCAAAAACCGTGGAGAAGCGCGCCGGGATTGGGTTTCCTTCCATCGCTTTGACATTTCGGGCAGCCGCGAAGACACTCTGGTCACCGAAACCGTACAGTATTTAAAGGGCCGCAAATGAAGACTTACCGCGTGATCGTCACAGGAGATCGCGACGATTGGGCGCCGCTGGAAAGCGAGGGGACCCGGGTGCAAATCCAGTCCTTGCCCGTGCTGCGCTATGAGCGCCTGCCCATCGCCCCCGATTTATTGGAACGTTGGATGAGCCAAAAACCGGTGGAGTGGGTGGTGTTTACCAGCCCCCGCGCGGTACGGTTTTGGTCCGAGACTTTGTTGGAAAGCGGCTACGAATTGCCGGTGGAAACGCGAGTGGCCTGCCTGGGGGAACGCACTTCGGAAGTGGCCGGCGCCGACGGCTATAGCGTGGACTTCTGCCCTCGGGAGCCGGGCACAGACGGGTTTTTGGAAGAGTTTGAAAAAGCCAATCGACCCGCTTCGGTTTTGATTCCGGCCGCTGAGGGGGGCCGCGCCAAATTGAAAGAGCGGTTGCGGCAGCTGGGTTACGAGGTAGCTTGGGCGCCCTTGTACCGGACCTCCGCACGCACCGATCTCGCCTCCGCTTTGAGCGAGCAAGAGTTGCAAGCCACCGACGCCGTGGTATTCACCAGTCCCTCGTCAGTGGACGCGTTTTTGGATCAATTTACGCTGCCCGATTCGGTGCAAGTACTGGCCATTGGCGGCTTTACCGGACGGCACCTCGAAGACCGCGGTTTCGTGCGCCCGCGGCTTCTGCCCAACGGGGATTTTTCACGGATTGGAGAAGTATTGTGCTGATGATGAACGAACGGCCGCGGCGATTGCGCTCGCGTTCTTCCGTGCGCGATTTGGTGGGTGAAACCCAGCTGCAGCTCGAGCAATTGATTCAGCCCTATTTCATCACTCCCCGCGCGGTGGAGTCGGAACCCATTGCTGGTTTTGGCGACGTGGTGCGCTGGGGCGAAGACGCCCTATTGCGTCGGGTAGAAAAAGATCTCGAAAATGGTCTGAAGCACTTTCTCTTTTTTGGCCAAGCCTCCGGCAAAGACGCGGAAGGATCGGAAAGCGTCGATACGGACGGCTGTGTGCCCCGCGCGCTACGCCGCCTGCGTTCGGCTTTCGGCAATGCCCCAGTGCTTTTCACCGACGTCTGCCTCTGCCCTTTTACTTCGCACGGCCATTGCGGGGTCTGGGACGGCCAGAGCGTTCACAACGATCGTTCGGTGGCTCTGTTGGCGCAGTCGGCTCTCGTGCACGCGCAAGCGGGCGCCGATTTTGTGGCCCCCTCCGATATGATGGACGGCCGAGTGGGCGCTATTCGCGAGCTGCTGGATAAATCGGGTTACGACTCGACCGGCATTTTGGCCTACACCGCCAAATACGCTTCGAGCTACTACGGCCCGTTCCGCGCTGCGCTCGATTCCGCTCCGGAAGAAGGTTCGGATCGAGGCGGCTACCAAATGGATTTTCGCAACCAACGGGATGCCTTGCGCGAATTGCGCCTAGATATCGCGGAGGGTGCGGACATGGTGATGGTAAAGCCAGCCTTGGCCTATTTGGACATCATCAACGAGTTTCGCCGCAGCAGCGACGTGCCGGTGGTGGCGTACAGCGTGAGCGGGGAATACCAGCAGGTAAAGCTGATGGCCGAAGCGGGCTTGGCCGACGAACGCAAGCTGGCACTGGAAAACCTTACCGCTATACGCCGAGCGGGAGCGACCGCCGTTATTACTTATTTCGCCAGTCCCATTGCCGAGAAAGGTTGGTTGCGATGACAAAATCTGAACAATGGTTCGAACGCGCCAAGAAGATCATTCCCGGGGGAGTCAATTCACCCGTGCGCAGTTTCAAACACGTGGGCATCCCGCCCGTGTATTTCGAGCGCGGTGAGGGAGCCTATCTCACCGATGTCGACGGAAACGTTTTCACGGATTTCTGTTTGGCCTTCGGCCCCCACTTGCTTGGGCACCGGCCGCGCGCGGTAGTAGCCGCGTTGCACGAGCAGATCGATCGCGCTACCACGTTTGGCGCCTGTCACCCCCAAGAGGTCGAACTCGCCGACAGTATTTTGCAGGCCTACCCGTTTTTGGATCAAGTGCGCTTGCTGAGTAGTGGAACCGAAGCCGTGATGACGGCCGTTCGACTCGCTCGCGGGTTCACCGGCCGCAGCAAAATCGTGCAATTCGAGGGCTGCTATCACGGCCATAGCGACGGATTTTTGGCCAAGGCCGGAAGTGGACTCGCCTTTTTGAGTGAGTCTTCGTCACAAGGTGTACCGGCTTCGGTGGTGGCAGAGACGCTCGTCACTCGCATGGACGATCTGGCAGCTCTGGAAAATCTTTTCACGCTGCACGGCAAACAAATCGCGGCGGTGGTGCTGGAGCCCATTCCGGCCAACAACGGGTTGTGGGTGCCCTCGCGTGAGCACTTGCAGGAAATTATCCGCATTGCTCGGGCTCACGGCACTCTGGTGATCTTTGACGAGGTGATTTGCGGCTTCCGGATTTCGCTTCAAGGCGCGGCGGGTTTTTTCAACTTACAGCCCGACCTAGTCACCCTCGGAAAAATCATTGGGGGTGGTTTGCCCGTGGCGGCGGTGGTGGGGCGCGCGGAAATCATGCAGCGTTTGGCTCCTGCTGGCTCGGTGTACCAAGCCGGCACTCTTTCCGGCAATCCCATGGGGTGCGCGGCTGGTGGTGCTGTACTGCGCAGTGTATTTGCCGATCCCCCATACGCCCAGTTGGCGGGAGAGACCGCGTGGTTCGCGGGCGAACTGCAAAAACGGCTGAGTCGCGACGGGCGGCCGGTGATCGTTCGCACGGTGGCGTCGCTCTTCTGGGTGCATTTCGGTGAAGTGTCGGCCCAGTTTCCGCCCGAGATTTCTCCCGCTTCTCACGAGGCCTATGCAGGATTTTTCCGCAAGGCTTTGGCAAAGGGCATCTATCTGCCGCCTTCTCCCTATGAAGTCGGTTTTATTTCGACCGCCCATACGCGTTTGGTTTTGGAAGACGCTTTGGAAAAACTCGCTGCATGCGTCGACTAAAGCAAAAACACTGGGTTCTGATTTTTTCCGGCGTACATCTGCTGGTGGTAGCCCAAGTGATTTGGTGGGCCATGCTTTTTACGCGCGACGCGGAACTAATTGCGGGTCTGCAACGCAGCAATGCCGAGCTAGCGCATGCTTCGGGGCTGGGGGTACCGCCCACAGTTTTATCGTCGATTGCCAATGAGGCCTTCCACCGTAAGGTGATGTTCCTATCGGAATCTGTTTTCTTCGCGGCGGTCGCTTGTGTGGGGTTGTGGATGCTTTATCGCGCCCTGCGCTCGGAGCGGCGTTCCCGCGAAGTGCAGCGCAATTTTATCGAAATAGTCTCTCATGAGTCTAAAACGCCTCTCACTGCGCTGAAATTGCGTTTGGAGGCTCTGCGCGACAAGGCGCCTGACGCGGAAACGGCGCTCAGTGTGGGGCGTGCGCTAGATGAGGTACGGCGGCTCTCGGGAGTGCTCGAAAAAACGATGGACCTAAACCGCTCCGAGCGACAAGCCCTGCAGTTTGAACCTCTCTCGTTGGCGGAAGTAGTGGAGTCGGTTGTGCGGCGTCTAGAGCCCTGGCTCCAAGCCAAAAACACCGAGCTTACTCTGGAATTGGATCCGGAAATCGAAGTGCTGGGGGATTTTGCTTCCCTGCAGAACAGTGTGCAGAGCCTTCTGGAAAACGCCGTGCTCTATAACCCCGCCGATTGCCGGCATGTGGGAATTACCCTTTCGGCGCGGGGCCAGCGCGCAGTGTTGGCAGTCTCCGACGACGGGCCAGGGGTAGCAGAAGGCGATCGCGCCCGGGTCTTTGAGCGTTTTTACCGAGGGGGTTCGGGGCATTCGGTTTCCGGTACCGGGCTGGGTTTGTATTTGGCTAAAGTGATCGTGGAGGCCCACCGCGGCGCTCTGCGGCTGGTTGCCGGCAAGCCGGGCGCATGCTTTGAGATGGATTTACCGACGGCGGGCGTGGCATGAGCGATCGCGTTTGCTTCGTCGAGGACGACCCGACAATTTCCGAATTCGTTTCCGCGCGTCTGCGTAAAAGCGGCTACGACGTGGAATGGTTCGAGTCAGCGGCGCCCGTGATCGACGCTCCTGCGGATCGGTACGATCTTTTTATTCTGGATTGGATGCTGCCTGGCGGTCTTTCGGGTTTGCAACTTTGCGAGGCGATTCGTCGCCACTCCCCCACGGTACCGGTGCTAATTCTTTCGGCTCTATCTGATCCAAGTCATCGGGTGGAAGGCCTAAAGGTCGGCGCGGACGACTACCTCACCAAGCCGTTCGAAATGGAAGAGCTGGTCTTACGCGTGAACGGAATGTTGAAGCGGCGGTCTTGGTACCGTAGCCTTCCGCACCAAGGGTCGGTTTTCGAGTGGGACGGTAACCTTGTCGACTTCGAGCGTCTGGAAGGACGCAGCGGCGAGGAGAAATTCCAGCTCACCCAAAAAGAGTGTATGTTGATGAAACTTTTAGTGGAGAACGAAGGGCAGGTAGTGAGCCGCGACATGATTCTCGATCGTGTCTGGGGTTACCATTTATTTCCCTCCACCCGCACAGTGGATAATTTCGTTCTTCGGTTGCGTAAGTATTTTGAAAAGGAGCCCGGCTCTCCCCGATACATCCTCTCCGTGCGAGGACTCGGGTACCGGTTTACACGATGAAACCTCTGATGTTGCAGCATTTGGCCGGTGAACCCATTGGCCGTTTTCCGGTTTGGGCCATGCGCCAAGCGGGCCGTTACTTGCCCCAATACCGCGCGATTCGCGCCAACCACACTTTTTGGGAAATGGTTTCCCAGCCGCAATTAGCGGCAGACGTGAGTATGACGCCGTTGGGCACTTTGCCGGTAGATGGGATTATTTTTTTCTCGGATATTCTCACTTTGCCGTACGGCCTAGGCGTGCCGATTGAAATGCGTGAAGGAGTGGGCCCGGTTTGTACCGCGCCACTTCGCACGGCTGCTGCGTTCGAGGTTTTCAAAGGCTTTTCCGCTGCCGAGCACACTCCCTATGTTGGCGAAGCACTTGCGATGGTTCGCAAAAAAGTAGACCCCGAAATCGCGCTCTTGGGTTTTGCGGGAGCGCCGTGGACAGTTGCTTCCTATTTGGCCGAGGGAAAATCCGGCCGCAAGTTTGAGGCTATCCGCACTTGGATGCACCGCGATCCGGTGGAACTCACCGCCGCGCTCAGTAGCTTGGCCGATGCCACCGTGGATTACTTGAAGGCGCAAGTGCGGGGTGGGGCGCAGATGGTACAGCTGTTCGACACTTGGTTGTCCGAAATGCCGCGCGCCTACTTCACCCAGTACTACTTGCCCGTGTTGAATGGCATCGTGCGTCGGCTTCGGGAAGATAAAATCCCTGTGATTTTTTACAGCCGGCACGCCCACCATCTCTTAGATGATTTGGCGGGGTTGGAAGTAGATGTCCTTAGTACCGACGAGCTTCTGCCCTTGCGCGAAGTGGAAAAACGGACACAGGGGCGTTTCTCTTTGCAAGGCAACCTCGACCCACTTTTGCTCTTCGGGGATGAAGGCGTCGTTCGTCGCGAAACCCGGAAGCTGGTGGGCGAAGCGCGCGAGCTGAAAAAGCCCGCCATCTTAAATCTGGGCCATGGCCTTCTGCCCGGCACGCCGGTAGCGAATGTGCGGGCCTTCTTTGAAGAGGCGAGAACGCTTTGGGTCTAGATTCCCTCATCATTAAGTACAGTACGCCGGGGCCGCGCTACACGTCGTACCCCACTGCGCCCCAATGGTCCGATGCCATCGGTGAGTCAGAATACCGCCAAGCGTTGGCTCGGGTTAATCCCGCCGACCCTCTGGCACTGTATATTCATCTGCCATTCTGTGAAAAGCTTTGCTACTACTGCGGCTGTAACATCCAAATTACCGGCGACAAAAACCGCAGCCGTCCTTATGTAGAGCAAGTCAAAAACGAATTGGCCGCCGTTGCCAAGGCTTTGGGAAGTCGCCGCCGTCTAACTCAAGTCAGCTGGGGCGGTGGCACACCTACGTTTCTGTCGCTCAATGAAATCGAAGATCTCCATACGGCGACGCGCGCTCACTTTGATTTAGACGACGATGCGGAAGTGAGTATCGAGATCGATCCACGCGTAACTACCAACGATCAATTGGCCCTATTGCGAGAGCAGGGCTTCAATCGGACCAGCCTGGGTGTGCAAGATTTCGACCCCAAGGTGCAAGAAGCGATTAATCGCATTCAACCGGCTGCCGTCACCGCAGCCATGCTGGAAGAATGCCGACGGTTGGGTTACGACGGCATCAATTTTGACCTGATTTACGGCTTACCGTGGCAATCCCTACAGACCTTCCGATCGACGGTAGACGCAGTCATCGCCATGGGTCCGGACCGGATTGCGCTCTACAACTATGCGCGGCTGCCTTCGCTTTTGAAGCACCAGGTGATTTTAGAAAAGTTTCCTATGCCTTCGGCGGAAGAACGTGTGGCTATTTTTACCATGGCGTTAGAGCGGTTGACCGCGGCCGGGTACGTCACCATCGGCATGGATCATTTTGCCAAAAAAGAAGACAGCCTTTCCAAAGCGCTGGAACGGGGAACGCTGTACCGCAACTTCATGGGCTACACGGTGATGCAGGGCGCACACTTATTGGGTGTGGGGACTTCCGCCATTGGTGAGGTAGGTGGCGGTTTTTTCCAGAACGTCCGGAAAGCGGCGGACTACGAAGGTGTCATCGCGTCGGGCAAGTTAGCCACGATGCGGGGTTTGGTTTTGACCGACGACGATCAGCGGCGCAAGTGGGTGATCCAGAGTTTAATGTGCCGCTTTGAACTTTCGGCTGATGCGTTTCGCCGTGAGCTGGGTGGCGAGCTGGAAACGGTGTTCGCAGAAGAACTCGCCGGGCTCCGGGGCTTTCTTGCCGACGGTATTTTGGAAGGTTCGGGTGGTCAATGGAAGGTCACCGAGCGCGGCCGTTTGTTTGTCCGCAATGTTGCGATGGTGTTTGACGCTTACCTGCAAAACCAAAAAGCTACTTTCTCCAAAACCGTTTAGTAAAGACGACAAACCTAGTATTGAAGAGTGAGACGCGAAGAGTCGATCGCTGATAGTTAATAGGAAAATCGACGTAATTCGGGTATATCTGGCATTAAATCCCCGCTATACTTAGGGATCAGGAGGAACTATGGCAACCAAAGTTGCGAAGGTCGGAGTTAAGAAGGAAGAGGGCTGGCTCTATTTCTTGGACAAAAAGGGCAATATCTCGCGCGCTAAGATGGGCCGCGGACGTAAGGGCTCTAAAACCAAACCTCAAGTGGTTGCCAAGATTGGCGTGAAACGCCAAAGCGGCTTCCTCTACTTCGTCGACAAACAAGGCGATCTCTCTATGGCGAAAATGTCCCGCAAGGGCCGTAAAAAAGTCGCCAAGAAAGCCACTAAGAAAAAAGCCAAGAAAACTACCGCTCGCCGTAAGAAGTAGTTTTCTCTCGGCTGGAGTTTTCATGCAAAGTCAGCGCACCGAGGCGGCGAAACCCGGTAACGAACCGGTTCTTTCGTACGCACCGGGTCAAACCGAGACGCTTGCTCTCAAAGCAAAATTATCGGAACTGATGGCCTCCGAAACCGAGGCAGCGCCGATTATCAACGGGGCGGAAGTCCGGACCGGTAAAACGGTCTCGATGCATCCCCCTCACCGAATTGCCCACCGGCTCGGCCTTTTTCATGAGGCCGGGCCGATGGAAGTCTCTCAGGCTATCGAAGGCGCTAAACAGGCCTCCGTAGGCTGGTCCCAAACCCCCCCTTCCGAACGTGCGGCGATTTTTCTTCGAGCCGCTGATTTGCTCGCAGGTAAATACCGCTTCCAGCTCAACGCTGCGACCATGCTGGGCCAAAGCAAAACGTGCTACCAGGCCGAAATCGATTCGGCGTGCGAGCTCATTGATTTTCTGCGTTTCAACGTGCATTTCCAAAACCGCATTCATGCCATCCAGCCGGATTCCCCTGAGGGCGTTTCCAATCGCCTAGAGTACCGGCCATTAGAGGGTTTCGTCTTCGCGGTAACCCCCTTCAACTTCACTGCGATTGCGGGCAACCTGCCCACTTCCGCGGCGTTGATGGGTAATGTGGTGCTCTGGAAGCCGGCTTCGACCGCCGTCTACTCGGGCTATTTTCTGATGAAGCTTTTCGAGGAAGCAGGACTCCCGCCGGGCGTAATCCAGTTTTTGCCCGGTAGCGGCGCCACCGTAGGCGACCCGGTTCTGGCTCACCCGGATTTTGCCGGCGTGCATTTTACGGGCAGCACCCGCGTTTTCAACGCGATGTGGAAAACCATCGGCGACAATATGAGCCACTACCGCACGTACCCACGCATTGTGGGTGAAACGGGTGGAAAAGATTTTGTGGTGGCCCATCCTTCCGCGGATGGCGACGTCTTGAGCATGGCATTGCTTCGCGGGGCCTTCGAGTACCAAGGCCAGAAATGCAGCGCCGCCAGCCGGGCTTATATCCCGCGCAGCCTTTGGCCCAAGCTCAAAGATAAAATGATCGCCGAAATGGCCACCATGAAAATGGGCGACGTTGTCGATTTCAAAAACTTCTTGGGCGCGGTGATCGACAAGCGCGCGTTCGACAATATCCGCGGCTATATTGAAAAAGTAAAAGCGAGTTCCGACGCTAAAGTGATTGCGGGCGGTAAGTGCGACGACACGGTGGGGTATTTTGTCGAGCCCACGTTAATCGAAACCACCAACCCCAAGTCTCGCACCATGTGCGAAGAAATTTTCGGTCCCGTTCTCACGGTTTACGTATACGAAGACGCCGACTTCGAAAAAACGCTGCACCTTTGCGACGAGACGTCCCCGTATGCTTTAACCGGCGCGGTAATTTCTCAAGATAAAAAGGCGGTAGAAAAAGCGTTAGCTATCTTGCGTAATGCCGCCGGCAACTTTTACATCAATAACAAACCCACGGGTGCGGTTGTTGGCCAGCAGCCGTTCGGTGGTGCCCGCGCCTCGGGGACGAACGACAAAGCCGGTAGCTTGCTCAATCTCTTGCGTTGGACGAGCGCCCGTACGGTTTCCGAGACGCATAAACCTCCCAAAGATTACCGTTACCCTTTTCACAGCTAAAATTTTTTTCGGCTATTGCGCGAGCAATTTAAAGTCGGGGTAATTGCTGGTGACGAATTCTTTCAGCTTTGCCTTGAGCGCTTCTTCGATTTGTCGGGCACGTTCCTTAGTGACGCCGTATTTTTCGCCGATTTCCTGCAAGGTAAGTGGATCTTCGGAGATGAGGCGTTCGTGGAAGATAAGCTTCTCGCGGCCTTCCAAGGTTGCCGCGAATTTGCTCAAAACGGTGTGAAAGATTTCGCGTTGCTCATCGTCGCCCAGGGTGTCGTCGACCCCGGCTCGGGGGTCGGCGAGGTTTTGGATGGCTTCGCGTTTTTCGTCGCGGTGTTCGGGGGCGTTGAGACTGACTTCGTTTTGAGTGAGCCGCTGGTCCATTTCGCGGACATCTTTCTCGCGGACATCCAGTCGACTAGCCAAAAGTTTTACGCTCTCATTGGGGGTTAGGCCCATTTGTTCGAGCTTCTTTTGTTCGGCGCGCAGGCGATAGAAAAGGCGCTTCTGCGCCTGGGTCGTACCCAACTTTACTAGCGAGTGGTTGCGCAGCAAAAAATCTTGGATGTAGCTGCGGATCCACCACACCGCGTAAGTGGTGAGGCGCACGTCTTTGTAGGGATTGAAATCCTGCACGGCGCGAACCAGGCCCATATTGCCTTCTTGGATAAGATCTAAAAGCTTGGCGCGGTAATGCACATACTCAAAAGCGATTTTGACCACGAAACGCAAATTACTCGTGACCAATCGTTGCAATGCATCGCGATCTTTGTTTTCAAAAAGCTTGATGGCGAGGTCGTGTTCTTCCTCGCGGGTAAGCAGCGGGTACTTTTGTAATTCTTTCAAGTACGCGCTCAGTAGCGGGTCGGTCGCCGTAACGGAGGTGCTGGCGGCGCTGGCCGGGCGTGCCTCGCCCTTTTCGACCATCTTTCGACGGTTGGTGGGAGGCGCCGCTTTGGGGCTAGGCTTAGCCGGTAGTTTGGTTTTCCGAGGGCTCACAGAGCCCCGTCATACCAAACCCGCGGATCTTAAGCAAAACGCTTGTCGCCCGGGCTTGGTCGGGTAGTGTAATCTGTTCACGATGGAAAGATTGCTCGTCTATCTCACCAATCTCTCTTCCAATGTCGCATACCTCATTATTTTTGGGATTCTGCTGGCATGTGGCATCGGTCTGCCTCTGCCCGAAGATATTCCGCTGATTGCAACTGGCTACCTCATCTGGGACGGCACCATGAACTGGGCGCCCGCCTTGGCGGTGACTGTGGCCGGTGTGCTCTTCGGCGATACCTTGCTTTTTTATCTTGGCCGCAAAGTGGGCAAGCGCATCTTGCGCCAACATAAATTCCAAACCGTTTTTCCACCGCACCGGGTGCGGCGGGCGGGCGCCTACTTTCGCAAATACGGCGACAAGCTCATTTTTTTCGCACGTTTTGTCGCGGGTTTGCGCGCGGTAGTTTTCTTCATGGCGGGCTCGCTGAAAGTTCGCTATTCCCGCTTTTTGCTATTGGACGGTTTGGCCGCGCTTATTAGCGTACCAGCGTGGGTAGTTCTGGGTTACGGGCTGGGCCACTTTTTCGGCGATGAGATTTCAGAAATTCTCAAGCGAGTGAAGGAAGTGAAGATCGCATTTTCGATTGTGATCGGGATTGTGCTTGTTTCCGTCGGAGTGCGCCTTTACCGGAATTACCGGTCGAAGAAAAAGAAAGCAGCGAGTTCGGGCCGGCCGGCTCGGGTGCGGCGCTAAAGCGAACCACTCCTTCCAAAGCCAGCAGCAGCGGCTTGATTCCCACCCCTCCCGAAAAACCACCCAAAGTTCCATCCGAACGGACTACCCGATGGCACGGAATGAGGACCGGCAAAGGATTTTTGCCGACCGCATTGCCCACAGCTCGTTGTGCGGACGGGCGCCCCACGCTCTTGGCAATTTGGGAGTAGGTTCGGGTTTCGCCGTAGGGGATTTTGAGTAGCGCATTCCAAACCTTGCGCTGAAACGGCGTGCCCTTCGGAAAAAACACGGGGCTAAAACTGCGCCGGCTTCCGTTGAAGTACTGCGCGAGCTCTTTGCCAAATTGGGTCTGGGCGGAGGTAAGGCGCGTGACGGTAGGAGGGTGGTGGCCAAACCACAGAGTGGTCAGCTTGCCGTCTTCCCAAGTCGTCGCGATCGGGCCTACGGGTGTCGCCCAACAGGTGGTTTCTCGCATTAGTCGCCTCCGAATCGTTTCCGGTTGCGCGAAATTTTCCAGCGCGACACCCCGGCTTTATACAAGACCGGTCCGAAAAAAATCAGGTAAGGCGAAAGCATGATGAGCAAAAACCCTTTCATCGCTACGGAGCCAGTTAAGAACTGGTAAACGAACAGTCCGCCTGCCAGCATCGCCAGCCATTTCGCCTTCACCGGAAGCACAAAGAAGAGATAAAACTCCATCTCCGGAAAAAGCGTGCCGAAACCGAGACTGATATTTTCCATCACAGAAGTCCAGATCGAGAGGGGCGCGCCGGCAAAAAAAGAGGCGCCCAAGGCGGCCAGGTAGCTGAGCAAAGTGTAGAGGGTTGTTGGGGCTTCCCCCCAGGAACTCTCCAGCATGCCGAAAATGAAATAGACGTACATGCAAAAGAAGAGCAGCCACAGCGGATCGGTCAGCGTGGGGAAAGCGAAAATGCGCCAGTATTCCCCAGCCAAAAAAGCCTGCGGATCAAAAAGAAAGCGCTCCATCGGCGCATTCAAAATGGTGTGCCCTACGAAACCCAAAATCGCCAAACCGGCGATGAGCGTTCCCAGATTAGGCATGCTGATGAAACTTAATTTATCGACAACGGTGCGCAGGGCTTTTGGGAAGCGGTGGTCCATGATGCGGCCTCACTCTCACATTGAGTAACGAAGTAATGGTGTATGGCAATGTTCTCGGTGAGTTCGGGGTGGAAGCTGGCGGCCAAGCGCTTACCTTGTTCCACCATTACCGGCTCACCCCGGTATTGTAGCAAGACTTTCACGCCGGCGCCGACTTTGGTGAACCGAGGGGCGCGGATAAAAACACCGTCGAAAGCGGTGATGGGGCTCTCCGGGTTGGTTTCCAAGGGCGCGATAAAGCTGTCCACCTGGCGGCCAAACGCGTTGCGTGCCACTTCTAAATCCAAAGCGTGCAGGGAATCCTGGGCGGGGTGAGTCACTTTATCGGCAAGCAAGATGGCTCCGGCGCAAACACCCAACACAGGTTTTTGCCCCACGAACTCTTTGAGCGGTTCCCAAAGCTGGTTCAATTTCAGCAAGTGAATCATCGCGGAGCTTTCTCCGCCGGGAAGAATGATGCCAGCTAGTCCAGTCAGGTGTTCCGGCTTGCGAACCCAAACCACTTCCGCGCCGACTCGTTCTAAGCAACGCGCGTGCGGTTCAGTGGCGCCTTGGAGCGCGAGTATCCCTACTTTGGTTTTACCAGCCACGTTCCTGCAAGCGCTCTTCGGGGCGCAGGGTGCTGATCTCGATCCCGCGCATCGCTGCGCCTAAGCCGCGCGAGCAACGAGCCAATACTTGGGGATCGGCAAAATTGGCGGTGGCTTCCACTACCGCGTGGGCCAGCTTTTCCGGGTTTTCGGACTTAAAAATTCCCGAGCCCACAAACACCGCTTCCGCGCCGAGCTGCATGCAAAGGGCCGCATCGGCGGGGGAGGCAACGCCGCCGGCCGCGAAGTTGGGGACGGGCAACTTGCCGGTTTGGGCGACCATCTTCACCAGCGCCAACGGGGCGCCGAGTTCTTTGGCTTCGTTCATTAATTCTTCCGCGCCTAGCGTGGTGAGGCGACGCATCTGCGAACGCAGCATGCGCAAGTGGCGCACTGCTTCGACGATATTTCCGCTACCGGCTTCGCCTTTGGTCCGGATCATGGCGGCGCCTTCGCCGATGCGACGGAGCGCTTCGCCCAAATTCCGCGCGCCGCAAACAAACGGCACCGTGTAGGCAAATTTATCGATGTGGTACTGCTCGTCAGCGGGAGTGAGTACTTCGCTCTCGTCGATATAGTCTACGCCGAGCGCTTCCAAAACTTGTGCTTCCACAAAATGGCCGATGCGCGCTTTTGCCATTACGGGAATCGAAACGGTGTCCATGATGTCGAGAATGATTTCGGCATTCGCCATGCGTGCAACGCCGCCTTCTTTGCGAATGTCGGCCGGCACACGCTCGAGCGCCATGACAGCGACGGCGCCTGCTTTTTCAGCAAGCTGCGCTTGCTCGCGATTCACGACATCCATGATGACGCCGCCCTTGAGCATTTCCGCTAATCCCGTTTTCAATTTCATCTCGGACATCGAACCTCCAAAAAGAGACTAAAACTCATAGCTTACGTGCCCTCGCAAAGCAACCGCAGCCCCCAAAGGCCCACGTTATCAATGCCTTACGATCGGGTCCTCGCGGGGGTTCCGCGGGGTTTGGCCTAGGTAAGCCCTTGTTGGCCGGCCTGGGCTAGGGTGTTCCAGGGACAAGGGGGGGAGTATTGCAATGTAGGGCTGTTTCGCATAATGTACCGCCTCAAAGCTCAAACATGGCAGTTCCACCCTCTGAAAATGCGCTGGGAACGCGCTCGATCCTGAGCACGGAAAATCTCGGCGCCGACCAAATACGAAAAATTCTCGACACCGCCTTTTTCTTTAAGAAGAACTGGCGCAATACTCCGTTGAAGACCCCGGTGGCAGGCAAAACCATCGTGCTCTTTTTCTTTGAGCCGAGCACTCGCACCCGGGTCTCGTTCGAATTGGCCGCCAAGCGTTTGGGCGCCAATACTGTTTTTCTGGGCAATGAGGGGAGCTCGGCCGGCAAAGGGGAAACCCTCTACGACACGGCGAAAACCCTGCAAGCCATGGAACCCGATGTCATCGTGCTTCGGCACCCCTCCGCTGGATCGCCCCACTTTCTCAACCAGGTTTTGCACGTGCCGGTCATCAACGCGGGAGATGGTTTTCACGAACACCCCACGCAGGCCTTGCTCGACGCCATGACCATCGAGGAGTTCAAAGGCAAGATCGCGGGCCAAAAAGTTCTCATAGTCGGCGATATCGCTCATAGCCGAGTGGCGCGCTCCAATATTTATCTTTTGAAGACTATGGGCGCGGACGTCACCGTTTGCGGCCCGCCCACGTTGCTTCCCCCCAAGGTGGAAAAACTGGGCGTCCAAGTTTCCTACGATTTAGACAAAGCGGTCGTGGATAAAGACGTCATTATCCTTTTGCGCATCCAGTTCGAGCGTTTCGAGGCCGGTCAAACACCCTCTAAGGGCGAGTATCTTAAGTACTGGGGCATGACCAATCGGGTTGCCGCGCTATGTAAACCAGACGTGCTGGTCATGCACCCGGGCCCGATGAACCGCGGAATCGAACTATCGACTGAAGTAGCCGACGGACCGCGCAGTGTGATTTTGAATCAGGTTTCCAATGGCGTGGTGGTTCGCATGGCTGCGCTGCACTTGCTCACTGGCGGCGAAGTGCTCAAAGAAGGTGGCAAGTGAGTAAATCGATCTTGATTCAGGGCGGACGACTGGTCGACCCCAGCCAGGGTTTAGATACTGTCGGCGACTTGCTGATCGAAAATGGTAAAGTTAAGGCGGTCGGCCGCATCGAAATGCCCGTCGACAAATCCATTCCTGTATTGGCAGCCCAGGGGTTAGTGGTGACGCCGGGTTGGATCGACATGCACACCCACTTGCGCGAGCCCGGGGCCTCCAACAAGGAAACCATTCTTACCGGCACTCAGGCCGCGGCGGCGGGAGGCATGACCTCCATCGCCTGCATGGCCAACACCAATCCTGTAAACGACAGCGCTTTCATTACCGCGTACATCCACCAAAAAGCGGCCGCGGATTCGGTGATCAATGTTTACCCGATTGGCGCCATTACCAAGGGTCTGAAGGGCGAGGAGCTCGCCGAGATCGGATCGATGTACGAAGCCGGGATTTCCGCGCTATCAGACGACGGTAAAACCGTCATGAATTCCTACCTGATGCGTAAGGCGCTCGACTATTCCAAAAAGTTTGATCTCGCTGTCATCAGCCACGCCGAAGATGTAAATCTCAAGGGCAAGGGCGTAATGAACGAGGGTTTTAACTCAGCCCGTTTTGGTCTGCGGGGGATTCCTCGCACCTCCGAAGATCTCATCGTGGCCCGCGATATTTTATTAGCCGAGCTGACCGGCGCTCGCATCCATGTGGCCCATCTGTCGACGGTGGGTAGTGTGGATCTCGTTCGTTGGGCGAAAAAACGGGGTGTGCGGGTCACCGCGGAAGTTACCCCTCATCACCTGAACCTCACCGACGATGCGGTGGCTAATTACGACACCAATACCAAAGTAGCTCCGCCCCTGCGCGAACAGCGCGATGTGGACGCGGTGCGGGAAGCGTTGGCCGACGGCACCATCGACATCGTGGCTTCCGATCATGCGCCGCATGCCATCGAGGATAAGCTGGTCGAGTACGATTTGGCCGAATTTGGGATGGTGGGCTTGGAAACCGCCTTCCCCCTTTACTACCGCATGTGTTTGAAAAACGGCGTAGCGCTTTCTCGACTTATTGCGTCACTTACCACCGAGCCGGCAAAAGTATTGGGCATCCCCAAGGGCACTTTAAAAGTAGGCGCGGATGCGGATGTCTCCATTTTTGATCCCGAGAAAACTTACCGCATTGACAAGCTCCTGTTTCGATCCAAGAGCCGCAACACCCCGTTTGAGGGGTGGGAAGTGCAGGGGAAAGTCCGCTATACAATCGTAGCCGGGCGGGTGGTATATAATTCCGAGGACTCAAAGGAAACCCGATGACGACTTGGGACGCGGTTCTTTATCTAGAAAATGGCCACGTTTTCCACGGTCAGGGCTTTGGCTCCGATCACTCCAACGGCGGGGAGCTGGTTTTCAATACCGGCATGTCGGGTTACCAAGAAATTTTCACCGATCCTTCTTATTCGCACCAAGTAGTGGTGATGACTTATCCCCACTTGGGCAATTACGGCCTCAACGACCAAGATATCGAATCGCCGCACTTCTATTTAAAAGGAGTGGTCGCGCGGGAATACGAACCCGAGCCCTCCAATTATCGTTCCAAACGGTCGCTCCACGAGCAGTTGTTAAAGAGCCGAGTCCCCGGCATCGCCGAAGTCGATACCCGGGAAATCACGCGCATCGTGCGTGGCGAAGGTGCGCAGCGCGCAGTGATTTTTCCGAGCCAAGCGGCTGGTAATGACGTCAAAGGGTATGCCGCAAAACTCTTATCCGATATTCCGTCCATGGACGGTTTGGAATTAGTGAGCCAGGTGAGCTGCGTAAAGCCATGGGAATTCGACCCCGGCCAGGGCACCGACTCTGGCACCGTGGTGGTTTACGACTACGGCGTGAAGTACGGCATTTTGCGCTCGCTTAAATCCTACGGCTTCAAGGTTCGTGTCGTTCCGTACCATTACCCACACCAAGATGTTTTGGCCGAAAAACCGGTGGCGGTGGTTCTGTCCAATGGACCCGGCGATCCGGCTGGCGTGCCGGGCGCAGTGGGCGAGATCCAGGGGTTGATTGGCAAAGTACCCATCCAAGCTATTTGCATGGGACACCAGCTCTTGGCGCGGGCCTTGGGATGTGAAACGTATAAGCTGAAGTTTGGTCACCACGGCGTTAACCACCCGGTGAAGGACCTGCGGACGGGCAAGATTTTGATCACGTCGCAAAACCATGGGTTTGCGGTGAAAGCCGAGGATCTCCAGAGCCGCGATATCGCTCTTGCGCACGTGAGTTTAAACGACGGTACCGTCGAAGGTTTTTCGTCCGAGAAGATGCTTTTTTCCAGCGTGCAGTTCCACCCGGAAGCCAGTCCGGGGCCGCATGATGCCGACAGCGTGTTTGAAAGCTTCGTAAAGGGGTTCCTGCGATGATTGTGCAAATGGAAGACCAAGCAGTGCCGCAATTCGGGATGATCCATCCCGAGTTTGAAGTTTTAGTCCGGCGTATTATTGAGACGGTGGAGAAAGAACGCCTCACGGAGCTGCGGCGTGATTTCCACACCCGCTTGCGGCTGACGCTCACCCAGCCCGATAACGCAGACCTTATCGAAGACCTCTGGGACTTTTTCTATGACTGGTGTGTGTTCGAACAACAGCTTCCCGAAATGCTGACCGGTTTAACGGCGGAGGAGCGCTCCCACTGGAACCATATTCACGGCGGCAATACGCGTAGTCTCTTTTCGGTGAGTCGTGCGGGCGACGCCGGGCTGAAGTTGAAGGATCTGTATAGCGGTAAGAGCTACCTAGTTCCTAAAAATGCGCCCAATGATTATCTGGGGATTTCGCGCGGTGATATCGTCGAAGGCCGCCTCATTAGCCGGTCCACTGATCCCAAAAAGGGTTTTAGTTTCGTGCGCCGGCCTTCGTACCACATGGAAGCCGTCCACCCGTACATCAAGGCCCAGGTACGCGTGTTTCGCAAATCTCAGGACTATGCTACGTACCAGTCCTGGCTTTGGTTGCTGGTGGGAATGTACTTAAAGCACCGCATTTACCCCCAGATGCCGATTGAGAAGATTTACGACGACAATAGTCGAATTTAAGAATGCCTCGCCGTACAGACATTAAAAAGATCCTGATCCTGGGCTCGGGTCCGATCGTAATCGGTCAGGCGTGTGAATTTGACTATTCGGGAACTCAAGCCTGCAAAACGTTGCGGGAAGAGGGCTATGAAGTGGTGCTGGTCAACAGCAACCCCGCCACCATCATGACCGACCCGGAAATGGCCGACAAAACCTACGTCGAGCCCTTGCGTCCGGAATATGTAGAAGACGTTATCCGCAAAGAGCGGCCCCAAGCCATGCTGGCCACCATGGGCGGCCAGACCGCTTTGAACTTGGCCATGCAGCTCGCCAAATCAGGCACACTAGAAAAATATGGCGTAGAGCTCATCGGCGCGAAAGTGCGCTCGATCGAGTTGGGCGAAAACCGCGACTTATTCAAGGGCGTTCTCGATCGCTGCGGCGTGGAATACCCGAAGTGCGGGGCGGTTAAATCAATCGATGAAGGCAAGAAGGTCGTAGAGATGACCGGCTTTCCTTGCGTTATCCGGCCCTCTTATACAATGGGCGGTACGGGAGCCTCGGTAGCCTATAACATCGAAGAATTTGTCACCGAGGTCGCCAAGGGTTTGGAAGCAAGCCCGGTAGGCGAAGTGCTGATCGATGAATCCGTTCTAGGGTGGAAAGAATACGAGCTCGAGGTCGTGCGCGATCTCAAAGACAACGTCGTTATTGTCTGCTCTATCGAAAATTTTGATCCGATGGGAGTCCACACCGGCGACAGCATCACCGTTGCTCCGGCCCAAACTCTTACCGACGTCGAGTACCAGAAAATGCGCGATGCCGCGATTCGCATCATCCGCGAAGTGGGCGTGGAAACGGGCGGCGCCAACGTGCAATTTGGGGTTTGCCCCAAAACCGGTCGTTTGGTGGCCATCGAAATGAACCCGCGGGTATCGCGCAGTTCTGCTTTGGCGTCTAAGGCCACCGGTTTTCCGATCGCCAAAATCGCTACTAAGTTGGCCATCGGTTACACGCTCGACGAAATTCACAACGACATCACCAAAAAAACGCTGTCTTGCTTTGAGCCGAGCATCGACTATGTAGTGACCAAGATTCCTCGTTTCGCTTTTGAGAAATTCCCGCGCTCGGATTCGAAGCTTTCGCCGTCGATGCGCTCGGTCGGCGAAGCCATGGCTTTCGGCCGCACTTTTCAGGAGTCCGTGCAGAAAGCACTGCGCTCTTTGGAAACGAAGGTTTGGGGCTTTCAACCCTTTGGGGATCGCCGCAAGCTGCGCTCCGGCCAAAACTGGGTCGATGGCATCCGCAACTACATCAAGAACGCCAAGGCCGATCGCTTGCTCTGGCTGGCGCAAGGGATGCGCGAAGGATTAAGCGTCGAAGAGATTGCGGCGATTACTAAGATCGACCCCTGGTTCTTGCGCCAAATTCACCGTTTGGTCGAAACCGAATCCAAAATGGCGGAGTGGAAGGGGCGGCTAAACGCGATCCCCCACAAAGAGCTTCTGGGTTGGAAGCGCAAAGGCTTCTCTGATGCGGGTATTGCCCATTTTATCGGTAGCACCGAAGACCAAGTGCGTGCCCACCGTCATTCTCTCAAGATTCGCCCTAGCTACAAAATGGTGGATACGTGTGCGGCGGAGTTTGAATCCGAAACCCCGTATCTGTATTCGACATACGAACCCACGTCCGACCCGGTGAAAGATACGGGCCGCAAAAAAGTCGTCATTTTGGGCGGTGGCCCCAACCGAATTGGGCAGGGTATCGAGTTTGATTACTGCTGCGTGCGTGCGGCCATGGCGTTGCGCGAAGAGGGCTATGAATCGATCATGGTCAACTGCAACCCCGAGACGGTTAGCACCGACTATGATGTCAGCGATAAGCTGTATTTCGAGCCTCTGTTTTTCGAAGATATCTCCGAAATTCTCGACCGTGAAAAAGCACTGGGCACCGTGGTGCATTTCGGCGGGCAAACCCCGCTGAATCTAAGCCGTAAACTTTTCAAGCATGGCTACCCCATCTTGGGAACCTCCGCCGATGCCATTGATATCGCCGAGGACCGAGATAAATTTCGAGATCTGTGCAACCGTTTGGCCATCAGCCAACCCAATAGTTTGATTGTTACGCGTCGGGAGCAGGCTGCCGAAGCCGCCGAGAAGCTCGGTTTTCCGCTGCTGGTTCGCCCTTCGTTCGTCCTAGGCGGCGGCGGCATGGAAATTCTTTACAACACCCGCGATTTTGATCGTTGGCTGTCACGGGGTGTGGAGATGAGCGTGGAAATGCCGCTGCTCATCGATCGGTTCTTGAACAATGCCATCGAAGTGGACGTCGACGCCGTCTGCGACGGTACCGACGTTTTGATCTGCGGTACCTTGGAGCAAATCCAAGAAGCGGGAGTGCACTCTGGTGACTCTGCTTGCGTGTTGCCGGTACAAACCATCGCCCCCGAAACCGTGCAGGAGCTCGAACGCCAGACCAGAGCCATGGCTTTGGCGCTGGATGTGAAAGGGCTAATCAATATTCAGTTTGCTATCGAAAATGGAAAGATTTTCATTTTGGAAGTAAACCCGCGTGCGTCGCGCACGGTTCCCTTTTCGAGCAAGGCTCGGGGCGTGCCGTACTCCACGATCGCCATGAAAATCATGCTCGGCCGCAAACTCAAAGAGTTTCCCATTAAGCCGGCGGGCGGGAATCTGGTTTATGTAAAAGAAGCCGTATTCCCCTTTAACCGCTTTCCTGGCACCGACATAGTGCTCGGTCCCGAAATGCGCTCCACCGGGGAAGTAATGGGCGTGGGTAAGAATTTTGCCGAGGCGTTCGGCAAGGCGATGATCGGCGCAGGCTTCCGCTTGCCAGTCACAGGGCGGGCCTTTTTGAGCGTAAAAGACGCCGATAAGGCCGCCCTTTTGCCGATTGCCCAACAGCTTTTGGATCTCGGTTTTGAGCTTTGCGGTACGCGCGGCACTTGCGCGTATTTAGAAGAACGTGGCTTCAAAGTCGCGGTCGTTAATAAAGTGAATGAGGGACGGCCCCATGTGGTCGACCGCATTAAGAATGATGAAATTCAACTTGTTATAAACACCTCTGCCTTGGGAGTGCATGAAGTCGGGGCGGCCTACGAATTACGCCGTGCGACATTAATGCGCAACCTGTGCTACTTTACGACGATTGCTTCGGCCCGAGCGGGCGCCCAGGCAATTTTGGAGTACAAGCGCAATAGCCTAGAAACGCACTGTTTGCAGGAGAGAGTTTAGATGAGTTCGGTTCCGATGACCCCGCAGGGTAAGAAAAAGTTAGAAGACGAAATCAAGCACCTCAAGACGGTCGAACGGCCTCGGGTGATTGAAGCCATTGCAACCGCACGCGCCCACGGCGACTTGTCCGAAAACGCGGAGTACGATGCCGCGAAGGAAAAGCAGTCGTTCATCGAAGGCCGCATTAAGGAAATCGACGATAAGTTGGCGCGCGCTCAGGTAATTAACTACCTCGAGTTGAACACCACCAAAATTGTGTTTGGCGCTACAGTCGAATTGCTCGACGTGGATAGCGACGAGAAAAAAGTTTTTCAGATCGTCGGTTCGGATGAATCCAATGTCCACGAAGGTCGCTTGTCCATCGACTCTCCGGTCGCGCGCCAGTTGCTAAATAAAGAAGCCGGCGATACCGTAACGGTTCGAGTCCCGAAGGGCCAAGTAGAGTACGAGGTCCTGTCCGTAAAATACGTTTAGGAATCAAGTGGACCTCTCCGCGCCTATTGGAACGATCAAATACGTCGGTCCGCAAGCGGCGCGGCTCCTGTCCAAAAAAGGCATCCGTACGGTTGAAGACGCGCTGTATTTCTTGCCGCGTGCGTACGAAGATCGCCGTAAGCTCACTCCCATAAAAGATCTCGTCGCTGGCCAGACGGCTACTCTGATGATCACCTGTAAGGGGGGGCGAGAAGCCCGCCAGGGCCGCACTGCCCGTTTTGAAGTGACGGGTCTCGACCCAACCGGTGGAATTCGCCTGTTTTGGTTCCGCTCTTTTCCCTCGTTGAAGGAAGATTTTGCCGACGGCAAGCAGGTGCTGGTGCACGGCGAAGTGACTTTCTTTGGCGGCTTTGCGCGCATGACTCACCCCGATTATGAAGTGGTCAAAGAAACGCAAGACGGCCGGCCGATTCCCTCCTATCACTTTGGGCGGGTAGTCCCGATTTACAGCGAGACCGAAGGGCTGCACCAAAAAACAGTGCGCCGGATAATGGCCCAGGTTCTTAAAGAGTCTTTGGGTGAACTGGACGAACCGCTGTCTGAAGATATGCGCGGTCGCCTCAAGCTTCCCTCGCTGCGGGAGAGTTTCGTGGCGCTGCATTTTCCCAAAGACTTTCCCGAGGAAGGTCGCCAAGAGGCTCCCTTTCGACGGATTGCCTTTGAAGAATTTTTCGTGCTGCAGCTGGGTTTGGGTCTGAAAAAAGAACTGCGCAAGAAGGAAAAAGCGCGTCCGCTTATCGACGTCAAAAACCTTTTGCCCAAATTCAATGCCGGATTGCCCTTTGATTTGACCGGCGATCAGAAAGCTGCCGTCGCCGCCATTGTAAGCGACATGGCCAAATCGCAATCGATGACCCGGCTGATTCAAGGCGACGTGGGATCGGGGAAAACCGTCGTAGCCTTAGCTGCGGCCTGCGTGGCTGCCAGCCAGGGCGTGCAAACCGCTATCATGGCTCCTACCGAAATCTTGGCCCAGCAGCACCTGCGCACCGCCGAAAAGCTTCTGGCGCCGCTTGGAGTTCCCTGCGTTTTATTTTCTCAGGAGACAGCTTCGCAGTTGGAATACCGCCAAGTGGTCGAAAGTGGTTTTGCGAAGGTAGTCATCGGCACGCATGCGCTTTTTCAGGAGCGGGTGAAGTTTAAAGATTTGGGACTGGTGATTGTCGATGAGCAACACCGTTTTGGAGTGGAGCAGCGGGGTGAATTGATGCGCAAGTCAGTGCACGGCGTGCCTCACTTGCTGATGATGACTGCCACTCCCATTCCTCGGACACTCGCTCTGACCATCTACGGTGATCTGGATCTTACTTGGATCCGGGAGAAGCCGGCCAATCGCAAACCGATTGTCACCCGTATCTTGCGCGAGAAAGATCGGCCCACTCTGTATTCAAAAATCCGCGGATTTCTCAAACGCGGCGAGCAGGTCTACTTCATTTATCCGTTGGTCGAGGATTCCGAAAAGCTGGATCTTAAATCTGCCACCCGAATGCACCAGGCACTGAGTAAGGAAGTTTTCCCAGAGTTCTCGGTGGCCTTGCTGCACGGGCGGATGAAGCCGGAGGAGAAGGACCTGATTCTGTCCGACTTCAAGGCCGGAAAATACCGCATGCTCGTTTCCACCACTGTAATCGAAGTGGGTATCGACGTCGCCAATGCGACTTTGATGGTGATTGAACACCCCGAGCGTTTGGGACTTTCGCAGCTACACCAGTTGCGTGGACGGGTAGGGCGGGGTGAATTACCCTCCGAGTGTATTCTGATGGTGGAAGACAGCGTGCCGCCGCGTTTGCGAATCATGGAGCAAAGTGAAGACGGGTTTGAGATCGCAGAAGAAGACCTGAAGTTCCGCGGCCCCGGGGAATTCTTGGGAACGCACCAGAGTGGCCTGCCGGGATTTAGGGCAGGGCATATCGTCCAGGATGGAGCGTTGTTGGGGAAGGCGCGCGAAGAGGCCGTGGCTCTGCTCCTAAACGACCCGGACTTGTCCAAGCCCGAGAATAAACTCATTCGGGGCGTGGTTGAGAATCGGTGGAAAGATAAAATCGAACGCCTTCAAGGCGGCTACTAAGATCAGCCAGCAGCCAGCAGCCAGCAGCTATCGGGGAACGGGATTCCGGGAACTGGGATCGGTAGACTGCACTCAGAGGGATCCGCTAGATGCTCGACTCGCCGACCACCGGTCCCCGGTCGCTGATCCCGGAAACCCGTTCCCTGATAGCCGCTAGCGGCTGGCCGATCTTCCTTCTCCAGCTATTAACCATATCAAAACAATCGCTTAGCACCGCGTCATCCCCAAACATTCCAGCCTGCTTTTCCTCACGGTTTCCTGCCTATTTACCGAAAAGCTTTTGAGGTCTCGCATGCTTGGCTCCTTAGGCATTCATTCCAAAAAGTCCCTCTTCCTCGTTCACCTGTCGGCCCTGACCGAGGGTTTGGCGTTTCCGCCTGATTGGCGCACGGTCCAAACCAAGGTGAATGACGAATTGTTGGCGGCTTTGGAAACGGCGCGCACGGAAAAACTCCGTCTGATTGTTCTGGTTTCGGCAGAGCATTTTTTGGCTGTTTTGGAACTCTTCAAACGGCGGTTGCGCGATGACAACTCGCTCAGCTACGGCTTGGTGGTGGTGGCCGAAAAGCCCTCGGAGTTTCTTTCGCAGCGTTCGGGTTTTGTGGAGCTATTAGAAGTGCTCTCCGATCGGGATGCGAAACGCGATCTCGCGTTTCACTTGCTACGTGCTGTGCGCCAATTGGTACGGGCGGAAGACACCAGCAAGCCCGGAGTCGATCGCCGCACTCTCGAGCAGCTGAACGAAATTTTCATCGATTTGTCGGCGGAGCGCAATCCTCAGCGATTGCTTGCCACTATTCTGCGTCGCAGTTTGGATCTCACGGGCGCCGAGGGCGGCACCCTGTACATGATCCAGGAAGTGGATGGCGAACTCTATTTCCGGATCAAGATTTCAGTCGAGCGGGGGAAAGAAGTCCATTTCACCGAGCAAATGCTCAAGGTGGTTGAGACAAGCGTTTGCGGTTACGTCGCGATGACCGCCAAGTCCTCCAATATTTCCGACATTGAAAAGCTCGTGCCCCTCACTGTGCCACAGTGGCAGAAGACGGTGGATTACTCCGGTACGTCAGCCACACGCTCGGTTTTGACGGTTCCGCTGAAAAACGGTCGCAATGAAATTACCGCCGTTTTGCAATTGGCCAATAAAAAAGAAGATGCCCATGATTCTGCGAGCCCCATTTGCTCGTTTGAAATTGGGGACGAGAGCCTGCTCTCCTCATTTGCTACCCAAGCCGCAATCTGCTTGGAGAACCTCGATTTATACGCCGATATTCAACGCCTATTCGAAGGCTTCATCAAAGCCTCGATTACCGCGATTGAAGCACGCGATCCCAGCACCGGCGGGCACTCCGAACGGGTTGCGAAACTCTGCGTGGGCTTGGCTCGCGCCACCAACGATGTCACCACCGGGATCTATCGGTCGGTCCGTTTTAAAGAAGAGGAAATTCGGGAGTTGGAATACGCGGCTCTGCTACACGATTTCGGTAAAATCGGCGTACGCGAAGAAGTTCTGGTGAAAGCCAAAAAGCTGCACTCTTACCAACTCGAAGCCGTGAAAGAACGTGTCAAAATTTGTAAGGCCGCCGCTAAAATTGCGTTCTTGGAAACTCAGTTAAAAGGCGGCAACGCTGCCAAAGCGGAGCAGGATTACCAACGGCGCCTGGAAGAAATCGAATATTATTGGGCCGTCATTATTGCGGCCAATGAGCCGAACGTGCTCAAAAAAGAAAACAAAGCCGGGTTGGAACGCATTCGTCACGAGCAAATGCTCTTACCCGACGGTACACCGATTTCCGTTCTTACCGAGGAAGAGTACCACGCGCTCTCCGTCGCCCAGGGATCGCTCACTGATAGCGAACGGCTTGAAATTGAGTCGCATGTTCGCCACACGTACCAATTTTTGAAAATGATCCCGTGGACGAAGGATTTCCGCCATCTGCCGGAGATTGCCTACTGCCACCATGAAAAACTAGACGGCAGCGGGTACCCGCGCGGTTTGACCTCGCATGAAATTCCTTTGCAATCAAAAATCATGACGATCGCCGATATTTTCGATGCGCTCACTGCCGCTGATCGCTGGTACAAGGAAGCTGTGCCTACCCAAAAGGCATTGGATATCTTGGCTCGGGAAGTAGCCGCCGGGCAGTTGGATCCAGTGTTGTATGAAATTTTTGTCGAGAAGAAAATATTCGATGTAACTCAGCCACGCCCCGCGAACCAAGTTGCGTAGCGGCGAACGTTAAGTCCGCCCCGCCACAAACTTCAAAAAATCTCCCATAATAGCGTGCCCGAAGCAGAGCCGGTTCGCCTGGCTGGGCAGAGGGATGCCCTGGCTTTTCAGAAAGCTCGCGGTGCTTTCAGGGTGCGACTGGAAACTCCAGATCGGCAAGCTTTTGTGTGCTAACGCGTCCACCTTGATTTCGGGACTGCATCCGACAATTTCAAAGCCGGGTGGGCAATCCACTACTTGCTCACGGTGCGATACCACCAGTTCACCGTCCATGGCGTGGTTGTCCCAAAGGCGATTGGCCTTTAGCGAAACGGTGCGGAAGCCCAGGTGTTTGTGTTTGTCGGCAAAGATAAAATCTACCTTGGCCCCGAAAAGGTGGGCAATGAGTTGATGGCCGTAACAAAGCCCGATGGTGGGGACTCCCTTATCCATCTGGGGTTTGAGCCACTGATTCATGGCCAGCTGCCAGGGTTCGGCGTCATTGACGCTACTGCCGCTGCCCAAAACGATAATCCCCGCCAGTTCTCCGTGGAGGCCGAGCAAGGAATCCATGCCCCCAATCTTGGGCAAATGGTAGGTAAGCGGCAGCGGGCTTTCCATGACCAGTCGGTTAAAGCAGTCTGTTTCGGCGGTTTTTACAGCCGGATCAATCACCGCAATCTGTCGAATCAAGTGGCCTCCTCAATTGGGTGTATCGCTTTGCGTCAGGGGGTGCCAGCCAAAAGCGTTGACGGCTTCGGACGCCGGCTGAAAGATCTTAGCATGAGATATCGGGTAGCTGTCGTCGGCGCACTGGCGCTTCTATGGGCTTTGCCGGCCTTCGCCGCTGGCGGAGCTTCAGGTGCATCGCGAGTGGGACATGTAGGGCCCGGGTTTATTGTGGCAGGATCTATGAGCGCCCCGGGGGTCGGGCTCTCGGGATCCTTCAACTTGATCAAATCGAGACGCGATCTCTATTTCGGGCTTGATTCAGGATTTTTTGTTCAAACTGCGCCAGGCGTGGGATTTTTGGTTCCGGCCGTTGTGATGGCCTACGAACGATTCCCGATGAGTCGGACAATCGTGCCGACATTGGGAATGGGTATGGGGATTGTGTTGGGTTTTGGAAACGGCAATAAGCTCGTGGAGTTTATGCTGCTGATCAACCCGGGCTTTGAATTCATGCTCACTCAGAGCGTGGATCTTTTCTTTCGCACGAACGTCGGACTTTTCGGCCTAAACGTTACCTTCTACCCGCAGGTCGGAGTGGCGATGCGTATCTAACGCGCCCTCCGACCCGCGGGGTCGGTAATATTGAAAGGCTTTAGCAGGTGCGGGCGCAGCGA
Organism: uncultured Pseudobdellovibrionaceae bacterium; assembly: GCA_964492125.1. GTDB lineage: Bacteria > Bdellovibrionota > FAC87 > UBA2466 > UBA2466 > JAIEOG01. The sequence continues at coordinate 53,460 of CAZBJE010000001.1, read as the reverse complement.
CCGAAGCAACGCGCCTGGCGACGAATCGCGCGGCGTGCGGCTCGGAAAGCCCGTCGGGAGCAACGGTCTAGCGGTCGGCACCGATACACACCGGGCATCGCGAATCCGCCAACAGCGACTCCGTGGGTGCCAATGTTGAAGTTACCGCCGCCGCATCCGCCGCCGCCGCAAGGAGATGGCATCGGCTGTGCGATCGGAACCGCCACAGGAACCGGAACTGGACGCGGCACAGGGACCGGCACGGGAACCGGAACCGGCACTGGGCGCGGCACAGGAACCGGGAAGACCTGCACGATAGGCATCGGCATCGGACGTGGCGCCGGGGCGCAACGGGTACAAGCCTGTGCATCAATTCCCGCCACCGCGGCGAACAAAACAACGAACGCGCTTAACATCTTCATCACTCTCTCCATCAATTCATCTCGCCACTCGCAACGCGAGGGCAACCTCGTCAGGACATATCGCAACTCCTATGCCACTGGCCCGGCGTCGGGAACTAGGCTTGGGAGTGATTGAGGCAGTTATTGCTGGAAACAATTCGACATTGTTTTGCTAGCCACGGTGACGAAAAAGGGCACCCGAAAACCCCTGTGATTACAATGGGAATACGCGATACACTAGTCTTGTGAAACCCGAAATTCGCGACGATCAACGGGTGCTGACGGGTCAAACCGAAGCGCATCTGGTGCCTTTGCCGGACTCCAAATTCCTGGTTCACCACGAAGTGGCAGCCCCGTTTGAGCGGCTGCGCGCCAAAGCATTCCGCGCTGGGTTCGAACTGGAGGCCGTGAGTACCTTTCGCGGCTTTGACGCCCAGATGCGCATTTGGAATCAGAAAGCGACGGGGCAGCGTGCTTTGCTGGACGCCCAAGGGCATCCACTAGATTTTGGCCGCCTTACGCCTAAGCAAATCGTGTTTGCGATCCTTCAATGGTCCGCGTTGCCCGGCGCCTCACGCCACCACTGGGGCACCGACTTGGACGTGATCGATCGTCTTTCCGTGCCCCCGCGGTACCAAGTTCAGTTGATTCCGGCGGAAGTGGATCCGGGTGGGATGTTTTCTAATCTGCACGACTGGCTGGATCGGCATATGGCGGAAGAAGGTTTCTACCGTCCTTACCAAACAGATTTGGGTGGTGTTAAACCCGAGCGTTGGCACCTCAGTCACGCCCCCACCGCCCAGCGTCTCTTCGAGCAGCATTCCGCGGCCCATTTGCGTGGCGTTCTTGCGGCCTCTGGGTTGGAACTCAAAGAAGTGGTACTTGCCGAATTGCCGGAGATATTCGATAGATTCTTTCTGAGGATCTCCGATGCACCCGGAACTCGAAAAAGTTAAAGCCGATTTTTCTCCCCAAAAACTCGATGCGGCCCAAGCCCGCGCTTGGGAAGCTGTTCAGATTATTGCCGCGCGGATGCAGCCGGGTATGTTGGAAACTGAAGCCCGGGAGATCGCGGCGGAGGTCTTGAAAGAGAAGGGTGCTGAGCGCTTCTGGCACCGCACCCATGTCCGCTTCGGCGTTAATACGTTGCGTTCTTTTTCCGATACCTCTTTGCCTGGCGTGCGCTTGCAATCTCGCGATATTTTCTTTCTGGATTTCGGGCCCGTGTTCGATGGGTACGAGGCCGACGTGGGTGCCACGTTTACCGTGGGGGAAGACCCCGAGATGCTCGGTTGCGCACAAGCGGCGCGCGATCTCTTTAAGCGGGTCCGCGATCATTGGGCGGATCTTGGGGTAAGCGGGCGAGCGCTTTATGCTTTTGCCACTGCCGAAGCGAAAGCTATGGGGTGGGAATTTATTTTGCGAGGTGCCAGCGGTCACCGTATCGCAGATTTTCCGCACGTGCTCTACCACCGCGGAAATTTGGAATCGCTCAACTTCGCTCCGGCGGCGCAACGCTGGATTTTGGAGATCCAACTCAGGCACCCCACTCGCCAATTCGGCGCTTTTCACGAAGATATTTTGGGCTAGTTTTTCGAAATGCGCCGGCGTACCAGCGGGTTCCAACTGCGGTTCGCAAGGCGAATTTTTTCGCCTTCGATATTTTGCATTTGAATGGAGTAGGCTTTGGGCCGCAATTCCCCAACGGCAGTGAGCGGGGTGCCGGCTTTGTGGCACTTTGCCTGAACCGCTTTCCAATTCTTCGCCGGCACCGTCAAAAACATTCCGTAGTCTTCGCCGCCGAAGAGTGCCCAGCGACGGGGGTTGGACCCCAGTAGCCCTGCTACCTTGGTGGTTTCTTCAGAAACGGGCAATGAGGCCTCGTCCAAGTGGATGCCCAGCCCCGTCATCTCACAAAGCCGATGCAGATCCGCTGAGGCCCCGTCGATGCCGGGCGTCATTGAAGTGATCGATTTGGCTTTGGCCAACGCCAAGCTCATTTCGAGTGGCGGCTGGGGGCACAAGTGGGCCTTCACTACTTCCGAGTAATCTTTTACGGCTGGCCAACCAAACCGGCGTAACACATTCAGGCCTGCGGCGGCGGCGCCTACTTTGCCGGTGACTGCTAGGATATCGCCGGCTTTGGCCTGGGGTAGTGCCGGGCGTCGATCGCTTACGGTGAGCACGCTCATGAAAAAACAGGTAGGGGAGTGAAACGCATTTCCAAAACCGAGTTCGATTTCGAATTCATCCGCCACTTTCTTAAACCCACGAAACACTTCATCTAAAAAAGTCTCGGTGGTTGCTTGATTTACCCCGGTGGTCAACTGCACGCGACGCGGAACGACCCCGCTGCCCACCAATTCGAAGAGCGCCACTGCCAATGTCTTACGCCCCAAGTCGTACGGCGTCACAAAAGCAGAATCAAAATGCACGCCTTCAATATCGTGGCGCATCGAAACCAATTGGCCGGCCTTGGCTAGCCCCAATACGGCTGGGGGTGCACTTCCTGCCGCACGCAAAGGTTCCAAAGCTGCCTGGGTCGCCAGTCGAAGATTGATTTTGTTTTTCATCGGTACGCCCAGTTTATCATTTCAAATAAGAGAGCCCTTCGTTTTATCGTCGGAGATTAGGGTCAATTAATTGACATTTTTTCCTGTGAGCCTTATTCTGAAAGGGTAAGCGTTCCTTCATTACAATTTAAATTCAAAATCAGTACAGGGTAAACGACCTCGAGTCTGGGGAGCGGGATGAATCGTGTTCTAATCTTCGAGCCGGACTCTGTCCGCTGCAATGCGTACAAAGAGTTGCTTGAAAAGAAGCACTATTGGGTTGTTGCCTCTTCCAATGCCGAGGATGCTTTGGCGTTGGTTAAAAAGCAGCTTTTCCACGTTTGCCTTTGGTCCGTGGAGAATGACGCCGATGTCTCTCACCTTCAGACCTTAAAAAACCTTCGCCCTTGGTCCGGCATTATTGCCACCAGTTCGGTGGGCCATCCCGCGCTGATCGTCGCCGCGATCCGTTCCGGCGCCTCCGATTTCTGGGTGCACGACGCGGATGCTAGTTCGCTTGGCCCCCGCGTGGCCCAATTGCTTGCCCAAACTTGTCCCGAAGCCGATGACGACGATATGGCGGACTCTCCGTTTCCCCATTTCGTGGGCCGGCATCCGCGGATGCGGGAAATTTTCCGATTGATATTGAGTATCAAAGACACGGATTCCACCATCCTCATCACCGGGGAAAGCGGAACGGGTAAGGAAGTGGTGGCGCGTTCGCTCCACGACGTAAGCCAAAGGCGTAAAAATCCTTGGGTTGCGATCAACTGTGGCGCGATTCCGCCTAGTTTGCTGGAGAGTGAACTTTTTGGTCACGTGAAAGGGGCCTTCACCGGCGCCGTGCAAAACCGGCTGGGCCGTTTTCAGCTGGCCGGCAACGGCACGCTCTTTCTCGACGAAATTAGCGATTTGCCGTTCGATCTTCAGGCCAAACTGCTGCGTGCGATCCAAATGCGCGAATTCGATCCGGTCGGTAGCGCCCATAGCCAAACGTTGGATGCTCGCATTATTGCGGCCACCAATCAGGACCTTGAAGTTGCGGTCAGCGAGAAAAAGTTTCGCCAGGATCTCTACTATCGCCTCAACGTAATCCCGGTTTTCCTGCCGCCCTTGCGCCAGAGAAAATCCGATATTCCGCTGCTGGTTTCCAGTTTCTTGCGTCGGTTTGCCGACTTGCAGAACAAACCTATGCGGGGCATTTCCGAAGATGCCATGAAGACGCTCATGCAGTACCACTGGCCCGGCAATGTGCGGGAGTTGGAAAACCTGATGGAACGGGTTTTGGTGCTCAAGCGCGACAACGGCGTGATTGAATTGAAGGACTTCCCGTCGGCCTACTTTGCCAATGTGCGCCTGGACCGTTTCGTGGCGAGTGTCGCATTGCCCGATGATGGATTGGATTTTAACGATGCGGTGAATGAGTTTGAGAACGAGCTGATTTTGCAGGCCCTGCAGAAGACCGAGGGGAATAAGAACAAAGCCGCGACCCTACTGAATTTGAACCGGACGACCTTGGTTGAAAAGCTCAAGCGCAAAGGTTTGCGGATTACCAACTAGAGGTTGGAGCGGGATCCGCGACTACTCTGGCTGGGCCTTTTTGCCGTCGCTGATGAACTGTTTCATGAAATACTGCAAAATAGCGCTACGCTTCGCGCCGCCCGTGATCGACTTCAAATCCTCGTAAACCGTCGGATCCGTAATCAACCCACCCAGAGTACCTTCGCCTTTTTCTACCTTGGCTAGAATGGCTTGCAGAGACGAAACCGCCTTGCCCATTTTCTCCGCACTCTTTTCCTGCCGGAATTCGGTGGTAATCGTGGCCAAATTCTTTGCCACCGTGTTCAGGTTGCGCATCATGCTGTCGAAATCGCCGCCGTCGGAGAACTTTTTGGATAGCCCCCCCATTAGCTTGCCGCCTTGAGAAAACATATCCTCGGCTTCCAACGAGGTAATAGCGTCGCCGTGTTTGAGGACCGGTGAATCCGTGGATCCAAAGCTGATTTCAATGTATTTGTCACCCAACACCCCGGCCGTACGGATTTCGGCGACCGAGTCTTTACGAATATATTCTTGCGCCGTGCGGGCCAGCGATAATTCCACGATCAAATCTTTGTTCTTGTCGTTGGCCACCGTGATCTTCTTCACCACCCCGATTCGCAAGCCAGCCAAGGAAACTTCGGAGCCCATATGCAGGCCTTTCACGTGAGTAAAAGTCGCATACAGCGTGAACTGAGATTGAAGAACCCCGCCGCCGCCTATGTTAAACAAGACGAAAACGAAAGCCACAAAGCCCAGCGCCACCATGATGCCGACGATGATGTTGTTGGCGATTTTTTTATCCATTACATCGTTTCTCCGTGAATAAAGCCGTGCAAGTCCCGATCGGAGGAGTCCTTGATTTCCTGGGCCGTACCCAACGCCCGGATCTTGCCATCTTTCAAGAACGCGACTCGATCGGTAACCGTGAAGATCGACGACATGTCGTGCGTAACCAGCACGGAAGTGGCGCCTTTCTTTTTCAGTTCCACAATAATCTTCAAAATTTGGCGGGTATTGTAAGGATCCAAGCCGGTAGTAGGTTCATCGTACAAAATCACCTCGGGACCCATAATGATTCCCCGGGCCACGCCGACCCGGCGCTGCATCCCACCGCTTAAATCGCCGGGGAAGAGCGCTTGGCTGCCATCGAGCCCCACTTGACCGAGCGATTCCTTTACTTTCTTCTCCATCGCTTTTTCCGTGAGCGTCGTGTGCTCGCGGAGCGGGTAGCTCAGATTCTCGCCAATCGTGAGGCTGTCGAAAAGAGCCCCATACTGAAAGACGTAGGCAATCTGCTTGCGCACATCCACTAGGGCTTCTTCGTCTAGCTGAGTGATGTCCTGACCCCGGAAAATAATCTGTCCTTTGTCGGGGCGCTCGAGACCAATCAAGCAACGCAGTAGCACGCTTTTGCCTGATCCGCTCCCGCCCATGAGGGTCAAAATTTCACCCTTATAGATCTTGAGATTGACCCCGGAATGCACCTGCTTGCCCTGGAAATTTTTGTACAGATCCCGGACCTCGATGAGGGGTTCGTCCTTTTCGGGCATCTCTCTCATTGCATGCCTCGCTCGTATAGCCACCAAACCTTGGTCAGAATGAAATCTTGGACCACAATCAAGATCGAAGCGGTTACCACGGAGCGGGTGGTCGCTTGTCCCACACCTTGAGTGCCGCCTTCCGTGGAAAGACCGTAGTAACAACCGGTCACGCCGATGGTAAGTCCGAACAAAACGGTTTTGCTGATACCCACCACAAAATCGATGGGCCGCAATCCCACCAAAGCTTCATGGAAGTAGAAAGTGGGGTCGATGTTCAATTCCACATATGCGATGAAGATCCCGCCCACAATTCCGACAATGTCGGCAAAGAGGGTAAGCATGGGGGCGATCAGCACCATTGCGAGCACCCGCGGCACCACAATGCGTTTGATGGGGTCGGTTCCGAGAGCGCGGATGGCGTCAATCTGCTGGGTCACTTTCATCGAGCCGATTTCCGCAGCGACTCCCGAGCCCACTCGGCCCGCTAACATCAAGCAAGTGAGAATGGGGCCCAACTCGCGCAAAATGGAGAGACCGACAATCTTAGGAACATAAAGCTTGCCGCCAAAACGTTCGAGGCCCAAGCCGAACTGCAAAGTCATCACCATACCGGTGGAAAGGGCGGTGATCAGAGTGAGCGAAAGCGACTTGAAGCCGAGCTGGTACAGTTGCTCAGTGAACAACCGGAAGTAAAACGGGGGGCGAAACAGCGCATAGGCGGTCGAATAAAGCAGGTTCACCCCGCCTCCCAAGGCGGAAATGAATCCCAGGAATGCGTTGAGCGAGCGACGGCTCGTATGGTGCAGCAGTTCCTTAGTTTTTTCCATAGTGGAAGCTTTCGATGAATTCCTTAAATGCCTTGGAATCGGTTTCGCCAATGGGCTTAGGACTAATCAAAGAAAAATCGAAAACGCATTTCTCTTTGGCCAAAACAAACAAATCCAAATGGAAGGGCTTACCCTCTAACCGGGTGACCACCTTGGAATAGAGCCCTTCGTTGGCGCCGAACGTTTTCTTCTCCCTGGCCGAAACGGTTACGTTGCGGGTGCCCATTAAAAGATGGCGGGTCAGCACATCCAATGGCGCGTCGGGGTTGCGGTTGCAACTGCTTACTAAGCTCACCACATTACCGGAGGGCAGTTTATAGGCGCGGTCGCCGTCGCCACGTCCTTGGGTTTTCCAGTCTGCTGGCGGCGTGACGGAATAACCAGAGGCGTGCTCCAAATCCGTACCGCCGCCCACGATGGCGCAAGCGCCCAGGCAGATCGCAAATACCGACGACAGAATCCAACGCAGGGCAGTTTGCATAGTCACTTGATGATAAAAGGGTCCCATTCCCTGTGCTTATCGGTAGAACTGTTAGGAAATTCCAGAAGCACCGCAGCAAAAGTTCAATGCGCCGGGAGTGTTTTTATCGCGGCGCGGCGTTTCTGTCGACAAAACCTTGACGCCCTGACAGGAAAGAAACGAAAGAAGCTCTTCGATTAGCAGGGCCCGGGCAGGACCCGTTCGGCACGCCCTTTGCTATGTAATACGTTGGTGCCTTACCCTACCTCTGCCCGCATTTTACTCCCCTTGCTTTTGCTGGTTCCAAAAGTCGCTTACGCGGCGCGGGAATTTAGCAGCTGGGAAGACTTTGATCTGGACCACCCGGTCTGCGAGCGCCCTATTGCGTTGGGGATTGGGAAAGAAAGTTTTTTTGAAGTAGCGAACGACGTTGCCGGTAAGCGTGAGTACAACCAGCTGATCCGCCTGTTCCGCGATCGAAAATGGTCTGAGTTGGAACACGGTATCACCACGTTCCGCACCACCTTTGAATCCAGCCCCCTTCGGGAGGCGGTAACTTTCTTAGAAGTCCAATCGCTTTTCGACCAAGACACCACGGGTGTGGAAGACGAAGATGGCCGTCGGGCTGAGCGCAAGCTAAGGGGCGCGTTGTTGCTGTACCCCAAATCCGATTTCGCCCCCGTGCTCACAGCCACCGCCGGAGCCCATTGGCTTCGCACGGGCAACTACCAACGAAGTCTGGCGATCTACGAGACCGGAGTGAACACGTTTACCCAAGATCCGTTGTATTGCACCTTCCTGATGGGGGTGGCGGAAACTCAGTTTCTGCTGCGCAAATGGGATGTCGCCGAGGCGGCGTACGATCGCGTGATGGCCACGTGTGTAAACTTCCGCCTACGAGCGGCGGCGCTCATTCGCAAAGTCGACTTGAAATGGCAGCAAGGCAAAAGTGGTGTCGTAGAGGGCTATGAGAAACTGGTGGCCGACGAAAGCCCGTTTATCGAGCGTTTTTACCAACCGACTCTGGCGAATTTAGGTGAATTGCTTTATCGCGCTGGAAAGTGGAAAGAAGCAGGTTACTTCTTCGACCGCTACACGACCACGGAGCGCAGTCAGTCTGACTGCATGCCTTACGTTGCTAAACGCCAAGCGGATCTGGCGGCCCGCATGGGCGACAAGCCAGGCAAAGTCACGGGCCGCTATTTGGCGGTATACGACAAGTTTCCCAAAACCGATATGGGTCGCTTCGCCTATGCCCATGGCTTGCTCACCGACCCTCAGTTGAAGCCGGGCGGTGAACTCGATCGCCGCATTCGCCTAGTGGATGCGGAAGTCGACTCCATCGGCAACGAAGATCTCCGGTCCCGCATCTACGTCGAAAAGGGCTTAACGCTCTTGGATTTAGGCAAAATCGAAGCAGTGAACTACCTCAACAACCTGCGCGGTAAAACCCGATTCGTGATTGATAAAGGTAAAACGGGCGACTTCATTCGGCACAAGTTGATTGGGCTTTTGGAAGCTGGAAAGCTCGCCGAGTTGGATTCGCCAGCGATCGAGAAAGCCATCGAGTCCGTCTATTCCGATTGGCTCAAAGGGACGCCCTCGGCTACTTGGGCAGTCGAATTTTACGCCAAGATCGCCGGAGATAGCTACGCCGCGCTCGTCGACAAAGGCGAGCTGGACGCCGGCTTGGAACTTTTGCATCGTTGGCAAGCTTCTCCCCTTTGGTCGCCACAAGGTCCCCCTAAAGCGGTACGTTTGAAGATCGGCTACCACACTTTGCGCGCACTTTACTTGGGCGGAGCCGATAGTCCCCTCGTGCTCAAAGTGGGGCAATCGCGCAGCATTTTAGACTCGGTCGTGGCGCCGGAATACGCGATTCTAGGTTGGTTTGCGGAAACGCTTTTGCAAGCCAAAGGCTCACGCGATGCCCGTGAACCTGCTTCGCAAGTGGGTGCATTGCCTAGCGATCAAGTCACTCTGTATCGCTTGGCCACTGCACAAGGCTTGCGTTTGAGTGGGGATGCTAAGTCGGCGCAGGGACTCCTTCAGACGTTGGATGACCCGAAATGGAATAGCTCCATCTTGCTCGAGCGCATCGAACTGGCTAAAGCGCTCGGTGACGGCCCGCGTGCCTTTAACTTGGTCAAGCGTCGGCTGACCGGCGCCGATGCCGCCACCCAGAAAAAATTAGTGGCTGAGATGAGTGAGATCGTCGACACCATGAAGGTTTGGAATATGGGCGGGGAGTTGCTTCAAACCGCACGCGCCACATTCTCTGAGCCCAAGGATCTGGGGCCCTACTATCATTTGGCCGCGCGCGCGCTGTATGAAAGCCGCCAGTGCAAGCAGGCCATCCCACTTTTTGAGAACGCATTCAAGATGACGCCCGATGCCCCGCAAGCGGCAGGTTCGCACTTTCGCCTAGGCAAGTGCTGGCTGGCCGAGAAAAAGCCCGAAGCCGCCCGCCAGGAATGGAGCAAGGCTGTGCAGTTGAAAGATAGTTTCTGGAGCCCTTTGGCCCAGAGTGAAATGAAGCTGTTAGCCCCCTGATCCGATTTCAGTCAAAGGAAGCCCATGATCAAAACCATCGAATTTCGAAACCGATCCATGGTTGTGGCCGATGCATTGATGGAACAGACGCTGGATCTGGCCTCCCGCGCTGCCCAGTCCACCATGCCGGTTTTGATCGTAGGGCCGAGCGGCACCGGTAAAGAGCTTATCGCCCGCTACATCCACGAGCGGGGCGAACGTGCTCGCGGTCAGTTTGTTTCGATTAACTGCGCGGCGATTCCGGAAGGTTTGATGGAAGCCGAGTTGTTTGGGTATGAGCGCGGTGCTTTCACTGGGGCTGTCGCCCAACGCATTGGACGCTTTGAGCGCGCGAGCGGCGGGACTTTACTTTTGGATGAAGTGAGCGAAATGCCTGTGCACCTGCAGGCCAAATTGCTTCGGGTCTTGCAAGAGGGCGAGATCGATCGCTTGGGCGGGAGCCACCCGGTACCCATCCGCACCCGCATTATTGCCACCACTAACGTGGAACCAATTGAATTGATTCGACGCGAATCTTTCCGCGCAGATTTATTCTATCGACTGAATGTGATTCGAATTGATTGTGCTCCGCTGGGCGGCCGGAGCGAAGCCGTGGAAGCGTTGGCTACCGATATCATGCACCGCTCTTGCCAGGAAAGCGGGCTAGAACCCAAGCGTATTTCCCCAGCTGCCATGGAAAAACTGCGACGCTATGGATGGCCGGGCAATGTACGCGAACTGCAAAATGCGGTCGAACGGGCTTTGTTGCTTTGTGATGGACCCCAGCTGGGTGTCGAACACTTTGATTTGCGTCCCTTGCACACGCCGGAGATCGCGACGGCGGCCCCTGTGGATCTGGCCGGTGTGGAGCAGAAGCATATTCTGCAAACGCTCACTACTACTGACGGCAACCGCACTGAGGCAGCAAAGAAGTTGGGTATTAGTGTTCGGACGTTACGCAACAAGTTGAAAGAGTTCTCCGCGTAGGAAAATTCTGCCGGTTGGTGGAGTTTTTTGCCGGGCGACGCGTGTGCGTCGTGCCTGAAACATTGGTACTTAGATTGCAGCATTAAATGTATCGGCACTTTCCTCGAATAACTTTAGGGAAAAAATGAGCTCACTCTTCGATACTTCAACCCGAGCCCTCGAAAAGTCGATGGATATGTATCTCACGCGTCACAACGTGATTGCGGACAACATCGCCAATGCGGAGACGCCTTTCTATAAATCTCGCGAGGTCAATTTCGAATCCGAACTTCAACGCGCCGTAGCTTCCGAGGAACAAGGATTGGCCGGAGTGGAAATCGAATCGGTGCGCCCTCAGATTCGCCAGGATGCCGACACTGAATTGGGCCAGGATCTCAATACGGTCGACATGGATAAAGAAATGGCGCGCATGACCAAGAACGACGTGCAGTACAGCGCCGCCACCCAAATGATTTCTAAGAAGTTTGCCTTGCTCAAATACGCTATTTCAGGAGGCAGTGATCGATGAGTGATTTCTTCGACTCCTTAGACGTAAGCGCATCCGCACTCTCTGCCGAACGCTTGCGCATGAACGTTACTTCGAGCAACTTGGCCAACGCCCAAACTACTCGCACTCCCGAGGGTGGTCCGTACCGTCGGAAGGACGCCGTGTTTGAGGCCCGGCCTTTCGCAGACGAACTGGCTTCGCAAATGAATGCCCCCTTGCACAAAGTGGGCGTCGCGGACGTGATCTCGGACCCAAACCCTCCCAAGATGGTTTATCAGCCCGACCACCCGGATGCGAATACGGAAGGTTATGTGGCCTATCCCAACATCAACACCATGGAAGAGATGGTTAACCTCATCACCGCCAGCCGGACTTTTGAAGCGAATGTGACGGTGATCAACACCACTCGCAACATGATGAACAAAGCCCTGGATATCGGGCGGAGATAATAGATGGAAATAAAATTCGATAGAATGCCCATGATGCAACCAATGGAGATTTCCTCTCCAAAGGTTTTCGAAGAACGCGGCGAAGGCTCTTCCTTCCTGTCCTATCTCGAAAAATCGATGGGCGAGGTAAATCAACTTTTGAACGAGTCTGACAACAAAGCGACTGATTTGGCTTTGGGTAAGACCGAAAACCTCCACGAGTCCATGGTGGCAACCGAAAAAGCGGAGACCGCCTTTAAGCTGATGGTGCAGTTCCGTACCAAAGCGATTGAAGCCTACAACGAAATTCTGCGCATGCAGGTCTGATTCTAGAGCTAATTTATGAATGAAACGCTGTCGAAAGCTATCGCCACGGTCCAGCTGTGGTGGGGAAAACAGTCTGCCACAATGCGTCTCGGCGTTGCCGTGATAGCAGGCGTGGCAGTGCTGGGAGTGGTGGCTGCCAAAATTATTGGTAGCCAAGATCCCATGCAAGTTCTCTATACAGACCTGCAGGCCGAAGAGGCGCGCGGCGTGGCGAAGGCGTTGGGTGAGCAGAAGATCAATCACTTAATGTCACCCGACAACACTACTGTCAGCGTACCCGCGAGTGAAGTCGCGCGGGCTCGGATGGAGTTGGCTAAGGTCGGCCTGCCGGGTAGCAGCGTGGTGGGTTTTGAAAAGTTCGATTCGGCAACTTTAGGGATGTCGAGCTATGTCCAGCGCATTCAGTATGTGCGCGCGGTGCAAGGCGAACTGACTCGCTCCATTCAGCAGTTGGCGTCAGTAAAACGGGCGCGGGTCCATATCAGCATTCCCCCCAAGAAAACCTTCTTGGAAGAAGAGGAACCGCCCAAATCATCGGTTATTCTGGAGCTGCGTCGCGGGCAACGTCCCTCTAAGGGCGAAATCAACGGTATTGCCCATCTAGTGGCTAGTGCTGTGGAAGGCCTTAAGGTTAACAATGTCTCCATCGTCGATACTCAAGGCAACTTTCTCCACCGCCCCGAAGACGAGGGTGCAGCCTCGGGCCTGTCTACCACACTGCTGGAAAATCAGCACAACATGGAAGTCGAGTTCGAGAAACGCGTAGAGGAAATTCTAAGCCCCGTGGTCGGGATGGGAAAAGTACGCGCCAAAGTTGCTGCCGAAATCGATCCCTCCCGCGTAAACACCACCGAAGAGAGTTTTGATCCAGAGAAGTCGGCGGTACGTAATTCCGTCAGCAACGAGGAAACCACCACGGGTAGTAAGCCCAATCCGATTGGTATTCCGGGCAGCCGCTCGAACCTACCTGGCGCGGAGGCAGTGAGTCCCGCCGTTCCCATGGCCAGCACGAGCTCCGAAAAGAGCGTTAAGAACACCAGCTACAACGTCCCACGCAAAATCCAAGTTACTGATAAGCCATCGGGGAATCTCAAGCGCCTGACCGTTGCCGTAATTGTGGATGGCTACTACACCACCGTGAATGGCACCGAGCAGTTCTCTCCGCGCTCGGATGAAGAGCTGAAACGCTTGCAGCAGTTGGTGGCCAATTCGGTGGGCTTCGACGAACAGCGCCGCGATTCAATTACGGTGTCCTGCTTGCCATTTCGCTCAACAGAATTTCTCCCCGAAGAAGTCCCCGCGCCAACGGTCGGCTGGTTCCAAAGCCAACCCATTGCGATGCGCGTGGGCTTGATTTTCTTGGCCGCGATGATCCCGCTCTCGATGGGAATGCTGCTCTTCTTGCGCCGTCGTTCACGCCGCAGCTCGTTGGAGGCAAGCCTGGAGCAATTCCCGCGCACAGTAGCGGAAATCCAAGCTGAAACCGCCGGTGCCAACGGCCTCGCAGCCGCCTCCGGCAGCGCCCCGGGTTTAGCGCTCGCCGACGGAGTGCTTCCTGAAGAAGCCGAGCCGCTGGAAAAGCGTGAGGAAATGGAACTTCGCCGTCGCATCATGGACCGCCTAGGTGCCACACCCAAGAAGGGTTTAGCGGTTATCGAAGAGTGGTTGGAAGAGCCCGATGATCGCCGCGAAGGCGGGGTCTCGGACAGGCCTCTCTTGCGCGCGCTAGCTACCCCCTAATGAGGAACGAATGAAATCGAATGCCGCCGTCGCTGCCATGGCAGTGAAACAACCCAAGCCCCCGACGACCAAAAGTAAGGCCGCCACGCTTAGTGGGTTGGAAAAAACTGCGATCCTGATGAACGTTCTCGGCAAAGAGAAGTCGTTCGGCATGATGAAGGACCTTAAAGACACGGACGTCCGCCGCTTGCTCAAAGTGATGGGCGAAATGCGCAAGGCCCCCATCGCCTTGATCAATAGCGTGTTGCGTGAGTACCTTTTCAAGATTTCTGAGCGGGAAGATATTATTTTCGACGAAAAACTTTCGGAACCCAATGTGATCAAAGAAGGCTTGGGCGAAGAACGGGCCAAAGCGATTTTCGGATCGCTCAGCGCAGTCAATCTGGTCGATCAAAAGCATCTTACGGTACTCGAGTCCGTCGAGCCCAAAGTAATCGCCGAGTTCTTAGTGGAGGAGCACCCTCAGACCATCGCATTGGTGATGGCCCACATGGACCTTACCAAGCAGATTTCGACCCTGCGCAACTTCCCCGACTCTATTCGCACCGAAGTTGTGCTGCGCATGGCGAGTCTTGAATACGTGGCGCCAGAAAAGGTGGACGAGCTCGACGACATGCTCAAGAAGGAATTGGCTAGCTCCGGAAAGGCGCGCACCAATAAATTTGGCGGCGTCCTGGCGGTGGCAGAACTCGTCAACAACCTGGACAAAAAAACGATGAACTCGTTGATGACCCGGTTGGAAGACAAGGACCCCATCTTGGCCGAGGAAATTCGTCAACACATGCTCACTTTTGCGGATATCGGCAAAATCGACGACCGCGGCGTACAGCTCATTCTGCGCGAAGTTCCCCAAGATCGTCTGCTGTTGGCGCTAAAGAGTGCCCCCGAAGAAGTGCGGGAAAAGATTTTCTCCGCGATGTCCCAGCGCGCTGCCGAAATGTTGCGCGAGGATTTAGGGGCTCTCGGTCCTCAAAAGGTGTCCGACGTAGAGAGCGCGCAGCGCCAAATCGCAACAGTTATGAAACGGCTCCAAGATGAAGGGAAGATAGTCATTGGATTCAGCGAAGACCAAGAAGTTATTCCCTGAGTTGTCGCCGTTAGTTTCCGGCGCTCCACTCTCCTCCGGATCGATTGGCATCCCCATGCCCGTCACGAAGCCGGTGCGTTTCACCATGCCTTCTGCATTCTGGGAGACCCTGGAAAGAGATGCCGAGGTGAAAAAGGAATTTGAAGAGCGCGTGGAGGCACGTGCCAAGCAAATGATTGATTCGGAGTCGGCTCCGCAGCGGGTAGCGATATTCGAAGGCGCGCGGCAGCAGGGCATGGAGCAGGGGCTGGCAGAAGCCCGCACCCAAGCCCAAAAGCTTTTTGCGGATCTAGAACAGGTTGCGGCCACGCTTATTCGAGAGAAAGAAGCGCTCTTGCACGCGCACGAAAGATTGTGGTGCGAGGCCATTGCGCATTTGGGCCGCCGGTTTCTGATCCCGCTCGATCCGGAACGGCTCAAAGGTTTGAAGTCCTGGTTGGAAGAGTCGATTGGAGACTTGTCCCGTCAGGCCAAGATTCGGGTGGTGTTGGCACCGTCGGTGATGGAGCGCGTGCGCGCCAGTGCCACCGGTTCCGCCCCCCACTGGGAATGGGCCGAAGATCGCTCGCTTTCCGACCAGCAAATGCGGGTGGAACTCGACGGCGGCGGAATCCTCTTTGCGCCACAAGCGGAAGTGGAAAAGCTGACCGACAAGATTAATGAATTTTTGGGAGCTCATGCAAACACCCCTTGAACGCTATAGCGAAGCCGTTCGCTCCGAGACCTTCGTGCAGTTTTATGGCGAAGTGAAACGGGTGAGTCGGGATTCCGTGCGCATCAATATGCCCGGAGCTCGTGTGGGTTCGCTTTGCCTAATTCAATGCCTCAGTGGCCCTGTGGCGGTGGAGATCGTGGGTTTGCACCCCGAGGGCCATATTGCCATGCCGCTCGATGATTTGACGGGCGTGCAGCTGGGCGACTCGGTCGTGCTGTCGGAGGAGACGGGTTACATTCCGGCGGGCCCCGGTTTGTTGGGGGCGGTGGTTGATTCGACGCTTCGGTCTTACGAAGGTGGCAAAATCGAAGGTTTGCACGAGCGAATCCCACTCTACGGGTTGCCTTTGAATCCCATGGAACGGGAACGGATTTTAAGGCCCCTAGATCTGGGAGTACGCGCAGTGAACGCGTGCCTCACCTGTGGTCAGGGGCAGCGTTTGGGGATTTTTGCCGGTTCGGGTGTGGGCAAGAGCGTTTTGCTAGGAATGCTGGCCCGCCATACCTCTGCCGACGTAGTGGTGCTCGCGTTGATTGGTGAGCGCGGTCGCGAGCTACGCGATTTCTTGGAGCATGAGTTGGGACCCGAGGCGCGTAAGAAAATGGTGGTGATTGCCGAAACCGCCGATACATCGCCTGTGCGCCGCGTGCGAGGCGCCTATGTGGCCACCGCTGTCGCGGAGTACTTCCGCCGCGATGGCAAAAATGTTTTGTTGCTCATGGATTCGCTCACTCGCTTTGCTATGGCGCAAAGAGAAATCGGAAGCGCGGCCGGCGAAGCGCCGACGTCTAAGGGGTACCCCGCTTCTGTGTTTACTTCCCTCGCTCGGCTCGTGGAACGCGCCGGGAACTGGGGCAAAGCCGGCAGCATCACGGGTCTATACAGCGTGCTGGTCGAAGGCGACGACATGGAAGATCCCGTCGCCGATGCCGCCCGCGCTATTTTGGACGGCCATATTGTTTTGTCGCGGCGCTTGGCGAATCGCGGGCAGTACCCGGCGATTGATATTTTGCAAAGCATCAGCCGGGTGATGGACTCGGTGGTGACTCCGGAGCACCGCAAAGCCGCACGTGAGCTCAAAGAATTGCTCGCGCGTTACCAGGAGAACGAGGACGCCATTCAGTACCAGATGTACAGCCGTGGTAGCGATCCCGAGATCGACCACTGCATCGAAATGGCGCCTAAAATCCGCAAATTTTTGAAGCAGGATCGGGATGAACGCGGAGATTTCGCATCCACCCGTTCCCAGGTTCTCGACCTGATGGGTAATGGTTAATGCGCAAGTTCGCCTTTCGCCTGGAGCGAGCGTTGCGGTTCGCACTTTTGCGAGAGAACCAAACCAAGACTCAGATTGCCGGGATTCTGCAGCGTATCTCCTTCTTGGATAAGTACACCGCCAAACTGGAGACCAAGATCCGCACCGCCATTGAGGTGAGTACCCGGGCGGTGAATACCTTGGAAGGGGATGCTCACCGGCATTCCATCGTGCCGACCATGGAGGAAAATCGCCGTATTGCGGCGCTCCGGGTGGAAGAGTACGAAGCGCTGGATAAGAAACAGAAAGCTTTGATTCGTCTTTCGCAACGCCGGCGTTCGCTGGAGTCGCTGAAAGAAAAACGGATCGCGGAGTTTAGATTGGACCGTACGCGCAAAGAACAAAAAGCCATCGACGATTTTGTGCAGTTGCGTCGGGCTCGCGGAATTGCGTCACAAGGGGATCGAGACTAGCCATGAAGAGAGTATTCACAATTGCGAGTTTCATTGGCGCTCTGCTAGTCGCCCAACCTGCGTACGCCAATGGCCATGAGTCGGCGCCACCGCCAGCGGCCGCCGGTGCACCTCCGCGCGAGCCCTCTCATGCAGAACTGCGGGAGCGCTACCACAAGCGCTTGGAGGAACTCTCCAAAGCGCGCGAACTGGCCTCCACTCCCGAGGCTACGGCCCACACGGGGCCTTCTGAGCAAGATCTGCAGAAGCTCCACGGTGTTTTGAAGGACCGAGAGAAGAAGGTCGACGAACGCGAAGCCGCGCTGAAAAACCGGGAACGTGAGCTCAATGAAAAGCAGGCATTCCTAGAACAACAGCTCGGAAAGTACGAAGGCACATTGGCCAAGCTCCGAGGTGAAGTGAAGGCGCTTGAATCGGCCCGCGATGAGAAGGTGAACGCGTTCCGCAGCGTTTACGAGAAAATGGAAGCTAAGAAAGCGGCTCGAATTTTAGATGACTTGGAAGCCGAACTCGCTGGACGGGTTTTGTCTGGTATGCGCCAGCAGCACGCAGCGGACATTTTGGCGAAAATGGATCCGGCTAAAGCACGGGACATCACAAAACGATTTTTGTCGTCGGCAAATGAAAAGCCGCCGGCCACTACAATTTTAAATCCTTAGGTCATACAAGCGCCGGTTACCGGGGCTTTCCAGAATTAGAAAGGAGGTGAATATGAAATGGCAAATATACAATCAATCCAAAAGAGTCCGGGACTAGCGACCCAGTCACCGGACGGCCAGCAGCTTGGGACAGAAGGCTTCGATTTTATGAGCGCTTTACTGGGCCTCCAAGCAGCGAGCCAGACTCCGGAATGGTGGCAAACAGATCCCGACGCAACCACAGGCTTCAACCTGGGGGCGCAGAACTTCGGCCAAGATGCGGCAATGCCGATGGTAGCCGAGCAAGCGCTGAGTGCGTTGAATCTGCCGTTACCGACTCCGACAGTTCCTGGTACGCAAGATACGACTACGAATACGATTACGCCGAATCCGATACCGGTACCGAAAGCCACGCCTGAAAACGTGGTTCTGGATCCGAATATCGATTTCTTCCAAATTTCCGAACCGCTTTCCGACGGGAACGCGGCGGTTCTAACAGGGGTGGATGTTCAAGCCTTGTTACAAGCGCCAGTGGAGGACCTTCAGCCTAAACAGCTGCAGCAACTTCTGAGTTCCGTTTGGGGCGACGTTAAGGAAGTGAAGGTAGAGGAAGCTCCGATCCACTCGCACGCCGATTCTAGCCAGCACAGCTTGATGAAGCTGATGGCCGCAAACGTCGAGCGAGATAATCGGGTAACTGTACAAAAGCAAACGCAGATTCCAACCAACGTGGCTGAGAAGGCTTCAGCTAAGTCGGTTGTGCCGATGCCAGTGCAGTCTTCTCCGGAACTGCCCGAGACAGCACCGAAGATCAAGGAAGAGAAGAAAACCCAACCTGATACCGCGTTTCTCACGTCCACAACGGGTGAGCGAATCCAAGATTCGTCCACATCGTTTGAGGCCGCAGTGAAGCCGGAAGTCGGGCATGTCGCCAGTACCCCCAAGCTGATTCCACAAGTTCTTCCTAAGTTGGAGGACCTAGTGCAGCAGGGCGGGGGCAAATTGACGATGCTGCTCGACCCACCAGAGCTGGGCAAACTCACGATCGAACTCACCACCCGTGGCAAGAATGTTGAATTGTCTATCCATTCGGATAGCCAAACAACGCGCACTGCCCTGGAAGGTGGGATGGCTGATCTGCAACAAGCCCTGCAATCGCAGGACTTGAATCTGACCAGCGCTGAAGTGCATACGGCGCGCGAATCCTCGTTCGCCTCGATGAACTTCGGTCAAGGTACTAACCACCAGCAAGGTCAATCCTCACGGGAGGGAAGCGGGAGCTTCTCTCGTCAGACCCGGGAAGAGCGGCTTTGGTCTCGCGATCTCCTTGCGGAGACACCGGTAACACGGAACCGGAACGCGGGACGCTTGGACGTCCGTGTGTAAGGAAAGTTGATTCATGAACGAACTTACCGGCGCATTACCTTCGCATTTAACGGATCGCGGCGAAGTCGCGGATAAAACAACCATGGGCAAAGACGACTTCATGAAGTTGATGATGGCCCAACTGCAAAATCAGGACCCCCTGAACCCGATGGATCACAAAGAGTTCGGAGCCCAGCTCGCTCAGTTCGCGTCGCTCGAAAAGCTGACGCAAATTGGCGACGGAATCCACAAACTCGAAGGTGGGATGGGGGAGGAGCAAAAAATGCAGGCGTTGGGGATGATCGGCAAGCAGGTCAAGGCCAGTTCGGCCGAGGTCTCGCTTATCGAAAATCAGCCAACGGATATCCATGTGAATCCTGAAAATGGATTCACTCCGTTAAAGGTCTCCGTTTACGCCGGAGACGGTAAGTTCGTTCGTGAAATCGACGTCGATCCCAAGGGTGGCGGCAAGATGGTCACTTGGGACGGCAAAGACAAAGATGGCGCCAAATTACCCACCGGCAAATACATGTTCCGTGTAGCTGGCACTGGTCCCGACGGCAAGGCTAAGGAATCGTCCGCCCATCTCTCCGGTCGAGTCATCGGCGTGGAGATGGTGAACAACAGCCCGATGTTGCTCATCGACGCACCCAACGGCCAGCAAAAGATCGAGTTGTCCAAGATCCAAAACATCGGGTCGGAAGACGACAAGAAAGCAGCCGACGGCAAGATGCCAGCGGCGGGGGCTAAGCCCGCACCCGCACCGACGGAGAACAAGCCGGTGGCGGCCAACTCCAATTCCGCTGATCAGGAGTGGGCACCGCGCAGCGGTTACTACGATCCCGGTCAACGTTGGATGGAGGGTAAACCATGAGCATCGCGGACCTCTACAGGACGATGGGGCCCATAGGCCCGGTCGAGCCGCGCATCGGCAGCACGCCGGAGCCCATGCCCAAGCCGGGCGAAGTATCGGACTTCGAGAAAGTCCTGCTCCGGCACAATGAACTCCCCGGCAAGCCGGAAACGCCGGCTGATTCCGGACTTAAATTTTCAAACCACGCCGAGACCCGCATCAAGTCCCGCGCCATTAATTGGAACGAAGACTTAGAGCGTCGGGTAAGCGGCGGAATTGATTCGGCGCGCGAAAAAGGCAGCCGGGAAACTTTGATTCTGGCGGGCAATGTCGCCGTGATCGCGAATGTGAAATCGCGCACCGTCATTACCGCCATGGACGCCGCTAACCTAAAAGAGCGCATCTTCACGAACATCGATAGCGCCGTCATCGTTTGATAGCGCCCAACAATTTTCAAAAGTTTTCGACGCAGGATTAGCGGCGTCGGAATTCCAAAACCTGCAAGTGCTGGCCTGTGGCCCTCCATAGAAGCACTTGCATTAACTGTCTAACGGAGGATCCCATGGGTGTTGTATCGTCTATGTCTACCGCCATTTCCGGCCTTGAAGCCAATGGCGAAATGTTAAGCGTCATCTCGGATAACATCGTTAACGCCAATACTACCGGCTTCAAAGGCTCGCGCGCTGAGTTCCACTCCCTCATAGCCGCCGACGTATTTCACGCTTCCGGTGGCGAGCAAATCGGACAAGGGGCTAAAGTTGCCGGAGTCACCGCCAACTTTACTCAAGGTTCGGTTTCCCGCACCAACAACAGCACAGACATGGCCTTGAACGGCAACGGCTTCTTCATCACTCGCAGTGATGAAGGTACCGCTTACACTCGGGACGGATCTTTCCGCTTCGACAAAGAAGGCTGGCTGACGACAATTGGCGGCTCGAAAGTGCAGGCCTATAAAGCCGACTCCGACGGTCGCATCGGCGGTCGTCTGGATGATATCCGCCTCGATTTCAAAGCCATCCCCGCCCGGGCCTCGCAAAAAGTCGAACTGTACGCCAACTTAGATGCGCGTCTACCCGTGGGTGGTCCCCTGGATCTTACTCGCCCGGAAGACACGGCTACCTTCGCCTCGGCGATGCAGGTGTACGATTCGGTCGGTAACGCGCACTCGGTTAGCTTGTATTTCAACCGCACGGCGGACAACACCTGGGAATGGCATGCCATGACCGACGGTGGTCAGCTGGTGAATGGAGAAGACGGCAAGCCAGGTGAAGTCGCTAACGGTGTATTGACGTTCGACCAGAGCGGCCGTTTGGCTACCAGCGCGCAGCAGGTGGTAAATTCCTCCTTCCGCGGCGGTGCGATTCCGGAACAAAATCTATTCTTCGATTTCGGCGACCCGATGGATCTTCAAGGAACCGGCATTAAGGGCACTACGATGTACGGAACAGCAAACCAAGTCTTCCGCAATACTCAGGACGGTTACACGGCGGGCGTGTTGGCCGATACAGTAGTGGATTCCGACGGTCTCATCACCGGCGTATATTCCAACGGTGAAAACCGGACCTTAGGCCAAATCGCGGTGGCACGTTTCGATGCCACCGAGAAACTGTCGAAGGTGGGTGCCAACTCCTTCGTGGAAACCCCGGGATCGGGCCAAGCACTAGTCGGTAAAGCGAAGACGAACGGCCGCGGCGCAATCCAAACCCGCAGCCTGGAGCATTCGAACATCGACTTGGCCTCGGAATTCGTAGAAATGATCCGCGCGCAACGTGGATTCCAAGCGAGCGCAAAATCGATCACCAGCGCCGACCAGATGTTGGAAGAAGTGATCAACTTGAAACGTAATTAATAAAAACGCAAAGACGCAGTAACTAATCGACCTCGGGGACATTCCCCGGGGTCGTTTTGCTTTGTAGGACTATGTTTCCGGAACATCCCGGGAAGAGATAGAGCAACATATAACGCGCAAATTCCACGCTATGGTACGTGGATTTTCCCATGCTGCCTTTGACGGCGTCTTTCGTTGGGTGGCCTTGTTCATCTACGACATCGAACTCGCCTCCCGCAGGATCCACAAAATGCTTGAAGTAGAAATCAATCGCTTGGCTGCGGGCTTTCCAGGCTTGCTGACTCGACACCAGATTGAGTCGGTCGGCCAGAGTGAGAGCCAAAATCGCTTCCGCCTGCTGCCACCAGTGTTTGTCGCTGCCCCACATTAGGGTCGCGTCCTCGCGCTTATAGGCGTTGTAGAACCCGCCCCGGGTGGCGTCCGCAACTCCGTGATGCAATAACTGGCGAATAATTTTCGCGGCAGTTTGTCGATAGCGCGTACGGCCATTCCCGGTCAAGTCGCTGGCGCGCATCAAGAACCAAGCCGCCTGAAAGCCATGGCCGACAATGGAAATCGTGTTCTTACCCTGCTTACGCCAGCCACTCCAACTCGGGTTCCAAGACGCATCGAATTGTTCGTGAATAAAACCCAACTTATCGTCTGGAAAGTGTGCCACCACTTTGTCGGCGAGCTCGGTGAGCAGCTTATTGGCGTGGTTACGGTTTATGGCGTCTGCTTGAGCAAATTCCAATAAAAAGGACGTGGCAACATAGACGGTAGAATCGAAGCTTTTGGTGCGGACGGGCCCCTGTTTTTCCAGATCATAGCCGTCGAAAAAGCCTTTATCAGCTAGGTCGTGAAAACGCTTTACGAAGGCGTAGTACATCTCACGCAACGTTTCGAGCACCGTATGATCCCCAGTGACTTGGTACAGCGCCACCAACCCGCATAACCCATAGGCCTGTTCGTTAACGATTAGGGTGGTCTGGTGCGCGAGGTCTTTTCCCTTCGCGTCCACCGTCGAAAGGAAATACGGGCCCAAGGCGTCGTGGGAGATCATCTTGGTGGTCAGAAATTCCGCCGTGCGCCGAGCGCGTTGCAAGTACTCAGGGTTGCCTTGGGCAGCGTGCGCGAGACCGTAGATCATACGGCCGGTTGCGATCAGGTGGCGTTTTTCGCTGAGTCGTTTTCCGTCGCGCCCAATTTCGGAAGCGTACGAGCCGCTTTTTTCGTCCCAGGCATGCGTGTTGAAATACTCCACCGACTTCAACATCGACATCCGCCAGAATTGGGCGGTCTTCCAATCACCAAAGGCGGAGGAGCTAAATGCCAATAGGGGTAAGAGCGCGATCAAAAGCCGAAAACGGTTCATGGAGACCCTTTCAGGAATCCCCCTCCATACCGGCGATCAAGCTCTTCGACAACGCTTAAAATCGGGAATTAATTAAAGCAAATAGACGACGCCGATGCCCGTGAACTCATGGCTGACTTCGCCTCGGAAGCTCAGGAATTCAAAAAGGTTCCACATCACTCCCGCGCCGAAGCGAGGGTGAAACATTTTGATATTGCCCAAGGCCAAGCCACCGAATTCAAACCCGATACCGCCCAAGGCATAGAATGACCAGATCTCGGTACGGTGGAAATCCCAACGCAAGTGGCCACTGACCACCCCGCCCACGTTGCCAGAGACAAAAATGGGTCCGCCCATCACTTCCAAATAGACTTGGTCGTTGATGTCTTCCAAAAAACCTTCGTGCAAAAGTTTGTACGCGGCGGCCCCGTAGAGGCTAAATCCGGTATTGGCGCCCATGAGGCCGACGCCCGTCAACGCGGAGAACTGGAAACGTGTGTCGTATGGTTTGCCTTTCCACTGTGGCGCTTCGGGTTCGAGATTCGAACCTGGCGTAGCCGGCACTGCCGGGGCGGCGAAACTGGAAAGAGCAAAACTAAAACTGATCAATAGAGCGAGTAGAGCGCGGCGCATGATTTCTCCTTGGGATACCGACGAAATTTAAAATCCGCTCGGCAGCTTGTCACTGGCTAAGTGTAAGATAGGCCCATGCGGACGCGTTTGGGGGTGGGGATCGCGCTTTGGGGTCTGACGCGGAGCGCTGCTGCGTTTGCCGCTTATGTATCTCTCACGACTCTCTACCCGCCTGAGTACGATGTCGTAGGATTCGACTGGCTTTCGCGTTTTGAGTTTTTCCGCACCTTCGACGGCGACGCAAAGTCCCACGCCGTCACCCACGGGGGCCGCACCTACCAGGTGGAGTGGAAAGCTTCGCCCCCGCGGTTGCGGGTCCGCGACGCCCAGGTAGACGCCGAAATGGATCTCACAGAACTGATGAAAAACGCCCGAGCGTATCTCGACAAGCACCCCGGGGTGCGGGGCATCCCCCAAGCGTTGCTTACCCAAGAGCGCACGGTGGCAGGCGGGGTGGTGCGCGTTTACATCGAAGATCTGTCTATGGAATCTCCCGACGAGCCGCGCGTTTTGCATTTCAAGGCGGATGTGCTTTTCCGCCGTGCCCCAACTCGGTGAGCCGAACAAATTCGTAACCCGCTGCTTTCAATCGCCGCACGGATTGGGCGGTGGCCTCCAGCGACTCCACCCGAAGTCCTTCTCCGTCGTGAAAAAGCAGAATCGATCCATTCTGTGCCCGTGCTACCGCCGAATCGGCCATGGCTTGGGGATCGGAACGAAAGTAGTCCGGGGGGATTGGCGGTACGTCGTAGAGAAAATTCCCTCGGTCTAGCCAAAGCAAAATCCAAGCGTGCAGCCCAAACCGTTCTCCGTAGGGCGAGCGAAAAGGCACATTGCCCTCGTAGCCCAACCCCCGAATCAGCGCGTCGGTTCTTTCAATCTCCCACAAGGTCCTGCGTGGACTTGAGAACGCCAAAGCCGTATGGGAAAAACTATGGTTACCGATTTCGTGCCCGCCGGCCGCTACGCGCAGCGCGGACAGCCGGTACATCTCGATATTTCGCCCTAACATGAAAAAAGTTGCTGGGATGTTTTCCTGAGCGAGAATCCGCAGGAACATCTCTGTGTAGGGCGGGTTGGGGCCGTCGTCGAGAGTCAGAGCCACCCGCTTCGTGTCGCGGGGTCCGTGGGTGATGCCTGTCAAAAAACCGGGGAGAGCGAAAAGCGCTCCTAAAACAAAACCGCTAAGCGTCGTTTTCCAGCCAATAGATCTCTTTAAGATTGCGGTAACGTTCCCCGTGATCGAGGCCATAGCCCACCAAGAATTTGTCTTCGACTTCTTGACCGAGGTACTCCACGTCCACCTTCACTTCGCGGCGACTGGGTTTACTGAGTAGCGCGCAAAGTTTCAGCGATGCTGGCGCATCGCCTTTTAGTCGCTCGACCAGGTAGCTCAAAGTACGGCCGGAATCGACGATTTCATCGAGGACTAAAACGTGTTTGCCGGTGATGGCGTCTTCCAGACCTTTGCTCATCTTCACGGTGCCGCTAGACTGGGTGCCGGCCCCGTAACTGGAAAGGCGCACAAAATCGATGCAGCAAGGCACCGTAATCTTGCGCATTAGATCGGCGGCAAAAAACACCGCCCCTTTGAGCGTCACGATGACCAAAAGCTCCTCACCCGGTTTCATCACCCGGGCGTAGTCGGCGCTGATACGAGCCGCGAGCTCCTCGTTCATTTTATCGATTTCGGCGGCGGAAATGTGCACGTGAAGTTTTGGCATAATTACCCTCGGAAGCGGGAGAGGCCTTCCTTGATTTTGGAAATACTGGAAAAGCCTTTGTTGGCCAAAAATTTCATCACCGACGGCCCGCCTAACGGCAGCACGCCGAGATACCCCCGCAGAAAAAGCTCCATAGGGCCGATGTGCACCTTGGCTTCCATCCGGTCCTCGGCCTGTGGGGCGGCCAAAAGCTTCAGGAGCTCAATGCCCACTTCGCCGATATCGTCGGAAGTGTCGGTGGCCAAGGCCTGCAAAGATTTCAACGGAATTTTGAAGCTGAGATCCGGCTTAGTAGTCGTTTCGGTAACGACTTCCAACTGAGTCTTTGTGCGCCGCAAGGTCAACACCGGGCCTTGGTCAACCTGAATCGCCATTTCGGAGCCTACTCGAAGTGGTGCAGTCGCACGTTGGCAGACGGGCCGCGCGGCGAAAGCTTTTAGTAGGACCAACCCGTTGGTTTCAAGCATGGGGTGGCTATAGCATGGGGGGCTTGGGCACTCAATTGGTTTGGGCGCGTTGCAAGAGTTGGTCGTAGGTTTGCGGTACCGGTCCCGTTGGGCTGGGCGGCGCCTTCTGGATGCCCACTTCGTCAAAGGCCGAAGCCGGCGGTTGATTGATTTCGACTAGCGAACGAGTACCCGGCTGAATAACATAGTCCAGCGGTTTGCCGGTTTTCATGCCGGGCAAGCGAGTAGCGACTTCGTCGTACCCTTCCTGAGCGCTTTCTAAATTCTTATTGTACGAATCGAGTTGTTCGGCCATAGAGCGCGTGCCTTCTTTGGCCTGGCCTTCGTCGTACTGAATAGTCATGCGGGCCTTATCGGCATCTTTTCCATACTGCCAGTTGGAGGGAACTTCCGTCACGCTCTTGCCGGCCTTGGCCAAAATCTCCAATTGAATGCGGGAGTCGCGCTGAAAGGAGTCTTCCTTAGTCGTACCTTGCGATTCCAAATTCTCCGCGCCTTTTTCGTCGGTCTTAAAGGTCGGGTTAATCATATTGTACGGAACCGCTGCCACTTGCTTGCACTGCTGCAACATGCGCTGCACGTCTTGGAGCATGGCTTTCGTGTCTTCCGGTTTGCGGCCCTGCACCTGATTGATTTGGTTGGTGGCTTCTTGCGCCCAAACTTCGCAACGAGGCGCACCTTCGGTGGTTTGCACCGAGAAGGGTAAACTACCGGCGCGGATCGCACGGTTGATTCGGCGTTGCGACAAGTTCGATAAAGTGGAATTCCAAAGCGCTTTACTGGCTTCTGCGGCCGCCGCGCGCAGCAGCACCCCGTTTCCTAACGCCTTGTCATCGTTTTCGTTGCCTTCGCCGCGGGCGGCTTGCAGGATCGATTCGCTGGAAGTAACGCCGACCTTATCCACTGCTTGTTTAACTTCGTCGCGCAATTCGTAGCGGTCGACTTTATCTTTTTCCATCTTGGCATTGCCGCCACCAGCAGGCGGTGTTTGGCCCGCGCCTTTGCCTTCTTCGAAAACTTCTTTAGTCGTAATCTTAAAAATGGAACGGTACTTCACGCCGGGCGTTTCTTGCTGGTTCTTATTCTTTGCATCTTGCTCGGCATACTGTTGGTCAAACTGGTACGCAGTCCTCTCCAAGAGCGATGATCCCCCGGCGGCGGTCAAACCACCGTGCGGCGATACGAAGGCGTGCAAAACCTTTTCTTTCTTTTCTTCTTCCTGTTTCCCATTTTTAGCATCCATGGCCCCTTGGCCAGGCGCCATTACCACCGCATTGAACGCGTTGTCGTGGTAGGTCAATTCGGACTGAAACGCGAGACCGTCGTCACCGTTGAAGCGGGTTTTCTTACCGCCCCCGACCACTTTTCCATCCGGCGATTTGGCGCGGCCTTGGACGTTCCTGTCTTGCATGAATTTGGTGAATTGATCCACGAACGACGCGCGGGCTTTTTCTTCAGACCTATCCGCGTCCTCGGGCGTCGCCCAGGCGGGTGCCGAAGTAGCCAAGAGAGCTAAAATGAGCCAAGCCGTACGCACGAGATGCCTAGACCTCCACCTCTACTTAGAAGCAATCCAGAGGCCTAGTTTGTGGCTGCATTAGTCAATGATTTCAGCGGTCTAACTTAGCGAGATCGCCTACGTCGTGGAGGGGTGGCTAATGCTTACTTGGCTGTCCAAACTTTGGACAGGTGGGGAGTGGCCTCTCTCAAGCCGAAGCCATGGTTTTTGGTATTTGGTTAACTTTCGCCTCTCGCGCGAGAGGTGGGTGGTCGGTTTTATTTGGGAACGATTTGTCTTTGCTGTCGCTTCGCTCTTCTTGATTTTTAGCTTTCGACTCGTCTTAGAGTCTTGGCCCGTTCGCTGCTGAGCGATTTGCGTTGGGTCTTGTTCGGTGCAACCCGTTTTTTTGCTACTGGCTTTCTGCGTTGGCCTTGCCTGGAATGCGATTCGGAATTCGGAGTTTTTACTTTTTGTTTTTTTCGAAAAATCGGAGCGCGCGCTCCCCATTTATCGACGATTAATCGCTCTTTCCTATTGCCTACCCTCCCCTAAACACATACCTATGTATTCACAATCGAGGTGCCCATGAAATACATGGAATTAGAAAAGTCCGTTTTGCTTTTGGAAACTAAGCGGAGTGTGGAACTGGAAAAGCAGTCGACGCTGGTGGTTCTCGAATATCTCGCCGCGGTGGATTGCCGTCAGCTCTGGAAAGAAGAGGGTTATTCGAGTTTGCAGGACTTCTGTGTCCGCTATCTGAATTATTCTGAGAGCGAGGCTTGGAGGCGGATACAGGCTGCGCGGTGCTTATTAAGAGTTCCCGAGGCAAAGCCTTTGCTCGCGCGCAACGACCTTTCGCTCTCTGGCTTGAGTTTGATTGCGCCCCATCTTACTCCCTCCAATGCTTCGGAGATGTTGCCGTTGGTCGAACGACAGTCCACTCGTGAGATTGCTCAAGTGTTGGCGGAGCATTTTGACGTCGTGGCGCCGGCCGAGTTTTTGAATTTGCCTATCGACGAGGAGCTCCGGGGATTGCTCATGGAAGCTGGTAAGCTTTATGGACAAAAAGATCGTCTCCTTTTGATTAAGCGGGCGTTGAAGGAAGTCGTCAGTAAGCGCCCTCGCCGAGTTTTAAAAGCCGTTAAGCATACACGTGTTGTTTCGGCTGCTCTGCGCCGTCACGTTATGGAGTCCGACGGGCATCGCTGCAGCTACCAAAGCCCGACCGGTGTGCGCTGCAACCAAACGGCGCACCTCCAAATCGACCATATAAGGCCCTGGGCTAAGGGCGGAAGTAGCCGGGAAATTGAAAACCTCAGGGTTTTATGTCGTGCGCACAATCTCATGTTGGGAAGCAAGGACTTCCCAGGTCTGGGGCCCGCCGCTCGAGCGCCTCTCGCGCGAGAGGTACACTCGGGCGGTGTTTTCTAGTCGATTTGCGTTTGCTTAGCGCAAGCCGTTTCGCTTGGGCTGGGACGGTTATTTTGGGAGTTCTCTTTGTACGAGGTCGCGGATGAGATCCACCGTAGGAGTAAAGGCAACTCTTTTACCGTTAATAAAGATTGCCGGCGTGGAATCGATTTCCAAATTGCGGCCTAAGTCGATATCCCGCTGCGTATGGCTTAGGGCGTCTTGATTGGCCAGGCACTCATCAAATTCCTTGCGGGTGAAAATATGTTTCATGCCATCGTGCATGGCATTTTGATCGCTGGAGATTTCTCGGGCGGAGAGTTTAAAGAAAACCCGGTCGTGGAATTCCCAAAACTTTTTCTTTTCGTTGGCGCAAAACCCCAATTTTGCCAAAGCACAAGAATTGGTATGCATCGGCTGCTTCAGCAGGGGGTTGCACGCCATGTCTAAAGGGAAGTTTTTGTAAACCAGTTGCACCTGGGATTCGGACGACGCTAGTGCCGTGTGCAGGGCAAAGGCGGCGCGTTGGCAATGAGGGCATTCGAAGTCGCTAAAAACGACGATGCGCACCTTGGCTTGCGGGTTGCCCCAACTCGGATCTTTTTCGCCTATCGGGATGGATTTTGCGGGCCGCGTGGACCAGGTTTCCAAAAACACTTTCTTGGACTGCTCTAAATTCGCAATGTGCTCCGCTGCCGCACTTCCAAATACGTACTGGAAAAGAGCGGTGGACACGCCGATGAGGACCACTAGATTCGCAGCGATGGCGAAAGAGGCCAGTTGGGCCTTGCGCTCGCCTACCAGCCAATGGCGGCCATTGCGCACGCCCCTGGGTTGGTTGAGCCAATTGGCGGCCAAATGCCCCGCGGTACATAAATAGGTAAACAAACAAAGCAGGCAGAAACTGTGCACGGCAAAAGCCTGCACGCCAAAGAGAAACACGTCGACGGCCAGTGCCAGTATCGCCAGCCGCGCCATCCACACTTGAGCGCGGGCAAAGCCCCGGCTAATCGGCGGTTGGGTCACGCCCAACATGAAAAGGCAAACAAAGTAGACCACGCCCAGCGCCGCCAGCGGGATACCGGCGACTTCGGAGTATTGGCTGGCATTCACGACATTGCAGTCGGCGTATTGGCCGAGGGTGCAGAAGCTCGAGCCAACTTGGATTCCCGTTTTCAATCGGATATGTTGCACTAGGAGATAAAGACTGGTGCCCGCTCCTAGGGCGGCGAGAATTAACTGCAAGAAGTACCAACGCCGTGATGTAAGTGTGGCTGTCATCGCGAGTATTATCGTATAAGGTCCGTAGGCAGGCAAAGGGAAAGGCTCCAAATGGCGCAGAAGAAAACGACAAAGACTAAGCACTCCAAAGCAAAGAATCCGAGCAAGAGCAAGAGTCCGAAATCTAAACCAGCCAAGAAAGTGCAGCCCAAAAAGGCCGCTAGACTCAAGGGCGTTGACATCGCGTCTGCCAAGGCCCCCAACGAAGGCAAGACCGGGACCCCCGCTGCCGCAGCCGCCGTGGCAGATCGGCGCCGAAGCAAACGGCCTCTGGAAAAGTGGGAAGAGGATCTCGACGCCATCGTGCACAAGTTGGCCAAGGAGCAAAAGCCGCACCGTTTGCCTGTTATCGGCGATATTTTCCGGGCTGCCGCTAAGCTTGCGATGGAAAGCCCCGGGACCCTAAACCTGAAGATCACTGCCACGACAATTAAGGAACTGCGTTTTTCCTTCAAGACTTTCTACCCGCATCGCCACCGCCCCAAGATTACAATGTTCGGTTCCGCGCGGGTGCCAGCGGGCACGCCGCTCTACAATTTTGCCCGCGATTTCGCAGCCGAAGCGGCGCGACGGGAGTACATGATTATCACTGGTGGCGGGCCGGGGATTATGGCGGCGGGTAACGAAGGCGCGGAAGAAAAATCCGGCTTCGGTTTGAATATTCGGTTGCCGTTTGAGCAGACCCACAACCCGTTTCTCGACGACGAGAACATGCTCATTCACTACAAGTATTTTTTCACCCGTAAACTTTTTTTGGTGAAGGAAGCCTGGGCGTTTGCTTTTTTTCCGGGCGGTTTTGGCACGTTCGATGAGGCCTTTGAGGTTTTAACGCTCATTCAGACCGGCAAGTCCAATTTGATTCCGGTGGTGATGGTAGAGCCCGAGGGATTTGGTTTTTGGACCAACCTTGTGAAGTTTTTATACGAAACCGTTTTACACGACGGTTTTATCGCTGAATCTGACAAGAATCTTTACCGGATTTTCCATACTCCCAAAGAGGCGCTCGACCATATCGATCACTTCTACAGCACCTACCATTCCATGCGCTTTACGCGGGATCGCGCGGTGGTCCGTCTGAAAAAACAGCTCAGCCCTGCGGTAGTCAAACAGCTGAACGAAAAGTTCGGTTTCTTGGCCAAGGGCGGCGAGATTAAGACCAGCGGCCCGCTCGCGGAAGAGGGCAATGAGCCTGAATTGGCCAAATTGCCGCGGCTCGTCTTTCCGTACGATCGCCGCGACTACGGCTCGCTCCGGGCGTTTATCGACTTTATTAACGACCACGCGATATAATAGCGGGGAATGGAACAAAACTTAGAGTGCTTGATGGGCGGCGACCTGCTGCCGTGGGAGCGCCATTATTTCATGGCACTGCTGCGCGCGCTGGAAAGCCAAATGGGTGTCCGCGTGCGCGACTTGGGGGGTTCCGAGCCGCTTGCTCAGGCTTCTCGAGTTTGGATCATTGCCCGCGATTGGCGAGCCGCCTTACGACAGTTGCCTGCGCGGCACGGGGGCGAAGTTTTTGTTTCGGTTTTGGGGATGCGCGCGCGCCCTCGTTGGTTCGGGCTTTTTGACCGAGGCTGGAATCCGTCTTCGAAGCTCAAAGTAAAGCTGCTGGCTCACAGTCCCTACGCCCACCGCTTTTTGAAGGAAATGGAGCGGGTTCCGTCGGAAAATTTAGTGGAGCTGCCACTTCCTGGGTTTATGGCTGAAGTTCGACCCCGCTCTCGTGGTCCCTTGCGGGTAGGTTGCTTGGCGGCGCTGACCTCGGACGCGAATTTGGCGTTCTTGGTTTCGGTGGCGCACTACGTGTCCCAGCACGGGGTGCCGGTGCGGTTTCATGTCCGACAAACCGGTGTGCTCTTCGCGCATTTGCAGGCGATGATCGCGGATTTGCAGTTGCAGGATTACTTCGAGCCCTTGGATGAGGCCCATGCCATGGACGTCCTCCTGCATGCTCCGCTGAAAAGCGAAACATTTATCCCAGTGCTCTGGGAGGCTGCTCACGGGGTGCCCGTGCTTACCAGCGATGTTCCCGGAATTGAGGACCTGATTACCGACGGACAAGACGGTTTTGTGGTGCCGGTCAACGAGGTGCGTCCGGTGGGGGAACTCATCACTCGCCTCGCTGAAAACGAAAGTCTCCGAGCCGCGCTCGGCGACAAACTGCGCCAGAGTTTAGCTAAGCGGTTTCCTCTTGATAGAGTCTTGGAGCAGTACCGAACGGTTTTGTTACCGCGCGCTCGCGCGCGCCAATCAGCGGCGGCCTAATGAAAAAAATAGTGCGTCTGGTTTTTCTGCTCGCAGTAATTGCCGGGGGAGTGGCTGTGTATCGCTACCCTAGTTGGTTACCCGATGTGGAATACTTGCGCATTCGGGAAGTGGTGGTGACTGTGGAGGCCCCGCTGACCGAATTGGAGGTGCGCCGAACTTTGCCTTTGCTCGTCGGTAAAAACCTTCTTTTAGTAAGCGGCAACTCACTGATGGAAAAAATGCGCCAGAACCCTTGGGTGTTATCCGCTACCGTAAAAAAAGAATACCCCGATCGGCTAGTGCTCAGCGCTCAAGCCAAGAAGCCAGTGGCCACGCGACAAGAAGCTGGGCGTTTAATTTTTCTCGACGACAACGGTGCCGAAATAGATCGCTGGGCACCCGGGCGCGCGGCCGACTTGGATTTGCCGGTGATTGCTTTCGACAAACCGGAGACCGCCAAGCT
This sequence comes from uncultured Pseudobdellovibrionaceae bacterium, assembly GCA_964492125.1. Taxonomy (GTDB): domain Bacteria; phylum Bdellovibrionota; class FAC87; order UBA2466; family UBA2466; genus JAIEOG01. The sequence continues at coordinate 20,360 of CAZBJE010000001.1, read as the reverse complement.
TTGGAATTCGCGCACTCTCGTCGGTATCTTGCAGACCTTGCACAAGGTGGCTGCGCCCAAGTTCCGGGTGTCCCAGCTGGTGCCGACCGATCCGCCGTATTTCAAAGTTTTCCTGACCACCCCGCCGCTGGAAATTCTCTTCAGCCAACATACCTACGAATCTCAGCTGCCGTTTTTTATCGACGTGCTGAGTCGACCGCCTCGCCAAATCGGACAAGCCAGCAAGATCAATTTAGTTTTTCCCAAAAAAGCTGTTGTCAGTTTTCCTGTTCCCCACTAAGCTCAGGGTGAGGCTAGTCATAAATATGACGGCCGGCTTTCCTTTTTTTTACGCGTCAGTAACAAAGTTTTTAGAATTATTTTTTTGGGGGTAGTCGCATGAGTACCCGTAGACCGCCACACGGGACCGATGTCTTGGTGGGGATCGATTTTGGGACCACCAATATTTGCGTCGTCGTGGGGAAACCTACGCCCGACGGAATCGAGATTGTTGGGATAGGCAAACAAGCCTCTCACGGCATCCGCAAGGGCGTGGTGGTGAACATTCCGCAGACAGTGGAAGCGGTGAAGAAAGCCGTGGAAGTGGCGGAACTCATGGCGGGGTGCAAGATTACCACCGCCTATGCCGGTATCGCCGGTGGGCACATCAAGGGTTTCAACAGCAATGGGGTCGTGGCGATCAAGGATCGAGAGGTCTCGTCGTCAGATGTCGACCGGGCTATCGATGCCGCGAAAGCCGTGGCTATCCCGCTGGATCGGGAAGTCATTCATGTGATTCCTCAAGAATATAAAGTGAACGAGCAAGAAGGGGTCAAGGATCCCATCGGCATGGCGGGTGTGCGTTTAGAAAGCAACGTGCACATTGTGACCGGGGCCGTCTCGTCCGCGCAAAACATCATCAAGTGCGCCAATCAGGCGGGCATCAATGTGAGCGACATCGTGCTCGAGCCTTTGGCCTCGGCCGAAGCGGCCTTGACGCACGATGAAAAAGAATTGGGCGTCGCGTTGGTTGATATCGGCGGTGGCACTACCGACATTGCGCTGTATGTGCGCGGCAGTGTGGTGCACACCGGCGTCATCGCCATGGGCGGAAACCACATTACCAACGACATCGCGGTGGGTTTACGCACCTCGATTCAGGATGCAGAAGCCATCAAGATTGCCAGCGGCTGCGCTATGTCGTCGTTGCTGCAGGAAGACAAAGTTTTGGAAGTGCCCAGCGTGGGGGGACGCAAGACGCGTGAAATTTCGCGCAGCGTCCTCACCAAGATCATCGAGCCGCGTGTGGAGGAGATTTTCTCCCTCGTTGGCCGAGAAATCGCCGCTAGCGGCTACAAGCACCTCTTGTCCACGGGCGTCGTGATTACCGGAGGAGCCTCTCTACTGGAGGGCTCCTCCGAGCTCGCGGAATTCATCTTAGAAATGCCGGTCCGTCGCGGGTTCCCTCAAGGGGTCGGCGGGCTGTTGGATGTGGTGAGTTCGCCCATCTACTCCACCGCGGTGGGGTTGATCCTGTACGGCATGAAGAATCGCTCTGAAGTGAAGTTCCGCATTCGGGACAACGACAACCTCTACGGAAAAGTCGTTACCCGCATGAAGACTTGGCTCGGCGAAGTATTTTAAGGAAACGCATATCCAAGGAGACGGTATGTTTGAAATTGTGGAGAAAGAAACAGTGCAGGGCGCAAAAATTAAAGTGATCGGCGTCGGCGGAGGCGGAACCAACGCCATCGCAACCATGATCGCCTTGGGTCTGAATGGCGTCGACTTTGTCGCAGCCAACACCGACAACCAGGCGCTCGCCACTCACCCGGCTCCTTACCACATTCAACTCGGCAACGAGCTGACCAAAGGTTTGGGCGCGGGTGCCAACCCCGAAGTAGGTCGTCAAGCCGCTTTGGAAGATAGTGGCCGCATCGCAGAAATGCTTTATGGCGCGGACATGGTCTTCATCACCGCTGGAATGGGCGGCGGTACGGGAACGGGCGGCGCTCCGGTCATCGCCAACATCGCCAAGGAAGCGGGCGCGTTGACGGTTGGGGTGGTCACCAAGCCCTTTAACTTCGAAGGCAAGCGCCGGCGTCGCAACGCCGACAAAGGCATCGAAGAGCTGAAGGCGGCGGTCGATACTTTGATTTGCATCCCTAATCAGCGGTTGCTCTACGTAGCCAACGAAACCACCACGATGCTGGACTGCTTCCGCAAAGCGGATGAAGTGCTGTACCAGGCGGTAAAAGGGATTTCGGATTTGATCAACATCCGCGGTCTTATCAACCTCGACTTCGCGGACGTCCGCGCGGTGATGGCGAATAAGGGCCTCGCGTTGATGGGAACCGGAAGCGCTTCCGGTGAAAACCGGGCCATCGAAGCCGCGCGCAAGGCGATTGCCTCGCCGCTGCTGGAAGATGTGAGCATTAATGGCGCCACCGGCATCATTATCAATATCACCGGCGGTTCGGACCTCACCCTGTTCGAGGTCAACGAAGCCAGCTCGCTCATCACGGAAGAAGCCGACGACGACTGCGAAATCATTTTCGGTTCGGTCATCGACGATTCCTTGAAGGACGAAGTGCGGGTAACCGTGATTGCCACGGGCTTCAGCCCGGTGGTCACCAAAGACGTTGCCGCCGAAGTGGAAAAGAAAGCTCCCGAACTCGAAGCCCCCGCGATTGCCACCCAGGAATTGCAGGTTGCCCAGACCTCGGGGACCCCGGTTCAACGCAAAGAGAACCTTTCCACGGATCTCAAATCAGCTCGGCAGCTCGCACGCGAGATTGGGAAGCGCTTCTTCGAGAGCGAAGAATACGATATCCCGACCTTCTTGCGCCGGCAGCACGACTAAGTAATACTGCGGGGACTTTATGATTCAACAAGTAGCCTTCATTGTGGTCGTCACCCTGATTGGGGTGGCGACCCTTGCTTTCGCGGATGGGCACGAATCCAAGAAACCCGTGCACTCGTCCTCGCGTTCCACCACGACCCCATCCCGAGGCCCGTCGGTTTTGAGTGATGAACAGGCCCTTGCCGACGAGAAGGCGGGCGATCAAGAATTTTATGACGAATTGAAGGGCGATTTGGATGTGCTAATGCAGGTGAATCACCCGGAAAAGCCCTCGTCTACTACCACGGGCGAGCTCTCCATGCCGAATCCCGGCCATGACGGTAACCCAAACTTGATCAGCATGCCTCGTTAGATCAGGGGAGAGCGGGTAGGTTTACTCTTCGCTGTGTTCCCAGCTATAGGACTCTTCTTTTTCATCATCCACAGTTACCACCAGTTCCACGCGGCGATTGCGTTGGCGGCCTTGTACCGTGCTATTGTCGGCGCCCTGAACAGGGTGGGTGTCGCCGAAGCCGGAGAGCGAAATGCGATCGGGCGGGAAATTTACGGCCGCGACCAGGAATTGTACGACGTTAAAAGCGCGGTTCAACGATAGTTGCCAGTTAGCCTGAGGGCTGGTGGCCGGTGCGTTATCCGAGTGCCCTTCCACTTGCACAGAGTGGCCCATGCGCACCAGGCGCTTACCCACCGACACCAAGAATGGCAGGTTGGCCACTTTGATTTTGTCGCTGCCGGGCTTGAAGAGCAGGTACTCACCTAGGCGAATACGGTAGCCCTTATCGGATTTAATGACTTCGATCGATCCGGGAGACAGTGAAAGACCGGTGCTCTGTTTGAAAAGACCGCGCAGCTGTTGGGCGATGCGATCCATCGGCTCTTCTTGCTCGAACTTGGTCATTCGGCCCGTATCCTCGGAGCCCGAAGGTGCTGCGCCCTGAGTGGGGGCTGCGTCGATAGGACTAAAGGGCACGCCCTTCAAGGTAAAGATCCCGCCCGACGATAAAAAAGCACGTTGGATATTTTCGGCAGCATCTTTGTACTTGGCCTTATCTGACTGAGAAAGAGCGTAAAGCACGGTAAAAAACGCGAACAGAAGGGTAATGAAGTCGGCGTAGCTTACCAGCCACCGCTCCAGGTTCTCGTGTTCTTCGTGGTGTTTCTTACGTGCCATTTGGTTTACGCGGCTTTCTTGGCGGCGGCTTCATCCCCGTGGCCTTTGCCACCGTGGTCGCCCAAAAGGTTTTTCAAACGGTCTTCGATGATGCGCGGGTTGAGCCCGTCTTGAATGCCGGTCAGACCTTGGTAAATGATTTCCATTTCGACCATCTGCGCCTTACCCACTTTTTTGAGCTTTCCTCCCAAGGGAATGAGCACCAGGTTGGCCGCGCCTACTCCGTACACCGTCGCCACGAAGGCGACCGCGATACCGGAACCGAGCTTGGAGGAGTCAGACAAGTTCGACATCACGTGAATCAGACCCATAACCGCACCGATAATTCCGATGGTCGGAGAGAAACCGCCCGCGGTTTCAAAAACCTTGGCGATGGCGTTCTTCTGTTCTTCGGTGTGGGAGATTTGATCTTCCATCATTTGCTTAAGCACCGCCGGATCGTATCCATCGATGATCGAGCGCAAATTCTTGGACATGAAAGGGTTCTTGATTTTGCCGACGGAGCCTTCCAGCGACAAGATACCGTCTTTGCGGGCTTGGGCTGCGAGGGCGGCAATTTCTTTCACTAGGGCTGCGTTATTTGGAGGGCCACCCAGAAATACTGCTTTCATGGCGGCAAAAGCTCCGGCGAGCTCCGCCCCTGTGGAAGCGAGCATGGTAGCACCGATGGTTCCTCCGGCCACGATGAGCGCGGCAGTGGGCTGAACGAGTGCCGCGATGTGACCGCCTTCGAGCCAGTTGCCGCCCAAGATGGCAGCGAAACCGATAATGACGCCCAACCAGTTGACGATCATAAGCTTGTCCTCTTTTTCCTAAGCCGATTTCTTTGCGTTAAATTGTTTGTCGCGTTGGTATTCACAAAACGCCGCGACGACCTTATCCACGGGCTCTTGCACGATGAGCTTGAAGCCGGTGGTGAGGGTAATGAGCGTGTCCGGAGTGGGTTCCACACTCTGGATCCACTCCGCATTGAGCATGATGGATTTGCCGTCAAATTTTGTTAGTCGGATCATTGAACCCCTCCTAGAGCTTTTCGGCAGACTGAACAGAAAAAGTGAAGCCAACCAATGACATGGCGCGTTTTGGGCAAAGCCTTGCCCGCCCGGCGGGGCGGGAGTATTTTTGCGTCTGGCTTAGTACCTGCAATTAAAGGAGACTTTCATATGCGCCGCACCGCACTAAAATTCTTGTTCGTGATGGTCGTTTTAGTAGAAGGCATCGCTTCAGCGGCCAACGTGAAAATCGGCGCCACCGCCCCGGAATTCACCGTAGTCGATAGCACCGGCAACAAAGTTTCCCTCGGAGACGCCAAAGGTAAGTGGGTCGTCTTGGAATGGCTCAATCACGGCTGCCCGTTTGTGCAAAAACACTACGACTCGGGCAACATGCAGGCGCTACAAACCAAATATACGGGCAAAGGCGTTGTCTGGTACTCGGTGATTTCGTCGGCCCCCGGCAAACAAGGGTATTCCACACCGGCGGAAGTCACTGCCGACATCCAAAAACACACGGCTAAACCCACTGCCGTTTTGTTGGACTCCGACGGAAAAGTGGGAACTGCCTATGGAGCGCAGACCACTCCGGCCATGTACGTTATCAACCCGCAGGGCAAACTCGCTTACATGGGTGCCATCGACGATAAAAACACCACCGACATTGCCGACGTGAAAACCGCCACCAACTATGTGGCGGCCGCGTTGGATGCGGGTATGGCGGGCAAGCCGATCGCCAAGCCATCTACCAAATCCTACGGCTGCTCGGTTAAGTACAAATAATGAAAATTTATACCAAGACAGGCGACACCGGAACGACCGGGCTGTATGGCGGGGAGCGCGTTGCTAAGAGCTCCCCGCGCATCGCGGCTTACGGAGAGATCGATGAGTTGAATGCGGTATTGGGAATTGTGTGCGCCGAAACGCCGCACGCACCCATCCGAGATTCGCTCGCTCAGGTGCAGTCGGCCCTTTTCACAGTGGGCGCCCAATTGGCGTCTCCAAAGCGCGACACGAAGATCGAAATCATTACCGCCTCCCACGTGGATTTCTTGGAGCGGCAAATCGACGTAGTGGCTAATAGTTTGCCGCCGCTCAAAACCTTTATTCTGCCGGGTGGAGGGCGCACCGCTGCGTTCTTGCATCTGGCCCGGACGGTTTGTCGGCGGGCGGAGCGCTCGATGGTGGAGCTAAAGTCCATGGACGGGGAAGAAGTCGACGGCTGGTTGCTGATTTATATCAACCGGCTCTCGGATTTTTTATTCACCATGAGTCGTCTGGCGAATCAGCTGGAGTCTATCGAAGATACTCCTTGGAACCCGCGGCAGCGCTAGCCTGGCCAATCCGGTTTAGTTAAGTGCGGATGGAAGTGGCCCGGTCGCTGGCGCGTCGGGCGGGGGTGTGTTGCTCTACCCAGCGGGTGAGCAGCCCAAAATATTTTTCCCGTTCCAAATCTAAATGCGGCTCGTGGTAAACCCCGGGCAAATAGTGCAGCTCTTTGGAGGGGGAAGCTAGGGCCTGCAGAACGGTAAAGCTACCTGCGGGTAGAATGACTTTGTCCGAAGTGCCATGCACGATCAGCGTCGGATTACGTACCTGCTTGCAGCGCGCCGGAATTTCCGTGAATGCGTTCAGAACTTTTTCGCCTTGGCGCAGAGTGTTGAAGTGGGAGGCCAGGGTGTCTTCGCTATAGGCGCGTACAACTTCCGGATCGCGCGACAGGTTTGTGGGATCGCCTGCTTGGATCCGCAGCGTCGGCAAAAACTTGCACACCAGACGGCCCACCGCGATTTTGAGCGGCGAAATACCGGCACCGGTTAGGTAGCCGGGCGCGCTTAAGATTAAGCCGTGAAAGAGGGCGGTGTACTGCGAAGCAAAGTGAAGGGCGATTGCGCCACCCATACTATGCCCCATCACAAAAAGGGGGCACGGGGGCAGGTCACTGCCAATCCAGTTGTACACCCGCACCACATCGGCGACATAGTCATCGAATTGCTCGATGTACTGACGGCGGCCGCCACTGAGGCCCGACCCCCGCAAATCAAACCGCACGACTTCGACCCCCGTCGCGTTCAAGGCCTGCACGGTAGGCATATGCCGGCCACTGTGCTCGCAAATTCCGTGGATAAGGAGGACGCGCGCCTTGGGGGTCCCCTGCGCCGGGGTATGCCGCCAAACAGCTAAGTGTCCTAACGACAGGGGTTCCATAAACCAAATATAGCAGGTACCTTGCGCGCCATGGAACGCATTCTCAAACTTTGGAAAAAGGGCGCGGTTACCCTGCGCCAACGCGAGCCGCTCTTGGCTGCGGTGATTGATAAAGTGGGGCCACCCGACCTCACCTTACGGCTGGACCCCTGGGAATCCCTCGTGCGCAGTATAGTGTCCCAGCAGCTTTCGACCGCCTCGGCCCGGGCTATCTTATTGAAGTTTGAAGCTTTACACCCTCCTTTTCCAGGCCCCAATCAAGTGCGTCGTTTCAAAGCCCCGCGGCTGGCGGCGGCCGGTTTCTCCAAACAGAAAATTGGGTACCTACAATCTTTGAGCGAGCATTGGGATCGTCTTCCTAAAACCCGGGCGGCTTGGGAAAGCCACTCGGAAGCGGAAGTGCAACGGCTGCTCACCGAGGTCAAAGGCATCGGCGAGTGGACGGCGCATATGTTTCAAATCTTCTGTTTGGGACGTACGAACATTCTGCCGGTGGGTGACTACGGAGTGCAAAAAGCGTTGCAGCTTTTGCATAAATTGGAAGCGCTACCCAAGCCGAAGGAGGTCGCGGAACTGGCAGCGCATTGGGACGGCGTTTATTCCGTTGGCGCTTGGTACTTGTGGCGTGGCTTGGATCGAAAGCTGATTAAATAGCCAAACGCAGGTTGCCTTAAACGAGCGGTTTTACTCGGTAACCGTTTTGGGCTCTGTCTCGGAAGAGGCGGTGGGGCGCTTCGCCGGATTGTCTTGGGGGAAACGCGCGTTGGCCGGGAACTTATAGTAGCGGATCGTTCCCGAGAACTGAGTGCCCGCCTGTTCCTTGCCGTTGTAGACGACTTTGGAACCGGTGGAGTTGCCCAAGACTACTTTGATTTTCTTGTTGGCTTTGTAGGTGGCCGACTTGCCTTCACCCAAGAAAACTTCCTGAGGAGGGGCATCGTCGATGACTACCTTCATCCAAGTACGTTCTTTGCCTTCCACCACAATTTCGTGCGCGGGGGTGCCGGATTCTGTCGTGGGAGGCAGTTCGACCGTGGCCACCGCCGCAGCGGCGACTGGCTTGGTCGCAGCAGGTTTTTCACTCTTCGCGGCAGGCTTGGCCGGTTCGTTGGCTACCTTTCGGGTTTCCTCGGCAGGCGTCACCGCCGGAGGAGTCGCGGGCGTTTCGGGCGTCATGGTGACGGCCACGGGTGTGGGCGGTTTTTCCGCGTCGCGGCCCACGTTAATCAGTAAAGCAGCCAGGCCAACGACCGCAATCAACGAAGCGGCCGTGATCATTTTGGCGCCAGACGGAAGGCGAACCTGGGTAATCAAATCGTTGGGCGTACTCATCACTGGGCGCGCACGGCTGGGGCCGGGAATGGTTGCGGTTTCCGGGTTGGCTTCCACGGGCTCGGGGAGGGCGCCGGTGGCCTCGCGGTAATTTTCGAGCACTTCGTGCGTGCTCAGTCCCACATATTTTGCGTAAGCTAGGATAAATCCACGGATAAAAGGCTCGGGCGGGAGCTGTTCCCACTTGTTGTTCTCGAGCAGCTCAAGGCTGTGAGGGTGAATCTTGGTGATCGAGGCAATTTCCTCGAGCCGAATACCCTTTTTTTCGCGGTGCGCTTTTAGGTAGGCGCCAAAATTTTCCATGCTTTTGCGATTCTTAAAGAGAAGCGGCAGTCTCGTCCAGACTAAACTACCTCTTCATTGCTTTTTTACTTAAGCCACTTGAGAACTTCGGACGATCTTTCGACGTAAGGACCTGTTTTGTGGCGACGTACTAGCTTTTCCAGCTCTGCCTTGGCTACCTTGCGGTTGCCCATCTTCATCAGAACCAACCCCAGCTTGTATTGGCTTTCCTGGTAGAGCGGGCAATTCGTAACGGCCTTGTCGTAGTAACGAGAAGCCTTGGCGTACGCCTTTTGTTTGGCAAAAACGTCACCCATGTTCTTACTGGCCAGACAAAAAAGCGGCGAAACATCCAGCGCTTTTTGGTGGTTGTCCAATGCATCGGCATATTTGCCCTGGCGGTAAAGGGCATAACCTAAATTGGTGTACGCGTTTTCGGGCGTGAGGTAATTGTCGTCGGCCAGAGCCTTCTTGAACCACGGCACAGCGAGGTCAAACTTTTCCTGCCGGTTATAAAGCACGCCCAAATTATTAAACACTTCCGGGTACGCTGGCTGAATCGCGAGCGCTTTTTGAAACGCTTCCTCGCTCTTTTCGTAGCGTTTGGTTTCCAGATAGGTGAGGGCAATCACGTTGTACGCCGGCGCAAGCGTCGGATCGGCTTTGAGCGCGTCGTTGGCGGCTTCAATAGCTTTGCTGTAATCGCGTTGACCGAGCAAGTCAGAAGCATGCTGGAGATGGACCCGCGAAACCTCGCGATCCTTTTGGCTGACAAAGCCCGCACAACCGGAAAGCAGCACCCCGGCTAGGACTCCGAACGACGTCCACTGGATTTTGGCTGATTTACTCACGGTTTTCTCCTCTCTTCATTATAGCTGCACGACGTCACTTCTTCCAAGTAAGGAGGCGCATTTGCCGAACATCGGGAGGTTCGTCGTTGCCTTGCGGTGGCGGGTTCGTCTGTGCTACTTCATGAATCGAAAATTTCACTGTAATTACAGTAGTCTACGAACTCATTTGCTGATGCCAATGACGAAGCGGGTCGGCTAAGTTATTTTAGTCGGATGCGGAAACTTTCTCTGGTTGTGGCACTTGCCGGTATCGCATCGTTCTCTTTTGCGGGGCGCCCCGAAAGCAAAGAGGTGCGGGGACCCAAATTGGAGATACTGCTGACTGAAATCCGCGGCCTCGAATCTCAAGACGTCCCCCATCTGACGAGTACGTTAGCCAAGGAAACCGGCAAGGGATTCACCCTCGCCTTCGACAGTGCTTCCTCTCAAGGAGGTATGCGGGGTCTACTTTTCGGTGACGATGCAACGGTCGTTTTGGGTCTAGCACCTGGGTCGAAAACGATGGAGATGGCGGAAGATATTGATGGAGCAATCACACCCTATTTGATTCGTCTCACAGACACTAAGGGCGGCGAACCCCACGTAACCAATAATCCGGCGGCATGCGCCTCTTGTCATGGCTCCCGTTCGGAATTCACCTATATCTGGGGTGAATACGACAACGACTCAGTAAAAAAGACATGGAAGGGCTTTTTGGGTGAAGCCGACGATAGAATCGATCCGGAGGATGCGAACTTTAAAAAACTGAAGGCGCATCCAGCATTCGCCCCGCTATTTCCGAAAGATGCGCGGGCCTCTTTTCCTTATTGGCAGCTCCATTTGGCGACCCCGGAGCAGGAGAAGAATATCCAGAAAGAGATCGCGGAATCTGGAGAGCAGGACGGAGGTGGTTCGGTGAATCCAAAGGAGTTACCTCCGCCTCCTGCCGGCAAACTTTTTTCGTTTCATGAGAGGCGTGAACTAATTGGCGGTCTTCCCAATGAAAGTCTTTCCGCTCTGCTGGGTGCCCGGGCGGCTCGCTCGGTCGCGCTTCGCGTACAAAAAACACATCCGGAACGGTACTCAAAATTCAAGCACGTGCTTTTGTACATGCTCTCCGGCTGTCTAACTTCTCGTTTAAAAGACGGGGAGGGTAACTACACTTTGTCCCCTCCTATGATTGAACAAAGCATCCAATGGATTCGCGCGGACTTCAAAAAGCACAACCGTATTCGGCATGCAAAATGGACCAAGGTTGAAGAGGGAATTTCACAGTTTGCCAAAGAGCAGAATCGTCCCGATATAGAACATTCGATTCGACTACTGATGCTGCTTGATTACCTCGGTGTCTCTCCTGGCACGATTATGCTGACCCAGAGGCTAGACGAGGAGGAAGAGCTCCTAGTCCCGGACAGGTTCTTCTCCTTCCTAAAGTCTTACAGTTCGCACTCGCCGCTCCAATACAATACGGGTGGCATTAGTCTGCAAACTTACATCCCTCAGCACTTGCAGGGTTTGGATTCGGCGATAAAAAGGAAAGAAAAACGGAACTACTATCATCCTCATCTAGAAATTCTCCGTGAGGATCTCGTAAGGGGTAGCTGTGAGGAAATCGCAAAAGCTGCCGTGCAAGATTATGAACACCCTGAGACGAGCAGGGACCGCCCGCATTTAAAGAAAGAAGAAGCACACAGCATCGAAAAGAAGTGAACAGGGTTTAGTTTCTTTCTAATTCCGACAGCCCACGAGTCAAACGTTTGACAGACAGTTTCAGGGTTTTGTTAAATACCCGTGGGGGTACGATGTTTTTGAAATTACGTGGGTTTGCGGCCTGCGCGCTCACGTTGTTCTTGGTTTGCCTGAGCGCGTCATGCACGCGTACCGCCTCTCATTCTCCGCGCAACACCCGCATCGGCTTCGTTCTGGCGACGATGAACGAGGAGCGCTACCTCAAGGATCGCGATTATTTCACCGCCATGGCCAAGTCGCTGGGGGCCGACGTCGAGTTCGCCGCTTGCGATAACAAGGTGGATTTACAGACTTCTCGGGTGGAAAACCTGCTCGCCAAAGGGGTGGATGCCCTGGTGATCCAACCCGTGCATTCGGAAGCCGCCGCCGCCATGGCCAAGTCCGCCAAGGCCGACGGGGTGCCGGTCATTTCGTACGACCGGCTTATCCGAAACGCCCCCATCGACCTCTATGTGACGCAAAACAGTTTTCAAGTGGGCGTCTACCAAGCGGAAGAGGCCGTCAAAGCGTTGGGAGGCAAGGGCAACGTGGTGATCCTTTCCGGTGAGCCGGGCCACTCGGTTGCCGACGAAATCACCCGAGGCAACCTTTCCGTCTTGGAAAAATACTCCGCCATTCAGGTGGTGGTGCGCCAGAGCCACCCGGGTTGGTCGACAGCCGGTGCATTGGCTACCGTCGAAAACGCCCTGACTCGCTACAAGAACCAGATCGGCGCGGTCTTGGCCAACAACGACGGCATGGCCTTGGGTGCGGTTAAAGCCTTGGAAGAACAAAGCTTGGCCGGCAAAGTTTTCGTGGCTGGCGCGGACGCTGATCTCACCGCCGTCCGCAACGTGCTCACCGGGAAGCAACCCATGACGGTGCTCAAAGGGATTCGTCCCTTGGCGGAAGCAGCGGCCCGTGCGGCCGTGGCGCTGGCGCGCAAACAGCCGGTCAAAACCGACGCTTCGATGAACAACGGCTTTGCAGATATTCCGGTGTTGAACACGCCGGTGGAAAAAGTGCTGAAAGAAAACTTGCGCGACGTGGTGGTCGGTTCAGGTTTTCATTCCGCCGAATCGGTCTTCGGCCCGGGGAAGACGTAAGTCGCATGAAGCCCTCTTTGCTCAGTGTCACCCACGTGGCCAAATCGTTTGGCGGAATAGCGGCGTTGAAAGACGTCACGTTTGAATTGTCGGCGGGCGAAACGCTCGCGCTTGTGGGAGAAAACGGCGCCGGTAAATCCACTCTGATGAAAATCCTCAGTGGGGTCTGGCCTCAGGGAAGCTACGAAGGCCAAGTCGCTTTTGATGGCAAGCCGCTGCAAGTGAATTCGCCGCTGGAAGCGCGCCGCGCTGGCATCTCGATTATTCACCAAGAGCTTTGCCTGTTTCCCAAATTGTCGGTAGCGGAAAACCTTTTTCTCACCGAGGACGCGCCATACGACGGTACGCCTTCGTCCAAAATGTTGCGGCGAGTGCCGTGGCGCCAGATGTTTGAAAAGGCATCCGAACTTTTGGCGGATTTGGGTTTTGATATCGACGCGCGCGCCCGGGTGGGCGATTTGAGCGTGGCTCAACGCCAAATGGTCGAAATCGCCAAGGCCGTCCATCACCAAGCGCGATTGCTGATCTTAGACGAACCCACTTCCGCGCTTTCGGATCGAGAGGTGCGCCAACTTTTTGCCGTGCTCGATCGACTAAAGGGCGCGGGCGTCACTCTGATTTATATTTCCCATAAACTGGACGAAATTTTTTCGCTGGCCACGCGGATTGTGGTTCTGCGCGACGGCACCGCAGTGGCGGATAAGCCTGTAGCAGAAACTACCCCCGAAGAAGTCGTGCGCTGGATGGTAGGCCGCCCGATTCTGGATAAGCAATACTTCAGCGGCGCTACGCCCACCGCCGATAAACTGCTCGAAGTGAGCAATCTCACTCACCGCGATCCCTGGGGCGAAACGAAACTTCTAGGAATTTCTTTCGATTTGCGGCCGGGTGAAGTGTTGGGAATTGCGGGGTTGATGGGGTCGGGCCGCAGTGAATTGCTGCGTTCCTTGGTGGGTGCGCTGCCGGGAAGCCGAGAAGGCTCGGTGCGCTATCACGGTAAGCCGGTGCATTGGAATTCGATTATCGAAGCAATGAACGACGGCGTGTCGTTCGTGCCCGAAGATCGAAAGAAAGAGGGCCTTTTTCTGGATCTCGGAGTGGGATTCAACTTCACTGTTTCGATTTTAGATTCTCTAGTCAATCGAGTGAAATGGATCGACTTCGACCGAGAAAAGCAGCGCATCGAGGAATTGCGGCGGCACTTACGGGTTAAGTTCGCCGACGCCACCCAACCCATTAAGTCGCTCAGCGGCGGCAATCAACAAAAGGTGTTGCTTGGGAAAATGGTCGCCCGCTCGCCCAAGCTTTTGATGCTAGACGAACCAACCCGCGGTATCGACGTGGGCGCTAAAGGCGAAATCTACGAAGTTATCGGCGAGCTCGCTAAGAGCGGCGTTGGTGTCATTGTGGTGTCGTCGGAGTTGCCGGAGATTTTAGCGCTCTGCCACCGGGTTTTGGTTTTGCGTGAAGGCCGGTGTGTGGCCGACTTAGCAAACCGCGGCTTAACCCAAGAAACAATTTTGACCCACGCGGCTCGCGCCGGTGCGGGTGTTGCGCCTTCGGGCGGCTCTACTTTGAATGAGGTTCCTGTATGAGTGCAACGAGTGCGATGAAAATTAGCTTGGCTCCCGCCTCCGCTCGGCGACGTTTCTCCGTCGCGGAATGGGTGCCGCTGCTGGCGCTTCTGGTTTGTGCCCTCTTATTTGAATATTGGAGCGACGGCAGCTTTCTCACCTCGCGCAATTTGAGCAATCTCTCCCGCCAGGTTTGCGTGAACCTGACGTTGTCGGTTGGAATGACGGTTGTAATCCTCACGTCGGGAATTGATCTTTCCGTGGGCAGTGTGTTGGCGATGTCGGGAATGGTGGCGGCAATCAGTCAGCTCCACTGGGGTGCAGCGAATGCAGGGATGATGGGGGCGATTTTCTCCATCGGCCTGTCGTTAGCGGTGGGAGGCGCTTGCGGCGCGACGAGCGGGTTCGCTATCAGCCGGTTGCGGATTACGCCGTTCATCGTGACTTTGGGCATGATGGTCATCTGCCGTGGGCTCACTTTGATTGTGTCGGGGGCGCAAGCGGTGGCCCCCATTGGTGATTCCTTCGGTGCACTCAGTTCTAGTTATTTGCCTCCCATGCCTAGCTTCGGCGTTTTGGCGACGATTGCTGCCTTGATTATCGCGCTGCAGTTTCAGTCTTATCGTCGGGGTCGATCCAGCGCGGGGAAAGCGCTCAAACGCGCGGCAGCTGGCGCTGCGGGTTGCGCATTCGCGGTGCATGCATTTTGCGGTTACCGCGGGATCCCTACGATGGTTTTTCTGGCGGCGGCGTGTGCCTTGGGAGTTTGGTTATTGCTTGGCTACACCCGCTTCGGCCGTTTCGTTTACGCTATCGGCGACAACCGCGAGGCGGCGGAGCTTTCCGGCGTGCCGGTGCAGCGGACCCTTTGGGCGGTTTATATTTTGATGGGCGCCTTTGCTGGTTTCGCCGGCGCGCTCGACGTCGCGCGGGTAAACGCGGCGGTGCCTTCCGCGGGCGAGCTGGGTGAACTCGATGCCATTGCGGCCGTCGTCATCGGCGGCACTAGTCTCATGGGCGGTTCGGGTGGTGTGGCCGGCACGCTTTTGGGGGTTCTCTTGATGGGCGTATTAAATAATGGAATGAGCCTTGTCGGCATCACCGAGCATTACCAAAAAGTCTTCAAGGGAATCGTCATCATCATGGCCGTCTATATGGATATTCGCGCCAAGCGCAAGTAACCGCTTCTAGAACGCGGCCAGTGACGCCAGAGAAATAGCCTGCGGGATGCGGCTAAAATAGTACATCGATAGAAACTTGGGGCACGGGAACAAGTGATTAACTCCTTCAAGATGTACCTGCTGAACGTGTTGCGGATCGGCAAGGTCGGCCGGGGGCAGTTGGGCTGAGAGCACAACAATCCCATCGGAAGGTTCCCCTGCTTCATTGGATAGAAAAGCGTCGGGAAGCCAAACCGCCGGTGCGCGATCCCAACCCTTTACGCTGGTTTGAACGAAAAGAGATTTCTTTAAAACGGCGCGCACATTCTCTGGATCTTTTTCCATTCTCGAAGCGAGTTGTTGCCGAGCATGCGGAACACAAAGCGACTCGGCGCCTGCCCGACAAAAGAAATTGATAAAGGGGGCAACCGCAAGAGCCGCAGCTGAAGAGGCCACGGAAAGCGGCAATCCCACAGGAGCGGTTGGCTTAAAAGTCGCCAAATTGGCCAACGCCGAACCTTGGAGTGCTCCGCTGAAGAGGAAAATCGCTTCAACATTTTCCTCGATAAATTTAGGGTGGGTGATCGCGAAGGCGAAAAGCTCTGCCGCTCCTTTGCTATGACCAAAAAGGACTTGCTTGCGGCCAGTGCGTTGAAAACGTTCCATCACGGAAGTAGCGATGAAGTCTTCCGCGTTTTTCCAAATACCGATGGCAGAAGACGGGTAATAGGTACGGGGAACCTGATCGGGGGGTACGCCCTGACTCAACAAATCCTTACGAAACCCGTCGAAGTAGCCGAGTTCAAACCAGGAAAAGGGTTTGAGTTTTTCGCCAAGGAAACCGGCAAAAAACAGGTAGTCATAAGCGGTGAGGTTTTGAGGTGGAATTTGCACTGCCTCGCCAGCAAGGTAGGAAGAGTAAGCTGTCTTGAATCTTTCGGGACTCGGATCAGCAGAGCTGTACCCGGTCCAAAGGCAAACGAAGACTAAGAAAATGCGCCAAAACCCAGACCCCATTTTTCCCCCTTAACTGGAACTTACTGTCGAATACCCATCCTCAATTCGCTCATGCGCTCAAGTCCAGAAAGCTCGTTCTCGGTCAGGCTTAGGTTGGCCGCCAACGTACGCAGGCCTGCGGCCGCACGAGCGCGCTCTTTTTCCGGAGCCACTTTTTCCAAGATCGAAGCGGTTTGGTTGGCTTGAGTCAGAAAGCTGAACGATCCCAATTTGCCCCCACTTAGTTGACTGCTCAGCGCAGCCACTTTGGAGGTGAGTTCTTTGAGACGAACCGCGCCGAGAATAGCAGTTCCTACCGCAATTAGACGTCGGCCGTAATCTCGGTAAGTTTGCATATCTTCAGCGGAGACTCCCGCCTGCATCGACTTGAGCGAGATGTCGGAAATGGACTGATGCACGGCCATCCGTAAGACGGCGTAGAGATCTTCGGAAGTGGGTGCCAGCTCCAGTGCGTAGTCGATTTCGCTCTCGCTACCCACATACAGCACATTAGGCAAATCGAGTTCGACCCCTTCCACTAGTCGCTTGACCGAGGTTTCTTTCAAAATGCGCAGCGGGATACCCATGTAATCGCTCAAGCGATCGTCGGGAAGTTTGAGCAACGCCGGTTTGCAGGCCGAAACGCGGGCGCTGACTGACACGTGCGAGTCGAGGCAAAGTTCCAAGGCTGTCGCCATTTGCGCGCCTTCTTTAGTAGCCTTCACTTCGTCGCGGGTATCTTTGGTGATCTTCTCCATGCTATCGACCAGGCACCCCGTGCACAAGAAAAGGCAAGTGGCGGCAAGTACAGATAATTTCATGATAAATCTCCCAGAGAGAGTAGCGACAGGCGGGCCCCCCGGCTCCCTATTCAGACCATAAGCGATAGCAAATGGACAAGCGGTGTCAAGCGGAGGCTAGAAGTACGCGAGTAGGCCGCCAAAGCCCTGCCAACCGTCGGAAAGCTTCTGCAGTTTGAGGTTCAGTGCCCAGTTTACGTCGAAAGCGGCCCGCCACTCAGTCCCGGCCTGGACGATTTCGGTGCTGCTGCTGGCCGTTTGGTAGCGGTAGGCCCCGTAGACCATGCCGTTTAACCAAGGCAGGAGCGAAAGCCGCAAACCTACCCGCGGTCCGAAGGCAGGTTTGAGGGGGAAACCGGAGGCCGCTGGTGCGAGGATCAATTCACCCTCCACCAAAAACCAAAAGGTCACTGGCCAGCTTTCCACGGGTTGCACGGTTGCGCCCAAGGCCGCCAGCACAGTGCCCGCACCACAATACAAGCAGCTCGCTTCTCGAATCGAGCGGCCACCCACTTCCACTTTCCAAGACAGCTCTTCCCAGCTGCGGGTGAGAGGCGGCAATCGCATAAACCGAAAAAGAGTGAGTTCGTCGAGTAGTACTCGACCTTGCTGCGGAAATGATTCCAGGCGCACGCTCAAAATATCGAGCTGCGTGTAGGCGGGGTAGGCGGTTTGCCGATCAAGGTAATCGTGCAACCCAAACCGGTAATTCAAAGCGACGCCAGCGCCGAGCGTTTGTTGGGCGCCAACGTCCAGGCCCACTCGCATCGTGGCGTGGCCTCCCTGTGGGCCGGGGCCCTCGGCCAGAAGGGGATGAACAAATAGCAGCCCGAGCAAGAGATATCGAATCATCGCGGGTAGTTTACCAATAGCGGGGGGCGGTGAGCCAGTTTCGTTTTTCTCTAAGCTGCTTTCCGCGAGGCCACCACAAACATTTGCGACGTGCGCACGAAAAGGGAACGAGCTAAGTCGAACGCCGCAAACACAGCGCAGAGAGGTCCGTGGAGCGGGTGCTGGGCGGCGGCGCGATCCGGTCCCAGTCGGATCCAACCGGCTCGGTAAAGCGCCATCAAGGCCGTCGATGCCCAAAAAGTAGCTCCTTGAGTGAGCTGCAGCGATTGCACTTCTAAACCGCTGCGATCTAAGAGGGCGCGCAGACTTGCAGGAGTGAAAAGCACCCAATGGCGCGGGCAGTGGTAGGCCCCCCAATTGCGGTGGCGCAACGCGCGGCCTTCCCAGCAGTCCACATTAGGCGTTTTGATAAGAATCCGTCCCGTCGGTTTGAGGCGAGCCCGTGCTTGGGCAATTAAAGCGCCGGGATCTTCGACGTGCTCTATCAGATTAAGCAGCAAAATGAGATCAAACTGGGGACCCTCGGGTAGGTTCTCCAGCGGCCCCCAAAACGCGTCGTGCCCTTTTGCACGCGCCGCTTCGGTAGCTGCTTTGCTGGTGTCGACGACCAGAGAGCGAGTGACTCGAGCATCGGCTCGTCGCAAAGCATCTAGCATCCAGCCGCTGCCGCCACCTACATCCAAAGCGCTTAGCTCGGTTCCCGGGATCTGCCTGAGAAGTTTTCGCAACCGGCGTCGATCCAGGAACTGTTTCACCGCTTCCATGGGGGAATGGCTTGCGCTCTCAAATGCGTAGTAGTTGGCCGGGTAGATCCGTTCCAAATTGCCGCGCGGAATGGGAGAAATGCAGAGCGTTTGGCACTGCAGACAGCGCAGGTAGGCGAAAGATTCGTTGCTTGTGAAGTACTCCAAGTCGCGAGCCTGCGCCCAAGGTTCAAGACGAGTGGCGCCGCAGCTTAAGCAGTGTAGCGTCGATTTTATGTGGTTTTGCGTCGACATAGAGCTCCCTAAAAACTGCCAGATAACTTTTTCGGCTCGCCAAGTAGCCGGCGCGCAATGGTGTGGTAAGCACAAAATGCTCCACGGCCTCTAAGCAAGTATACGATAGTGTCGGATCCCAGTGGTGTAGGAGGTGCCGGTTAAAACCCGCCGCGCCGAAAGTGAGGCCGAGTAAATCGGGCGTGAACGTGCGAGTGAACTTTCCTTGGTTCTCAGTCGAAAAATCTTTAAGTCCCACACCCGTACGTCGGTGTTCCAAGAGTTGGCGAACGGCCCCAAAAAAGGGCGTAAAACAGAAAACGCCCAGCGACCAACCCACGGCCAATATCCAGCTTTGAGCGGCGAGCGACGCAAGCACGACGCCTGCGTGTCCTGCGGCCCCCATCAGGAAAAATCGGCGGTGCTTGGCCCGGTCTTGCTGCGCAATGAAAACCGACTGGGTGCGAGTGCGCGAAAGCAAAACTTGCGCTACGCGTTGACCCGAAACGGAGTAGAGTAAGAACCGCGGTGAAAGTGGCTGGAAATAGGAATTTTCGGTGTCCCCATTTGTTCCTAGCAATCGATGGTGCGCGAAGTGGATGCAACGATAGAACTCGACGCAAGAGAGCAGCAAAGGGCCTAGAAATAAATTGGCTAACCGATCGCTCTGGGCACGATCGGCCGCCAAATTAAAATGCGCCGCCTCGTGGAAAAAAAGATGAAGGTACGCAATCGTATACCCGATCAGCGCACCACCACCCACCGCCGTTACAAGGCCCGTCGCCCAAGACTCGGTACGGGCTAGGCCAAGCCCCAGCGCCAAAACCAGAAGTACGGCCCAGCCGCCGAATAGCTCCAGCGTTACTCGCCGGTAGTTCGGTGCCAAGGTTTTACGAAACTGCAAATAGGTCTGCCCCGTTTGGGAGACGACACTTTGTTTTTGGACGTCTTCCAAATCGAATAGCGCTTCAGTTTTGGTCACGGATTCGCCTCATATAGATCAAATTCTGGCTGCGTCAAAGTCAGTCTCATGCTTTTTTGCACTTCCCCAATAATCCTATCCTGGGGGGTCAGTTCGGCCGGGTTGATCGTTTGGGGATTGTAGAAAAGCTGTTTGACCACCACCGCCATCCCGACTGTGTCCTCGTAAGACTGATAACTTCGCCAAAATATTTCCGCGGCTTGCGCGTCAAAGGCGTGAGTCCACCAGGTGTTGTTGCTAGCCGGTCGCATGGAGGTCAGCAGGTACCCTGCCGGAAAATGGGAGTGGAAAAGAATCCGCTTACCCGGCTGTTCGCGCGCGCGCACGGCTTCGGCGATGGGTTGCAACCACGCCACCCGCGCCGCTTCGGTATGTAATCCTTTGAACGGCCCGCGTTCAAAGACGGCATCGCCATGGTAGGGAGAAAATCGAATCGCTAGGATCGCAAGCGCCACAACAGTTAGCCACGCGGGCCACGTCGACTTCGCTACTCGGTTGCAGAAAAGCACCGTGGCAAGGACCGCAAGC